>NZ_VDMC01000008.1 GCF_006346335.1 Aequorivita sinensis
GCAGGATAAGTTTCAGTAGGTCTAGATAATTGTCCAAAGCTTTGTTTTAAAAAACAAAAATCAGAATTCTATTTCAATTCACACACAACTTTTGAGAATGATCCCTAATTATTGCAAAAGTAGAAGTGAGAGTTGTTACAGCATTTTATGGTTAAAGGCTACATAGTCTCAACAGAATATATTTTTGTAATTTGTATTGACTAAAAGTAAAACCCATGCGAATATTAGGAATATCTGCTTCTGCAAGCATATCTAGCAGTAATTTTCATCTTCTAAAAGCAGTTCAGCGATTGCTGCAGGAAAAGGATGAAATGCAGGTTTTTGAAGGTTTACAAGATTTTGAGTTGTTTAGTCCTTCCAGATTAACAGCGGGCATTCCTAAAAATATTCTTGTATTGAAAGAAAAAATTGATGCTGCTGAATTGATAATCATTGCTACTCCTGAATACACGCATAATATCCCTGCAGTATTAAAAAACCTAATCGAGTGGTGCACTGCTTCTGGGGAATTTGCACAAAAGAATGTTCTTCCCATAACATTTACACCCTATCAACCTAGAGGGGAACACGCAATGACATCATTATTGCAATCGCTACAAACAATGAAAGCTAAGATTGAAACTCAGCTCCCACTTTATAAGATAGACGTAGAAATTAAAGAAAATAAAATAGAGTTACCGACAGAAGTTGTTGAACTTTTGAATGCTGCCATTGACTTGTATCGATAAATTGGAATTACTTCAATTTCCACCTGTTACCCAAAATTGAACGGTTCTTCGGTGGGAACTATCGGCCTCAACTCGTGGTATTCTCCAACTATATGCGGTTTATGCCTTTGACCTTACCGTAATTGACGGACATGGCAAACAAAAAAAACCGTCCCATTTAGAAAAGTGAGACGGCTTTTAAGCTTTAAGAAATCTAATTTATTTCTATTATTTTTTTACAATTTTCAGGGTTTCAGTTAGTCCGCCTTCAAAAGTTGCTTTCACTAAATAGATACCTGATTTAAGAGTGCTTAAATCAATTTCTCCATTTGAAATTGTGCTTGAATTTAGGATCATTTGCCCCATTACGTTATAAACCTCAATCGACTCTACAGTTTTCTGTGATTGAATAGTTAACACGTCGTTTACTGGATTTGGGTAAAAATCAAAGTCAACTGATGTGAAATCAGAAACGCCTAAGGTTTCACATTCTCCTGCTACGAAAAATATAGATTCTGCTTCTAATGGCATCCAAGTAGCACCTCCATCTTCAGACAACATGGTAATTGCACCATCTGTTCCGTTTTCTGTAGCTGCCCACCACACAGTAGAAGGTTGTGGAGTAGTGATTTTTGGTTCTAACCAATAAACTCCTTCCGTAAAAAGAACAGTTTCAGTCAGGTCAAATACAACGTGATACACTGGCTCGTCGTATAATGCTGCGTAAGCTATAGCAGATGTTACATCAGCTTCAATCACCTCAATTACCTCACCTGGTATTCCATTATTATTTGCTCTAATATTGAAAACACCGTGATCTGGAACCTGAACTTGATTTGTACTAAGTGAGATTTGTTGAAGTGCAAAAGTAGTATTAGCTTCAACTGTAAAATCATTAGCTACAAATGTATTTGGGTTAAGTGGATCTAAATTAAATGCAGCATCAAGGCTTGGAGCAATCCCCATACCTTGGAAGCAATCAAAATCTGGTTCAGGAACAACCACATCTCCCATACAATTTACCTTTATACTTACAGTAGTCGGTCCGCTTGTTTCATACAAATCGGCAATAATATAATAAGTAGTACCTTCAACTAATTCTATATATTCCGAGTGCTCTCCAGTCCAATAAAAACCAGTGATATTTCCGGCCATATTTCCACAAGCATTCATAATCATAAAATCTGCATCGCCTGCTCCTTGATCTAAATCCATTATGTGAAGACCCGAGGCAGTAGCGGTAAATTCAAATACTTGTTCCGATCCAGTATAGTTATAAGGAACATTTGAATAATTTGTCCAATATCCCGCATTCGGAACTAAATCTGCCGTATATACGGTATCGCATTCTATCACGATTTTCTCATCGCAAGGTGTATCGTTAAGGGGGTTGCCTTGGTTGTTTACATTACTTGCATGTAAAGTCACTCCTGAAAAAAGTGTAATCATCAGAAGACTTAAAAGTCTTTTAGTGGGTAATTTTTTAAACATTGTAAAATTAAGTTTTTTGTTAACAGGGCGTAAACTTAAAGAAAAATTGCCGTTTTGCAATTGTATATAAAAATATTTTAGAAAGAGTTTTTTCTGTATCATTGACACCTACTAATGTATTACTGATTCCATGAAATATCAGCCATTTTTAGCGGGAAATTAGTAGGTAAGGTATCCGCTAGATTTGGGCTGTTTTTGAATATGTAATTTTAAATCAAACCTTTACGTTCTAAAAAAAAAGGGTAGGCTTTTTTAAAAGTCTACCCTTGTATTTACACTTACACACTTTGAGTGATAGTGTCTAATTTAAATTGAACCTATTTTACTTTCCAAATAGAACCGTTTTTAGTCGATAGTTTTTCTAAAGAACCTTTGGTTGTAAGTTCGTTCAGTACGTTTTCACTTTCCTCTCGAGGCGTACCTGAAAGTTCAGAAAACTCCTTAGCTGTAAGAGTAGGGTAGATAGCAAAAAGTGATTCCCAATTTTTACTGTATTCGCTTTTTAAAATATTTGGATTCGTTTTTAAGATTGCCATTTCATAAAAAGCATACGGTCTAGCGCCGTAAACGGTTTCTTTATTCCCTTCGTTGTCAACTACGAAAATAGTAGGGAACCCTCTTACACCGTATTCTCTTGCAATTATTAAATCGTCTTGAAATAATGTTTTTGCTTTTCCTTCAAAATCCGATTTTAACTGCTCAACATCAAGATCAACATTTTTGGCAGCAGTTGCTAAATGTTCCCATTTTGCAATATTTTTCTTTTGTAAGAAAACCATTTCACGAATTTCCCGCATAAATAGGTTGGCTTTCTCTTTATCTTGCATTTGTGCTGCCTTATAGGCAATAGAAGGAGGATATGACGAGTCTAAGGGATCTTCTAACCATAAATCTCCGTCAATTGGCATGTCGTAATAGATACTTACCTCGTCCCAATGTGAAGCAACATCTGATGGTTTTCCTATACCTCCGCTATTGTAACTCCAATCTGGTAAAAGACCACCCATTCTGTATTCAACTTCAATATGGTCTCCATACTCTAATTTCAGTTTTCTCAACTGAGGTTCAATTCCCCAACAAGAAGAACAAATTGGGTCTGTAAAGTAAACTAGCTTAACTGATTTTTCAGATGATTGAGCTTTTTCTACTGTGGAATCTTGCACATCCTCGCTTGGCATTTCGCACATTCCTGTTTCTGGATCGCAAAGCAGTGGATTGTTTTTTAATTTATCGTTATTCATAATATTGTTTTAAATTGTTATCTATTTACTTGAATACATTTATCATAGTTCTACCTAGTTCAGGTTTAAGCTGTTATGTTTTCAAGTATGAATACAAATATACTGAAAATTAAGTGTATATTTGATATGCGTTTCCTTTTGGGAAGTGCTTTCCTGTAGGAAACTACCTTAGTGCATTTAAGTTGTAATTGTGAAATATTTATATTGAAATGAAAAAGAAAGCAAAAATAAACGACACCCCTGTATGCCAGGTTAGGATGCAAGCTATCAGTGATACGATGAGTATTTTATCTGGGAAATGGAAGTTTCACATCCTAGGAACGCTAATAGAGGGTAACAAACTTGGGTTTATGGATTTGATGAGGGAAATTGATGGGATAGGATCTAAAATGCTTTCCAAAGAACTTCAGGATCTTGAATTGAATCATTTAGTTAGTCGAACAGTTTTAGATACAAAGCCTATAACCGTTGAATATGCTATAACAGAATATGGTGCGACACTTTCACCACTTATTAACGAATTGGCAAAATGGGGTATTGAATATAGGCAATCTGTGCACGGATAATAAAATCAACTCAAAGTTTTTTTAGCATATACTGAAATTATAATTCCAGGTATGGAAAGTGCAATTGCAAGATAAACCAAACTCATTGGAGTGTAAATTCCCAATAGTAGGCCGGCAGCAGATGACGCAATCATAATTGATAAGTTGAAAACCGATGATTGAACCGATGTAGCTACATCTTTAGCAGTTTCTACTTGCCTGCTTACCGCGGCTTGTAATAGCGTCACTAACGGACCAAAGGAAACTCCCCATAAAAAGAAAGCGAAATGTCCCATACCTGTTGTGCCTCCAAACATTAGGAAAATAACCATTGAAAAAATAATCAATGCAAACATCGCTATAGTTAGTAGTCTTAAATATTTATCGGTGTATTTTATAGCTATCAAGACTGAAATTAACGAACCAATTCCAAAAAATAACAGCGCCATTTCCACACCACCTGCTAGCTGAATTTCATCCACAAGACTTGTGATATACACATAAACGCCATAGTGTGCTACTACTCCCAGTAATGTAAGTAAAAGTATAATTAACACTTCAGGTATTTTTAGTAATGCAAATGGCGAGGAGCTTTTAGAGAGTTTTTCGCCTGGGGTTGAGGGCAAAGCAAAAAAGCTAATTACGGCAATAGCAAGGATAAATGCACCAAGACCTATAAATTCTGTTCTCCAGCCGTAGTCATTCCCAATAGTTGTCATTATTGGCATTCCCACGCTAATCCCCAAGGTTGTTCCTGCCATAATTACTGCAATTGCTTTACCGTGATGCTTTTCATCTACCAACCTCATTCCATAAGCAGCAATCATTGGCCACATGACTCCCGCACAAATACCTCCAATAACTCTTAAAATAATGATGGTGGTATAGTCGTAAACAAGTCCTGAGATAATATTGGAAATAGCAAAACCTCCTAATAAAAGGAGTAATAAATATTTCCTGTTGAATTGCATCGTCAAGGAAATAAGTGGAATTGCAAAAATAGCCGAAGCAATGGCGTAATACCCCACTAAATTCCCCGTCTGAACTTCGTTGATGTTTAAATCGTCCATCAAAAGAGGTAAAACCCCAGAAGGCATTAATTCAGAGAGAATCCCCACAAAGGTTACAGACGACATTAAAATCATTATCAACCACGGAAAAACACTTTTAGTTTTTTCCGCAATATTTTGTTTGCTCATAGTTTTGTTTTTAACTGTGTGAAATACACAAATAATTTAATAGAATGAGTTGGGCTAATACTCTGTTTCTCGTCCTACCAATTTCCAGCCTGCTCGAGTTACTTCGAGTTCCATAGTAAGACCTGTAACCAAGTTTTCCAATAAGTTTTCTTGTTCGCCAATAGTTGCCACTTCTATTTGAATAACTATTTCTTCTGGATTAGCTTCTAGCGTATTCCTATTAATTGAACGCACCAGTAACTGATCATTAGCTTCAATATGGCTTAATAGCCAAAACCGAACGTTTGATTCCATATTTAAAAGACATTGGATAGAAACTTGGTAGTAAGTTTCTTTTACTTTAGTCTTCCTATATGCTGAAAGCTTTGATAAACGAACACTTATCGGTCTTAAGACTAGGTGAGATAAAACCACGGCGATGGTAGTAATCAAGGCTTCAAGTAAAAAGCCCATCCCAGCCAAAGTTCCCACTGCTGCGGAACACCATATGGTGGCTGCGGTATTAAGTCCTCTTACATTAAACCCATCTTTCATTATAACCCCAGCCCCAATAAAACCAATACCCGTAACAATTTGCGCCGTTACCCTGCCAGGATCTCCACCCGCTAAACTATAAAGGTCTATAGATAGTAATACGTAAGAAGCAGCGCCAATCGCCACTAAGGTATTGGTTCGTAATCCTGCGTTTTTTTGTTGCCACTGTCTTTCAAAACCAATAATTCCGCCTAATATAAAAGCAGTGCCTATGCGAAAAATGTATTCTGATAACTCTACAAATCCATCCATAAAATCTTTGAAAAATTAGTGGTTTGAAATTATTATGCTTTTCCTAAAAGAAGTGTACAAGATAAGTTTAAAGATTCAAAGGCACGTCGTATTCTACCTCTTTGCGTCGGAATAAAAACTCACCATTTCTAACTGACGCCAATACATCTACTCTTTTTCTTATCGCTTCATAAACTGTAGATTCGTTAAGCACGATAAAATTGGCTGCTTTCCCTACTTCTAATCCATAACTATCTTGAATATTCATACAACGGGCACCATTGTAGGTAATCAAGTCGAAACTTGTTTTTATCTCTTCTGGCGACATGGTTTGTGCTAAATGGATTCCGTTATCTAGAATGTTCATCATATTTCCGTTCCCCATTGGATACCACGGATCGTTTATGGAATCTTGTGCGAAGGCAACATTAATTCCTAATTCTATAAATTCTTTTACTCTAGTTAATCCACGACGTTTTGGGTAGCTGTCCTGTCGACCCTGAAGATAAGCGTTTTCGGTAGGACAAGCGATAAAGTTCAACTTACTCTTTTGGAAAAGGTCCATCATTCTAAAAGCATAGGAGTTATCTGCCGAACCAAAGGAACAGGTGTGACTCGCGGTTGTTCTTGTACCATAGTCTTCCATAAGAACAAGTGCATTCAGTAATTCCACAAAACGCGAATGGGTGTCATCTGTTTCATCGCAGTGAACATCAATCATCTTATCGTATTTCAATCCGAGATTAACAATATCGTGAACAGATTTTTCTCCAAATTCCCTAGCTGGTTCGTAATGTGGGATTCCTCCAACTACATCAGCCCCCATTTTCAAGGCTTCTTCTACGAGTTCTAATCCACCTTTATAAGTATACATTCCTTGCTGCGGAAAAGCCACAATTTGAATATCAACCGTTTCTTTTAAATCCTCTTTCATTTCCAGCATCGCTTTTAAGGCCGTGAAATTTGGGTCGGTAACGTCTATATGCGTACGTATGTGCTGCACACCTTGGGAAACCTCATCGTGAATTCCTTTCATCGCAAGTTTTTTCACACTTTCAACAGTCAAGGTTTCTTTAAACTTTGGCCACAACTCAATCGCTTCAAATAAGGTTCCTGAGCCAGCGCCTTCTTGTCCTAGTTCCGATAATGTATAAACGTAGTCCAAATGCAAATGAGGGTCTACATAAGGAGGTAAAACAAGCTTCCCGCCTAAATCAATTTCTTCATCACATTTAGATAAATTTTTCCCGATTTGGGTGATCTTACCATTTTCTACAATCATTTCCGTGGCTTCATCATTGCGATAGATTTTCGCATTAAAAAACTTCTTCTTCATTATACATTTATTTAAAAGTTAATACTATTAAGTAATGCCCAAAATTTAAAAATCGCCTATATAATTGGCGTTAGGACAAGTTTACAATCTAAACCTTAAAGGTGAAATTTGCAATGATAAATGTCATACAATATATTGGTTATAAGTGAATTGTTGTTGTGTGAAATGACATTTTCAGATGAGTTGAAAATATAATTAGATAAAAAAACCTAGTGTTATAAACTGCTAACACTAGGTTCATTTTTAAAAGAAAATTCAAAATTTATGATACCTCTTCCGAAGTAGCAAACTCTTCCATTTTCGTAATTAAATTGTTTTCAACGGTATAAATTTGAACCCATTTCTGCTTAAGTTCTCTTCCAGAACGCTTAACCCTTTGGTGTTCCTGTCCCAATACCACTACCATATTGTCTTCAACAATATATTGCTGAGGTTCAAAATTGATTATCTCAGTCCTTTCCATGATATTAGTGAAAAAGGTTCTAACACCTTCCTTTTTTTCAAAGGTACCGGCGGGAATTATTTGGGTTCCGTGATAAACCCAAACGGTGTCCTCGGAAACCGTGCCTACAAATTTTTCTACATCACCTTCACTAAAGGCTTCAAACATTTTTTCGACTACGTCTTTTGGTGAATTTTTCATAATTATTGTTTTGCAAATTGCAAGTGAACAACAATAGTTACGTCTTTTCCAACACCTGCAGCAGCTGGATCAAAATTGATGTTGTAGTCAAATCTATTAATGGTGGTTTTGGCTTTCATACCTAATTTTTCACCTTTATCACTCTTAACAGATCCTCCATAATGCACGTCAAAAATCACATCTTTAGTAACGTCTTTAATGGTTAATTTACCATACAACAAATATTTGTCTGGCTTTCCAGTAGCTAAAATTTTAGTGCTTTTAAAAGTCATATTAGGGTATTTCTCTACCTCAAAAAAATCAGCACTTCTCAAATGATTGTCTCTATCTTTTACATTGGTGTTTATACTGTTTACTTTTACAGTAAAATCGAAGTTTGCATTATTTAAAGCTTCTCCTTCCGTGGTTAAGTTTCCTGTGTATTCTAAAAAGCTGCCGTTTACAATACTAATTCCTGAATGGGAAATATTAAAGTTTAACGAGGAGTGATAAGGATCTACCTTCCATTGTGTTTGTGCAAATGAAGTTATTGTAAAAAATACAATTGCAACTAATGACATAATTTTTTTCATAGTATCTAAATTTTAAAAGTTATTAAATGTTAGTGAAATATTTAAAGTTAACATAAATGCCATAAATAATCGAATTTCGACCATTTATGGCATTTGCTTTTATTGCTATTATTTATTAAAAAGCACTATCCATTACTTGGTCTTGGTGCCCATTTGTTATAAGGTGTCATATCGAAGTTATTCACCTCGTCCATCGATAAACCTAGTGCTTTTGCTACACCTTCGCCATACTCTGGATCGGCTTTATAGCAATTCCTGATATGTCGTATTTGAATAAACTTCTCGGCACCACCAACTTGAGCAGCCGTATTTTTAAATAACATGTCAGCTTTTCCGTCGGCTTTAATAATGCGGAATAAATCCCCAGGTTGGGTGAAGTAATCTTCATCATCATCTCTAAAGTTATGAGCGTAAGCATCGCCACTCAATTCTAAAGGCGGTTCTTGAGCGTGAGGTTGTTCTTGCCATTCGCCATAGCTGTTTGGTTCGTAATGTTTTGTTGCACCGTAATTACCATCTACTCGCATCGCTCCATCTCTATGATAAGAGTGGTAAGGGCAAGTAGGTTTGTTTACCGGAATCTGATAGTGGTTTACACCAAGTCTATAGCGTTGTGCATCTCCATATGAAAACAATCTTCCTTGAAGCATTTTATCTGGAGAGAAACCAATTCCTGGAACAATATTCGTCGGATTAAATGCTGCTTGCTCTACATCTTGGAAGTAGTTTTCTGGGTTTCTATTCAATTCAAATTCCCCTACAGGAATTAAAGGGAAGTCCTTTTTAGACCAAACTTTCGTTAAGTCGAATGGATGGAAACGGTAAGTTTTTGCTTCTTCCTCCGTCATTACTTGAATATACATCTTCCATTTTGGGAAGTCTTTATTTTCAATGGCATCGAATAAGTCTCTCTGAGACGATTCCCTGTCCATACCTACAATTTTTGCCGCTTCTTCATCGGATAGGTTTTCGATACCTTGTTGGGTTACGAAATGGAATTTCACCCAATGTCTTTTATTGTCTTTGTTGATAAGGCTATAGGTGTGGCTTCCAAATCCGTGCATATGTCTGTATCCTCTTGGAATACCACGATCGCTCATAATTATAGTAACCTGATGTAAAGCTTCAGGAAGTAAAGTCCAAAAATCCCAGTTGTTATTAGCATCCCGCATATTGGTTTTAGGGTCGCGTTTTACAGCGTGGTTTAAATCTGGGAATTTCATCGGGTCACGGAAGAAAAACACGGGGGTATTATTTCCAACCAAATCCCAAATTCCTTCATCGGTATAAAACTTAAGTGCAAATCCTCTAATATCTCTTTCGGCATCTGCTGCCCCTCTTTCTCCAGCAACTGTGGAGAAACGGCTAAACATTTCTGTTTTTTTTCCTACTTCGCTAAAGATGTCAGCTTTTGTGTACTGTGTGATATCGTGTGTAACTGTAAAGGTTCCAAAAGCACCTGAACCTTTCGCGTGCATTCGTCTTTCTGGAATAACTTCTCTGTCGAAGTTTGCCATTTTTTCAAGAAACCAAGCATCCTGCATTAACATGGGGCCACGTGGCCCAGCTGTTTGTACATTTTGATTATCTGGAACAGGAGCTCCTGTTTGCCTAGTTAATTTAGGTTTTTTCTTATCCATTACTTTAGTTTTAAGATTGATTTAGCGAATGAAGTTACGAAAATTCCTAAACTTTTCAACTGACATAAATCAGTTTTAAACCCTTTTAGGTTTTAAAATGCTATGTTTTGGACATTCAATTCAATATTCAGGCTTGAACGTTTTGTGTTTTTGAAACACAGTAAAATTTTGAGGTAGGTTAATAGAGTAATTACAGTGTGTAAAGACAATAGTTTTTATAGAAAAAGATTTATTCGTTGTCTTTCCCTTCCTCAATCAATTCCTCGATTTCTTCCTTCTCATCCCCATTTAATTTAGGGTTTTTGGGAGTTTTTGTTTTTTTTTTATGATGAATTTCATAGTACATCGCAAAGTGATCACTTCCAAAATTCTTGGAACGTATCATTTTACCTACATACAAATCGCGGGTGTGAAAAAGATGGTCCAGGGGAAACCTTAAAAAGAAATAATCTGCGTGAAAAGTAGAAAAGAATCCACGCCCCACACGAGGGTCTATCATCCCTGTCATTTTTTTGAAAAGACGCGTTGTGCGGCTCCATACTACATCGTTCATATCGCCACAAACCACCGTTGGCTTGTCAATTTTTCTAATTCTCTTTCCTGTAAGCATTAATTCGGCATCACGTTCCTTAGAAGTTTCATTTTCTGTAGGACTTGGAGGAGCCGGGTGAAGACAGCAAAAGAAAATAGGCGAATCTTTATCGGTATAGTAGTCGAAAAATATAGAAGGCTTATCGTCTTCAATCTGATATTTTACTTCTACGTTTTTTACTTCAACTTTAGAATAAAGATGCATTCCGTAGAAATTTTCTAAAGGTACCTTTACGGTAAAAGGATAGTCTTTTTCAAGTTCGGAAAGTCCATTTTCCCAATCCTTGTTAGACTCCATCGTGAGTACTAAATCTGGGTCAAATCGTTTTACCTCTTTCAGGAAGTCTGAGTAGCAGTTATTTGTTTGTAAAACATTTCCTGCTAAAATAGAAACATATCCGTCTGTAGCATCGTGCGATCTTCTTCTTGGAAAAAGTGAACTGTATGGTGTTATTTTAAAAAGTTGGTAGATGATGCTTGCAATAAGCGCAAAAAGTAAAATCCAACTAAAAGTAGTGTAGTGTTCTTCGGTGTAAATGAAAATTCCGAGTAGGATTAATTGTATAACCACCGATTGAAGTCTTACAAAATCTGCAGTACGAAAAAACCAATGAGGATGCCTAGTAGCTGGAAAGAAGGGGCTAAGGATGAAAAATATCGTGAAAATATATAATACCATATTTCAAAGTTAGTTAATTTGTAGCGATGTAATAAGGTTTGAAAATTCTTTTTTACCTAGTCGCTACTACCTATTTTTACAGTTCATAAAAACCAATAAAATGAAAAAAATTACCCTTACAACATTATTAACTTTTTTTGCGTTTGCCATAACATTCGCACAGACCTATACAACTCCCAACACAGGAGTTACTTGGACCTTAGATGATATTGCTGCAGCAAGCCCTACTACAATTACGGTTTCTGGCAGTGAGTATACCCTTTTAGAAAACTTAGAAATTGCTGAAAATGATGCCGTAGTTATCGATACGGACTTAACTCTTTTAATTGATGCTGATTTATTAATTAAAGTTTATGGTGCTTTTACTGTAAGTGCCAACGAAGTTACAATTACTGCTTTAGACGAAGCTGCTCCTTATGAAGGTTTTCGTTTTGAAGAGTTTTCAGAAATAGATATTAAAAACGCAACTATATCTTACGGGGGAGGGCTTCGAGTGTTAACTGAAACTTTTTCTATTGACAATTGTACAATAACCAATAATGTTTCTGGAGCTACGTCAAGTGCTGTTATTCAGCTTTCTCGTGGGATGGCGCAGATTACGAACAACCTTATACAGTTTAATGAAAATCCTGCCGTTGGTTCTGCTGCAAACTCTGGGGTTTCTCCATATATCTATAATAACCATATTGAAGGAAATAATACCGATAATGCTAACCGTCCGCAAATTAACATCGGAACTACATTAGCAAACGAGCCTTTGCAGATTATTCAAAATATAATTATCGGAGATCCAAATTTAACCAAGGTTGGTGGTATTGCAATTGCAAACTTTGTGGGTGCAAATGTAAATGCAGTTATTCAAGACAACATTATTCAAAACAACAGATACGGGATTACTATTATGGGGCCTGTAGATGCTGCTTTAATTAAAAACAATCTAATTGAAGACAATAACACTCAAGGAGATCCTGCTCTTGGTGGAAGTGGAATTAATATACTTACAAGTTCTGCTAGAAATGAAGTAGTAGTTACAGGTAATACAATACGAAGAAATATTTGGGGTATTACACTACAAGACCAAGCAACAATTAACCTTGGGGATGACATTGACAACCCAGGAGGAAATGTGTTTTCTGAAAATGGAAACGGTGGTGTAGTTTATGCGCTTTATAACAATACAGCTAATCCAGTAATGGCCAAAAACAACTGTTGGATTGAAGGGGAAGAAAGTACTGTGGAAGAGGTTGAAGATGTAATTTTTCACCAAGTAGATGATGCAACATTAGGTTTAGTTACCTTCGATCCATTTGATTGTGGAGTTGCTTCAGTTAACGATGTAGCTGCTTCAAACTTTAGCTTTTATCCAAATCCAGTAAAAAATGAAATTAACTTCAACAATATCTTTTCTTTTGAGAAAGTTGAAATATACGGAGTTCAAGGGAACCTAATCGTTTCAAAAAACATTTCTGAAGGGCTTAATACAATGTCAATCAACCTTGCTTCTGGACTTTATTTTGTAAACTTCAGCAATAATAATAACAGTATTACTAAAAAGATGATTGTTCAATAAACGAGAAGAATGTCTGGTCGAGCGCAGTCGAGGCCTAATTTTTTTAAAGACTAGATCAGCTATTTTCTAAAATGCCTTGATGTAATTATCAAGGCATTTTTTATTGAAATAAACACTGTTTTTCCCTATCTAAAACAGTATTTTTGCACTTTGAAAAAAATAAAGAAAAAGACACGTGAAGATTCAGAATAAAGCGACATTAGAGTTAAGCCATGACGAAATGAAAAGTTATGGGTATGAGGTAGTTGATGCAATTGTAGATCATTTTTCTACACAGAATGAAAAACTCCCTGTGGTTTCGGGTACAAGGAAAGAAATGGAGGCATTATTTCTAGAAGAAGCTCCTGAAACTCCATCCGACCCTAAAAAGGTGTTGGATTTTGTTTTGGAGGAGGTAATGACCAAAAGTAATATTGTTTCTCATCCAAAGTCGTATTCATTTGTGCCAGGGCCTAGTAACTATATCAGTGCCATGGCAGACAGCTTAACAGCTGGTTTCAATATATTCTCTGGTGGGTGGCAAGCGTCTCCTGCAGCCGCACAAATGGAAATTGTAGCTATGAACTGGCTTTTAAAAATGTTCGGCTTCCCTCAGAAAAAAGGGGGAGGAATTTTTACTAGTGGGGGTTCTATGGCCAATTTAACTGCCTTAGTAACTGCTCGAAGAGTAAAATGTGGCGACGATTTTAGTAAAGCTGTAATTTACCTTTCAGACCAAGCGCATTCTTCAAATATTAAAGCCATTCGCGTATTAGGTTTTAGAAAAGAACAGATTAGAATTATTCCTACTGATGGGGAGTTTAAATTCTCATTGAATAAATTAAAAAACGCTATTGCAAAAGATAGGTTGGAAGGGCTACAACCTTTTTGCTTGATTGCAACTGCCGGGACAACAAATACCGGAACGGTAGATCCGCTTTCCGACATTGCCAAAATCTGTAAAAAAGAAGATATCTGGTTTCATATCGATGGGGCCTATGGTGGTTTTGCTATACTTTCTGAAGATGGAAAACAGCTTTTAAAAGGAATTGGGAAAGCCGATTCACTTACTATAGACCCTCATAAATGGTTTTATCAGCCCTATGAAATCGGTTGTCTTTTAGTGAAAAATCACAAATGGCTTAAAGGAACTTTTACCGAAAAACCTGAATATTTACGCGATATTGAAGGCAATGAGTCTGAAATTAATTTTTACGATCACGGTATTGAGCTTACAAGACGTTTTAGAGCTTTGAAGTTTTATATGTCGGTAAAAACTTTTGGAATGGGTGAGTTCAGGCAGGCCATAACCTACAATATTAAGTTGGCAGAAGCAACAGAAGATTTTTTAAGATCGAGTAGCAATTGGGAGGTTATTTCACCAGCCACATTGGCGGTTATTAACTTTAGATACAACCCAATTGGCAACAAACTTTCAGAGAAAAAGCTTGACGCGCTTAACCAACGAATTTCTCAAAGTGTGGTTGATTCAAAACAAGCTTTATTGGTAACTACTGTTCTTAACGGGCAGATAGTACTAAGAATGTGCTTGATAAACCCTAGAACAACATTAGACGATGTAAAGGAAACTATCGCACTTTGCGAATCTTTTGCAGAAGAAAAATCCTTGTCGTGAAACAAGCGGATGTCCAAAGAATTTACTAAAACAATAAAACAAAAAATTATATTAATCTAAAATCACTTTTATTGTTAATATTTCTATTTAATCTACAATATATAATTCTTAATCAGCAGCAAAATAATCTTTATGCACAAGATCCAAATCTTTTTGACAATACTTGGTATTTTGTAACTGGTGAATTGGATGGTGAAATATTTTTTCTGCCCCCAGAAGAACATCTTATAGAGGTTACTTTTAATAGTGAAGAAATTTATTTATGTTATCCAAGCTGCGATGAATGTTATAGTAATAATGTGGTAATAAACGCGAATAGTTTTATAGTTTCAGAAACTGAACCTTGGATTGTTTTAATTGGGCTTTGTAATCCACCACAAAATGATTTTATAGGTACTCATAATTCAGTATATTTTTATAGCCACGTAAACTCAAAAAATCCCTTCAATTATATAATCGAGCCTGTAGATGATTACTTACAGCTAACCGTAACAAATGTTGAGGGTGATTTTGCAATATATAATAGCGTGTTGTTAACTACACCGGAATTTGATAACTCAAGTTTTGGTTTTTACCCAAACCCTGTTGATGAAACCTTAAACATTAAAAATAATTTTAATCAACCAGTTGATGTTTCAATTTATAATGTGAATGGTAAAAACTTAAAAAGTTATACTATTAACGAAAAATTGGAAACCATTAATATAAATGATTTAAATTCAGGATTGTATTTTGTGATTTTTAAAAATGAGGCTGGAGAGAGTTTGCTTAAAAGGTTTATTAAAAAATAGGTTGTGCTTTACACTGTAGGCTTTCTATTTGTTACTTTTATAGCTTGTAAACCAAAATACTATTTTCATTGCCAAAAAATCTAGATATTATTATAATTGGCGGCGGAGCTGCGGGATTTTTCACGGCAATAAACGCTGCGGAAAAAACCCCCCATCTTAAAATTGCAATTTTAGAACGTGGAAAAGAGGTTCTTACCAAAGTAAAAATTTCTGGCGGTGGTCGATGCAATGTAACCCACGCCGAGTTTCTTCCAAAAGAATTAACCCAAAACTATCCACGTGGCGAAAAAGAACTTTTAGGGCCGTTCCATACTTTTATGACAGGCGATACCATTGAATGGTTCGAAAAAAGAGGCGTGGAACTCAAAATTGAAGAGGACGGGCGGATGTTTCCGGTTTCAAACTCTTCACAAACTATCATAGATTGTTTTCTTTCAGAAACAAAAAGATTAGGGGTCGAGGTACTGCTTAGTCAGCCGGTAAAGGAAATTCAGAAAAATGAAGGCCGATATATTTTAACTACTAGTACCGATACTTTTTCCGCAGAAAAAATTGTGGTTACAACGGGTAGTAATCCTAAAATTTGGAAGTTGCTCAAAGATTTAGGGCATAGTATAGTTCCCGCCGTACCTTCACTTTTTACATTCAACATCAAAGATAGTCGTATAGCAGATTTGCCCGGACTTAGCACAAATGCTTCGGTAAAAGTTTTAGATAAAAATGGTAAAACAGTTTTGGAAAGCGACGGGTCGTTACTAATTACCCATTGGGGTATGAGTGGTCCTGCAATTTTAAAACTTTCGGCTTGGGGCGCTAGAATATTAGAGCCTATAAAATACAATTTTACTATTGAAGTGAATTGGCTTAATACGCTTACGGAAGAGGATGTGTTGGATTCTTTGAAAAATTTAAAAATATTACAAGGCAAGCAAACAATTTATAAATACGCACAATTCGAATTGCCCAAGCGCCTTTGGCAAAGTATGGTAAAAGCCGCAGGCATTGCCGAAACGCTTACATGGGCTGAGGCAACCCGCGAGAATTTTCAAAATCTAGCCAATCAACTTACCGCAGCAATTTTTGAAGTAAACGGAAAGAGTACCTTTAAAGAGGAATTTGTCACAGCCGGCGGGGTAGATTTAAAAGAAGTAAACTTTAAAACTTTCGAAAGTAGGGTTTGTAAAAATCTTTTCTTCGCTGGGGAAGTTCTTGATATAGACGCTATAACGGGAGGATTTAACTTTCAAAATGCTTGGACTGGTGGCTATATCGTTTCGCAAAACCTTTAATCTCTGTAACTTCTTCCCCAAAAAATGATGACTTTTTAATACTCGTCCGATATATAGTTATAATCCTTAAAACTATATGTCATGAAAAAAATTCTTCTTTTTACTCTTTTATTCACATTTATTGCAACTTCCGTCAAGTCACAAAATTTACTTGGGGCTGCAACAGATGTTTATGTAATGGAAAATTTTACCAATCCGGGCCAGTTTGGTACTATTCCACTCGCGGGACCTTATTATCCGTTAGGTACAGTAATTACGGGTAGTGCTCCTACAATGTTGGGAGGCGATTTCAACGATGCTGGAGAACTATATACATTTGTATACCAAGATCCAGACTATGTATTGGGAACTGTAGATATAACTACGGGAGCTATAAATAATACTATTACCGTATCAGGCAATGTTGGTGGACAATTTTTAAATCAGTTATCTTATAATCCTACAAACGATACTTTTTACGCATTGAGTGCGGATCCTAACAATAACTCTGGAACGCAATTTTATGAAGTTAATATTACCACCGGTGTACTAACGCCAATAGGTATTGGCACTGGGATTTTAAATGGAGTTGCTATGGAAATCGACAACAACGGGAAGGTGTATGTTGCCGATGCCAATACGGGAAATTTGTACATTGTAGATATCAATACAGGCGTGGGGAGCGTTGTGGGTAATATGCTTCCGAGTGGCACATATCCAGTGCGAAATGGTTTTTCTGTTGACCCTGCCACCAATGTGATGTATGCCGTTTTGCTGAATAGTGATGGGGTAATTTGGAATAAATTCTATACAGTAAATCTTGCAAATGGTGAACTTACAGAACTTGGGTTTGGTGGCTCTAGACAATATAGCCTGTTTGCTATTAAAGGCGAATCTCTTGGGGTAAATGAAAATAATTTGACCTCAGTAACTGTATACCCAAATCCGGCAACTAACATTATAAACATTGAGAATCCTACGGAAGTTGCATTTAATAACGTTAGACTTTTTGACCTACTCGGCAAAGATACCGGTGCAGTTTTTACCAATGGAGAAATGAATGTAGAAAACCTAGTTAAAGGTGTTTACTTCCTTCAGTTAGAAACCGAAAATGGCACAACTACCATAAAAATTATAAAGAAATAGTTTAGGTTTATGAACGTGATATAAAGAAGCTTCCGAGGTAATGTCTCTCAGGGGCTTTTTTTATTTTTAAGGGTAAATTATTTTCAATTTGTTAACACATTGTTAAACAAAAGTCTATGTGTGTAGGGATAGTTAATTATGGTTAACTTTAGTAGTTAAACACTACTCACCATGAAACAAGATATTTACAACATTAAAAAATCGCTCGATACTTCAAAAGGCAAACTTTCTTACTACAGCCTTCCCGAGCTTGAAAAACAAGGACATAACATAAGTAAACTCCCATTTTCAATACGAATTCTTCTAGAGAATGCATTGCGGAATTACGACGATTTTTCTGTAACTAAAGACCATTTAAAAACAGTATTAAATTGGACGCCAGAACAGAGTGAAAAAGATGTAGCCTTTAAACCCGCTCGTGTTTTGATGCAAGATTTTACAGGAGTCCCAGCGGTAGTGGATATAGCTTCATTACGTGCCGAAATGGCCCGAAAAGGTGGAGATGCCTCGAAAATTAATCCGCTTATTCCAGTAGATTTAGTGATAGACCACAGTGTGCAGGTAGATTATTTTGCAGCACAATATGCTTATGATAAAAATATAGAAGAAGAGTATAAGCGAAATAAGGAGCGCTATACATTTTTAAAATGGGCGCAGCAATCTTTCGATAATTTTAGCGTGGTGCCTCCAGGGATGGGAATCTGTCACCAAGTAAACTTAGAATATTTCTCTAAAGGCGCAATCGCTCGCGACGGAATGGTTTTTCCAGATACCTTAGTAGGAACCGATAGCCATACGCCAATGGTAAATGGAATTGGAGTAGTAGCTTGGGGTGTGGGAGGAATTGAAGCCGAAGCAGCTATCTTAGGACAACCAATTTATTTTATTAGTCCAGAAGTTATCGGTTTAAAACTTACAGGAAAACTTCCATTAGGTTCTACTGCCACAGATTTGGTGCTTACCATTGCTAACCTACTTCGAAAATATGGAGTAGTAGGAAAATTTGTTGAGGTTTTCGGACCTGGACTTGATAATCTTTCTGTGCCAGATAGAGCGACTATCGGAAATATGTCGCCAGAATTTGGATGTACTATTACATACTTCCCAATAGATGACAAGACTTTGGAATATATGCGAGATAGCAACCGAAGCGAAGAGCAGATAAAGTTAGTGGAAGAGTATTGCAAAGCAAATATGCTTTGGCGTCAAGATGAAGACAAAATAGAATATACCGATGTTGTAGAGCTAGATATTTCAACCATTCAACCTACAGTAGCGGGTCCTAAGCGTCCTCAGGATAAAATTCTTCTTAAAGATTTAAAAGAAAAGTTTATCGAGCTAGAACACGCTTCTTTTGGCAGAACGTACATTGAACCGTCTGAACGGGAAGAGGCGATTACCCGTTGGAAAGAAGAAGGAGGAAGTCAACCAACAAAACAACCTCACGACCCTGCACCAGATGTAGAGATAGAGAAGGCCGAAATGAAAAATGGTTTAAAAACGGTTTGGATTTCTCATGGAAATGAAAAGTATATGCTTTCAGACGGGGCAGTAGCCATTGCGGCTATAACGTCTTGTACCAATACTTCCAATCCGTTTGTAATGATAGGGGCGGGATTAGTTGCAAAAAAAGCAAGAGAACTTGGGATAGACGTAAAACCTTGGGTTAAAACCTCCTTAGCGCCAGGTTCAAAAGTAGTAACCGATTATTTGGAAAAAGCCGATTTGCTAAAAGACCTTGAAGCGCTTCAGTTTCATTTAGTAGGTTACGGATGTACTTCTTGTATCGGAAACTCAGGACCGTTGCCACCAGAAATTTCAAGAGCGGTGGAAGAAAACGATTTAATTGTAACCTCAGTACTTTCCGGAAACCGAAACTTCGAGGCGCGTATTCACTCACAGGTGAAAATGAATTTCCTAATGTCGCCAATGCTGGTGGTAGCTTTTGCCATTGCTGGAAGGGTAGATATAGACCTTACAACTGAACCGCTTAGCTGCGATAGAAACGGTAAAAAGATATACCTAAAAGATATTTGGCCAACAGACGATGAGATACATGCAGTAATGAGCAAGGTGTTAACGCCAAAAGACTTTAAAAAGAATTACGACGAAATTTTTGAAGGAAATGAAATCTGGAGAAACCTAGAAGTTCCAAAAGATAAACTTTACCAATGGGAAGATGATTCTACTTACATTAAGGAAGTGCCGTTTTTCCACAATCTGTCAGACGATCCTCAACCACTCAAAAATATTGAAGGAGCAAGAGCTTTGCTGATGCTAGGAGATAGTATTACCACCGACCATATTTCACCTGCTGGAGCTTTTTCGGAAGACTCAGCTGCAGGACAGTATTTAATTTCTCGTGGGGTTGAAAAGAAAAACTTCAATAGTTATGGTTCTAGACGTGGAAATGATGAAGTGATGGTGCGTGGTACTTTTGCAAACGTGCGTATAAAAAACCAATTGGCCGATAGAGAAGGAGGCTATACAACTTATCTTCCTACAGGAGAGCAAATGTCTGTTTATGATGCCGCGCAGAAATATATAGCCGATAAAACTCCGCTTATTGTGCTTACTGGAAAAGAATACGGTAGTGGTTCTTCTCGCGACTGGGCCGCCAAAGGGACAATTTTACTGGGTGTAAAGGCCGTTTTGGCAGAGAGCTACGAACGTATACACCGAAGTAACTTAATCATGATGGGAGTACTTCCGCTAGAGTATGTTAAAGGTGAATCGGCTGCCTCACACGGGCTAACGGGGAATGAAGTGTTTAGTATTTCAGGAATCGAAAACGACTTGTCGCCATTAAAGAAAGTAACGGTATCTGCCAAAACAGAGGATGGCAAGGAAATTGAATTCAAAGCCATAGCAAGACTAGATTCTCCAATTGAAGTTGCATACTACCAAAATGAGGGAATCTTACAATATGTTTTGCGTCAGTTTTTAAAACAGTAACCATAAGTTGATATTAATAGTACAATCAAAGCTTCTCCGTAAAAATTTTAACGGAATTACTATTTGGCCCTTTGTGATTTTAAAGCATCAGGAATTAAAGAATGATGCTGTGTTATTAAATCACGAACGTATTCATTTACGCCAACAAGTGGAGCTATTGATTGTACTATTCTATATCTGGTACAGCCTTGAGTTTTTAATTCGCTGTATTCAATACCGAAATAGAAATCAAGCTTATAGAAATATTTCATTTGAAAGAGAAGCTTATTACTATCAAAGTGATTTTGGTTACTTGAAAAAACGAAAGTTCTATGGGTTTTTAAAGTTTTTATAAGTTTTAAAACTACCCCTGTAAACAACAAACAAATTTGAAATGGCTAAATGATTTTCAGGCTATGAATTTAATCTGAGAATATTATTGAGGTCTATATTAAAAATTATAAAAATATAAATGAGCATACTTTTTTCTCCTCTAAAAATAAAAAATACCACACTTAAAAATCGAACTGTAATTTCACCTATGTGTATGTATAGTTGTGTTGACGGTTTTGCAAACGATTTTCATTTAGTTCACTTAGGAAGCCGCGCCTTGGGAGGTACGGCTTTAACTATTCAAGAAGCTACGGCCGTTTCCCCTGAAGGAAGAATATCCTACGGAGATATGGGAATATGGAGTGATGAACACATTCTAAAGCCGAAAGAAATAGTAAATTTTGTTCACGCACAAAAGGCGTTGATAGGGATTCAATTGGCTCACGCGGGTAGAAAAGCAAGTCATCAACTTCCACAAGAGGGAGCTAGAAAAATATCACCAGACGATAAAAACGGTTGGCAAACGTACTCTTCTTCAGCATTGCCATTTAGAGAAGGGGAGCCAGCGCCGCTAGCGTTAGATGCCAACGGCATTGAAAAAGTAAAACAAGATTATGTAGCGGCCACGCGTCGCGCGCAAAAAGCAGGTTACGACGTGGTTGAAATTCACGCGGCACACGGATACTTATTTCACCAATTCTATTCGCCTTTAGCAAATAATCGCACTGATAAATACGGTGGAAGTTTCGAAAATAGAATTCGCTTACTTCTTGAAGTTACCGAATTAGTTAGAGCAGAATGGCCAGAGGAAAAACCACTTTTTGTTCGTATTTCAGCTACCGACTGGACAAAAGGAGGATGGACGATTGAAGATTCGGTAAAACTTGTTGTAGAATTAAAAAAACGAGGGGTAGATCTTATCGATACATCTACTGGAGGGAATGTGCCTAAAGCAGTAATTCCGAGTGAGCCTGGGTATCAAGTTAAATTTGCCGAACAGATTAAAAAAGAAGCAAACATTTTAACCGGTGCAGTAGGTCAAATTACCACTGCTGAGCAATCGGAAGCAATTTTAAAAGAAGGGAAAGCCGATTTAATTTTCTACGGAAGAGAAAGTTTAAGAGATCCACATTTTGCATTACGTGCCGCCAAGGAGTTAAACGCAGATATCGAATGGCCAATACAATACCAACGAGCTAAATTATAGTTACAGAGTTGATCTTGTGGCAATCGAAAACCTAATCGCTTTTTAAGATGGTCGCTGTGATTCATTTTAAAGTAATACAAAACAATTAATAGCTACTAAACATATTATGACTAAAGAAGAACATAAAATAAACATACCATTTTCAGTTTTAGACCTTGTTCCTGTAATACAGGGAAGTAGTCATAAAACGGCCATGGAAAGTAGTCTGGCTTTAGCTCAAAAAGTTGAGGAGCTAGGTTTTAAACGCTTTTGGATTTCGGAGCATCACAATGCAGAAAGTTTAGTGAGTTCTGCTACGCCATTACTAATTGGTTATGTTGCCGAAAACACTAAATCTATTCGCGTGGGGTCTGGTGGCGTTATGTTGCCAAATCACGCTCCCTTAATTGTAGCAGAGCAGTTTGGAACGCTTGCTACGCTTTATCCAGATAGAATTGACTTAGGTTTAGGACGTGCGCCAGGCACCGATCAGCTTACGGCGAGAGCGCTAAGGCGGGAGCGTACCGAATCTGTAAACGATTTCCCGAATGATGTGCAGGAGTTACGACAATTTTTTTCTGCAAGCAATCAAAACAGTTTAGTTAGAGCCATTCCTGGAGAGGGATTGGAGGTGCCACTTTACCTTTTAGGTTCAAGTACCTATAGTGCGCAATTAGCAGGAGCATTAGGATTGCCGTATGCCTTTGCGAGTCACTTTGCGCCAACACATTTGCACGATGCCTTAAGATTGTATCACGGTAATTTTGAAGCCTCAAAACAATTGGAAAAGCCTTATGCTATGGCTGGAATTAATGTGGTAGTTGCCGATACCGATGAGGAAGCCGAATATTTATCTTCAAGTATGAAGTTGTTTATGCTGAATATTATCAGAAATACTCGCGCCCCACTGCCACCGCCTATAAAAGATATGGATGAAGTGTGGAGTCCGATGGAAAAAGCACATATAACTAAAATGATGGAATTCACTTTTATTGGCAGCAAGGAAACAGTTCGGAAAAAACTTCTCAATTTTATAGCAGAAACAAGAATTGACGAAATTATTGTCGTAGCCCATATTCACGATCAAGAAGCGAGATTAAAATCGTTTGAATTACTGTCGGAATTAAAGCAATAGTGCCTAAACCCTAAACGGATTGACATCTACTTTTAAAAGGAAGTTTTTAAAAAACTTTGTTTTCTGTACCTTCGTCAAAAATTTTTAAAAATGCTGAAAGCTGTTCTTTTTGATATGGATGGTGTTATTGTAGACACCGAACCTTTACACCGTAAAGCTTACTTCAAAATGTTTGAAGAGGTAAAAATAGATGTAAATGAAGAACTTTACGATTCGTTTACAGGACAGGCCACTTTGCCAATTTGTAGAACTTTGTGTGAACATTTTAGTCTTACAGATGCTCCAGAACACTTGGTGGCAACTAAAAGAAAGCATTTTAAATACCTTTTTGAAAATGATACTAGCCTCGATCTTCTAGATGGGGTTTACGACTTGATAAAAAACTATTACGAAAACGATCTAACTCTAGTATTGGCTTCGTCGGCTTCTATGCCTAATATCAATCGTATTTTCGACCGATTTGATTTAAATAAATATTTTAAAGCAAAAATTAGTGGCGCCGATTTAAAAGCTTCAAAGCCACATCCTGAAATATTTATTAAAGCGGCAGCGCTTGCTGGACAACCTGTTGAAAATTGTATGGTGATTGAAGACTCTACTAACGGAATTAAAGCTGCGAAAGCGGCAAATATTTACTGTGTAGGTTTTAAAAGCCCACATTCGGTAAACCAAGACTACACCAAAGCAGATAAGGTGATTACTAGTTTTGATGAGATTCGTTACGAGAAATTAACGGATTTATCCTAGCCGATTCTAAAGACCTGACAGGTTTCTAAAACCTGTCAGGTCTAGCTCTGGGAGAGAAACCTGTCAGGTCTAAGTTCAGTAGAAAAACCAGTTAAGCCAAATCCCAATGGCTAAAGACATCTTCTACAGTAGACTTAACCCTTTTCTTTCGCAAGGTTTCTACTCTGTAATTTGCGAGTTGAGGTGATTCATCAAAGTGTACTACATTTTTTTCTCCGTGTTTTTTAAGATGACTTCTAATAATGGCGTGGGTGTGATACGTAGCTTGTTGGAGTTTTAAGAAAGGTTCGTAATCTTCAACATTGCAAATAGCGTCGCTTCTATCAAAATATCCAAACCCTCGATACTGACCTTCAACAACTAAGGCAAAAGCTATTTCGTCTTCCGTTCTACCTTTCCCTTGAATGGCAAAACTGGGTTTGTTTTCGTATAAATCTTGTAGAGCCGCTTGTACTTTAGCGTTGTAATCTTCTATAGTTTCAGTGTCCTCACAAATTCCTTCACAGTTTTTTATTCGGTAGTGACTGCATATTTCAACATTGCTTTGCAGCGTACAAAATCGCGGACAGAGTTTATAAGTCTCACAAATTTCCTCTAGCTTTTCAAGAGCCTCGGTTTTATTGTAAAAAGTGCCAACCGAATCGTGCAATACCTTGGTCTTGCTTAGCGCAAGCTGAATTATCCCGCGTTGATTGGTATAGCTAATAATTTGATAGGTAGTTGTAGGCCACTTTTGGGCGCGGTTAAACTTTGGGTAATGCTTTCGGATATGTTCCGACTCCACTAAAAGCGCTAATAGCTCGTTCCCTGTAATTTCAAAATCTATAAAATGTGTTTCTTGCCCGAGTTGGTATTCCTTGGTTTTTTTATCGTAGAAATGTGAGAGCACCCGTTTCTTGATATTCTTCGCTTTCCCCGCATAAATCACCTGATGTTTTTGGTTTTTGAAAAGGTAAATCCCAGGGGATTCTGGGAGTTCGTTAATCTGTTCAGTGGCAATATGGGGTGGGAGTGTAGCTTGTTTAGAACGCGGATTTAGAAATGTATTGATGGTTTCCCAATTTTCATCTAAGGAAAGCAATCGCTGAAAAAGAATAACCGTTGCATCCACATCGCCTTCCGCTCGGTGTCGGTTGAGGTGTGGAATGTTTATGGTGTTACAAAGTCTGCCTAAACTATACGAAAGATGGCCAGGAATCAATTTGCGAGACAGTCTAACGGTACAGAGTTTCTTTCGGTTGTAATGTTGTCCTATTCTTCTAAACTCGCCTCGAATAACATTGTAGTCGAAACTAACATTATGAGCTACAAAAATGGCATCTTTAGTGAATTCTTCGACAGTTTCTGCGATTTCAAAAAAGCGTGGAGCATCGGCTACCATTTCGTTGTCTATACCTGTAAGGGCCGTGATATGCAACGGGATTTCACGCTCCGGATTTACAAGCGATGTGAACTTGTCTATCACCTCGCCATCTTTTAAAAGTGCGATGCAAATTTCGGTAATCCTATTCCCTGCAATACCGCCTCCGGTAGTTTCAACATCTATAATTGCAAAAAGTTGTGATTGCATTTTTAATTACTTGAAAAACAAATGTAGGAAAAGTATTTTTAATATTTGGAATTATTCCTGTAAAATGGAAATAATCCAATTCAGTGTATTTTAAAATGTTTAAATGCTTTAGGGAGCAATAATTTTTTTCTTTAGTAGTAGTATCTTTATGTTTTTATATTAATACTTGATGGTTTACTGTGAAAAACTCTTTTAAAACCCTTGCTATTATTGGCTTTATTTCCAAGGGAATAATCTACTTGGTTATAGGGATACTTTCTTTATTGGCGGCATTAAATATGGGAGGGGAGAGTTCTGGAACCAATCAGGCACTCACGTTTTTAAAAAAGCAACCTTTCGGGCAAATTCTCTTGTTGTTTTTAGGTGTTGGTTTGTTTTGTTATTCGTTTTGGATGTTTGTACAAAGTATAAAAGATCCTGAAAAGAAAGGCGCTACCCGAAATGCCTTATTACAACGAATGGGTTTGTTTATCACAGGTTTGGTTTACGTTTTTATAGCAGTTTTGGCATTCTATCACTTGGCTACTCCTACGGATAATGAAATAGTAAAAAGTACCTATCTCGATTTTTTGGAGCCTACTACGCTTGCTATTGTTTTTGTTGGAATTGGAATTATCCTAGCGATACAAACGGTTGTTTTAATTATAAGCGTTTTTAAGGGAGGAATGTTAGACCAATTTAATCTTGAAGGCAAGAAATATTCAGAAGTTATTCGAAGGCTGGGGATGTTTGGTTTTTACTCACGCGCTTTTGTAGTGGGAATTATTGCTTATTTCTTTTTACACGCTGGGTTCTATACTGGGAACAATAATATTAAAGGAATACAGGAAGCTTTTGAATTTTTAAACCAATCCAGCTTTGGAAAAGTGTTAATGGCAATTACTGCTGTAGGTTTTATTTCCTATGGTGCGTTTTATGTGTTTCTTACACGATATAGGAGTTTTGAGGAGAAGTAGGTTAGTGCAGTATTCTGTTAGCAGCTAAAATGCTAGACTATCAATTTGATAAAATTAAAATTAGGTAGCATATTTAAATTATTAAGGTAACCATCTTAAATCTTCATTAAACTACTCGGGCTTCCAGAATTTAACTGCATACTTTAAGAGTGCATTTTTATCAGATTCTATTCCTAGTTTTCTTATGATTGAGGCTCTTTGTGCCTCTATTGTTTTTTCTGATAGAAAAAGCATCTTGGCAATTTCTTTGGTAGTTTTTTGCTGTACAATTAATTCGAACACCTTTTTTTCAGAAAAAGTTAATTTTCCGAGTGCTTCGCCTTTTAGATAATCGATATCAGTTTCGATATCCAATTTTAATCTATGACTGTAATAGACTTCGTTATTTTCTAAATAATTGATACAGGTTTTTAACTCCTCTAAGGCGTGTTGTTTTAAAAGGTAAGCGTTTATTTTAAGCGCTTCAGCCTTCATAAAAATGCTTTTTTCCTTGTGTGAAGTAAGTAGGATGATTTTAGTTGGGATTTGATATAATCTAATGTTTTCGGCTATTTCTAACCCATCCATATCCGGCATACTAATATCTAAAATAGCAAATTCTGGCTTTAAACGTTTTATAGCTAGCCACGCTTCTTGTCCGTTATTATGACTTTCCAATACAACATGCCCCATTCCTTCAAGCAGTACTTGGGTGCCTAATATGGAAAGGGGGAAATCGTCTGCAATTACAAAGTACATAATCTAAGCTTTTATTTTGGAATTGTTAATTTAATGGTTGTTCCGTTTTTATTCGATTTAATGTTAACTGTACCATTTATAAATTTGGTGCGTTCTGTGATGTTCAATAAGCCGAAGCAGTTTCCTTTTTCCAACATTTTATCGGCGTCAAAACCTTTTCCGTTATCCTTTATTTCAGCGTACACATATTTATCATCTTCGGTAATTGTTATTTTACCCGCCATCGCATTGGCGTGCTTCATCATATTGGTAGTAGCTTCCTGAATAATTCGATACAATTGCAGTTCAACAGTATCACTTAAATCGCCACTGTAATCTATGTCTGAAGTAAGTAAAAAGCTATGTTGATTTTGCGCTCGATCGGTTAATTGTTCAATACTCAGCTTTAATCCTAATTTATCGAATAAAGTAGGGCTCAGGTTACGACTAATATTTCTAACTTCCTCTAAAATATTGTCGATTTTTACACTAAATTTAGAGCTATTTGTTTCGAGTGCCTGGCGTAGATTAACTAATTCATTGCTTACGCTATCGTGCAAATCGGAGGCAATACGCTTGCGTTCTTCTTCAGTTTTACTCAGTAAGAGCGAGGTGAAGTTTTCAGCCAACACCTTTTCTCTTGCTAAACTTTTACTTTTGTGCCAAATCATAAATATAATAAAAATCAGTATTAGGAACACTGCTCCTATCGTCATAGCAAAAAGCCATTCTCTTTGTGATTTTAATTGTTTTTCCTGAAGTAAGATTTTATTCTCTTTTTGTTCAGTTTTAAACTTTCGCTCTAATTCAAAGAGTTTTCCTTGAATAAGTTCTTTCGATTCTTTGTCTCTATTATTTAGAAGAAAGGTGGCGTAAATATTTGCTTTTTCAAAGTCTTTCTTTTTGGTGTAATATGTGTACAAACCACTTCCCAATTGAGTCATAAACTGGGTGTTTGGCTCTTCTTCCGCCGCTATTTCATTGTAGAATCTTTCTGCTTCCTCAGGATTTTTTAAAGTTTTGTCAAAGATTTCGGCATACATTATTTCTTGGAATAGGGTACGCATCTGCAGATCTAGACTGTTGCTTTGATCTGTCATCTCTCTTGCTATTTTAAGAAAGTCTAAAGCTTCCTTATCCTCTCTTTGTGCAATGTGCTTAAAAGCTAAAAGTTGATTTAATAATGCTTTGTGATAATTGTTGATTCCAGGATATTGTTTGGCGTGAATAGCCATCGAATCAATATATTTTATTGCGCCTATCGTATCTGCTTTTGCAATATTGAAGTTAACGTAAAGAGAATATGCCGAAAAAGTAAGCGATTTGTTTCCTTGCTGTTTTACAATTTGAAGTCCCTTTTTTAAGTTCTTTTCAGCTTCATCTAAGGCAGAAGTTTTTACAAAAATGTCGTGTAGCAGTAAATAAACAGTCCCTTGGTTGGTAACATCGCCAATATCTTCAAAAATGCGTAATGCTGCTATAAGGTGTTTTTCAGTGTTTTCGAAATCACGAACTAGTGAGTAATTTTGTGCTAAGGAGAAGTTGGTAAACCCAATTATCTGCTTGTGCGATTTCGACTCTGGTTTTAATTCGATTCCTTGTTTAAACCATTTAAAACTTGGGTCTAATTGATGGTTAAAATAGCTTTGAGCTCCTAAATAATAACACAGGTAACTCTGAGCTTCCCCGCTAATGTCTTTTTTGTGAGTATTGTAGAAATCGCTACTGGTTTTAAAATATATGCTATCAAAGTGAATATTTCTGTCTAAGGCGTTACCATAAGCTATTAGATAGTTGGCAGCATCTTCATAATTTTTGTTTTCTATTTGATGGTTGAAATGATACAACGCACTGTCCTTATAAATTTCTGTTCTATAATTAGCCCCATTTTCTAACCATTCATAAGCAGGAAGTGTATGCCTGTATTCCTCAACATTTTTTTCCTCGATTTGAGGAAGTTTCTGTTCAGAAGAAGTGTCGCAACTTATAGCAAATAAATAAAAAGCAGCGCTAAAAAATAACAAGAATAGGTTTTTCATAAGATGTGGGGGTAGTTGGTTTTAAGAATCTGAAATTTCAGTCGTGGGAGTTAGCGGTGATGTAAGTTTGGTTTTCTCAAATATATAGAACTTTCGATTTAATTTTTTATATTTTTTTCACCTATGATTTAGTATGAAATTATGCGATATACAGTAAAATTTATTACAATATACCGCAATTATAAAACTAATGGCCTGCTGAAAATCCCCACTAACAACAAGACCATTAGTCAACTGTATATTTACATAATTACGTGTTTTAACTCAACTTAATACTCCCCAATATTAGCAAGGTTAATAGTAACAGTATTTATATAACTACATTTTTAATTCAACTTCATAAAACTTTCGTTATACAGTATTTCTTTATGGATTGTGGCTAGCCATAATTGTGGATAGTACTCCGGAATTATTAAATTCTAGCACACAGCTTGTATCGTAATTGTTTTGGGCAGACTTGTTTTTATAATAAATATAATATGGGCTACCAGGTCCTGCAGCTTCAAAAGGAGCTAGCCTTTCTCCTAACACATTTTTTACTTCTTTAATGGACTTCCCAATAAGATTTTGACTTACTCCATCCAATTTTGCATCCTTATATTTGGTTTTAATTGTGTATAACACGTATTCGTCATTACCGTTAAATGCGAAGGTTAAATCAAACTTAAGATCATCATATTGTGTAACTGCCGAATCGTCTTCTGCCAGATCTATAGGCGTGATTTTTTCTGCTTCGGTATAAGTCATACCTAGTTTTAAACCTTTGTAACCTTTGTCGTCAAACTGCCCGTATACTGATAAGGAGGCAAAAAGTAAGAATGCAAATGAGAAAATTATATTTTTCATATATTTAGATTTAATAATTATTGTAATTAGTGTAGCGCTAAGTTTTACTTAATCTTTGTTTGAATACCCGATTTATTGATATCAGCTATAAGAATCACAGCATCCTTTTCTTGAGACCATTTGTCTGGATTGTTCATAATGGTGCTCATAGCAGTATTTAGCAGGTATATATATTCATTACTACTGCCATTAATTTTATAGGCTGTCGCGTTTTTAGTTTCTTCTCTTACGCTTTTGGTTCGTGCGCTATCATAGGTGATATTGTAGTTTTTCACCAAAGACCCTCCTTCGTAATACTTAAAGTTATATTCGCTATTTTCTCTTAACATATTTAGCTGAAAGTATGTATTGCTAGGCATGGTTTGCCAAGCGCTCCAAGCTGCCCAAGTACCTTTTATGTATTTCTTGGTTGCCTTAAAACTAGTTTTATAATTTTTAGGTGCCGAAGCTATTGTTTTAGCGGTATAAAGAATGGCATTTCCCAATTCGTGTTCCCACAGGTAGATTTGTGCTTTAGCCGTAGAAACCCAAAGGGATGGACTTTTCGCAATTTGTTTTAGGGTAATGTTATCTGTCCATAAATAGTTTTTAGAATCGGCATATTTATAGGCAGTTAGATGGTTGTTTGTAAATTGCTTGCGAATTTTTTCTGTTTCTACAGAATCATAAATTACCTTATCGGTGTACATATCGCCGCCATCATATAGTTTTACTTCATAGCTGCCACCACTTAGATGTTGTACAGCCAAAGAAGGAATAGATCCGTATAGCTGTTTTTCAGAATCCCAATTAGAAGGCCAACTTTCCCACTTTCCATTTTTAATTTCAATAGACCTTGAATATGGTAATTCGATTCGAACCTGCGCCTTAACCATTGTAGCGCACATTAATATGATACAAGAAATTATAAGTTTTTTCATTTTATTGAATTTGATTAATCAGTAATTATTTATAGAAGTGAATAAGGCTAAAAGCTTGTTTTAAATGTCAAAATGATTTTGCTTTAAGGCAATCGGCTACTTATTATGCTTGTATATCACTGCACTTCCAAGGTCGTTGTACCAAATGTAAATTCTAGAATTTGCTTTTGAAGTCCAGTTAGCCTTGTTGCTTACAATTTGCGGAAGGGTTACATTTTCGGTCCACATGTAATTTGGAGAATTGTAATATTTATAGACCGTTATATTGTCGTTGTTGCTTTTTTTGCGGACTTTTTTCGTCTCTGCAGCATCAAAATGTACGGTTTCTACAAAAATCCCACTAGCAGACCCTCCTTCGTATAAGGATACTTCAAAAGTGCCAAGATTAATTTGTTTAATACTTAAATTAGGGATAAAGCCGTATTCAGCTTTTTGAGATTCCCAGTTTGAAGGCCATTTTTCCCATCCACCATTTTCAAATCCAATAGATCTTGAATAAGGTAAGTTGATAGTTATTTGGGCAGAAGCTAAGGTTACTACAGCTAAAAATAAGATAGAAGTTAAGAATAGTTTTTTCATTTTGATAGGGTTTAGTTTTCTATTGCAAACTTCAGCCAATTGCTAAATTTTGATGTAGTGGTTAACCCTATTTATTTTTTTGAAGCAAATGTTAGATGAAATAATAGATTGAAAAAACAGCTTTTAATAATTGGTAATCAATTATTTGTATTGGTGTGTAGCGCGAGAAGTAAGAATTGAAAAATTATAAAAATAACTCATCAAACGTTTTGTAATGTACTTGTAACCGAATCGCCTTCAAGGATTTTTTTATAATTTCTATCCGTGTTTATATTTATTTAGGTGATAAAAGTTGGGTGAATTGGGATTAGAAGAGCGTTTTTCTAAGTTATTAAAATTCAAGAAGGAGAGAGGTTGCAATCTATGTTTTCACATTCATTAATTCCGTAAGAGTTGCAGTGAATGGTATTGCTGATGCTCTTCCAGGGTTGTAGTTTTTTAATTTTCTGAAGTCCCAAGAGTTCATTTAATATCTTAGTGAAAACATAGAAATGAGACTTATTGTATGTTGATTTCTGCATACAATAAGTATAGTTTCGGATAATGATAAATAAATTTTTACTTAAAGAATTTGGCGCAAAAATTCGTGAGCTAAGGGCAGAAAGAAACCTAAGTCAAGAACAACTTTCTTTTATAACAGGTTTCCATAGAACTTATATTGGAATGATTGAAAGGGGAGAACGAAATATTTCTTTAACAAATATCGCAGTATTTGCGAAAGCGTTTGAAATGGATATTTCTGAATTGGTAAACTTCAATAATCAGAAGTCAAAACTTAGCTATCAAGATTATGAATTTAAGGCTGATAGTTAAATGAAGAGAGCTTATTATAATAATACGATTTTAGGCTTCTTAACTGAGGACTCAAATTCAATTTTAGGGCAATTAAGTTTAAATCATACTAATAGGTCTTTAGAGGACTTGCAAAAGAATGCTTGGGTTAAACAAATTCATATTCTAAAGGATCAATTAAAAGGTATAAATGGTGCAATATATTTTGAGTTTACTATACCTAGAATGGGAAAGAGAGTTGACAATATATTAATTGTAAATGATTGTATTTTTGTTGTTGAATTTAAAGTGGGTGATGACGTTTATGGTAAACATGCGCAAACTCAAGTAATAGACTATTGCCTAGATTTACAAAATTTTCATGAAGGAAGTCATCATATTAAATTAATACCAGTATTAGTATCAACAAATGCAGATTCCAAACATTGTATTGTAAGTGAGGTTGAAAAACATAATCAAGTAGCAAAATGCAATAAATCTGGATTAAGAGAAATTGTTGAAAAGTTCACTGATTTTACAAAACAAGAAATAGATATTAAAAAATGGGAGAATTCTATTTACAAGCCTACGCCGACAATTATAGAGGTTGCTCAGGCTTTGTATAAAGGTCATAAAGTAGAAGAAATATCTCGTCATGATGCTGGAGCTATAAATCTTTCTAGAACTTCTACATATATTAATCAGGTTATTGAAAATTCTAAATTGTATAAGAAAAAATCAATATGTTTTGTTACTGGTGTACCTGGGGCAGGAAAAACACTAGCAGGGTTAAGTGTAGCAAATCAAAGAATGCTAGCGGATGAAGACGAGCATGCTGTTTTTTTATCAGGAAACGGACCCTTAGTAGATGTCTTAAGAGAAGCCTTAGCTAGAGATTACGTTTTAACTTCTAAGGAAAAAGGTGAGCGTGTGACAAAAGAAAATGCAAAAAGAAGGACGAATGCATTTATTCAAAATATACATCACTTCAGAGATGAATATCTTAATTATAATATAAAACCAACTGAAAAAGTAGTTGTGTTTGATGAAGCTCAAAGAGCATGGACAAAAAACCAAGTTAGTTCCTTTATGAAAAGGAAGAAAGGGATAGAGAACTTTGGTATGTCAGAACCAGAATTTTTGATTGATGTTATGAATCGTCATGAGAATTGGTGTACTGTAGTTTGTTTAATTGGTGGGGGTCAGGAAATAAATACAGGTGAAGCTGGATTAGAGGAATGGATTAGTGCTTTTGAAAACGATTATAAAAATTGGGATATTCATTATTCTAATTTAATAGTTGATGGTCCTAACTATATAAAAACAGAAAACCAACGACAATGGCTATTTAACAATGCTACTTCTGTAACAGAGTTACATTTATCAGTATCTGTTCGCTCTTTTAGATCAGAAAAAGTTTCAGAATTTGTGCAAGAGCTTTTGGATTTAAATATTGATGAGGCTAAGAGGGTGTATTTAGAAATAAATAATGATTTTCCAATTTATATTACTAGAGATTTAGATGTGGCTCAGAAATGGCTCAGAGAAGTAAGTAAAGGCTCTGAAAGAATTGGGTTAATTGCTTCTTCAGGAGCAAGGAGATTGAGAGCTTTAGGAATTGATGTAAAAAACGAAATTTCTCCACCTAACTGGTTTTTAAATGAAAAAGAAGATGTAAGGTCTTCATATTTTTTAGAAGATGTTGCTACAGAATTTGATATTCAAGGTTTAGAAATTGATAGAACTTGCTTATTATGGGGGGCAAATTTTTATATTGATAATAATAAATGGGTATATCAAAATTTTAAAGGAAGCAAGTGGATGAATATTAATCAGGAAATTAGCAAAGATTATCTTAAAAATACATATCGGGTTTTGTTAACTCGTGCAAGGCAAGGCATGGTGATTTTTATCCCTGAAGGTTCGAAGTTAGACCATACCCGCCCAAGTAAATTTTATGATGGCACCTATAATTATTTTAAAGAAATAGGGATAGAAGAGTTAGTTAAATAACAACTCCTCCACCACAGGAACATCCGCCTCTGCCCAATCCAAGGCAAGTAATTCTTTTTTATCCGCTAAAATATAATCCGCGTGCTCTCGTAGCTTCAATTCCCCTGAAACATAGTCAGCGGTATAAGGAATCAATTTTATTTTAAAATCAGGATAAGCATGGGTGACGGGTGTAAGTCTGTCTTTAACTTCAATATTAATATTTAATTCTTCTAGAACCTCACGCTTTACGCACTCTATTTCAGATTCACCTTCTTCAATTTTGCCACCTGCAAATTCCCATTTCAAAGGAAGTAACATCGTAGAACTTCGTTGTACAGCAAGAATTTTATCATCTTTTAATATGATAGCACAGACTACTTCAATCATTTTTATAAGGCTTAAAAATCAAGTTTATTCAGTGTAAACTATGTTTGGTAGAATTTACCTATCCTCCCCACACTTCCCAGGAACACTAGCGGTTACTCCAGCTTTTTCGGCTACGCAGGGGTTGGAGTAGGTTTTGCCATCGCAGCCGCATACTGGGTCGTATTGCATAGTGCAAGGGCCGTCGCTAATTTTAGATTCGTCAATACAGTCGGTGGGATTTTTTACTGCGCAAGAAATTATGAGTAGGGCAATCAGTAAAAATGATATAAGTAGAAAGTAGGGTGATGTTTTCAAGTTGCTTCTGGTTTAGTTAGAAATAAGAACTTCTAAATTAAACAATATTTCCTAAATCTTCCGCAACACATAGTCTTTATAATATCCTTTTTTGTCGGTAAAGGAGGTTTCAATGGTTAGGCCTGCTTGTTCGGCCAACCAAGCCACAGTTTTATCGTCGTATTTTTGTGATATTTCGGTGTGGATGGTTTCCCACTGTTCAAAACTTATATCGAGATCAAGGTTTTTAATACGTACATCCATTGCTTCCGTAGCTATTAAAAAGCTTTTTGCAGTGCCGCTTTCTGGGTTGTAGGATTCCCAATGCGTAAATTTATTTACATCAAAATTCGCGTCTAACTCTCGGTTTATTCGGGTTAAAATGTTTTTGTTGAAGGCAGCGGTAATTCCTGTTTGGTCGTTATAAGCATCCAAAACCGTCTGCGGATTTTTCTTTTGATCGAAACCCATAAACAGTAGGTCTTCTGCCAACATAGTGTCTTTTAGTTTGGTGAGAAAGTCGATGGCTTTTGGATGTAGCAAGTTGCCAATATTACTGCCTAAAACCACAATCACTTTTTTTCGTTTGTTGAACCCTTTAAGGCGTTCTAAAACTTCAAAATATTCTCCTATTTCAGCATCTACCGTTAGCGAAGGCATTTCTTGAGCTAGGTTGTTTGTAAGTAATTTTACTGCGTTTTCACTAATATCTATAGGCTTGTAAACAAAATTGAAGTTATTATCGGTCATATACTTGAGCAGCAATTTTGTTTTTTTACCGTCGCCAGCGCCAAGTTCGATTAAATCTAAACCATTTTCGCGATCGCGAAAAAGTTCGCCTATGGTTTTGGTATGGGTAGCGAGAATTTCAAATTCGCAACCGGTAAGGTAGTATTCCGGCATAGCCATAATATCCTGAAATAGCTTGTCGCCTTTTTTATCGTAAAAATATTTAGACGATAGGTATTTCGGGAAGCTGCTAAGTCCTTCCTTAACTTCGGTTTTAAATGTAGTATCTCTTTGAGTTTTCGCTTTTATATCCATAGGTTAGGTGTCTGTTATTTTGCTAATCTCAAACCTGTAAACTGCCAACGCAGGTTTGTTTGAAAGAAGTTGCGGTAGGTTGGTCGGGTGTGGTTCTTTGAGGTTGCTACAGAGCCACCGCGCAACACTTTTTGGTTTACCATAAACTTGCCGTTGTATTCGCCAATAGCTCCTGGGGCTTTGGTGTAATTGGGGTAGGGGAGATAGGCACTCTCGGTCCATTCCCAACGGCTGCCCCATTCAAAGTTGTTTTGTGCAGCTTCCCATTCAAATTCGGTAGGTAGTCGGCAGGATTTCCATTGGGCATAAGCAAAGGCTTCGTAATAAGAAATATGTGACAGTGGCGCGTCAAGATCTATTTCTCGAAGTCTTTGTAAGGTGTATTGATGCCACTTCCCCTCAATATTATGCCAATACATAGGAGCTTTAATATTGTTCGTTTTTACCCAATCTAAACCTTCGGCGTGCCATAGGTTGAAATCTTCATACCCGCCAGCATTTATAAACGCTAGGTATTCGGCATTGGTAACGAGTTTATTCGAAATTTTATAATCGTGTAGATATACTTTATGTTGTCCCAACTCATTGTCGTAACAAAACGCATCTGGATTGTTATGCCCAATTTCATAAATTCCTTCTTTCATGTCTATCCATTCTCTCTCGAAGTTTTGGATGGGATTTTCAGAAAAGTTATCGTTGTATTTAGGCAACAAGGGATTATTCCCTAGGATGTATTTTATATCGGTTGTAAGTAGTTCTTGATGTTGTTTTTCGTGATGTATTCCTATTAAAAGCACATCTTTTATTTTTTCTGAAATTCCCTTGTCGGTGTTGTGCAGTTCAGTAAGAAAATCTTTCATTTCTGAAGTTACGTAGTGCCGGTAATCATAGACTTTGGCTACGCCAGGTCGGGAGAGGTTTCCGCGGTCGTTTCTAACCACCCGTTTTCCTACATTCTCGTAATAACTATTGAATACAAAGGCGAAGTCGTCGTGGAAAAGTTTATAGTTTGGCTTGTAGGGCTTTAGTATGAATTCCTCAAAAAACCATGAGGTATGCCCTAGATGCCATTTAGGAGGTGAAACATCTACAATAGGCTGAACGACATAATCTTCAATTTCCAGCGGCTTGCAAATGTCTTCTGTATGTTGGCGGGTTTCAAGAAAAAATGAAACCAAAGTATCGGTAACAATCATAAAAAAGTGTTTTATCTGAGTAAACTCACATATTATCTACACTTTAAATATAATTATTAATATTGTTTAAGACTATTGTTGCCTCGTTAAACAGTTGTTAAACTAGAAATTCTAATTTTTACGCGTTCTTTTTGGAGGTTCAATTTTAAAGATAATAGGAAGTGAGTATAATACACCCACACGTTTCCCTCTGTGTTCTCCAGGAATCATTTTAGGTAAATTGCTTACCACGCGTTCGGCTTCTGCTTCAATTTCAGGTCGGTCTGCACTCGCCTGAACATCTACTACGTTTCCGTATTTATCAATTTTAAACTGTACGGCAGTTCTGTAAATTTTTGGAGGCAAATTTAAAGCCTCCATTTTTTTCATATTAAAATGCTGGTTGATAAAGGCCGAGATATTTTCGGACATGCATTTTTTTAATACTTCATTGTCGGTTCCAGTGCATCCCAGATATATGGGAACTCGGTCGATAACTGCAAATGGAACATCCTCCCGTGGTGCATTAGCGTCTTGAGCGAATGAAATTGTAGTAAAACCAAAAGCTAAGATGAGTAGAAAATTTTTCATAAGTGCAGGGATAAAATTAATTTTATACTAGAAGAAACCTGTTTAAAAACTACTTTCCAGTTTTAAAATTAAAGGGAACGGCCATTTTAATTTTTCTTGGTTTCCCTGCCATCATTCCTGGTTTCGCCATTTTAGGGATGGCCATAATATTTCTTTTTGCTTCCTCTTGTAGCGATTTGGTTCCCCCGGTAACCTTGGTTACTTCAACCAGTCCTTTTTCATTGATAACGAACTCAACGGTTACTTTTCCTTGCTCATTTCTCTTGTAAGCATCGGCAGGATATTTAAAGTTTTTAGAAATATGAGCCGATAACTTTTGGTTGAAACAATTGTCGCGTTCGGCTACGTTACCTTTTTCACATCCAGGCCATACAGGACCAATTTCCTTAAGTGTAACTTCGTTTTTATTTACATTACCCCATTCTTCTTGCGCAAAGATGGTTGTGGAAAATAATATACAAACGGCAATGAGTAGGTTTTTCATAATAGGTTTTTGAAATTATATGGCAACTGCACCTTTAATATGTGGATGCGGATTGTAATCCACTAGAGTAAAGTCGTCAAAAGTGAAACTAAAAATATCTTTTACATTCGGATTTAAAATCATTTTTGGGAGTGGACGCGGCTCGCGAGAGAGTTGAAGTGCAACTTGTTCGTAGTGATTGCTGTAAATATGCGCATCGCCAAAAGTATGAACAAAGTCTCCTGCTTCGTAGCCACAAACTTGTGCCATCATCATTGTAAGTAGTGCGTAAGACGCTATATTAAACGGCACCCCTAAAAAACTATCGGCACTGCGTTGGTATAGTTGGCAAGACAGCTTTCCATCGGCTACATAAAACTGAAAAAATGCGTGGCAAGGTGGAAGTGCAGCTTTTCCATTTGCTACATTTTCAGCAAAAGGTTTTGAAGTGTCGGGCATTACGCTAGGATTCCAAGCGCTTACTAACATTCTGCGGCTGTCTGGATTCTTTTTAAGGGTTTCCACAATTTCTGAAATCTGATCTATTTCTTCACTGTTCCAATTTCTCCATTGATGTCCGTAAACAGGTCCTAAGTCGCCATTTTCATCTGCCCACTCATTCCAAATTCGAACTCCGTTTTCTTGTAAGTACTTTATATTGGTGTCTCCATTCAAAAACCACAATAGTTCGTAAATGATAGATTTTAAGTGAAGTTTTTTAGTAGTAACCATCGGGAAACCTTCGCTGAGGTCAAAACGCATTTGATAGCCAAAAACACTTTTTGTGCCTGTACCAGTACGATCCTGTTTCTCAGTTCCGTTTTCAATTACATGTTTAAGTAAATCGTGGTATTGTTTCATTGTAAAGAAAAATAATTCAGAAAATAAATATAAATAATCAAACCAACTATTAAACTAAAAAATAGAACAATTATTGCTATCGTATAAGGAAATCAAATTGTTAAACCATTCTATTTCAGAAGTGGTTACTTTCTAATTAAAAGCTGTTAGGTATACTACCCAATAATCATTCCAGCGATGGTTGCTGAAATAAGCGATGCTATTGTTCCCCCAAGTAATGCCTTCATTCCAAACTTAGAAAGCGTTTTACGTTGTCCTGGAGCTAAAGATCCAATGCCACCAATTTGAATTCCGATAGAAGCAAAGTTGGCAAAACCGCAAAGCATATACGTAGCCATAATAATACTTTTTTCGTAGTTAAGGTGAAGTCCGTTAGCTACATCTTTAAGTTCAGCAAGTTGAATATATCCTACAAACTCACTAGCTACAAGTTTAATCCCTAATAGTTGTCCCATCATCATCATGTCTTCTTTAGCCACTCCAATTAGCCACATTAAAGGTGCGAAAACAGTACCGAGTAAGGCTTCTAAAGAAAGTGATTTATATGATGAATTTGCTGCCACCCAATCATTTAGGTTTGTGGTGTCTCCAACCCAGCCTAATATTCCGTTTATCATAGCAATAAACGCTACGAAAACTAATAACATAGCTCCAACGTTTACTGCAAGTTTTAACCCTTCGGTAGTTCCATTTGCAATAGCATCCAAAAAGTTAGATCCTATTTTTTCAGAAGAAACTTTTACGTCGGTGTTTATCGATTCGGTTTGTGGGTATAATATTTTTGATATTACAATTGCTCCTGGTGCCGCCATAACCGAAGCTGCTAAAAGGTGTTTTGCAAAAGTAAGTCTAAGCGCAGGGTCGTCGCCTCCTAAAAATCCGATATAGGCTGCAAGTACGGCCCCAGCAACGGTTGCCATTCCTCCAATCATAACCAAGAGCATTTCACTCTTGTTCATTTTTTCTAGGTATGCTTTAATAAGTAAAGGTGCTTCTGTTTGCCCCAAAAAGATATTTCCTGCAACACTTAAACTCTCTGCTCCAGAAATGTGTAGGATTTTGGTGAGTAACCACCCCATTCCTTTTACTACAATTTGTATAATACCTAAGTAGAAAAGCACTGAGGTTAAGGCAGAGAAAAATATAATAGTTGGTAACACCTGAAGGGCGAAAATAAATCCGTATGAATTTACGTCTAACATTCCTCCAAAAAGGAATTCACTTCCTGCTTTTGTGTAATCTAATACGTTTACGAAAACCTGACCAATGGCTTCAAAAGTAGCTTTTATAAATCCTACTTTTAATACGCCAATTGCAATTACCATTTGGAATAGGAGTCCGATTCCTACTGTCTTCCAGTTAATTGCTTTTCGGTTTGAACTGAAAAGCACTGAAATTAATATAAGGGAAATCATTCCTAAGGCACCACGCCAAATACTATTGAATGAAATCCCTTGGCTTGGGATTATTTGCGAATTGCTAGTGTCGATATCCAAAACAGTTGCAGCTTCAATGATATCGGCTTGTAAACTGTATGTAAAGTTGTTTTCGGAAAGTGTAAGTGTGCTGTCTGTTAGTTGTTCTACTCGAAATATACGAATGCTGTCGTTTGCACTGTTAAAGAAAAGTACTAGTAGGTTATTCTGAAGAATATAATCTCCACTTGCTAGGGTGCTATCTTTTGGAGCTAGAAGGTATTCAAAAGAACCATCCTTAAGATTTAGGTAGTCTTTTTCGGGATTGATATCTATGATGGAGAGTCCGGCTTGATCTTTTACTTCGGTAAATTGCCAATTCTTTTCGATGCTTTGCCCAAAAACGGTTCCGAAGAATAAAAGCGCAAAGGCTACAAGAGTAAATTTATACATATACTTAAAATCCCAAAAATTATATTCTAACATATTTAGTGGTTGAATTTGCGGTATTTCATATTGCTACGTTAACCGGTAGTTGCCACTTATTTACTTTCGTTTCGATATTTCGTCACGTATGCTAGCGGCCTTTTCGTAATTTTCATTTTTTACGGCTTCATCTAGCATTTTATTCAGTTCGGTTAAACTGAACTTTGTGTAATCTTCTCCGGCTGGTTTTTTAGATTCTTTATCATCCCCTAAAATTAAATTCTCAATCACTTCTTCCTCTTTTTTAGAGAGTGGTTTTTTTGAAGTAGGAGTTTTTAAATATATACCAGCTTTGTCTAAGATGTTTTTATAAGTAAAAATAGGAGCATTAAACCTAAGAGCCAAGGCAATGGCATCACTAGTTCTAGCGTCTATTATTTCTTCTATTTTGTCGTGTTCACAAATAATACTTGAATAAAATACGCCATCCACTAATTTGTGAATTATCACGTGTTTTATCACAATTTCATAGCGGTCGGCAAAGTTTTTAAACAGATCGTGCGTGAGTGGGCGCGGAGGCGTTATTTCCTTCTCAAGTGCTATTGCTATAGACTGTGCTTCAAACGCACCAATAACTATTGGTAGTTTACGCTCGCCGTCAACCTCATTTAAAATAAGTGCATAGGCACCATTTTGCGTTTGGCTGTACGAAATTCCTTTTATGCTAAGTTTTACTAAGCTCATTCTTCAGTAATCAATACGCAGTGAGTTTCGTCAATGCGCAGTTCTTTAAACAATTGTTTATAAAAATAACGAATTTAAATCAATTAAAAAGGCTGTTTAAATGAGGGTGTTTCCTTATTTAAACAGCCTTTTTCGAGGCACAAATTAATAAAAAATTATGCGTTTTGAGCCTTAAACTCTTTTAATTTTTTGTTTAGCTCAGGAACGATTTCAAAAGCATCGCCTACCATCCCGTAGTCTGCAGCTTTAAAGAAAGGAGCTTCCGGATCGTTGTTGATAACAACTTTCACTTTAGAAGCGTTAATTCCTGCCAAATGTTGAATTGCTCCAGAAATTCCAATAGCAATATAAAGGTTTGAAGCTACTGGCTTACCAGTTTGCCCAACGTGTTCGCTATGTGGTCTCCAACCCATATCGCTTACTGGCTTAGAACAAGCTGTAGCAGCACCTAAAATACCTGCAAGCTCTTCAATCATTCCCCAGTTTTCTGGTCCTTTAAGTCCACGACCTCCTGAAACAACTATTTCAGCATCAGCAATAGTAACAGTATCGGTAGCTTTATCTACAGAAACTACTTCCATATCAAAATCGTGAGCGTCAAGGTTTGCAGTGAAGGCTTCAGTAGTAGCTGAAGTTTCATTTTCTTTTAAACCGTATGAGTTTTTACCAATTCCAACAATCTTAATATCAGTTGTTATTTCGGTATTAGCAAAAGCTTTGTTTGTGAAAACGCTGTGCTTCACTTTAAAAGGTGAAGTGCTAGATGGCAATTCAACAACGTTAGGAACAAAACCTGCTTCTAGGTTTACAGCCAATGTAGGCGCTAAAAACTTACTGTTTGCACTCGATGTTAAAACAATAACTTTTGCACCTTCACTTTTAGCAGCTTGACCTATTACATCTGCATAAGCTTCGCCGTTAAACTTGTTTAATTTATCGTCAGAAACTTCTAAAACTTTAGAAGCACCGTACTTTCCTAATTCTGAAGTATCATTCGCATTGATAGCTACAGCTGTAACGGAAGTACCCATTTGGTCTGCAATTCCCTTTGCGTAAGAAACTGCTTCCAAAGCTATTTTCTTTAATTTTCCTTCTTCTGATTCGGTATATACTAAGATCATATCTGTTTTATTTTGTAATTATTATTTTCCCGATAGCTATCGGGATTGGAATTCCAAATCTGAAGCACCAAATTCCAAATAACTTCCAATTTTTTGTTATTTGGTGCTTACATTTGGTGCTTCAAATTAAATAGCCTTCGCTTCGTTGTGAAGTAGGTTAATTAATTCGTCTACGCTATCAACCAATTTCACAGCTCCTTTTGGTGCTGGTTTTTCAAATGAAACAGTGCTTGTTTCAGTATTTGCGTCAACAGGCTCTTTTACGTTCAATGGCTTAGTACGCGCTTGCATAATACCACGCATGTTAGGAATGCGAAGATCACTTTCTTCTACCAATCCTTTTTGTCCACCAATTACAAGCGGAAGTGATGTTTTAAGCGTTTCTTTACCACCGTCAATTTCTCTAATTGCCGTAGCTTTATCGCCGTCAACTTCTAGGTGAATACAAGTGTTTACGAAGTTAGCTCCTATTAGTTTTGCTACCATTCCTGGAACCATTCCACCGTTGTAGTCGATAGACTCACGACCACCAATTACTAGGTCGTACCCACCTTCTTTAGCTACGTTTGCAAGTTGTTTTGCAACAGAAAAACCATCGGTTGCAGCAGTGTTGATTCTAATTGCTTCATCAGCACCAATCGCTAACGCTTTTCTAAGTGTAGGTTCGGTTTCTGGACCTCCAACATTTACAACGTGTACAGTTGCACCTTGCTTTTCTTTAAACCACATTGCACGTGTAAGACCAAATTCATCGTTTGGATTAATTACAAACTGAACACCGTTAGTATCAAACTTAGTGTCGCCATCAGTAAAGTTAATCTTTGACGTTGTGTCCGGTACGTGACTAATACAGACTAATATCTTCATTTTTATACTATTTTTGAATTGTAAAAATTGTACAAACCTACTATAGGTAATATACAGCGGTTTGCTTGCGGGCGAAGTTAATAATAATTTAGCTTTTATTTGCTATGCGTGCATAATAAATTTTGGTTAAATCTTTGAAATATTACTTAATCAGATTGGAATTATAGTATTTTTGCTTTCCCTAAAAAAAACTTAAGAAAATATTCTTTGGGTTTTTTAAGAGGCTGCAACGTTTTAAAAAAGCGGAACAAGGATAAAAAATTATAAAATAAATATGTAAGGCTTACTAGGTTTATAATAAAGCTTAGGATAAACTACAACGAGATATGAAAACACTACAATTTAGAGAAGCTATTGCTGAGGCGATGAGTGAAGAAATGCGTCGCGACGAATCTATTTATTTAATGGGTGAGGAAGTTGCCGAATACAACGGGGCTTACAAAGCTAGTAAAGGAATGCTAGATGAGTTTGGAGCAAAACGTGTAATTGATACTCCAATTTCAGAAAATGGTTTTTCAGGTATAGGTGTAGGGTCTGCTATGAATGGCAATAGACCTATTATTGAGTTTATGACCTTCAATTTCTCTTTAGTTGCAATTGATCAAATTATAAATAACGCCGCAAAAATGCGCCAGATGAGCGGGGGACAATTTAATATTCCTATCGTTTTCCGTGGGCCAACTGCTTCTGCGGGTCAGCTTGCTGCAACCCACAGCCAGGCTTTTGAAAGCTGGTACGCTAACTGTCCTGGATTAAAAGTAATTGTTCCTAGTAACCCTGCCGATGCAAAAGGTTTGTTGAAAAGTGCAATTCGCGATGACGATCCCGTTATTTTTATGGAAAGTGAGCAGATGTATGGTGATAAAGGTGAGGTGCCAGAAGGAGAATACCTAATCCCAATTGGAGTAGCCGATATTAAAAGAAAAGGAACGGATGTAACCATTGTGTCTTTTGGTAAAATTATTAAAGAAGCTTATAAAGCTGCCGAAACTCTTGCTGAAGAAGGAATTGAATGTGAGATTATAGATCTTCGTACTGTTCGTCCATTAGATTATGAAGCAATTTACGAATCGGTAAAGAAAACAAACCGCTTGGTGATTCTGGAAGAAGCGTGGCCATTCGGAAACGTTGCTACCGAAATTACGTATCAAGTTCAAAACAATGTGTTTGACTACTTAGATGCTCCTATTGTAAAAATTAACACCGCTGATACTCCAGCACCATATTCACCTGTTCTTTTAAAAGAATGGTTGCCAGATAGCGAAGACGTTATTAAGGCAGTGAAGAAAGTGCTTTATAAAAAGTAGAAGGTAGCGAGGAGTGGCTAATTTGTAGTTGGGAAACAAAAGATATTTTTGTTGACTTATTACAGATTGGCCGAATTAAAATGTAACTAAAAGTTTACTTTTTTAAATAACAGCGTTTAAGAAAATTCTTTCAGCAATTATCGAAAAATCATCAAAATAGTTTTTCCTTTTAATTAATGTTTTATTATTTGTGATTTGTTATTTAGTCATTCTTAAAGAATAAATATTTTATCCTCCAGAGTAAATTTATATGAAGCACTTTTTAGTCATTTCGCTTTTAATTCTAAGTGCCTCGATTTTTGCCCAAACGAAAGTTAGTGGGGTAATTAAGGATGAAACGGGATATCCTGTATCATTTGCCAATGTTATTTTTAAAGATTCGCAAGAGGGAACTATCTCTGATGAAAACGGTCGATTTTATTTAGAAAGCGATAAAACGTATAGGGCTGTAGTATTCTCATTTATGGGGTTTACTACTAAAGAGCAGGAGCTTACCGCACGAAGCACTTATAATATGGAAGTGGTTTTGGAAGAAACTTCCGATGCCCTGGATGAAGTAGTAATTTATACCGGAAAAACTTCTAAAAAAGATAACCCGGCACTAGACATACTGCGTAAAATTTGGGAAAACAGAAGAGAGAACGGGGTTAAAAAGTTCAAACAATACCAATACGATAAATATGAAAAGTTAGAGTTCGATTTAAACACAATCGATAGCGCGCTAATGAGTAATCGTATTTTCAAAGGAATGGAATTTGTCTTTGAACAAACCGATACCTCTCGAATTACAGGAAATACTTATTTGCCAATTTTTATAAATGAAGCAGTTTCAAAAGTGTATGGTGATAATACTCTGAAGCAAGAAAAAGAAGTGCTTCAAGGGAATAAAAACTCTGGTTTTGACAACAATCAAACGCTTATTGCATTTATAAAAGATCTTTATAGCGAATACGACGTTTACGATAACTACCTAAAGTTTTTTGATAAAGCTTTTACCAGTCCGCTTTCTCGCACTGGAATAGATGTGTACAACTATGTGCTTCAAGACAGTGCGTATCGTGACAACAAATGGTGTTACAATATTGTGTACTATCCACGTCGTAAAAACGAACTTACTTTTAAAGGAGATTTTTGGGTAAACGACACCACTTGGGCGATTAAGGAAATTAATCTTCAAGCTTCAAAAAGTGCAAACCTAAACTGGGTACGTGATGTGTATATCGAGCAGGAGTTTGATGTGTTAAACGACTCCATTTTCCTTATTACCCGCGATTACTTCTTAAGCGATTTTAGTTTTCAGAAGAAAGAAGCTGCCAAAGGTATCTATGGAAAAAGAACAACACTTTATGATAAGTATGTTTTTGATATTCCTAAGGACAAGAAATTCTACACCAAACAAGTAGATCCATACAATTACGATGTTTATAACCGTCCTGATGATTTCTGGGATGAAAACAGAATGGAGAAGCTTAGTAAGGATGAAAAGGGAGTATATAAAATGCTCGACACCTTGAAAACAGTTGGGCGTTTTAAAGCCTTGTATAATATTGGTGCAACCCTAGCAAGTGGATATTACGAAGTAAACAATTTTGATATTGGTCCAGTGTTTTCAATCTTCGGATTTAATGAAGCCGAAGGAATGCGAATACGCCTTGGAGGACGTACGTACTTTAGTCAGAACGACCAATGGCGATTAGAAGGTTTTGGGGCCTATGGTTTTAAAGACGATAGGTTTAAATACGGACTATCAGCCAAATGGCTTTTAGATAGAAAATCAAGACTAACAGTTTTTGGAGGTAATAGAAGAGATGTAGAACAAACTGGTTCGAGTTTAACCAACAGCAACGATGTATTAGGGCGTAGCCTTGCGTCGTCTTCACTGCTTTCTGTAGGGTCTAACGACCGACTTTCGAGGATAAACCTAAGTACAATTGGGTTTGATATTGAGCCTTGGAAAAACTTCATCATTCGGTTAACAGGATCTTACCGAACATTAAAATCGGCTACCGATACTTTTAGTATCGATTATAAAGTGATGGAAGATGGCGTTTTTACAGGAGATGTAAAAAGCCATTTAAAACAAGCTGAAATTCAGTTTGGATTCTTCTATACCCCGGGTAGAAAAACTTCAGGGTATGGGGTGGAACGAACAGTTATAAACACTGGAAACTTCCCATCATTCTTTGCAGGCTATAGCTATGGTTTAAAAGATGTAATGGGTGGAGATTTTGAATACAAAAAGTTGCAAGCGCTATACACACAACCGTGGAATATTGGCGGAATTGGCCGACTGTTATCTACTGTGGAAGTAGGAACAACCATTGGAGCTGTGCCTTTAAGTTTGCTAAACCCAATTCCTGGAAACCAAACGTACTTTAGTTTATACAACACTTTTACCCAGCTGGATTATTACGAATTTGTGAGCGATACTTATGCTTCGTTACATTTACAACACAACTTTGGAGGAAGAGTTTTCTCTAGAATTCCATTGCTTCGAAAGTTAGACTTACGTGAAGTAGTTGGATTTAGAGCTGTTTACGGAACCATTTCGCAGGAAAATATAGATTTAAACGCATCGAACATTGTTTACAAAGCCCCTGAAGATATTTACTGGGAGTGGAGTGTAGGTGTCGGGAATATTTTCCGCGTGTTTAGGTTAGACTTTAACTTCCGTGGAAACTACCTAGACAATCCAGGGGCAAGAGACTTTGGTGTTACTGGAGTTTTTGGGTTTGAGTTTTAGAAAACTCTTTTCTTTAGAAGTGCTTTTAAGTACTTAAAATATACTCTTACCTTTGCCAAATGCCATTAAAAACCACTCATATTACGAGCCCGATTCAAGAAGTTGATCTCAGTTTGTTTGGCATTAATGGATATTCGCTTTTTGTAAAGCGCGAAGATTTATTGCACCCATTCGTTTCAGGAAATAAATTCAGAAAACTGAAATACAACCTACTGCGTGCTAAAGAAGAAAATCACGAAACGCTACTTACTTTTGGGGGAGCATATTCAAACCATATAGCAGCAGTGGCAGCAGCAGGAAAGGAAATGGGATTTAAAACCATCGGAGTAATTCGAGGGGAAGAACTCGAAAGTAAAATCTCTGAAAACCCAACGCTTAGCTTTGCTAAAGAATGTGGCATGAAGTTTCTTTTTATTTCACGTGAAGCGTATCGAAATAAAGACAGTCAGTCCTTTCTTGATTCATTAATAAAAAATACAGGCAAATGTTATATCATTCCTGAAGGGGGTAGTAATCATTTAGCTGTAAAAGGCTGTGAAGAAATCTTAGACGAACACACTAAACAATTCGATACTATTTGTGTTGCAGTTGGCACAGGAGGAACAATAGCTGGCCTAATAAATGCTTCAGAAGAGCATCAAAATGTACTCGGATTTTCAGCTTTAAAAGGAAATTTTCAGACTTCTGAAATTAAAAAATTCACTGCTAAAACTAATTATACTATTACCGATGCGTATTGTTTTGGGGGTTATGCTAAAATAGATCCTAAATTAATACGTTTCATAAATGAGTTTAAGGAAAAAACGGCAATTCCGTTAGATCCTGTCTATACTGGCAAGATGATGTACGGTATTTTTGAGCTGCTTAAAAATGAGTATTTCAAAGAAAATAGCTGTATTTTTGCCGTGCATACTGGAGGCCTTCAAGGCATTGCTGGTATTAATAAAAAGTTGAAAACGAAAAACCTTCCTACAATTGAATAAAATGATTGCTAGACTTATCGCCCTTTCACTAATTAGTGTAATATTTTTCGGGAGTTGTAAATCCAAAAAAACAGCTACTCGCTATACAAAAAAACCCAAAACAGAGCGTGTTGTAAAAGTGCAACAACCCGACGAAAAAGGGACAAAAGCGGAAGAGCCGGAAGTAGTTATTATACCTAAAAACCTTTCGTATAATGAGCGCGTTGAATTTTATATAAATCAGTATCGCGATATTGCAAAGGACAATATGGTAAATTACAAGATCCCTGCAAGTATAACTTTGGCGCAAGGGATTTTAGAAAGTGGTGCTGGTGCGGGCGAACTTACCCAAAAAGCAAACAACCACTTTGGAATAAAATGCCATACAGGTTGGGAAGGCGAAAGAGCGTATCACGACGATGATGAAAAGCAAGAGTGTTTCCGAAAATATACACATCCAAAGTATTCGTACCGCGACCATTCCCTGTTTTTGACGCAACGCAGCCGTTACCAAGATTTGTTTAGTCTTCGTATAGACGATTATAAAGGTTGGGCGAGAGGACTTCGTAGAGCGGGTTATGCTACAGACCCTAAATATCCAGAAAAACTTATTAGTATTATTGAAAGATATCGTTTAGATAGATTCGACAAAGAGGTTTTAGGCGGAAAAGTATCGGAACCTACTTCCAACGATATCGAAATCGCTACGTATTATGTAAAGCCAGGCGATACCTTGTATAATATATCGCAACGCTTCAACGTAACTGTGGAGGCTATTAAGAGATACAATGGGTTAAAAGATAACACCATTTCTGTAGGCCAGGTTTTATACTTGGGTTCAGCAAAATAATAATGCATTAAAATATACCTATCTGCACTTTTTATTTATGTGGTGTAGCGTTAGGTGTGATATAGAAATAAAGAATTTTGTTATGAGTATGATTTATCAAAGAAGTAGTGCTTTGTTTGTAGAAGCACAAAAAGTAATTCCAGGAGGAGTGAATTCTCCAGTAAGAGCTTTTAAATCGGTGGGAGGAACGCCGGTTTTTGCAAAAAAGGCAGAAGGAGCTTATATATATGATGAAGATGGCAATAAGCTGGTAGATTACATTAATTCGTGGGGACCAATGATTTTAGGGCACGCTCACAAACCTGTAGTGGATGCGGTAATCGACAAAACTAAAAGCGGAACATCTTTCGGTATGCCAACTGAAATTGAAACCGATATTGCTAAACTAGCCGTATCTATGGTTCCTAATGTTGATAAAATTCGTTTTGTAAACAGTGGAACTGAAGCGTGTATGAGTGCTGTTAGATTGGCACGTGGATTTACAGGAAAAGATAAAATTATCAAGTTCGCTGGCTGTTACCACGGTCATAGTGATTCATTCCTAATTCAAGCCGGAAGTGGAGCGATTACATTTGGAGAGCCTAACAGCCCTGGTGTAACCGAAGGAACTGCGAAAGACACTCTTCTTGCTACTTACAACGACTTAGATAATGTAGCTGAAACTATTGCTGCAAATCAAGGCGAAATAGCTTGTATCATTCTTGAGCCTGTTGCTGGAAATATGGGATGTATTCCACCTGCAGATGGTTTCTTACAAGGGTTGAGAAAGCTTTGTGATGATAATAACATCTTACTCATCTTTGATGAGGTGATGACGGGCTTTAGGCTTGCACCTGGAGGCGCACAAGAGCTTTTTGGTATTGATGCAGACATTGTAACCTTTGGTAAGGTTATCGGTGGTGGACTGCCTGTAGGGGCTTTTGCTGCAAGAGCAGAAATTATGGATTATTTAGCGCCAATTGGTCCTGTTTATCAAGCGGGAACGTTAAGTGGAAATCCATTGGCTATGGCTGCAGGACTTGCAATGCTAAAAGAATTAGATGCTAATCGAAATATTTACAATTCTATAAACGAAAAGACAGCATACTTACATAAAGGATTAAGTGAAGCCTTAACCTCTGAAAATGTAAAATTCACAATCAATCGTCTTGGTTCGATGATTTCAATTCATTTCTCTGAAACGCCAGTAACTAATTTTGATTCTGCCGCTGCTGCGAGTAATGATAACTTCAAAAAGTTTTTCCACGGAATGCTAAACGAAGGTGTTTACATTGCACCGAGTGCTTTTGAAACCTGGTTTATCTCTGATGCTTTAACGTATGAAGATTTAGATTTCACCATTGAAGCTTGTCGCAAGGTTGCTAAAAGTCTTTCGTAACAGAAATACTTACAAGAATAAAAAAAGGCTTTTACATTTCGGTAAAAGCCTTTTTTTGTTGGGTTATTTCTTCAATCCTGGAGGATATTCAGCTAAAATTTTAGCTACAATCTCGCGAATCCTTTCTTCTTTCTTTTCCATATTGCTAGTCACTAAATCTGCATTTCCCATTCCTTGCCAAACCAGATTGTTAGTTTTTGCATCTATTAAATCTATAAAAAGTGTGCCTTCAGTAGTGCGTGAAACGCTACTTCCACCATAGTAAGTTCCGTAGTACCACGGGCTCCATCCCCAACCGTAGCCAAAGTTGTTGTTGTAAACATCAACACGCTCGCGTTCTTTAGTAAAAATACTTACAAGTAAGTCTGGAGTTTCAGATTTCGACATTCCTTTTGCACTTAGGTTTGCATCAATAGCACGAAGGATTCGTTTTTTGTCTAAGTCGCTTATTTTAGCCTTGTCTATTCCAGGCTTAAAAAAGGCAAAAGAACGGTATTGATTAAAATTTGCTTCTTTATCGTAATCAGTTGCTACACGAACGGTGGAGCAGGAAGTGAAAACGAAAAGCAGCAACAGCGGTAAAAATTTAAGTGCTTTCATAGATTTTATTTTTTAGGTGAATAAACTATCGTCAACGAAATTTGGAAGCGTAACTTTTAGGTTTGGATTGTTGTCCATTGCGCGTTTAATTGCGAAAACCGCTTCGTCATTTCTTGCCCAGCTACGTCTTGATATTCCGTTGTTTACATCCCAGAAAAGCATGTTTTCAAGTCGTCGTTGTGCGTCATTAGTACCATCAAGAACCATTCCGAAACCTCCGTTTATAACTTCACCCCAGCCAACGCCACCGCCGTTGTGTATGCTTACCCAAGTAGCACCTCTAAAACTATCGCCAATAACATTTTGAATAGCCATATCTGCAGTAAACCTACTTCCGTCGTAAATATTAGAGGTTTCACGGTAAGGAGAATCGGTTCCGGATACATCGTGATGGTCGCGACCTAAAACAACAGGTCCGATTTTCCCTTCAGAAATCGCTTTGTTAAATGCAGAAGCTATTTGGATTCTTCCATCGGCATCGGCGTAAAGGATACGGGCTTGAGAGCCAACAACAAGTTTGTTTTGCTGAGCTCCTTTAATCCATGTGATGTTATCTTGCATTTGCTGTTGGATTTCTTTTGGGGAATTTTTCATCAATTCCTCAAGAACTTCACAGGCAATTTCATCGGTTTTTTGTAAATCTTCTGCTTTTCCTGAAGCACAAACCCAACGGAAAGGTCCGAAACCAAAGTCGAAACACATTGGTCCCATAATATCTTGTACGTATGAAGGGTATCTAAATTCTTTTCCTTTTTCATCAGAAAGCACATCGGCACCGGCACGCGAAGCTTCTAGCAAAAATGCATTTCCGTAATCGAAGAAGTACGTTCCTTTTTCAGTGTGTTTGTTAATAGCTGCAACTTGGCGGCGTAAACTTCTCTGAACTTCCTTTTTGAATTGCTCAGGGTTGTTAGCCATCATATCGTTGGCTTCCTCGTATGTCAATCCAACAGGGTAATAACCTCCTGCCCACGGATTGTGAAGTGAGGTTTGATCACTTCCTAAATCAATTTTAATATTTTCTTCTGCAAACTTTTCCCAAACTTCCACCACGTTTCCGTCGAAGGCAATAGAAACTGTTTCTTTATTAGCAGTAGCTTCTTTTACACGTTTTGAAAGTTCGTCTAAATCTGAAATAACCTCATCTACCCAACCTTGAGAATGTCTGGTTTCTGTGGCTTTTTTATTTACTTCGGCGCAAACGGTAACGCATCCTGCAATATTCCCAGCTTTTGGTTGAGCACCGCTCATTCCTCCTAGACCTGAAGTTACAAATAATCCGCCTTGAGTTGCCTTTTTAATTTTTCTAAATCCATTAAGAACCGTAATTGTAGTTCCGTGTACAATTCCTTGTGGGCCAATGTACATATAGCTTCCCGCCGTCATCTGTCCGTATTGGGTAACCCCAAGCGCGTTGAACTTCTCCCAGTCGTCCGGCTTTGAGTAATTAGGAATCATCATTCCGTTGGTAACGACAACTCTTGGAGCGTCTTTGTGCGAAGGGAAAAGTCCCATAGGATGTCCAGAATAAACAGCTAATGTCTGCTCATCGGTCATTTCCGATAGGTATTTCATCGTTAATAAATACTGCGCCCAGTTTTGGAAAACAGCACCGTTTCCTCCGTAAGTAATAAGTTCGTGTGGGTGTTGCGCTACAGCATAATCCAAATTGTTTTGAATCATTAGCATAATAGCTTTTGCCTGCTCACTCTTTCCTGGATATTCCTCGATAGGGCGTGCGTACATTTTATAATCTGGACGGAAACGATACATATAGATACGTCCGTACTTTTCTAATTCCTCACGAAACTCAGGTAGGAGGGTGGCGTGTTGTTTCGGTTCAAAATAACGAAGCGCATTGCGTAAAGCTAATTCCTTTTCTTCGTCAGTTAGAATTTCTTTTCGCTTTGGCGCGTGATTAATAGACGGGTCGTAGGCCTTCTTTTCTGGTAAAACAGAAGGAATTCCTTGTTGTATTTGTTCTTTAAAGTTCATTATTTATATGTTTTCTGTGAAACGTCTGTAGCTTTACATCGAAAATGTTAACCGCAAAGGCGCAAAGCTCGCAGAGTTATAAGTTATTTGCTATTCTTTTAAGTCCATCAATTAATTTTACAGAATTAAAATTGATTAAGAGACCAAGCTTTAATTCTTTTAATTTTAAATAGGTTAATAATTGAGCCGTATGGATTGGTGCTAATGCATCTACAGATTTTATTTCAATTATAACTTTGTTATTTACAATCATATCAATTCTGTATCCTGCGTTAAGTTTAATATCTTTATAAACTACAGGTAAAGCTACTTGTTGTTTCACTTCCAAACCCATTAATTTTAATTCATGAGCTAAACAGATTTCATAGGTACTCTCAAGAAGTCCAGGTCCGAGTTGTTTATGAACTTCTATACAGGCACCGATAATTTTTGAAGAAATCTCGTTTTCAGTCATGTTGTATATTTTTCTTTGCGTCCTCTGCGACTCTGCGGTGCGAGGGTTCACGCAATGGTATAGAGTATGCAAAGTTTTTATTGACGCTTTACATTTTTCTTACCTACCCGCGAAGTGGAAGGATCAAACCCATACGGACAATGGCGACATCCACTTTGGCAGCAATACCCACGTTTTAAATGATATTGTTCGGTAAAACATTTATATCCTTCAGGAGTAAGGTAGTAATCACCTTCTTCTAGCTCTATTTTTTTCTTTGGAAATAACATATTACAAAAGTACGGATTTCGATGATGAATTTTTAAAAATGAATTGTAATCCATCCATTCAATAATTAAGCTTTAAATTTGCAAGACTAATACTACAGTAATGACAAAACATAAAGCCGGATTCGTAAATATAATAGGAAACCCTAACGTGGGCAAAAGTACATTAATGAACGCTTTTGTGGGCGAGCGACTTTCAATTATTACTTCTAAAGCGCAAACCACCCGTCACCGTATTTTAGGGATTGTAAACGGGGATGATTTTCAAGTGTTATTGAGCGACACTCCAGGAATTATAAAACCTGCTTATCAGTTGCAGGAAAGTATGATGGATTTTGTGAAATCTGCTTTTGAGGATGCCGACGTATTATTGTATTTGGTAGAATTAGGTGAAAAGGAGCTTAAAGATGAAGCTTTCTTTAATAAAATTAAAAACGCCAAGATTCCCGTATTACTTCTTATAAATAAAATCGACCTAGGGAATGAAGAGCTGCTTACTGAAGCCCTTCAGCTTTGGCAAGAAAAAGTACCAAATGCCGAGATTTTTGCTATTTCAGCACTTCAAAATTTTGGAGTTCCTGAAGTATTTAATCGAATCATCGAATTATTACCTGAATCACCAGCTTTCTATCCAAAAGATCAGCTAACGGATAAGCCTGAACGCTTTTTCGTAAACGAAGCTATTCGCGAGAAAATCTTGATTCACTATAAAAAAGAAATTCCATATTCTGTAGAAATTGATACAGAAGAGTTTTTTGAAGACGACAACATAATCCGAATTCGCAGTGTGATTATGGTTGAACGCGATACCCAAAAAGGGATTATTATTGGTCATAAAGGTTCGGCCTTAAAACGAGTAGGGATAGAAGCAAGAAAGGATCTAGAGAAATTCTTCGGAAAACAAATTCACCTTGAATTATATGTGAAAGTGAATAAAAATTGGCGTAGCGACGAGAGACAATTACGCCGTTTTGGGTATAATAACAAGTAATGATTTATGTAATTCTCTTTATTGCATTAGTGGCGTTTGCGGTTTATGCTTTTACACAAAACAAAAAACGTCCAGTTAAACCATTTCCTGAGGAATGGAAACCGCTTTTGAAGGAGAATGTACTTTTTTACAGAAATCTTTCTGAATCTGAACAAAAAGGGTTTCGCGAGCGAATGATGCTTTTTTTAAGCGAAGTTTATATTGAAGCCGTTAATACAGATTTAGAGGAATTGGATAAAGTGCTAATTGCCGCAAGTTCTGTAATTCCTGTTTTTGGTTTTAAAGAATGGCATTATAACAATTTAAGCGGGATTATTCTTTACCCAGATAATTTCAACGACGAGCTTGTGTTTGAAACGAATGGTGAAAAGCGTGTTATCGCCGGCCTTGTTGGTTCGGGAAGATTTGAAAAACAAATGATTCTTTCTAAAAAAGCACTGCATCACGGTTTTAAGAATGAAACCGATAAAGGAAATACATCGGTTCACGAATTTGTTCACCTTATCGATAAAATGGATGGGGAAGCAGATGGTGTGCCTGAGCGACTACTACAACGACAATATATTACTCCTTGGTTGAAATTAATGCACGAGGAAATGGAAGCCATAAATAATAATCAATCTGATATTCGGGCGTATGGCGGAACTAGTGAGATTGAATTCTTAGCAGTAGCTTCAGAATATTTTTTTGAGCGGCCAGCGCTTTTTAAAAGAAAACATCCTGAACTATATGAAATGCTAGAAAAATGTTTTCAGCAAAATCCAGCGAAGAAGAATTCTAAAAAGTGAAACTTAAAAATGTTTCTACTTTATTGGAAAGGAATAGTCGTCTGCTAATTAGAATTTAAAACTTCATTCATAAAATCATACAGTTCTCGCATTCCCGGTTTTCCTTTTTTCTTTCCTATACTTCCAGCTAAATAGAGCAAGAACCAGATAATTATTAATGCTACTGCTATCCCGATTTGAAGCGCTATAGGGTTTCCTAAATTATGGTTGGAATAAAGCCAAATTAAATCTACCATAAACAATATCGCTACTACCACGTGAAAAAACATAAACATAGTCCATACCGTTGGATTTGGTCCAAAGAAACCGTGAAGGGTACTAGTGTTTTCGGATTCAGAAATTTCTAAATGAAGTTGTGGAGACCAAAAATCCTGCTTGTTTTTTGGAAGTTTTATGAAGATATGATCGTCTATACAAGATATATGAAATCTCTCTTGTGCGTTTTTTGCTTCAGAGAATTTGCCAAGTATTTGTGAGTGTGGTTGTTCTAACTCGATTTTAAATCGCGGTCTTAAAACTATTTCATTCGGAAGCATAATTCACTCTTGTACTTTTAATAATTAAATAGAAGATTCAGTATTCTATAAACCTTGTTTTAAACCTGAAGGTTATCTGATTTTCGAGGCGTTTTTTAAGTTATAAAACCCTTTTATCCTTCGTCTTAAGTGTTACAGTTTTAAATGATATTAAAATATCAAATAGTAACTATTTTTTTATAAGCGGTTAAAATAGTATTTTTTGTGCGAACTAAAACCTATTTTTGCACCCTAAATTTAAGATTATGAGCATTGTTGCCATAGTGGGGAGACCAAATGTTGGGAAATCCACTTTTTTTAACAGATTAATTCAGCGTAGAGAGGCTATAGTTGATGCTGTGAGCGGTGTTACTCGCGACCGTCATTATGGAAAGAGCGATTGGAATGGAAAAGAGTTTTCGCTAATAGACACTGGTGGTTATGTAAAAGGGAGCGATGATATTTTTGAAGCTGAAATTGATAAACAAGTAGAATTAGCTATAGATGAAGCCGATGCAATTATCTTTATGGTAGATGTAGAAAGTGGCGTTACAGGTATGGATCAAGAAGTTGCAAAGCTGCTTAGACGATCAAAAAAACCTATTTTTCTAGCTATTAATAAAGTTGACGGTGCTTCACGTGTGAATGCCGCATTAGAGTTTTATTCCTTAGGATTTGAATATCAATACAATCTATCTAGTATAAATGGAAGTGGTACAGGAGATCTTTTGGATGATCTTGTAAAGGCATTACCTGATACTGATGAACCAGATGATAGTGAGTTACCGCGATTTGCTGTTGTTGGTCGCCCGAATGCCGGGAAATCATCGTTTATTAATGCCCTTATTGGGGAAGATAGATATATCGTAACAGATATTGCAGGTACTACCCGTGATAGTATAGATACAAAATACAACCGTTTTGGATTTGAATTTAACTTAGTCGACACTGCGGGAATTCGTAAGAAGAGCAAGGTAAAAGAAGACTTAGAGTTTTATTCTGTAATGCGAAGTGTTCGTGCTATCGAGCATTGCGATGTCATTATTCTTGTATTTGATGCCACAAGAGGGTTTGACGGCCAAGTTGAAAATATTTTTTGGTTGGCACAGCGAAACAATAAAGGAATTGTGATTCTTGCTAACAAATGGGATTTAGTTGAAGATAAAGACACAAGTAGTGTTAAGGATTACGAAAAGTATATCCGTCAGCAAATAGAACCTTTTGTAGATGTGCCGATTGTATTTATTTCAGTACTTACGAAACAACGAATTTACAAGGCTATTGAAACAGCTGTTGAGGTTTACAATAACCGAAGCAAAAAAATTAAAACTAGCGAGCTAAACGAGGTGATGCTACCGATAATTCAGAATTATCCGCCACCAGCATACAAAGCAAAATATGTAAAAATTAAGTTCTGTATGCAATTGCCTACTCCATATCCTAGTTTTGTTTTCTTCTGTAATCTGCCTCAGTATGTAAAAGATCCATACAAGCGCTTTATAGAAAATAAACTTCGAGAAAACTTCGATTTTAATGGAGTGCCAATTACTATTTACTTCAGAAAGAAATAATATTCTTTTTAATAGAAATCAATTACAAATAAAGGTTTGTTCAAGTAGAGTGAACCTTTATTTTTTTATCTAGCTTTAATCGCAAACTACTGAAGAACTTAAGAGAATATTGAAAAATAGGGCTTAATAGGAAGGTGTAGATAAAAGTCACCCAAAAAACAGGTCCTCCTAAGAAATACCCTATAACTAGTACAATACTTTCTACCAAGATTCTAGCTTTGCTAATAGACCATCGCAAGCGTTCAGATATTGATAGCATGAAGCCGTCGCGCGGTCCTGCGCCTACTCCACCAGAAACATATAAACCGCCTCCTATTCCTATAAGTACAATCCCTACTAATAGAATTAAGTAATCTGTCCAAGTGTTACTTGCGTTAGGTAAAATATCTAGCCATAAAAAGAAATCCATTATGGGGCCAATTAACAAGGCATTTAAAAATGTACCGATATTTACGTATTTCTTACTGACTACTAGTGATACCCCAATTAAAGCTAAACCTACAATAATACTCCAAGTTCCAATAGTTAGTCCAAGTTGATTGTAAAGGGCTACGTTCAACACATCCCAGGGGTGCAAACCTAGGTACTGAACTTTAATTGAAAAAGCAGCACCAAGACCAAAACATACTAAGCCGCTAAAGTAAAATACATAGCGGATGATGTTTTGTAGGGGAGTAGTTTTAGGTTGTTCTTTCATATTGAATTACTAATAGAAAAGTGTAGACTTGTAGTTTAAATTGCTGAAATAAAAAAGGGATGCATCCAAAATGGAGCCTCCCTTTTATAAAATTTCAAATTTTCAACTTATAGTAAAGAAACAGTTAAACCTGCGTCTGTTTTTTCAACTTTAGAAATCTTACTTTTTGTAAGACCTTTAATGGCTTTGTCCCATTTCTTATTGCTTAAACCACTTTGTGTTTTCAGTTCTTCTAGGTCAATTGGAGAATTAGCTTTTAAAAGATTGAAAACGGCTTTTTCATCTTCGCTCATTTCAACTTTCTTTTTTTCCGGACGCATTTGCGGGAAGAAAAGAACTTCTTGAATTGAAGCGTTATTTGTTAAAAACATAATCAATCGGTCCATACCAATTCCCATTCCACTTGTAGGAGGCATTCCGTATTCAAGAGCTCTTAAGAAGTCAAAGTCTATAAATGCTGTTGCTTCATCGTCACCTCTATCCGCAAGTTTTAATTGGGCTTCAAAACGTTCGCGTTGGTCTATAGGGTCGTTAAGCTCGCTATAGGCATTTGCAATTTCTTTTCCACAAACCATTAATTCAAAACGTTCAGTTAGTTCTGGATTATCGCGGTGTTCTTTACACAACGGGCTCATTTCTTTAGGGTAATCTGTAATGAAGGTTGGCTGTATAAAGTTACCTTCACACTTTTCGCCAAAAATCTCATCGATTAATTTACCTTTCCCCATAGTGTTATCTATTGGTACATCTAGGTCTATTGCAGCCTGACGAATTTCATCTTCAGTTTTTCCAGTAATGTCAAACCCTGTGAATTTTTTAATAGCATCTGCCATTGTAACTCTTGGGTAAGGTGCTTTAAAGTCGATTTTATGTTCTCCGAAAGTAGCTTCAGTTGTGCCATTAACTTCCATAGCACAGTGCTCTAGCAATTGCTCACAGAAGTCCATCATCCAGTTGTAGTCCTTGTAGGAAACGTAAATTTCCATTGCAGTAAACTCTGGATTATGCGTTCTGTCCATCCCTTCATTTCTGAAGTTTTTTGAGAATTCATACACTCCATCAAAACCACCTACAATCAATCTTTTTAGGTATAATTCGTTTGCAATTCGCATATACAAAGGAATGTCAAGCGAATTGTGATGCGTTACGAAAGGTCTCGCAGCAGCACCACCTGGAATAGGTTGTAAAATTGGAGTTTCAACTTCAAAATAGCCACGCTCATTAAAGAAATCACGCATAGCATTAAAGAGCTTAGTGCGTTTTATAAAAATTTCCTTCACGTGTGGGTTTACAACTAAGTCGGCGTAACGTTGGCGGTAACGTTGCTCTGGATCGGTAAAGGCATCGTGTACTTTACCATCGGCATCAATACGAGGTTGAGGTAGTGGTTTTAAAGCCTTGCTTAAAAGAGTGAAATCTTTTACCATTATGGTTTTTTCACCAACTTGAGTTTTAAAAAGCTCGCCTTCAATCCCGATAAAGTCCCCTATATCTAATAATTTTTTATAAACGTCATTGTAAAGCGTTTTGTCTTCGCCTGTACAAATTTCATCTCTGTTAAAATACACTTGAATACGACCTTCAGCGTCTTGAAGTTCGGCGAAGGATGCTTTTCCTTGAATTCGTCTAGACATAAGTCTTCCAGCAACAACCACCTTTTTACCTTCTTCAAAGTTTTCCTTTATCTTTTTAGAGGTTTCGGTAACTGGGTATAGTTCTGCAGGGTAAGGGTTGATTCCCATTTCTCGCAGCTGCTTTAATTTGTCTCTACGGATGATTTCTAGTTCAGAAAGTTGCATATATTTTATGTAAAAAATGAATTTGCAAAGATAGGGAAATGAAATGTGAAATAAGAGAAGAGAATTGTCAAATGAATAGTGATATTTTGAAGGTTTTATTCGTTGTGATTATTTCTAATAAAATGAAATGTATTGGGTGAAATTGCCAAAAATTTCAGGGCAAACGAATTCGAATTAAATTAAACTTCATTATTCAAAAAAAAACGTAGATTTGTTTTATGAGTTTTTGGAGAGTCTTACTTGCAATTATTTTCCCACCACTATCCGTTATAGACAAAGGATGTGGATCTGTTTTAATAGTTCTGATACTAACCCTTTTGGGTTGGATTCCAGGTGTGATAGCTGCCTTAATTATATTAAACAATCCTAATAAATAAACACTTATGAAAAAATTAATTATTCTAGGCCTGTTAGCTATCTCATTTGTGAGTTGTCAATTTTCAGAAACACTTGTTATGAACGAAGATGGTTCTGGAAATTTAAGCGTTGAAGTTAATCTAAGTGAGATGATGGCTTTTAGTGCAGGAGCAATGGGAGATTCGGTACCTGTGAAACTTGATACCATAGTGCATATAAGGCAATTTTTGGAGGAGAAAAAAGATAGTATCGCTACGCTTTCAGCCTCTGAACAAAAAAAATTAAAAGCCTTAGAAAACTATAACATCGGAATTAAAATAGATTCTGATGCCTCTGAAATGGTTTATAATATTGCAACAAATTTTAAAGATATAAGTGAGGCAAATAATATTCACGAGGGCTTAGGCCAGGTGGGTAATATGGCGCCAAACTTAAATTCAAATTCTTCGGAAGGAAAGAAAAAAGAATCTTCAGAAGAGAGTATTGGCGTGCTTTACACCTTTAATAATGGTGTGTTTAAGCGCGACGCTTATATTAAAGATGAGGCAAGTCATAAAAAAGAAGTAGATAGCTTAAAAAATACCGAAGCATTTTTAAGTAGTTCTAAGTATACGTTGAACTACACTTTCCCTAGAAAAATTAAAAAAGCTTCAAATCCTAAAGCAACTTTTTCCGCAGACCAAAAAACAGTGATTTTGAAGGAATCTTTTATAGAATACTTTAAAAATCCAGATTTATTAGACTTGGAAATAGAACTGGAAAAGTAAGCCCATAATAATTCTTCAAACTATTTTTTCGGGAGCTGTAAAATATAGCCTTAACACTTTTGTGCTTAATATTTGGTTTGGTATTTGTATATTTCAAGTATAGACGGTTTAAAATCAATAAATCAAACACTAACCTTAAATTACTTAATTATGAAATTGCTAATATACATGCTGCCTTTATTAATGGTTGGCGCCTGTAAAACGACACAAACCGATTCGGTTATTACTAACACAAATACTATGGAAGAGACTATAAATAAGAATTCTGGATGTCCTGACGATGGTACTTGTGGTATTGAAGTATATAAGAATAAAAAGTTAACTATTCTGGACGACGGCACAGGTTCCTTATACCCTGAAATGATAGAAGGGGATGCGATGGTGGTTGAATACACTTACTTTAGAGAGGGACCAGAGGGAACGGTAGATGGAAATTATTCGGAAACTATCCACTTCGAAATTCCGCAGGCAGCTACAAATCTTAAAAAGGAAAATGCGGCTTTAGCTGATGTAAACTTATATTATGGAAAACATTGTTTCTGTAAAGGAGAAGCGGGATATTACCCAGTAACAGATGGTAAACTATTAGTTGATGTTAGCGAAGAAGGGCTTGTATTTGATTTGATTTTTAATGTAAATAAAACCTCCCAGGTAGTGAGACATATTTCTGAAATGATAAAATTCGACTAAATCTTACGTTTACTTTAATACAGAATATCTATAAAATTAAAATGGCCGCCTATATTTAGACGGCCATTTTTTATGGTTTAAAAAGCTTGATTAAGAATTAATTTTTCATCAATTTCTTAGTAGCAGTTTTGTTTCCGTTTTTAACCACTAGGAAGTACATTCCACTATCAATATAGTTGTAGTCTAATTGCTTGTTAAATACTCCAGAAGTATTAACATCGTCATAGATAAACTGATTGATAATTCTACCTCTTAAGTCGTAAAGCGATACTTCTATGTTTTCACTAGAATTAGGAGTAAAGCTTAAGTTGAATACTCCACTAGATGGGTTAGGGTATACTGAGAAGTTCTCGAATGAGAAGTCTTCAGTACCTACAGTTCCTTCTACGATAATTTTAGTATCGTTAATAGAGTAGAAAATATTATCAGAAGCCATAACCATAACTCTACCATTGTTTGTGTTTACGTTAGGTACGTTAATAGTTGCGCTTCCAGTGTTAGGTACATTAAGAGCAATAGTAATTGGATAAGTAAAACCTCCATCAGTTGAGAATTTAATATCAACATTAGAGCAGTTTACTGGAGCCGCATCACTATTTGCAACATCCCAAGTAATAACTTCAGTACTTTGTGTAGTCCAGTTAATTGGGTTATTAGGGTCTGACTGAGAAGTTACTTTAAATGGCCCACTATTTCCATCAACAGTAACAAAAGTATTGTCACTTGCTGTAGCTCCACCACCGGCAGCGTTATCTCTAACAGTATATCTAAAGTTCATGTTTCTACCTACAGCAGGAACTGCTTCCCATCTGTTTGCTGTTGGAGGATTGTTTCCACCAAGGTCACCAGAAAGAACAAAATTAATTCTTGGCATAAATCTATCAGGTGAATCTGAAGGCTCTTCCGATCTAAATGCTGGTCCGCCAATTGAAGTATTTCTTGGTGGCATAGGAGCAATTTCAGTGTTCATTTGTTCCCAAGTATGAGTAAGTGCATCGCCATCAGGATCTGAAGCCGTACCCATTAATATAAATGGAGTAGACTTTGGAATTGTACGTCCAGGACCTGCATCTGCCACAGGAGGTTGGTTTCCTGTTGGTGTTTGTACACCACATTGACCAACACCAGAAGAAATATTTATCCACATTTCTTGGATACTTCTTGCATGGAAATAATCGTCACTTCTACTCTGTACGTTAGGGTTACAAATACCAGCATAAGCCATAATTGTAGATCCACTACCTGGTTCTACAGCTGTACTGTTATTACGGTTACCATTACAAGAATTATTAAAAGTATGGTTAGCTCCATATTGGTGACCCATTTCGTGTGATACATAGTCAACATCATAAGCATCCCCTTTTGGACTGTTTGTACCTGTTACACCACGAGCTTTGTTAGGAGTACATGGAGATCTTAGCTGAGCTAAACCACCAGCACCTGTACTAAAGGTATGTCCGATATCGTAATTTGTAGGACCAATTTCAGCATCAATCACAGTCTGACTTTGGTTGATAAGTATTCCTGCATTGTTATTTGTAAATGGATCACTTGCAGCGTCTAAGTAAATAATGTCAGTATTGTTTGGTACTAAAATCATTGTAAGCGATAAATCTCTTTCGTAAATACCATTAACACGTGTCATTGTTACGTTAATAGCAGCAAGAACAGCGGCCTTTTTAACTTCGTCTGTAGCTGAAGCAGGTATTCCTTGGTCATTTAAATGAAATTGAGAATACTCACCCGTTGTTGCAACCGCTAGTCTGAAAGTTCTTAACATACCATCATTGGCATTTCTTTCATTATAATTTGGCTCTGGTCCTACAGCTTCTTCAACTAAACACTCAAAACTTTCTGGGTTAGAAGGAAGTTGGTTAAGATTGTAAGAAATGTAAAAATCTTTGTTTTGTGTAAACGGATCGATGTAAACAGTAGAATGATTACCAGAAGAAATCATACCGTGTAATCCTAAGTCTGATACACTAAAACGCGCTACAGCAGTTGGGTCGTCAATACCTTTTGCAGTGTACGAACGAATGTTTCGGTATCTGTTTTGTAATTCAGGAGACATAACTGAAGCTTCATAAACGCGGAAGCTTTGAAGTTCGCCGTTATTTGAAGGAAGCTTTATAATTACATTTGAATTTCCAGTATTTCTAGCTGGAGCTTGTGCTAATGCAGATCTTAGCGATGGAGTATTTAATTTGTATAGGCTGTATTCTGCAGGCATAGTTCTGCGAAATTCTTTCTGCAGAGACTCTGTGTCTGTGTTGCGGGCTTTCGTCCACAACGAATTGTTCTGGGCACTTAATCCAAAGCTAAATAAAGCAATGATTAAAACCAGTAGTGGTTTAAAAGTACTTTTTTTCATTTTTAGGTATAATTTTTATGAATGTTTAGAATTGTAAATATAAGAAACCTTTAATAGATTTAAGGAAAATTTAAGAGGTTATGTATTGAGTTTAGTAGATAAATATTGGTATTCAGCTCAAAACGACCTTTTATTCTCTACTCAAGTATTCCAATAATTATATGAATATAGCCTTATAAAGCCGTACATCTTAAAAATTATTTGAGAAAAAACTGTAGAACTAACGCACTAATTTTTACATCGAATACATTATTACAGAATCTGCATCCCCTTTAACCACTAGGTTTGTAGTTCGTTTTCCTTGACTTAAACTCGCTTCTGATGTTCCATAAACAGGAAACCCATTTTGAAGTTTTCCATTTTCATCAAAAACATAAACCTTTTTCTCTTGAGTTTCGGTTATGGAAGTGTAGTAATTTCTGTTTATCTTATAAAGCTGAGGTTGTGTGTAGATTCCCAATGGCAATTCTGCTAGCTTGCCATTTATACGCAGTAAATTATCGTCCAGAGTAGCCTTTGTGTTTCCAGAAATTGTAAACCAATAATTAGCACCAACATCTAATTTTAAAGATGACACTTTACCGTCTGGAGTGATTCTTTCTTTAGTGTTTTCTTTTGTAATTACCACAAAAGTGTTGTCCTCTTCAGCAATTGGAATACTTGAAAAATTGAATTTTTTAGAAACTGAAACCCTAGATTTCCCAACGCGACTTAAAATATTTAAACTACCGTTTTCTTCTGCGATTACGATATAATCCTTACTTCCCATTCTAATGTGAATTGGCGATTGTACTATCGAGCTTTTCGCTTTCTTAAAACCAAAGCCTGTAACAAGTTTTGCGTTTTTATCGTACATAAGCACTTCCTTGTCCTGAATAACTACAAAACGATAATTTCCATTGTTGTCGTAGTCAAACACTGAAAGGGGTTGTGTTACCTCATCTTTAAACTTTATAGGAAACGATTTTGAATCTTTTCCATTTCTATCTAATAGGTAGAAAGCACTCTTAGTGGTAAACGCAATGTGTTTGTTTCCTGAAATGGAAACTTCTTCAACTTCGCCGAGTATTGCAGAATCTAGGTTTTTTGACCAAAGAATTTTCCCGCTTTCAGAAATGAAGTAAAGTTTATTCGTAATATCCTGTACCACAATTTTACTTTCTCCATTCTTGGTTTTAACGAGTTTCGGAGCATTTAAAATCGTGTTTTCAAGTTTTACATTGAATTTTTCTGAAACTTTTTCTGACGATTTTTTTACATTGCCACCTACTTCTTTGCAGCTTAAAGTAACGTGAGCGAAATTGCGATCGTAGCTAAACTGTATAGCTGCTAGTGGAAACTTTTCAAATGAAATTTTCTTAAAAGTATTGTCATTTTCAAAAAACAGAGATAGCGACTCAGATAAATCTCCTTGTAATTTTAAAACTAACAATGAAGAAGCGGTGCTTAAATCTACAATAGTGTTTTCAAAATATGATGTGTTTTTTAATGTATTGTTGTTTTGATAATCACTGATAATCTGTTGCGCAGAAATTTCACTTTCTGTAAAAACGAAAAAATTATCCAACTGAAATACATAGTTAGCTTTTTCAGAATTGATAAGCGGTGAGAAGGTTTCTCTAAACAATTTTGGCTCGCTAAAACTTTTAATTTCAACTTCACGAAATGAACTTTTTGAAGTAACAAAGCGGGCTAATGCATCGCTAGTTAATAAGGCGTCAATGCTTTTTATGAAAATTGCAGATTCTTGTTTAAGTTCGATTATCCCTGCCTCACTTACCGACCCGAATATACCAGTAGTTTGTATAGGTTTTGTATCACCTTTATAATGGCGAATTTTTTCTTGGATACTTTCTGCGTCGTTAAAGGTAAAGCTTAAAGCACTTTTTGCATCCGAAGGGATTAACAGCGCAACGTCATTTTGTTGTGGTATCTGACCTTCAAAAATATTAAGCAGTTGAGGAATAGTGTCTGTAGCCATGCTTATTCCAGTTGCTGTAAAATTCTCTGAAGAAAAGTTAATGTCTAAAGCGCTCCAAGATGTGAAATTTATTTTTGTTGAGTCATTTATAGCCTCTTTTTTGCCGCGCAGTAAGGCTGTAAAATCGTTGGAGGATGGTAAATTAAACACTTTTTTAAAGGTGGCATCACCCTCGGTCTTCCCATTTAAAATGTCCTGTATAATTTGTTGGGACGACGAAACAACTAATACACTATCAATAATCGTTGAATAGGCTGTGTTTTCATCAATTGAAACCCTTTGAAATGACTTTTTATCTAACGTTAAAGTTTCAACAGATTTGTTTTTAACAGAATCTAACTGAAATAGTTTATCTGTGTGTTTTGTGATAAAAGTATAAGCAGAAACAGAATCGTTAATTTTATTTATACTTAAAAGACTCTGAGAAGTTGGGTGAAGGTTTTTAAGTATTTTATCCTTTTTAGTGAAATAAGAATAGATTTCGGTGTTTTCGAACTTAGAAAGCAGTGCACTATTTTCTATATCTGCCTGTAAGTTTTCGAAATTTGAGATCTTAAAAACTACAGCGGCATTTTCTGGAACAAAATCCATTAGTGTTCCTGTTTTTGAAGGTGAGTTATCACAACTTGCAAAGACTCCCAAAAGGATTGGGATGAAAAGTAAAACCGCGAATAAATTTCTATTAATTTTTCCCATAAAACAAAAATAGCAATGTAATGCAATCGTTTAGCATATTGTTTAAATAGTTTATTGACGGGTTGTCAACAGTTCTCCTCCATAATTGATACACTATTATTAAGGAGATAATTTATAAATCTAATAAAGTTGGGTCGGGTAGGAGTTTAAAGCTTTTCCTGTGAAAAATTGAACTTCCTAATTCGCGAATAGCTTCCCGGTGCTCCTTGGTTGGATATCCTTTGTTTTTCTTCCAGTTGTACTGCGGAAATTTTTCGTGGATTTCATGCATAAACTCATCGCGATGGGTTTTTGCTAAAATAGAAGCTGCTGCAATATGCAAATATTTCCCATCTCCTTTTACTACACATTCAAATGGCGTATCGTTAAAAGGTTTAAACTTGTTTCCGTCAACCGCAATAAATTCAGGAGGTGTAGATAGACCTGCTATCGCTCGATGCATTCCTAAAATAGAAGCATTTAGGATGTTTATTTTATCAATTTCATCCATCATAATATGTACTACAGAGTAGCAAATAGCTTCTTTTTCAATAATAGCTCTTAGTTCTAATCTTTTCTTTTCTGAAAGTTGCTTGCTGTCTGTTAAATAAGGATGCTGGAAATCGTCGGGAAGAATTACAGCCGCCGCCGTTACAGGTCCAGCCAAACAGCCGCGGCCAGCCTCATCGGTGCCGCATTCTAGAAGATTGTTGTTTATTTTTAGTTTAAGCATACTAAATACAAATCTCATTAAATTTTATAAATCCGGCTAATTAAAAAACACCAAATATTTAAAATCCAAATTCCAAAATTTCAAAATTCTTCTCTATGTCATTTTAAGTGGGTTGTTTGTTAAAAATTTCAAATTTTGAATGCTATTCTATGGCTTAGCAAAATTTTACGAAAAAATGATGTGAGTGGAGGATTAAGCAAACTTGCGCCAACCGCTAAAATTATTTTAATTCTAACAGTTTAAAAACTATTAGATATAGTGTGTAAATTTAAGTGAACCTTTAGTTTACGCCGTAACGAGGGAAATTTTTAGTAAAGTTTTGTTCTGCCTAGACTTTTTTTGGTTCGTTTTTTTTGGCAATGAAAAAAAATGAACAATTATATTTACATTAATCAATTATAATAGTTATCATATTATTCATTAATACTAAACTTAATATACCTACTTTAATTAAAATGTTATTAAAATTCCAAAATTTTACCAATCACCCTTTTCAATTGAAATTTTGACTTTTCATTTCTGGAGTTTATTTGAAATTTGGATATTGTTATTTGAAATTTTTACCAGTTCTCTTTCAATTAAAAATAAATTACCTTTGCCCAAAAGTTATCTCGAAGATGAAAAGACTCCTATTGCTACTTCTTATATTGTTCGCTTCGGGAACTGTGTATTCGCAAAATAACACTCCCAAAAAGGAGAAACCTCCAATAGATTTTTATAAAATCATTTCTCACGATAGAGATACTACTTATGTAGATACCACACTTAGTATTTATAAGAAATACAAATTCAATTATTTGAGAAGAGATAATTTTGAATTATTACAGTTTTCCAACGTGGGTCAAACCTATAATTCACTAGCGTATTCCTTTGATAAATTAAACTTAAAGCCACTTTTTGCAGCGCAAGCGAGACATTTTAACTATAAGGAAATTGAAGAAGTAAACTATTTTAATGTGCCTACACCGTTTACCGAGTTGTATTTTAAAACAGCTTATAATCAAGGGCAGCAATTAGATGCTTTTTTCACGGTAAATACCTCACCGCAGTTTAACTTTTCTATTGGTTATAAAGGAGTGCGATCGCTTGGAAAATATCAAAATATATTAACGAGTACAGGAAACTTTCTTTTTACTTCCAATTACCGTACAAAAAACAACCGATATGTCATTCGGGCTCACGTTGCAGCACAGGATTTAATGAATCAAGAAAATGGTGGTTTAACAGATAATTCACTGCGATTATTTATAAATGGTGACCCTGAGTTTAGCGATCGAGGTAGATTGGATGTAAATTTTGAAGATGCTGAAAACAAACTAGAAGGGCTTCGTTTTTACGCAGATCATTATTATGAACTACTCAGCCAGCGCGATAGTACAAATTATTCTGTTTTAACAATCGGAAACGTGTTAAGCTATGAGGATAAGTTTTTTGAGTACAAGCAGGACACCCCCTTTAGTACCTTTGGTCCGTCGTATGAAAATGCCGATTTGTACACAAAAACAAAGCTAGAAGATTTTAATGTAAAAGCTTACGCCGACTATAACAGTTCATTGTTGGGGAAAATTACTGCTTGGGCAGGTTATAACGATTTTAATTACGGGTATAATTCGGTTTTAATTCTCGATGAAAATAGAATTACAAACAGGATTAAAGGAAATATTATAGAAGCTGGAGCAGCATACGAAAAGGAATATCGCGGGTTTAAATTATCAGGAAAAGGAGCAATTAATATGGCTGGAGATTTTGATGCAAATTACCTGCAAGCCGCTGCCTCATACGACTTAAATGAAGAGTACAATGCGAAGGCAACTATAACAACTCACTCTGTAGCTCCAAATTTTAATTTTCAATTATATCAAAGTGATTACCAAAATTACAACTGGAAAACCAATTTGAACAATGTAAAAACGCAAGAGCTAAAGTTTGAGATAAACACCAAGAGGTTTGGAAATGCTTCTGTGAGCTATACGGGTATTGACGATTACACCTATTTTGGAATTAGAGAAAACGACAGTACTCCGTCGCCAATACAAGCTTCTGAGCGTGTAGATTACCTTAAAATAAAAGCACAAAAAGAATTTACATTTGGGGTTTTTGCTTTGGAAAATACAATAATGTATCAGCAGGTTTTTAATGGAGATAATGTGTTTAACGTGCCTCAATTAATTACTAGAAACTCACTATACTATCAAGACCATTGGTTTAAACGTGCGTTGTTTATGCAAACAGGGGTTACGTTCAAGTATTTTACCGAATATAATATGAATGCTTACGATCCTGTGCTTGCTGAATTTTACGTGCAGAACGATCAGAAACTCGGAGGGTATCCATTGGTAGATGTATTTTTTAACGCTAAAATTAGGCAAACCCGTATTTATTTCGTGTACGAAAACCTTACCTCCTTATTTGGCGGGAATAACGATCACTTTGCCGCACCAAGACAACCTTATCGCGATGCAGTATTGCGCTTTGGATTGGTTTGGAATTTCTTTTTATAGTTTCAGGACTTCAATGCTGTTTTTTATTTATGTTTTTCACACAAATTGAAATCAAGCGACTAGTGAAATATAAACTTTGATTGGTTTTCGATATAATTTGAGTGTTGGGATATTGCTTTGTAATTACCCAAGCTGTCTATCACATTGTAATTTATAAAACATTAAGACATAAAAAAACCCTTGAATTTTCAAGGGTTTTATAATATCTAAGAAAGTATTTTGCTTAAAATAGATGTTTCAATCTAGTCTTGTAACAATCCTCTAGAAATAACAATTTTCTGTATTTCTGAAGTACCTTCGTATATCTGTGTAATTTTTGCATCACGCATTAAACGCTCTACGTGGTATTCTTTTACGTAACCGTTTCCACCGTGAACTTGAACTGCCTCAACAGTAACGTCCATTGCAACTTGACTAGCGTAAAGTTTAGCCATTGCACCGCTCATATCGTAGTTGTTTCCTTGATCTTTATCCCAAGCAGCTTTCATTACTAAATGGCGAGCAGCTTCAATGCTAGTGTGCATATCAGCTAATTTAAATGCGATAGCTTGATGGTTACAAATTTCTGTACCAAAAGCTTTACGTACTTTAGAATACTCACGAGCTAAATCGTAAGCACCAGATGCAATTCCTAAGGCCTGAGAAGCGATACCAATACGACCTCCAGAAAGTGTTTTCATGGCAAATTTAAAACCGAAACCATCTTCGCCAATTCTATTTTCCTTTGGCACTTTTACATCGTTAAAAATTAAAGAGTGAGTATCACTACCTCTAATTCCTAATTTATCTTCTTTAGGACCAACTTCAAAACCTTCCCAGCCTTTTTCAACTATGAAAGCATTGATTCCTTTGTGTTTTTTCTCTTTATCAGTTTGAGCGATTACTAAATAGAAATCTGCAGACCCACCATTGGTAATCCAGTTTTTTGTTCCGTTTAATACGTAGTGGTCACCTTTATCTATTGCTGTAGTACGCTGAGATGTAGCATCGCTACCTGCTTCTGGTTCGCTTAAACAGAAAGCGCCAAGTTTTTCACCAGTAGCTAGCTTGGTTAAGTATTTTTGTTTTTGCTCTTCAGTTCCAAATTTTTCAAGACCATAACAAACTAATGAGTTATTTACTGAAACAATTACAGAGCAAGAAGCATCAATTTTGCTCAACTCTTCCATAACAAGAACGTATGAAACAGTATCCATTCCGCCTCCACCGTATTTTGGATCTACCATCATTCCTAAGAAACCGAGTTCGCCCATTTTTTTAACTTGCTCAGCAGGGAATTTTTGTTGGTTATCACGTTCTATTACACCTGGTAAAAGTTCGGTGCGTGCAAAATCACGAGCTGCGTCGCGAATCATTAAATGTTCTTCGGATAGACTGAAATCCATAGGGCTTATTATAAGTGAAAATTGTGTTTTTATAAGAAAGGGCAAAGATACTTATAAAATGTAAATTCCAAAAAGACAATTCCTAATTTATAAAGAAACATCAAACGCTACTTTTCAATAGATTAGAGCAAAATTCTGTCGATATTTATCTTATCTGAATTTTATTTAGAATTTGGTTCTCTTAATATGAAATTTTTAGTATCATCATTGGTATATTTAAATTTAAAATATTCTTCAAATTTTGACAAAAGAAACTTATCGTATTATTGGTGTAATGAGCGGCACATCCTTGGATGGGATAGATTTGGTGGAATTAGAATTAAATGTCTCAATAAATAAAGATATTCCTACTTCGCTTCAGATTTTAGATCAATCTCAGGGTGATGTTGAAGGCAACTCCTGGAATTTCCATATTCGTGCAGCTGAAACAGTACCGTATTCTATAGGTTGGAAAAACGATTTACAAGAAGCAATAAACTATTCTGAAGATAAACTTGAGGTTTTAAACCTAAGGTACACCGAAAAGCTTGCTGAAGAAATTACAAAGTTTATTGAAAAACACGATATTCAAGATATTGATGCGGTGTGTAGTCACGGGCATACGATCTTACATCAACCCGATAAAGGGATAACATTACAAATTGGAAATTTACCTCATATTTCAAAATTACTTGGATTGACGGTGGTTTGCGATTTCCGAGTGGAGGATGTAAACCTTGGCGGACAAGGCGCACCTTTGGTTCCTATAGGCGATAGGTTATTGTTTTCAGCTTATGACTATTGCTTAAATCTTGGAGGTTTTGCTAACTGTTCTTATGAAGAAGGTAATAAAAGAATTGCTTTTGATATTTGTCCAGCGAATATCGTATTAAATAAATATGCAGAAAAGCTTGGTAAAGCGTATGACGAAGGAGGAAAAATTGCTGAAGCAGGTGAGGTAAATCAAACTTTGCTTCAGCAGTTAAATTCGTTATCATTTTATTATGAAAAGCCTCCAAAATCTTTAGGACTTGAGTGGGTGAAAGAAAGTATCTTTCCTTTAATAGATTCGTTTAACATTTCAACCAAGGATGTTTTACGAACTTTTACCGAACATATTGCTGTTCAACTCAAGGCTCAATTCAATGTCAATGCTTCAGTATTAATTACGGGTGGCGGAGCTTATAATTCATTTTTGATTAAAAGATTAAAGCAGATTTCAACTGTTAATGTTATAATTCCCACTTCGGAAATTGTTGAATATAAAGAAGCGTTGATATTTGGGCTTTTGGGAGTCTTGAAGTTACGTGGCGAAGTTAATTGTTTAGCTAGTGTTACCGGGGCTTCAAAGGACCATTCTTCTGGAAAAATCTATCTTCCATAATTTTTCTTAAAATCCACTTATAAACTCTTACAAGTTTTATATTTGCTTTTGCCGAAATGGTATAAATGAATAAATAGTCAATACTCTCCTAAGCAATCGCAAAGGAGAATTTTAATGCTAAATATAATAATGAAAGAACTGCTTAAAAAGTACGAAGAAAAAGATCCTGAAATTGTATTCCATTGGAAAGACCCTGAAACAGAAGCCGAAGGTTGGACGGTAATCAACTCATTGCGAGGTGGAGCTGCTGGTGGTGGAACTAGAATGAGAAAAGGACTTGATATGAATGAAGTACTTTCTCTTGCTAAAACTATGGAAGTAAAATTTTCAGTTTCGGGACCTGCAATTGGAGGTGCCAAATCTGGAATTAATTTTGATCCTGCCGATCCTCGTAAAAAAGGAGTTTTAGAAAGATGGTTTAAAGCTGTTTCTCCGTTATTGAAAGGATACTATGGTACTGGTGGTGATATGAATGTAGATCAGAAAACTGAAGTAATACCATTTACTGAACAAAGCGGTTTATGGCATCCACAGGAAGGGGTGTTTAATGGGCATTTTGCACCTTCAGAAGCCGAAAAAATTAACCGAATTGGTCAGTTGAGAAATGGTGTAAGCAAAACATTGGAAAGTTTGGAGTATTGCCCAGATGTATCAAGAGATTATAAAGTAGCCGATATGGTTACTGGTTTTGGCGTTGCTGAAGCTATTAAGCACTACTACGGAATTTATGGTGGTGAGGTAAAAGGAAAACGTGCAATAGTTCAAGGTTTTGGAAATGTAGGTTCTGCTGCAGCGTATTACCTTGCGCAAATGGGTGCCAAAATTGTGGGTATTATCGACCGCGATGGTGGAATCATCAATAAGGATGGTTATTCTCTAGAAGAGGTAAGGCAGCTTTTCCTTAATAAAAATGGAAACGCCTTAGTAGCAGATAATATGCTTTCTTTTGATGAAATAGATGAAAAAATTTGGAATCTCGAGGCCGAAATTTTCGCGCCTTGTGCTGCTTCAAGGTTAATTACTAAAGAGCAAATTTCTCAAATGATTGATACTGGTCTTGAGGTAATTAGCTGTGGAGCAAACGTTCCTTTTGCTGATAAAGAAATTTTCTTTGGTTCAATTATGGAATACACAGATGAGCGTATCAGTTTAATTCCAGATTTTATTAGTAACTGTGGAATGGCACGTGCATTCGCATATTTTATGGAAGGCAAAGTTGAAATGACTGATGAAGCTATATTTAATGATATTTCAAATACTATTAAAAAAGCAATTCAGAATACATTCGACAAAAATAACTCAAAGACGAATATTAGTAAAACAGCTTTCGAAATTGCTTTAAAAGAGTTATTATAATTTACTAAGTAGAGATAGGAAGAAGTTTTCTGTTTTGAAATTAATTGGTGCAATTGGGCTGTATTTTTTTGCATTAAACTTCTTCTTATTTTGAAAAATTATATTTCATAACTTATAACAATTTCTATAATTAATTTCCGTTATTCACTAAAACAAAACTTTATTTATGTTAAACTTCTTTATTCAAGAGGGTGCTGATATAGCACAAGATACCGATTCCATCGCTGAAGGCATACCAGTCGAAGCTCAAGAGAAAACTTTATCAATAATGGATCTGTTGTTAAACGGAGGCGTTGCAGGGCAAATAATTATAGGTGTACTGTTTATCCTTCTCTTTGTGGCAGTTTACATTTATTTTGAACGTCTTTTTGCAATCAAAGCGGCGTCTAAAATGGATAACAACTTTATGAATCAGATTAAAGATAATGTTAGCTCGGGTAATATTCAAGCTGCAAAAGTTTTGTGTGCTCAAAACAATACACCAGTTTCACACCTAACTGAAAAAGGAATTTCTAGAATTGGTAGTCCTTTGGAAGACATAAACACGGCAATTGAAAATGCTGGACGTTTAGAAGTTTACAAATTAGAGAAAAACGTAAGTGTTTTAGCAACTATTGCTGGTGCTGCACCTATGATTGGTTTCTTAGGAACTGTAATTGGTATGGTTTTAGCTTTCCACCAACTTGCAACAAGTAGTGGTCAAGCAGAAATGGGAGCTTTGGCTGAAGGTATTTATACAGCGATGACAACTACAGTAGCAGGATTAATAGTAGGTATTATTGCCTATATGGGTTACAACCATTTAGTAGTGCGTACAGATAAAGTGGTTCACCAAATGGAAGCCACTGCAGTAGATTTTCTAGACATGTTAAACGAACCTGTATAATGAATTTAAGAGGAAGAAATAAAGTTAGTGCCGAATTTAGCATGAGCTCAATGACAGATATAGTATTTCTGTTATTAGTTTTTTTCTTGCTTACTTCGCCTGCTATTACACCAGATGCTTTAGATTTAATTTTACCTAAGGCAAAAGGAAAAACTTCTAATGTGCAAAAAGCTTCCGTAAGTATTACAAAAGATGGAGCCTATTATGTAGATAAGGAGCGTGTAAGCGAGTATAGTATTGAAAATGAACTAAAAAAAGTTCTTGCAGGTCAAGATGAACCAACAATTATCTTGCGAGCCGAAGAAGGGGTGCCTATTGAAGACGCTGTATTTGTAATGGATATTGCAAATAGAAATAAGTTTAAGGTAGTCCTTGCTGTAAGACCTAATTAAAAGTGAACATTGTCCTATTGAAGTAAGCGGTCTGCTTACTATTAAAATAATTTTTACTACAAACCCTAATCTCGGTTACTAAGCGAAATCGAAGCATGAAACTTTTAGATACAGAACATAAACGTAAAAGTATGATCATCACGGTAATCGTGCATGTGATTATTTTAATTCTATTGTTTTATGTGGGTATGAAGTATCTCGACCCACCACTAGAGCAAGGAATTGCAATTAATTTTGGAACAACTGAAACTGGAAGTGGGGAAGTACAGCCTGTAGATAGAATTCAGTCTGCACCTAAAAACACTACTCCCGAACCCGTTTCTCAGCCTAAAACTGAAATACGAGAAGAGGTAGTTACGCAAGATACGGAAGACGCTCCAATTATTAAAAAGGAGAAGCCGAAGAAAGAACAAACCCAGACTCCAGTAAAAGAAGAACCTAAAAAAGAGGTAAAAAAACCAGATCCAAAACCAGACAAGTCAACTACTGATGCACTATCAAGCATCTTAAATGGACCTAAAAGTGATGGCACTGCACAAGGTGGCGAAGGGAACGATGGAAAGCCTGGAGATAAAGGAAGCCCAGATGGTGATCCTAATGCAAGCTCTTATTACGGAACAGGGAAAGGCCTAGATGGGGATGGAAATTATATGTTAGGAGGAAGAAAAGCACTTAACAAAGAAAAGTTTGTACAAGACTGTAACGAGGCTGGAACGGTAGTAGTTAGTATAGAGGTGGATAGAAGTGGAAAAGTAATAAACGCTACTCCTGGAGTACGTGGAACAACCAACAACTCTCGCTGTCTTATAGAGCCTGCTAGACGTGCTGCACTAGCAACAAAATTTAATGCAGACGATAAAGCACCTGCAAAACAAGTAGGGAAAATCATTTACAGATTTAGTCTGTCTGAATAGATCATTTAGATTCTAAAAAAACTTCATTTATAGTTATCTTTAAGCCTTTATTAGTGCAATAAAAATGCATTTATAAAGGCTTAATTTTTTTATTCATTTTTAAATCTCTGTCTTATCAATTATTCTGAAACCATAGCATGGCTTTTTAACCAATTGCCAATGTATCAAAGAGTAGGGCAGTCTGCCTATAAAGCAGATTTGTCTGCCACAATTACCCTTGCCAATTATTTAAACAATCCAGAAAAGAGCTTTAAGAGCGTACATGTGGCTGGAACGAATGGAAAAGGCAGTACAAGTCATATGATTGCTTCTGTATTTCAGGAGGCTGGTTATAAAACGGGATTATATACTTCGCCTCACTTAAAGGATTTTAGAGAGCGAATTAAGATTAACGGTAATATGATACCTGAAGAATATGTTTCAGGATTTGTACAAAGGCATAAACCGTATTTCGAAAGCAATCAACTGTCATTCTTTGAAATGACGGTAGGTTTGGCTTTTGACTATTTTAGAGAGGAGGAGGTCGATATAGCTATTATTGAAGTAGGAATGGGAGGTAGGCTAGATAGTACAAACATTATTTCTCCAGAGGTTTCTGTGATTACAAATATTGGTTTAGACCATACAAAGTTCTTAGGGGATACTCTAGAAAAAGTCGCTTTTGAAAAGGCAGGAATTATTAAAGAAAATATTCCAGTAGTAATTGGTGAGGCTGTTTCAGAAACTGAAAATGTTTTTAGAAGAATTGCTGTAGAGAAAAATTCTGCAATAGAATTTGCCGAGGCAATAGACTCGTCTAACTATTTTTCAGATTTAAAGGGAATTTATCAGCAGAAAAACATTAAAACTGTTTTAAGTGCATTGAAGATTCTACAAAACAGAGGTTGGGAGATTTCTGAAGAAAATATTCAAAACGGACTTTTAAATACCGTCAAAAATACTGGCCTAATGGGGCGCTGGCAAATTTTGAATAAAAGCCCAAAAGTAATTTGTGATACAGGTCACAACAAGGAAGGTTTAAAACTAGTTCTTAAACAATTGCAAAACGAAGATTATCAAAATCTTCATATAGTTTTGGGAGTGGTTAACGATAAAGATTTGGAATCTGTGCTTCCACTATTTCCTGTAAATGCTACTTACTATTTCTGCAAACCAAATATTCCACGTGGTTTAGATGCCTCATTACTTTTATCACAAGCAAGAGGTTTTGGACTAAAAGGCGATGACTATTTTTCTGTGAATAGCGCTTTTGAAGCAGCGAAAACTGCAGCTTTAAAAGACGATTTGATTTTTATAGGAGGAAGTACTTTTGTAGTTGCGGAAGTGGTATAAAAAAACCCTTTCATCTTAAAGAGAAAGGGTTTTGCAACTATAATTATAATCACTAATTATTTGTTTTTGTTCCATTTAGCGTATTGCTCCTCGGTTAAGGTTTTCTTCATAATATCATCTAATGAAGAGTCAAATTTTTTCTTATTTGCGATTACATTTGCGTCTGTTGCATCTTTACCCTCAATATGCTTTTGGTAGTTTATTTCTTTAGCAACAAGAGCTCTGAAAATCGTTCTACTTTGTTCCCCGTTTAGGTTTAAAGTTTCAGTTAATTCAGCAGTTTCTGCTTTTGCAATTACTTCAGGTCTGTTTTTGTCAACAGATAAAGACTGTGCTGATATGTTTTGAATACCAAAAAGCATAGTAGCTGCAAACGCAATTATTGTAAATAAATTTTTCATCTTTTTTATTTTTAATTTTAAAGTTACTAAAATAGTATATTCTGTTTATAATAGAACAATTATTACGCCAAAATTAACTAATACTTTTTATTTTTCTTTACATAAAGTGTTTCATGCTAAATAAGCCAACTTATAATACTTAGAAATGCGGTGAAATCTCTAAGTTTCTATAAGCTTTAAAAGTGTTTTTCTTTAGGACCTAATCTCAATATTTAATATACTCAGTAGTTGACAGATAAGGCTGATAGTGATAGGTGCAATATTCTTTACTCCCACGCCATATATAAATATAAATAACGCTTATCTTTAAGGAAAGCAAGTATTAACTAATAAGAGATTGTTGTTATGCCTTATATAAGTAATTCTTCTTATGAAACGGACTTCATTTTCCAAAATGGGCATATATCTACTATTTATTCTGGAATCATTAGAAAATTGGAATCGCCAGAATATCAGCGAAAACGATTGTTCTTGACAGATGGCGATTTTCTACTTTTAGATTATGTAATGCAAACATCTAAAAAAGCAATTATACTGTGTCACGGGTTAGAAGGCGATTCAAAGAAAAACTACAATAACGCCTGTGCTAACTTTTTTATAGAAAAAGGATACTCAGTCTTTGCTTGGAATAATCGCAGTTGTGGAGGAGAAATGAATTTACTTCCCAACTTATACCATCATGGGTCTATAGGAGATTTGGAAGCAGTTATAAATTACGTTTTAGCACAGAATATTGAAGAAGTTTTTCTAGTGGGCTTTTCATTAGGAGGCGATCAGATACTGAATTATCTGGGTAGAAAGGAAGTTTCTGAGAAAATAAAAGCTGCCGTGGCTATTTCTGCACCTTTTCAATTAAAATCTAGTGCTGAGAAAATTCAGGGAGGAATAAGCAAAATTTATTTAAGCCGTTTTATTCGAAAGATAAGAGGAAAAATTCAGCAGAAATCCGTTCAATTTCCAAGTTTGATTTCAAAAGAAATATCTAAAAACATTAAAAGTTTTGAAGATGTAATCGATAGGTTTATCGTTCCTGTACACGGTGGATATACAGATCTTGGCGACTATTATAAAAAAGCTTCTCCTGCATATTCTACTGATGGCATAAATATACCAGTGTTAGTTATAAACGCTTGGGACGATCCTATTTTAGGCAAGGAAGATCATCCTATTGCTATGGCTGAGCAGCATAAATATCTATATCTAGAAACTCCTCATCACGGAGGGCATTGTGCTTTCCCTTTAAAAATTTCAAAGCATCCCTATTCTGTAGTTCGCGCTTTTGAGTTCTTTAAGAACAATACATGATAAGATCGGTACGATTGGATTTAGATAGAAATTTCTGATCTTAATTTTGGTGAATGAATTTTTGAGATTACCAACCACCGCTAGCACCACCACCGCCAAAGCCACCGCCACCGAAGCCGCCGCCAAAGCCGCCTCCGCCACCGAAACTTCCGCCGCCTCCAAAGCTACCACCGCCACCTCCAAAACCTCCACGGCCAAGACTACTTAGCACGATAATATCTAATAGGGTTCCACGTCCGCCACCACGACCTCCACGACCACCTTTATTCATTAGGGCGATTATAATGATGATAAATAGGAAGATTAGAAAAAATGGAATAGGAGCAGCATCCTTTTTTCCAAAATCACGGTCTTCTTTAAACTCACCTTTTAAAGCTGCAAAAATGGCATCACTACCTTGATCAAGACCAGCGTAGTAGTCGCCAGCTTTAAAATTTGGGATGATAATTCGATTAATGATTCGCTCAGCCATTAAATCGGTTACACGATATTCTATTCCATACCCGGTATTAATATCTACTCTTCGATCGTCTTTGGCTAGCGTTATTAAAATTCCATTATCCTCACCCTTCTGACCGATACCCCATTTTTGTCCCCATTCGGCACCAAGCATGGAAATATCCTCACCATTAGTAGAACCAATAATAATACAAACAATCTGGGTAGAAGTTGAGTCAGCATAACGAATTAACTTACTTTCTAACGCCGATTTTTGGGATGGCGTTAGAAGATTTATATAATCGTAAACCGAAGTTTCAACTGCAGGCTTAGGCGGAATTTCGTATTGCGCCAATACATTTCCAGAGATAAGCCAAGCAATGAAAAATACGAGAATTGTGGAATATTTCTGAATTCTAATCATTAATATTTTTTTTACAAACTATCCTACAGAGATGTCGTCTGGAAGTTCGTTTTTATCATCTTTTTTATAAGGGAAATGTTTTTTCAGCTGTTGTCCAGCTTTTAAAATTCCATCTACTAAACCTTGTTTCATATCACCATTTTTAAAGTGATTAATGATTACGTCTTTAGTGCCTTCCCAAAAGTTTTGACCAACAACGTCATTGATGCCTTTGTCGCCCATAATTACTAATGTGCGGTCTTCTACAGCTACGTAAATTAACACTCCATTACTTTCTTTAGTGTTGTGCATATTAAGCATTTCAAACACTTCAGTAGCTCTATCAAAAGCATCAATGTGTTCAAGGGGTTCTTCAGAAGATATCGATTTTGATTCAAGGTGAACCCTAATTTCACCTGATGTATTCTTTTCTGCTATGCGAATAGCTTCAACAATTGCAGATTCTTCTTCTGAAGTAAGAAAGTCTTCTACTCTAGACATATTTTGCTTAGTTTAAATTATCTGAAATATTTTCGGCAAATAGTGATTAATAGCAATCTAAACTGCTGAACCAAGCCGAAGTAATTTCAGAAAAAAGATTTTTATTTGTCCGATCCGAAGTCAAAATTCACCTCAGGAGCGCTTTCGGTTCCATCGTCTGCTTTAAAGTAGGCTTTTTCATTGAAACCTAAGATGCCAGCAAAGAATTTTGTTGGAAACTGTTTTACCTCTGTATTGAACAATCTAGCCTCTTCGTTAAATCTATTACGCTCCACGTTAATTCTGTTTTCTGTACGTTCCAACTCGTTGATTAATTCCTTAAAGTTTTCGTTTGCCTTTAAGTCTGGATAGCGTTCAAAAACGGCTAATAAACGCGATAGAGCAGAAGTAAGCCCTTGTTGAGCTTGTTGGAACTGTGCTAATTGCTCAGGTGTAACGTTAGAAGGGTCGATGTTTATAGAAGTTGCTTTACTTCTTGCTTCTGTTACTTTAATCAAAGTTTCCTGCTCAAATTCGGCGTATCCTTTAGCGGTGTTTACGATGTTAGGAATAAGGTCTGCTCTTCGTTGGTATGAGCTCTCTACGTTAGACCATTGTGCAGTAGCTTTTTCGTCTAATACTACTAGTTTGTTATTTACTTTTGCTAAGTATAATCCAATCAATAGAATTCCACCAAGGATTATAATTATTGGTAACCATTTTTTCATAATGAGGTTGATTTTTAGAGTTGTTCTTTAATTTTAATTAGTTCTGCTTTTACCGATTCCAATTTGCGAATAATTTCAAATTGATCTAGTGTTTTCTTTTTATTTTCTTTTAAATGAATTTTTGCACCCTCCAAAGTAAATCCGCGCTCTTTAACCAAATGATAGATAAGTTCAAGATTCTTAATGTCTTCTTGTGTGAACTTTCTGTTTCCTTTAGCGTTTTTTTTCGGTTTTAAAACGTCAAATTCCTTTTCCCAAAACCGTATTAACGATGTGTTCACATCAAAAGCTTTGGCAACTTCGCCAATGCCGTAATACATTTTTTCTGGGAGGTCTATGTGCATTATTTAATTTAAGAGTTAATAATGTTTTAAGTTGTATAATGGGTTAGATTAATCGAGAGACTGGTTTTCTTCTTGTGATTTTCTCAAAATGTCAGCAAATTCTTCCGCAGTTAAACTTCCATAATAAAAGTTTATTGGGTTAATGCGTTCACCGTCTTTAAACACTTCATAATGGCAGTGTGGCGCCTGACTTCTACCAGTACTTCCTACAAATCCGATAATATCACCACGCTGCACTTTTTGCCCAACTTTCACATTGTATTTGTATAAGTGCGCATATAGGCTTTCATATCCATAACCGTGGTCTATTACTATATGGTTTCCGTAGCCACTTGCCGTGTTATCGGCGCGTGCTATTCTTCCATTTCCTGTTGCGTAAATTGGAGTTCCCCTTGGTGCGGTGAAATCCATACCATAATGAAATTTACGTGCTTTTGTAAATGGGTCTGTTCTATAGCCATATCCAGAAGCCATCCTAGTTAAATCTTTGTTTTTTACCGGCTGAATTGCTGGAATTGCCTCTAATAACTTTTCTTTTTCTTCAGCCAATTTAGCTATTTCATCTAAGGATTTAGATTGGATGACGATTTGTTTTGTCAAGATATCTAAATTGCGTGAAGAGTTTATGATTAGCTTAGAATTATCAAAACCTTCTAAATCTTTATATCGGTTTATCCCTCCAAAACCTGCTTTACGCTGTTCCTCTGGGATAGGGTTTGCTTCAAAATATATACGGTACAAATTGTTGTCTCTTTCTTCAACCTCAGATAAAACAGCTTGTGCTTGCTCCATTTTTCTGTTTAAAAGCTCGAACTGCAATTGCATATTATGAAGCTCGCGCTGTAAGGACAACTCTTTGGGAGTTTGAACCGAGGGAAGGTTTAGGTAAATGATGAGAAGTATAAAACCACTCAAGAACATCCCTAGAATACTTAAAGCGAAGATTTTTATTTTTCTCCCTTTTTTCTTCTCTATTTTTTTATACGAAAGTGTTTCGCTATCGTAATAATATTTAACCTTAGACATGCGTTAAAAAATTGCTATTTTTGCGCGTTGATTGTCAGCGCGAAGTAAAGGTAACGTTTTTACAAATATAGAAATTGTTTGCTAGTGCGCCTAACCAATAATTTTAGCATAATTTTATAATAAATTGAAACATCTTATCTGAAATCTTAAGATAATTAAAAAGTTTAGGCCAAAGATGAGACAAGACCTTCAGAATTAAATAAAAACAAAACATGAAGTCAAAGGAAATACGTTCCAAATTTTTAGAGTTTTTCAAGTCGAAAGAACACCTTGTAGTTCCATCGGCACCAATGGTTGTGAAAAACGATCCAACGTTAATGTTCATTAATAGTGGGATGGCCCCGTTTAAAGAATATTTTTTAGGCAATGGTAAGCCAAAGAGTAACCGTATTTCCGATACACAAAAATGTCTTCGCGTAAGTGGAAAACACAACGATCTTGAAGAAGTGGGGATGGATACTTACCACCATACTATGTTCGAGATGTTGGGGAATTGGAGTTTTGGAGATTACTTTAAAAAAGAAGCAATCGAATGGGCTTGGGAACTTTTAACCGAAGTCTATAAAATAGACAAAGACATTCTTTACGTAACGATTTTTGAAGGTGACGAAAGCGAAGGCTTAGAGCGCGATACTGAAGCTTATAATCTTTGGAAACAGTTTGTTCCTGAAGATCGAATTCTAAATGGAAACAAAAAGGATAACTTCTGGGAAATGGGAGATCAAGGACCTTGCGGACCTTGTAGTGAGATTCACGTAGATATTCGATCTGCCGAAGAAAAAGCAAAAATTTCAGGAAAAGACTTAGTAAACCAAGACCACCCACAAGTTGTTGAGGTTTGGAACTTGGTTTTTATGCAATTCAATAGAAAAGCAAACGGAAGTCTTGAAAAATTAGCTGCGCAACACGTTGACACGGGAATGGGCTTCGAGCGTTTATGTACGGTTTTGCAAAATAAAACTAGTAATTACGACACAGATGTATTTACTCCGCTTATTCGTGAAATTGAAGCTATAACTGAAACTAAGTACGGAAAGGACGAGAAAAAAGATATCGCAATTCGCGTAATTGCAGACCACGTTCGCGCAGTTGCATTTTCTATTGCAGATGGGCAGTTGCCAAGTAATACTGGAGCTGGTTATGTAATACGAAGAATTTTAAGAAGAGCAATCCGTTATGGTTTTACCTTCCTAGATAAAAAAGAACCGTTTATTTATAAGTTGGTGGCAACACTAACAGACCAAATGGGAGAAGCTTTCCCAGAACTTGTTTCTGAAAAGAACTTAATGACAAATGTTATCCGCGAGGAAGAACAATCGTTTTTAAGAACATTAGACCAAGGACTAGTTTTACTTGAAAATATAATTGAATCGGCAGATTCTAAGGAGATTTCTGGTAAAAAGGCTTTCGAACTTTATGATACTTTCGGATTCCCGATAGATTTAACCGCGCTTATTTTACGTGAAAGAGGATATTCTTTAAATGAAGAAGAATTTAATGCTGAGCTTCAACAACAAAAAGATCGTTCTCGTGCTGCAACTAAAGTTGAAACTGGCGATTGGATTGTTTTAGAAGAAGATGAAGTTGAAGAATTTGTAGGCTACGATACTTTAAAAACTCGAGTTAGAATTACGAAATATCGCAAAGTAGAAAGCAAGAAAGATGGTGAAATGTATCAGCTTGTTTTCAACCTAACACCATTTTATCCTGAAGGTGGAGGTCAAGTGGGTGATAAAGGATATTTAGAAGCTGCAGATGGTGGTGTAACTTATATTGTTGATACGAAAAAGGAGAACAATTTAATTATACATTTCTCAAAAACACTACCGCGTACCATAGAAGATCCATTTTTGGCTGTTGTGGATGAGAAACAACGCTTTAGAACTGCTTCCAACCACACAGCAACACACTTACTTCATCAAGGCTTAAGAAATATATTAGGCGACCATATCGCTCAAAAAGGGAGTATGGTTCACAGCCGAAACTTGCGATTTGACTTCTCACATTTCGCAAAGGTGACAGATGAAGAGTTAAAGCAAGTAGAAGACTTTGTGAATGCTAGAATTCGCGAAGGAATTGCTTTAGAAGAAAGAAGAAATATTCCTTACCAACAAGCTATAGACGAAGGTGCAATCGCACTTTTTGGAGAGAAATACGGCGATGCTGTTCGCGCAATTAAGTTTGGAAAATCGATGGAGCTTTGTGGAGGAACTCACGTTGGCAACACCAACGATATTTGGCATTTTATTATTACTTCAGAAGGGGCTGTTGCATCTGGAATTAGAAGGATAGAAGCTATTACTGGCGATGCTGCAAAACAATATTTTATTGATAGAAGTGAATCGTTCGCATCAGTTCAAAAAGCGCTGAACAACGCTAAAGATCCGGTGAAGGCTGTAGAAAACTTACAAGAAGAAAACAGCAATCTGCAAAAACAGATTCAGCAGTTGTTGAAAGACAAGGCAAAGAATTTAAAAGGCGATTTAAAATCTGAAATAAAAGAAGTAAACGGCATCAACTTCCTTGCGAAAAAGATAGATTTGGATGCAGGCGGAATGAAAGATTTGGCTTTTGAAATGGGCGGAGAGTCTGAAAATTTATTTTTAGTATTTGGTGCAGAAAATGACGGTAAAGCCTTGCTAGCTTGTTATATTTCAAAGGAACTAGCTGCAGAAAAAGATTTGAATGCTGGTAAGATTGTGCGCGAGCTTGGAAAATTTATCCAAGGAGGTGGGGGTGGTCAAGCATTCTTTGCAACTGCAGGGGGTAAAAATCCAGCCGGAATTGATGAGGCTTTAGAAAAAGCTATAGATTATCTGAATTAATATAATCACTTTGTGTGCTCTGCGTCTCTGCAGTAAATTTTATACTGCAAAGGCGCAAGGTATGCGGAGAAGTTTTTAAAATATCATGAAACTTCAAACCGAAATCCCCTTATCGCCTGAAGAAAATCAGATAGATTATTCTTCAAAAATTCTTCTGTTAGGAAGTTGTTTTTCGGAAAACATTGGGGCGAAGTTCGACTATTTTAAATTTCAAAATATTCAAAATCCATTTGGAATAATATTCAATGTTGTTTCACTTGAGAAATTGGTGAGGCGTGCCATTGAAAACAATCTTTTTTCAGAAGAAGATATTTTTCACCACAATGGCATTTGGAAATGTTTTGAAGCGCATTCAGAATTGAATTCACTAAGTAAAGATGAGTATTTGAAGAGTCTTAATGCAGCGCTTCAGAACTTAAGAAGCGCGGTTTTAAATTCAACCCATATTATTATCACTTTAGGTACGTCTTGGGTTTATAAGTATGTGGGAGATTGGTCCTCCAATATTAACCCAGATTCAGATGCGGTTGCTAAACATGAAATTGTAGCCAACTGCCATAAACTTCCACAGAAAAATTTTAAAAAAGAACTTCTTTCAGTTGAAGAGACAACAGGAAGTATTCAAAATATACTAAATAAGATCTCGGAAGTAAATCCCAAGACCATCGTGTTGTTTACTGTTTCTCCAGTAAGGCATGTAAAAGATGGTTTTGTTGAAAACACGATTAGCAAAGCACATTTAATTTCCGCAATCCACCAATCCTTGTCACCTCGAACGGAGTCGAGAAGCTTCTACTTTCCATCTTTCGAAATTATGATGGATGAACTCCGTGACTATAGGTTTTATGCGGAAGATATGCTTCACCCTAATAAAACCGCCATTGAAATTATTTGGCAGAAGTTTTCAAAAGTTTGGATTTCTTCAGAAACACAATCCTTGCAAAGGGAAATAGCAGTGATACAAAGTGGACTACTACACAAACCTTTCAACGCTGAAAGTGAGGAGCATCTTCAATTTTTGGAAAAGCTCAAACAGAAAATTTCTTCAGTTAAAGAGCTATTTCCTCACATCCATTTTTAAAAATTCTACTATATCGCGTCTTAATTCAAAATCTCATTATACGTCAATTGCCTTATTGATATGAGTTTCTTTTAGATGCAATTTTGTTTTTATAATAATTAAACTTCCAAATTGGAAATTAAAACCAAAAATTATGAAAACATTCAACAAGATTTTTTTAGTCTTAATGTCAGTGCTAGCAATAAGTTTAACTTCTTGCAGCAAGGACGACGATGGGGGGCAAGACCCAACGGGTGGAACAGGAACTTTTAAAGCCAAAGTAGATGGAGATTCTTTTAACTCCTTAAACGGAACTGTTGTCGGAGAGATTACTCAATCTGGTCCAACTAAGGTTTTTGCTATTAGTGCAGGAACTTCCGATTCGGAAAATTTACAAATGGTAATCACAACTTTTGATGGGGTGGGAACTTACGATCTAAATTTTACCAATATAGGTACGTATAGTTATTTGCCAGACCCAAGTAACCCAGACCCTAATACGGTTGTCATTTATACTACTGGTAACGGGCAGCCTACAAATGGCGAAATTAAAGTTTCAAGTTTTGAAAATAACATTGCTAAGGGGACCTTTAGTTTCACAGCCTACAATTTAGATAATCTATCGCAATCTGTTTCTGTTACAGAGGGCGAGTTCAACATTGAAATGTCCGTAAATTAGGGTGTTATAAAGCTTATTATCAGATTAAACCGATTTCAAGACGCAGGTTTTGTATTCGGTTTTTTTATTAAACTACTTGCGCTGGATAAACCTACTCTCTAATTATTTCTTACTTAGGAATACGTCAATTGCCTTATTGATTTTACCCTCAGACATGATCATATTTGAATAATAAACTAATAACCAAAATATTATGAAGACCTCAAGAAAATTTTACATGCTTTATGCCATTTTGTTCCTAACGTTAAACACTGGTATTGCGCAAAGGGCGGAGCAACCTGATTTTAGATATGATACAGGTGCCAAGATAAATGATATGATATTAACTCAAGGTGGAACAATGGTTGTTGCTACTAATAATGGTTTAGTGGGGATTAAGCCAGGTAGCAACCAACTGTTGTTTAATTTTACCGAATACGGACGTGTAAAACCCGAGGAACTTACTTTTGTGCCAAATGCGCCATACGTTATAGTTGCGCAAGGTGGGTTCGCTAATTTAACTGCAAAAAAATCTGTTATCGATTATATGTCTGGACAAGTACTTTTTAATACCGAAAGTAATGGTTGGAAAGTTGCTTATAGTTGTGAAGTGAAAATGCCACAGAACAAATTAGTGGTTACAGGGCAACGCCGAGCAGATGAAAAATATGCAACTGCTGTGGCTGTTTATGATTTAAATAGTGGAAAGGAGGATTATCGTTTTAATCTCGGTGAACCTGGAAAAGTTTCTGTGGGTGCAGGAATGCAACCGAGCGGATCTGTTTTATTGTTGAAAGATTACCTTATTGTTCCAACAACTAAAGGATTATTGGCAAAAAAAGCACAGACAGGTGAAACTCTTTGGCAAAATGATATGAAGAATATAAATTGGATGGTAGCTGATGCTACTGAGAACGAAATTTATGCATTCGAAAGTGTAAATCAGGGTAAAAACACCCGAATTCATAAGGTGGGTGTAAACGGAACAGAACTTTGGAAGGATGATCATAAGGTAAAGGGGCAAGTAGTAAATTTTGAAATCCTACCAAACGGAATAGCAGTAGTTAGCAATCAAAGTGACGGGGGGAATAACAGCATATTTGCAACGAAAAACGAATCCAATATTGCATTTTTAAGTGCTGCAAATGGGGAAGATCTTTGGGATAAAGCACCCAAAACTAAAGGCTATGTACAGCACTTTTATGTAATGGAAGACGGCATTCTCTTCGGAATTTACCAAGGGGGTATCAATAAGATTTCATTTGATGGACAAACGCTTTTTAAAAAACCATTAAAGACGGGAGAAAATATTTTAACTATGGCGCATACCCCACAGGGATTGATCTATATTACTTCGGAAGACGCCAATATTGTAAATCTGGAAAATGGTGAGCAGGTTTGGCAAAAACCGCTTAAATATAAAAGAGCAGGAGCGGTAAGTTCAACTCTCGACAAAAGGAACAACCGCTATTTAATTAGCGCAGATGAAACTTTGTACGCTGTAGATGCAACCTCTGGTGATGTTAGCATTTTAGCCGAAACTAATTTTGAAGGCAAGGAAGATCCTTCACACGTTGAGATTCGTGATGGCGGTATTTTATTAACCAGCGATCAAAATATGCAATTAATAGATTGGGATGGCGAAAAGCAATGGCACGAATATTATCGCGCACCTGGTAAAAGTGCTATGGGTGCAGTTTTAGCTGGGGTTGCAGCCGTAGCTACGGCTACGACGGCTGTAGCTGCTGCAAATTCGTCCATGCAGAACAAGCTTGCAGGATATGATGAAGAATCTGAAAGCGATGCAAGATTGGCAGGAGGAATGGCTGCTGCAAGTGGCGCTTCGGTTGCAGAAATGTTGAAACGGTTTAAAGCTACCGCCGCAACTAGAAACGAGCAATTTATACTTACTAAACTTGACGATGGTGTTGGCTTGGTGAAAGTTTGTAGAGATACTGGTGCTAAAGAAAAAGAAATTGTATTAAAGAATAAGCAACCGGAATATATAGTGGATGAAATAGGTGGTTTGCTGTATTATAAAGCAGATAATAATTCAATTTTCGCATACGATCTTAAAAAGTAAACGGAATCAAAAACTTTTTTTAACCACGGACGAGGTGAGGAGCGTTCAAGGTTTTGAAACCCCATGGGAATCCATGGGGTTAAATTATTTTGAACATGGCAAATAAGGCGGATGCCCTATACGTTTGATTCAAAAGAAGATATATCTTTATTTATTAAAAATCCTATGGAAATAGATTTTACAATTCTTTTTATTGCCATTCTTACCCTAATTATTTCAGGAATGTTATGGTGGCACTATATTGTTCGCAAAATGGCTATGCAAATACATTCACAAATTAAGGAGAAAATAAATATAGCTATTGAGCTACATAGTAGCCAACTTGATCTTCGGGCAAAAAAATTGGATAATTATAATTTTTTAATTCATAATTTAGAGCAGGCTTTAATTATTCAGCCCGAAATAACTTTAAAAATATGATTAGATTTTTATTTTGCTTCGTTGGTTTAATACTTATTGAAGCTAACTTATTTGCGCAACCAAAAAAAATCGATAGTCTTAACGATTATGCTATCTCAATCTATAAACAATCCCCTCAGGAAGCTGTAAAGATTTTAAATCAAGCATTACGATTAGCCCAAGATGGTAGGTATATTCCTGAAATAGCAAAAACTAAAAATAATCTAGGAATTGTACAGCGAGATTTGGGGGCTTTGGAACTAGCGATGTCATTGTCTAAAGAGGCTTTCGAAGCCAGTCCAGATTCTCTCGTGAGAGCTTCGGCACAAAACAACTTAGGGGTAATAAATAGAAAACTGGGCAATTACGAAGACGCTCTTGAAAACTATATTTATGCCGATAGGATTTACGAAAAGATGGGCTTAGAAAAAGAGCAGGCCACGGTGAATAATAATATAGGGATGGTCTATAGCATGTTACAAATGAATGAAAAAGCCGTAGAGTATCACGAAAAAGCGCTTATATTTTTCAAAAAAATTGCTGACAAAAAAGGTATTTCAGAAGCAAAAAACAATTTAGCGATTATCCATGCATCTGAAGGTCGATTCGAAGAGGCGCTTTTATATTTTAAACAATCTTTTGCGATTGAGAAATCCTTGGATGATAAAAAAGGAATGGCTGAATCGGTCAACAATATTGGGGGTGCCTATTATTACCTTGGAAGGATAGATTCTGCGGTGCATTACTTTAAAAAATCTGCAATGATTGAAAAATCCATCGGTAATTTTTCGGGAGTAAGTGCTAGTTATAACAATATTGTTCAAGTTTTGCTTGACAAAAATGAATTGAACGAGATTGAGGTTTATTTGGATTCGGCCTATCAATTCGCGAGACAAAGTCAAACCGCCGAGGACATTGAGATGTCCCTGCTAAATTATTCAGATTACTATGCAGCTAAAAAAGAAATTGGACCATCCTTTGAATATTATAAAAAATATGTAGCCTTTAAGGATAGTGTTTTAAGTAAATCCAATATGGAGACGTTGCAAGAAATGGAGGTAAAATATGATGCCGAAAAAAAGCAAAATGAAATTCTACAACAACGTGCCCAACTAGCAGAAAAGGAAATGGAGGTACGCCGAAAAAATACTTTTATTTTCGGCAGTCTCGGCCTAGCTTTGGTTCTCGGGCTGCTGGGCTATTTACTCTATAATCAGCAGAAACTTAAAAACCACCAACTTCAAAAGGAAAGTGAGTTAAAAACGGCTTTGGCAAAAATTGAAACCCAGAATAAACTGCAAGAACAGCGTTTGCGTATTTCTCGAGACCTTCACGACAATATTGGAGCACAGCTCACTTTCATCATATCTAGTATTGACAACCTAAAATTCGGCTTTACAGATATTGGTGAAAAACTTGGCAACAAACTTAGCGCTATTAGCGTCTTTACCTCCCAGACCATTTATGAACTCCGCGATACCATTTGGGCGATGAACAAAGAGAGAATAACTTTTGAGGATTTACAAGCGCGAATAGCAAACTTTATTGAGCAAGCAAAAAATGCATCGGAAAATACCGAGTTCTCATTTAACATTGAAGAAAGTGTTGACGAAACACATGTGTTCTCGTCTGTTGAAGGAATGAATATTTACAGAATCATTCAAGAGGCGGTAAACAATTCATTGAAATATGCCCTTGCCGACGAAATCGAGGTAAATATTTCAAAAGAAGGTGAGCAGTACCAAATTGAGATTGCCGATAACGGCAAAGGATTTAATCTCGAGACAATCGATATGGGCAACGGCCTTAATAATATGAAAAAACGCGCCCGGGAGATTGATGGTACACTTGAAGTTCAAACCTCTAAAAATGGAACTTCTATTTTGCTGAGGTTGGCAAAACCATTTACAGAAGGATAAATTAATACGGCAAATGCCCTATTTTACGGTTGTCTTTTTTGAGCTAAATTCATTATCTTTAAACGACTAACCGAAAATATAATGTTGAAACTCGCTATTGTTGACGATAACTCCTTCCTTATTCATGCCATAAAGGAAAAATTATCTTTTTTTGAAGATGTTTCGGTGAAGCACACCTCGTTAAATGGCAGTGAGCTGCTTACAAAACTACAGGAAAACCACAATCTCGATTTAATATTGATGGATATTGAAATGCCTGTTTTAAACGGTATAGAGACCACCCAAATGGTAAAGCAGAAATATCCGCATATCAAAATAATTATGCTAACTGCCTTTGACAATGACGAACATATTTTCAACGCTATAAAAGCAGGTGCCGATGGATATTTGCTGAAAGAAATTAACCCCAAAGATTTATACGAAGGTATTTTTGAAACACTAAATGGAGGTGCAGCTATGACTCCTTCTATAGCTATGAAAACTCTAAAACTACTTCGAAATCCTATCGATATTCAAAACCTAAGAGATAAAGAACAAATCTCCTTGTCCGCTCGTGAGGTTGAGGTTTTAGATCAATTAAGTAAGGGTTTGACTTATACTGTAATTGCAGAGCATCTTTTTTTATCGCCTAGCACTGTGCGAAAACATATTGAAAATATCTACAAAAAACTTCAGGTACACAGTAAGATTGAAGCTGTCCAAAAAGCGAGAAACCACAATATTATTTAATACTTTAGACCTTCCCTATCATTTAATACTTAGAATCGGGCATTTTCTATTTCTGTGGTTTGTTTGTAAAACTTTTCTTAATATAAAATATATTGTAGTTTTAGCTTTTACATTTAAAATTTGATACCGAACACAAACCCCTCATTATGAAAAAACTATTGACGCTTGCCTTTTTAATGTCGGCAACCTTTACAATCTCTGCACAAGAGAAAGATCCTGTAATTGATAACATTTTAAAGGAGGCTTACGAAAACTCACAACTAGAAACTCTTGGTCACGAATTAATGGACGACATTGGTCCGCGATTGGTGGGAACCCCACAAATGCAAAAAGCACACGATTGGGCGGTTGCAAAGTACAAATCTTGGGGAATATCTGCCGAGAATCAACAGTATGGTGAATGGAAAGCTTGGGAGCGAGGTATTACTCATATAGATATGGTTCACCCTAGAGTACAATCTTTAAACGGAACTCAATTAGCTTGGAATCCTGGAACATCAAAAAAAGGTGTTACTGCTGAATGTATTATTCTTCCAGAAGTAAAAGATTCTATATCATTTCAAAAATGGCTTCCTAATGCAAAAGGTAAGTTTGTGATGATTGCAATGAAACAGAGCACAGGAAGACCTGATTACAACTGGGAAGAATGGGCAACTCCAGAGTCTTTTGAAAAAATGAAAAATGAAAGAGAAGCTCAAACTAAGGCTTGGAATGAAAATATTAGTAGAACTGGTTACAACCGAAGAAGTATTATTTCTGCATTAGAAGATGCAGGTGCAGCTGGAATTATAGATAGCTATTGGTCTAAAGGTTTTGGCGCTAACAAAATTTTTTCGGCGCGTACTAAGAAAATACCAACTGTAGATATTCAATTGGAGGATTACACTATGTTATATAGAATGGTTGAGCATGGTGATAAACCTAAAATAAATATAATAGCACAATCTAAAGACTTAGGTGTAGCTCCTGCTTTCAACACTATTGCTGAAATTAAAGGAACTGAAAAGCCCGACGAATATGTAATTCTTTCTGCTCATTTTGATTCGTGGGATGGAGGAACAGGTGCTACAGACAACGGTACTGGAACTCTTGTAATGATGGAAGCAATGCGTATTTTGAAAAAAGTGTACCCAAATCCTAAACGCACAATTCTAGCTGGGCATTGGGGAAGTGAAGAGCAAGGACTAAACGGATCTTCTGCCTTTGTTGCTGATAATCCAGAAATCGTAAAAAATATGCAAGCAGCTTTTAATCAAGATAACGGTACAGGGAGAGCTGTTAAAATTAACGGAGCAGGATTCTTACACTCTTACGATTATATTTCCCGTTGGTTAGCTGCAGTACCAGACACTATTAGCAAGCATATTGAAACAACTTTTCCAGGATGGCCGTCAAGTGGAGGTTCAGACAATGCTAGTTTTGTAGCTGCGGGTGCACCTGCTTTTAATTTGAGCTCTTTAAGCTGGAGTTATTGGAACTATACTTGGCACACCAACTTAGATACCTACGATAAAATTGTTTTTGACGATGTGCAACACAATGCTATTCTAGCTGCAATCATGGCTTATAAAGCTTCGGAAGATCCAGAGTTTACCTCTAGAGAGCAAATAAACCTTCCAATTAATAAACGAACTGGCGAGCAACAAAAGTGGCCTACGCCAAGAACTCCAGAAAGAAAAGGAGGAATGTAAACCTTAAATGCACCAAGTAAAAAATCCCATATTCCAAAGTATTCAATTGGAATTTGGGATTTTTTTATTTTTATAGAATTGAGAACTATAAATGTAATAGGTTTCGACTTTAGTTTATCCTGAGCCAAGTCGAAGAGCTCAACCTGACTTTGTTAAATGTTAAAAGCTTTTTTTACTTTATCGACATATTCCAATTTTTCCCAAGTGAAAAGCTCAACTTCTTTTTCTACTTTTCCGTTGTATGGGCTTTCAAAAGTTTTAGTGATGGTTTGAGGAGTTCTTCCCATATGTCCATAAGCAGCCGTTTCAGAATAAATAGGCTCTCTAAGTTTTAATCTTTTTTCAATTGCAGCTGGGCGCATGTCAAAAATCTTTGCCACTTCTTTAGCAATCTCACCATCAGTAAGATTTACGTTTTTAGAGTTGTAAGTGTTTACTAAAATTGAAGTAGGTTCTACTACACCAATAGCATAACTTACCTGTACCAAAATCTCATCAGCTACACCTGCAGCAACAAGGTTTTTAGCAATATGTCTGGCCGCATAAGCTGCACTTCTATCAACTTTACTTGGGTCTTTTCCGCTAAAAGCACCACCACCGTGAGCACCTTTTCCACCGTAAGTATCAACGATTATTTTTCTTCCTGTTAAGCCTGTATCTCCGTGTGGTCCACCAATCACGAATTTTCCAGTTGGATTAATATGATAAGTAATATCATCGTTAAATAATTTTTGAACGTGCTCAGGGAATTGCTTCTTAACGCGAGGAATAAGAATTTTCTTTACGTCATTTTCAATTTTTTTAAGCATAACCTTGTCGTCCTCATCAAAGTCGTCGTGCTGTGTAGAAACAACAATTGTAACAATTTTTTGTGGAATATTGTCATCGCTGTATTCAATTGTAACCTGGCTTTTTGAATCGGGACGCAAATACTTTATTTCGTCCTCTTCTCTTCTAAGCGCTGCCAATTCATACATTATTTTGTGTGAGATATCCAATGCCAAAGGCATATAATTCTCTGTTTCTTTGGTAGCATAGCCAAACATCATTCCTTGGTCTCCAGCACCTTGTTCCTCTTTATTTTCGCGATCTACACCTTGGTTAATATCTTGAGATTGTTCGTGAATTAATGAAATTACCCCACATGAATCCCCACTAAATTGATACGCGCCTTTAGTGTAACCAATTTTATTAATTACATCACGGGCAATCGTTTGTACATCTAGATAAGTATTGCTTTTTACTTCTCCAGCAAGAACAACCTGACCGGTGGTAACTAAGGTTTCACAAGCAACTTTACTTTCTGGGTCGAAAGCTAAAAAATTATCTAAAAGCGCATCACTAATTTGATCTGCAACTTTGTCTGGATGTCCTTCAGAAACGCTTTCTGATGTAAATAAATAAGCCATAATCTGTATTAAATTTTTAAAAAACATTAAAAACGACCTAGAATAAAATGTTTTAAGACTTGCCTAATGGCTTATGACATACATTTATGTGAATAGCCTAAAGTCCTATATTTTATAGTCTTAAGTCATTTATTTAAAAAAAGATTTGACGGGTCGCGACCTTGGGAAGTTCTCACTGCCTTTAGCATTTTTTAGGGAGGTTGCAATCAGTCAAATCTTTCCTCTTAAATTATCTGCTGCAAAAGTATAGAATTAAAATGAACTGAAGATTTGTTTTAAAAATTTTTGACAAAAAATTAGGTTATTAATTTTTTCCGACCCTATATTTGCACACACAAAGTTCAAACTTTTATTGAAATGTTATCAAGAAAGGCCGAGGGAATAGACCCTATGACGCCTTAGCAACCCTTTCTCCGGAATGAAGGTGCTACATTCTACAACTATCCTGAATTATTAGGATTGATGATAGATAACGATAAGTCAGTTTCTTTTCTGAAGCTGCTTTTCATTTATTCTTTTTAACATTTTTCTATTGTCCCGAATTTATTTCGGGATTGGTTTAATCTATTTATTAACTCAAAAAATTAGAAAAATGAGTACAAAACACAATTTCGCAACAAATTTGTTGCACGCAGGACACGACGTAACCGCAAATGGTGGAACTAGAGCAGTCCCAATTTACCAAACCTCCAGCTACGTTTTTAGAGATACAGACCATGCGGCGAATCTTTTTAATCTCTCCGATGCAGGATATATTTATTCTCGTCTTAACAACCCAACTTGCGATGTATTGGAAAAACGATTAGCAGCTTTGGAAGGCGGTATTGGTGCAGTTACAACAGCTTCTGGTGCAGCTGCTGTATCAACAGCATTGTTGACGCTGCTTCGTGCTGGCGATCATATAGTAGCATCTAGCAGTTTGTATGGCGGAACTTTCAACTTGCTGAATGTTACTTTAACGCGGTTAGGCATTACAACAACTTTTGTAGATGCTTCTAATCCTGAAAATTTTGGAAATGCCGTTAAGGAAAATACGAGAGTTATATTTATCGAATCGATTGGAAATCCCAAATTAGATGTTCTTGATATAGAAGCTATTGCCGCTGAAGCAAAAGAGAATAAAATCCCGTTGATTGTTGATAATACCGTTGCTTCCCCAGCCTTATTGCGACCTATTGAATACGGAGCAAACATTGTAATCCATTCACTTACAAAATACATAAACGGAAACGGGACAACTCTCGGAGGGGTTATAATCGACGCTGGGAATTTTGATTGGACTAATGGTAAATTCCCTGAATTTACTGAGCCATCTGCAGGATACCACGGATTGATTTACGCTGATGTTTTAAAAGAAGCTGCTTTTATTGCCAAGGTTCGCCTGGAAGGTCTTCGCGATTTTGGTGCAGCTTTAAGTCCGTTTAGCGCTTTTCAAATTTTACAAGGATTAGAAACCTTAGAAATCAGAATAAAAAAACACAGTGAAAATGCACTGAATTTTGCGAAATGGTTACAAAATAGAAAGGAAGTAGCTTGGGTAAATTACCCAGGTTTGGAAGATAACAAGTATTATAATTTAGCTCAAAGGTATCTTCCAGAAGGGCAAAGCGGACTTGTAACTTTTGGTGTAGAAGGCGGATATGAAAGTGCTAAAAAAGTAGTTGATAGCGTAAAAGTTTTTTCACTTTTAGCAAATATTGGCGATACAAAATCTTTAATTATACATCCTGCAAGTACCACTCACCAACAACTAAATGAAGTAGACCAAGCCTCATCTGGGGTGTCTCAAGATTTAATTAGACTTTCCGTGGGATTGGAAAATATAGAAGATTTAAAAGCTGATTTAGAACAAGCGTTTCAGGAAGTTTTTAAAGAGCAATTGGTTTAAATAAAAATAATCTTCTTACAGCTAAGATAATGTCTCAAATCACACAGCTAAAAATAAAAGAATACACCACACAAAGCGGTTTGTGCTTAAAGAACCTTCCCTTAACCTATGAGGTTTTTGGGAGGGAATTAGGCTCAGCTCCAATTGTTTTGGTAACTCACGCGCTAACAGGAAACAGTAATGTATGTGGTGAAAACGGTTGGTGGAAAGCTTTAATTGGTCCTGAAAAATGTATAAATACTAATAAATACACCATTCTTTCATTCAATATTCCAGGGAATGGATACGACGGTTATCTCATTAAAAATTATGAAGTCATCACAAACTACGATGTTGCTAATTGGTTTATAAACGGATTAGAACAACTTAAAATTTCATCAGTATTTGCTGGAATCGGAGGTTCATTAGGAGGAAGTATTTTATGGCAAATGGCAGTTTTAAAACCTGCATTATTTCAGAAGTTAATCCCTATTGCTACCGATTGGAAAGCTACCGATTGGGTAATTGCACAATGCAGAGTGCAAAAGCAACTATTAAATAATTCAGAAAATCCTGTTCACGATGCACGCATTCACGCGATGACATTTTACAGAACTCCACAGTCTCTTAAACAAAAATTTAATAGAAGTTTAAATGAAATTGCTCCATTGTATAATGTAGAAAGTTGGTTGCTTCATCACGGTAATACGTTGCAAAACCGCTTTCATTTACAAGCCTATAAGTTGATGAATCATTTATTGATGACTGGCGGTTTACAATCTGAAGATGAGTTTTTACAATTAGCTTCAACAATTGAAGGAGGTATTCATTTGGTTGGAATAGATAGCGACGGATTTTATTTAAATGAAGAAATAAAACAGACGTATTCTTTATTAAAAACTAAAAAAAGTAAAGTGCATTTTTCTGAAATAAATTCTATTCACGGACACGATGCTTTTTTAATAGAATACGAACAATTGGCGGAAATTCTGAACCCCATCTTTAATTCAGAAGACTTGCTGTAAAACAGGCAAGAAATTAATAAAACAAAAAATTATGAGCATTCAAATATTAGATAACGAGGTGTCGAACCTTATAGATTTAAATAATATAAAAAAGAAGAAAATAAATATTGCCATTTTCGGACATGGCAATGTTGGTCGCCATTTAATAGACCAAATCATATCCTCTAAGGAAGAAATATCTAGAAGGCGCGATTTAGATTTGAATATTTTCGCAGTTGCAAATTCAAAAACAGTTTTGATTAAGCAAAAGGGTTTAAATGAAAACTGGTTGGAAGAAAAACAGGAATTTGGACAAAAATTTTGCGTAGAGGATGTTACTTCCTTTGCAAAAAACCACAATCTTCAAAATCTGATTTTAGTTGATAACACGGCTGATGCTGAATTTGTGCATAATTATGAAACCTTTGTTGTAAATGGTTTTCACTTGGTATCTTCAAATAAGATTGCCAATACTTTAAACTTGAAGTTTTACCAAAATCTTCGAAAAAAGTTAACTGCAAAAAAGCGTCATTATTTATATGAAACAAATGTTGGAGCTGGACTTCCATTGATAGATACCATCAAACTATTACATCTTTCAGGAGAAAATATCACTCGTATTCGAGGTGTGTTTTCTGGTTCCTTAAGTTATATATTCAACACGTTTTCAGAGTCTGATAGAACTTTTAGTTCAGTTTTAAGATCGGCAATTGATAAAGGATATACTGAGCCTGACCCGAGGGAAGACCTTTGTGGTAATGACGTTGGAAGGAAATTGCTTATCTTGGCGCGTGAATTGGATTTGCACAATGAATTGAAAGATATTACAATTCAGAATTTAATTCCTAAGGATTTACGGAACGTTTCAAAAGAAGAGTTTTTGGGAAGATTGAAAGAGTTGGATGTTCCGTTTCAAATTAAAAAGAAAAACCAGTCCAAGGACTTTGTTTTTCGATATGTAGCAGATTTGCACGGCGATTTGTCTAAGGAAACGGGAGCTCTTTTAAATGTAAGTTTAGTAAGTGTTTCTAAAAATAGCATGTTAGGTGCTTTAAAAGGAAGCGATTCAATTTTTGAAATATACACAGAGAGTTACGGTGATAATCCAATTGTAATTCAAGGCGCCGGAGCTGGTGCAGCTGTTACTGCTCGTGGTGTTTTTGGAGATATTTTGAGAATAAGTGATAAAGATTAAAAAAAGATTTAAGACGGCTGCGTTGTAAGAAGCTAGACCTAAAACTAAAAACACAAAAATGGTACTAGGCGTTTTTTCTTACCGTTTTAAGCATTAGTAATAAAAGAAAACTTATAATTATGAAAGTAAATTTAGAGCGTAAAAACGATAAGTTTTTATTTGAAGCAAAAGGAAATTCTGGAGTTCCGGTTTATATAGACAACAAAACAGATGAGGCTTCCAAAGGAGCTAGTCCTATGGAACTTTTATTAATGGGTGTTGGAGGATGTAGTGCCATTGATGTTATTTCAATATTAAAAAAACAAAGACAAGAAATTACTTCTTATAAAATGGAAGTAGAAGGTCAACGCGAAGAAGTTCGTGAGGCAAAACCATTTAAAGCTATTCACGTAACACTTTATTTGGAAGGTGATATTGATGAAGCTAAAGCAGTTCGCGCAGCAAAATTAAGCTTCGAGAAATATTGTTCAGTTTCAATAACTATGGAGGCTTCGGTAAAAGTGACTTATAGCATTGAGTTAAATGGAAAGAATTTAAATATTCTAGAGGGTTAAGCTAAACTTGTATTAGGTTATATCTAATTTCCATTTAAATGATTCCATCTCAGCGTGAAGTAGAAGAGGCTTATGAACGTGTGAAGCCATACGTTCACAATACACCTGTGTTAAAATCTTCTTTTTTAAATGAATTTTCAGGTGCTGAAATATATTTCAAATGTGAAAATTTTCAGCGAATGGGTGCATTTAAAATGCGTGGTGCCGTAAACGCTATCCTTCAGCTTTCTGAAGCTCAGAGAAGGGCAGGAGTTGTAACGCATTCATCAGGAAATTTTGCACAAGCTTTGTCCTTAGCTGCAAAAAACTTGGGAGTTAAAGCATATATTGTAATGCCTAAAAACGCACCCCAAGTGAAAAAGGAGGCCGTTAAAGGTTATGGCGGAATCATCACAGAATCTGAATCAACACCAATGGCCAGAGAGCAGGAAGCGGAGAGGATTCAAAATGAAACTGCGGCAACTTTTATCCATCCTTCAAACGATAAAAATGTAATCCTCGGGAATGCGACATCAGCTTTAGAATTGTTAAAAACGCATCCGAATTTAGATTATCTGTTTGCGCCAGTTGGGGGCGGAGGATTAATTGCAGGTGCTTCTGTTGCAGTAAAATATTTCGGAAAGAATTGTAAAACAATTGGTGGAGAACCTTTTGAAGTAGATGATGCTTTCCGAAGTCTTCAAACAGGAAAAATAGAGTCCAACAAAACCACAAACACCATCGCCGACGGACTTAAAACATCTCTTGGGGATGTTAATTTTCGTATTATTAAAAATTTGGTTTCAGAAATAATCAGAGTTGAAGAAACCGAAATAAATTCAGCAATGAAACTCATTTGGGAGCGTTTAAAAATTGTTGTAGAACCTTCTAGTGCTGTGGCTTTAGCTGCTCTGCTTCGCGAGAGACAAAGATTTCAGAATAAGAAAATTGGAATTATTATTTCAGGGGGAAATGTGGATTTAAAAAATTTACCATTCTAAATTTTATTTCAAATTAATATTCTGTAAAAGCTTAGGGGTGAACGGTAAAGGTAGAAGCGAGAAAAAGAAAAGAAATGCTCTAATTCAATGTTTATAGTTTAGTTTATCTTTATCGCCGATAAAAAAAATATGAAGCATTTTCTTTTAAAATTTACTGTTCTTTTAATTAGTCTTCCATTTTTTTCTCAAGAAAAAGAGTTGAAGCCTGTTTCCTTAGAAGCGGATTTTTTCTACGGAACTATTTTAGAACACAATTCCGATATTCAGCATGTAATTACGGGTCATCCCACGGGTTTTATACTTTCTTTTAATCGAAAAACTTATGGTTTTAATGAATGGGAGCGTAGATATAACTATCCAGACTGGGGGTTTACGTTAGCGCATCAAAATCTTCACAACGAATTTTTAGGCAAAGCTGTAGGTGTTTACGGCCATTTTAATTGGTATTTTTTAAACAGACATTTAATGTTACGTGTAGGACAAGGAGTTGCTTATGCCTCAGATCCTTTTAACCCCGATACAAACTATAACAACAGTGCCTACGGAAGCCATTTGCTAAGTTCAACTTTTTTGAAAGGAAATTTTGTGCGTGAAAATATTTGGAAAGGTCTAGGTTTCCACGCAGGTTTCACACTCATTCACTACAGTAATGCAAATTTAAAAGCACCTAATAATAGTACCAACACCTTTGCATTAAACGCAGGTTTGAGCTATCAATTAGATTACAAAGAATTTCCCAAGTATATTAAAAAAGAAGATTCCCTTAGTAGAACTTATGCCGAAAAATTCAAATATAACCTTGCTTTTAGAACTGGTATAAACGAAAGTGATGTAATAGGTTTAGGTCAGGAGCCTTTCTATGTAATTTCAGCATTCGTAGATAAAAGGATTAATTATAAAAGCACCTTTACAGCAGGTGTTGATATTTACTTTTCAATGTTTTTAAAAGAATTGATTAAATATCGTTCAATAGCCTATCCTGAAGACGGCCTGTCTGGGGATGAAGATTATAAGCGTGTTGGGGCTTTTATTGGTCACGAATGGCGTTTTAATAAAGTTGCTTTTGTAAGTCAGTTAGGGTATTATGTTTACTGGCCTTATGAGTTTGAAAATAGGGTTTATAATCGATTAGGATTAAAACGATATTTCTTTGACGATAAGGTGTTTGCGGCAATAACATTGCACGCACATTGGGCAAAGGCCGAAGCTGTTGAATTTGGAATTGGGTATAGGCTTTAAGTACGAAAAAAATGAAGAAAATAGCATATCTATTAATAGTGTTACTAACGGTTAGTTGCAATTCAGATTCTGGTTGGGACTGTATGCAAACCGCTGGAGATATAATACAAACTGAAGTTGGTGTTCCCGAGTTTACCAAAGTTCTAGTTGCTCAGCGAGCAAAACTTATCGTACAGCAAGGGGAAGAGCAAAAAGTTGTGGTGGAAACAGGTGAAAACTTGTTAAGCGATGTTGAGGTTTCAGTTGTGGATGGTGTGCTCAAAATTTATAATCACAATTCCTGTAATCTAGTTCGAGATTACGGCCTGACAAAAATATTTGTAACCTCTCCAAATCTTACTGAAATTCGCAGTAGTACGGGGTATTTAACTGAGAGCATTGGTGTTTTGAGATATCCCAAATTGAGTTTGCTTTCGGAAGATTTTGGGATGGAAGATGAGTATCATACGAATGGCGATTTTAAAATTAATCTAGAGGTAGAAAACCTAACAGTTTCGGCAAATGGGCTTTCTAAGTTTTACTTAAGTGGAAAAGCTACAAATGCTAGTTTTGGATTATATGCTAGTGATTGTAGAATTTATTCAGAAGACTTAGTAGTTCAAAATTTAAATGTATATCACCGAAGTACGGGACCGATGGTGGTAAACCCTCAACAATCAATTAAAGGAAAAATTGTCGGTTTAGGCGATATTATATCTAAAAATAAACCTCCTGTAGTGGAAGTTGAAGAGTTATATCGTGGTAGACTTATTTTTGAGTAGTAAGTTCGGTAAACAGCTTTTCTAAGGTTGTGTTTTTCTGATGCAGTTGAAGGATTTTTAAGCCATTGTCGTGCGCAAAATCAAAAACTTTTCCTCGCATATCTTGTTCGGTATTGAAGTATAGCTGATATACAAAACCTATAGAGTTCTCAACCTTATCAATTTTGGGAAGTTGTTGTAAGGCAACATCTTCAACACGATAGTCGAATTCTACTTCAATAATTTGTTGCTTGTTCTTTTTAAGGTCGGCGAGTTTCTTGTCTAAAACAATTTCTCCTTTATTTATAATAATCACACGGTCGCAAATAGCTTCCACTTCCTGCATAATATGGGTAGAAAGCAGCACTGTTTTATGTTCTCCAACGTTTTTAATTAGCTGACGTATTTCAATCAACTGGTTAGGGTCTAAACCGGTTGTAGGTTCGTCAAGTATTAAAACATCTGGATCGTGAAGCAGTGCATTTGCTAATCCAACACGTTGTCTGTATCCTTTTGAAAGTTGTCCAATTTTTTTATTTGCTTCAGGGGTAAGCCCGGTTTTTTCAATAACACTTTCAACTTGAGATTTTGGAATATTATATATACCTGCATTAAAAAGAAGGTATTCCCTAACGTACATATCTAAATAAAGAGGGTTGTGCTCAGGCAAGTATCCTACACTCTTTTTAACCGAAATATCGTCTTTAGATACTTCAAAATCATTTACAATTGCAACACCTTCCGAAGCAGGAAGATAGGTGGTTAAAATCTTCATCATTGTAGATTTTCCAGCACCATTAGGGCCAAGAAAACCAACAATTTCACCTTTTTCTACTGAAAATGTAACATTGTTCAGCGCTTTTTGTTCGCCGTAGGTTTTGGTTATATTTTCTACTTTAATAGACATATTGAAATAAGTTGAGCAAAGTTACACAATGAACGCATTTAAACTTTTTAGATTGTAGAAATTTTCAAAGAGTTTAATAAAATGGCAAATTAAGACTTTTTAACAATACATAAATGTTTATCTTAGCACAATATTATTACAAGATGAATACGATTTTTAACTTCAATAACCTTTGGCAATTCTATTTTATAAAATAGGAGCGGGATGGTTGTGTAGTTAATTGTATTATAAAACATTTAAAGTCCCGGAAAATTTCTGGGACTTTTTTTGTTTAAAAGAAATAATAACAGTTTAATATCAAGATAACTAATATTATAGGTGGCTAATTATCTTTAAAACATTGTAATGTGTTTACTTTGCAAATGTTTTGTTTGGAGGTACAAAAACCCTATTAGAATTTAAAGTTTAGTATATGGAAAACACTAAATCATTGCGCAATTGGTTGAGCGCTATGGAGCTCTCTCATCCTTTGGTGATTGCAGGACCTTGTAGTGCAGAAACAGAAGAACAAGTTTTGAAAATAGCGCATCAGTTAAAACAAACTGACGCCACGGTATTACGTGCAGGAATTTGGAAGCCTCGTACAAGACCTGGAAACTTTGAAGGCGTTGGCGCTTTAGGATTAAAGTGGCTTCAAAAGGCAAAACAAGAAACAGGTTTAATAACTGCTACCGAGGTAGCAAATGCCAATCACGTAGATCTAGCGTTAAAACACGATGTAGATATACTTTGGGTAGGAGCAAGAACAACTGTTTCACCTTTTATTGTTCAGGAAATTGCTGATGCTTTAAAAGGAACCGATAAAATTGTTTTGGTAAAGAATCCCGTTAACCCAGACTTAGCCTTATGGTTAGGCGCTGTTGAGCGATTTTACGCATCAGACGTAAAGAAACTTGGGGTAATTCATCGTGGATTTTCAACTTATGAGAAAACTCGCTATAGAAACAATCCCGAATGGCAAATCCCTATTGACCTTCAAAATAAATTTCCAGATTTACCCTTAATATTAGATCCTTCGCATATTGCAGGACGAAGGGATATCATTTTTGAACTTTGCCAAACAGCTTTAGATTTAAACTACGATGGCTTAATGGTTGAAACGCATTACGACCCTGATAATGCTTGGAGTGATGCTGCACAACAGATTACGCCAGCAACCTTAGATAAGATGACGGTCGATCTTAGAATTCGAAAACAAGAAGGTGATGCCGTTGAGTTTAACAACAAGCTAGCAACACTACGTACACAAATAGATGTAATAGACCGTCAATTAATCGATTCTCTAGGGAATCGTATGAGAATTGCCGATAAAATTGGCTTGTTGAAAAAGAAAAACAATGTAGCCATTCTGCAAACAAAGCGATGGAATGAGATTTTAGGAAAAATGATTTTAGAAGGAGAAGAAAACAACCTTAGTGAAGAATTTATTTTAAAAATATATAAAGCTATTCATCAAGAATCTATTAACCATCAGAAAAAGGTGATTAATGAATAGAGTCGTAAAAATTATTGAGTATTTTCGTAAATCTTGAATACTAAACATTGAATCAATGAATTATAATGAAAGGCATAGTTTATAAATCTACCGGAAGTTGGTATTCTGTTAAGGCAGAAGATGGTACTTTTTACGATTGTCGTATTAAAGGGAAATTTCGCATTGGCGGGATAAAAAGCACAAACCCTGTAGCGGTAGGCGATCACGTATTGTTTGATGTGGATAACAAAGGAGATGAAACGGTAGGTGTGATAAAGCATATTGAAGAGCGTGAAAACTATATCATTCGTAAATCGGTTAACCTTTCAAAGCAAACACACATTATTGCATCAAATATCGATGTTGCGTTTTTACTAATAACCCTTAACAACCCACCAACGTTTACCACTTTTATAGATCGATTTTTAGTTACGGCAGAAGCTTATCATATTAACGCTGTACTTCTTTTTAATAAAGTTGATACGTACAACGAAGACGAATTGCTTGAAATAAAATACCTAGCAGCAGTATATCGAAATATTGGTTACGAATGTATTGGTATTTCAGCCACTACAGGCAAGAATATCGATAAGGTAAAAGCCATAATGAAAGACAAGGTAACAATGTTTTCAGGGCATAGTGGTGTTGGGAAGTCTACTTTGGTAAATGCAATTGAGCCTGGATTAGATTTAAAAACTTCAAAAATTTCTGAACAGCACTTACAAGGACAACATACTACAACTTTTGCTGAAATGTTCGACCTTTCTTTTGGCGGGCAGATTATTGATACTCCCGGCATTAAAGGCTTTGGTGTGGTAGAAATTGATAAAGAAGAATTAGGAGACTACTTTCCCGAGTTTTTTGAATTAAAAGAGCATTGCAAGTTTAACAACTGTCTTCACTTAGAAGAACCCCATTGTGCTGTAAAAGAGGCATTAGAAACAGAGGAAATAGCCTGGTCTCGATATAAAAGTTATCTGCAAATTTTAGAAGGCGAAGAAGAACACTTCCGAAAAGATATTTATAACAACGAAAAGTAAATATTCAATTACAAAAAGTATTAAATCATAATGCGTGCATTAATTCAAAGGGTTAAAAAAGCATCAGTTACCATTGAAGGAAAAATTTATTCTGAAATCAATCAAGGTTTGCTTATTTTAATAGGAATAGAAGCTGAGGATACTCAAGAAGACATAGATTGGTTGGCTGGTAAAATAGCTAAAATGAGGATTTTTTCGGATGAAAACGACGCTATGAATCTCTCTGTGCAAGATGTTGAAGGTGAGTGTTTAGTAGTAAGCCAATTTACACTTCACGCAAGTACAAAAAAAGGAAACCGCCCATCGTTTATAAAAGCAGCTAGGCCCGAAATTGCAATTCCCCTGTATGAAGAATTTATTCTGCAGTTAGAAAATATCACTAATAAGAGTGTTAAAACTGGAAGTTTCGGCGCGATGATGGATATTTGTTTAATAAACGACGGGCCTGTTACAATTTGGATTGATTCAAAAAACAGAGAATAATTCCTTTAACCTTTTTTTAACTTTTATAAGTTTCATATATTGGTCCGCTGTAAAGCCGATTATGAAAAAAATTACCTGCCTTGTATTACTTCTTTGCACAGCTATAACATTCGCCCAAAACGATTTTTCAATAGCCTCTATTAATAAGGAATTGTTGGAATATTCTAATAGTGTGTTAATAGACGAGAGTGTTGCCTTAGATGTTACTAATATTAATACAGTTAAAACAACGAAGCGCCGTGTTATTGCCGTTTTAAATAAAATGGGCAATGGCGATACCAACCTTTATGAATACTACGACGACAATTCTAAGGTAAAAAACATTAGAGTTTGGATATACAACGCTTTTGGGAAAGAAATTGCCAGTTTTAAAAAGAAAGATTTTAACGATGTAAGTCGAACTGGGATAAGTATTTATAGTGACGACCGTGTGCTTTATTTAAATTACACGCCTACTACCTACCCTTATATAGTAGTTTATGAAAGTGAAGCCGAAAGTGGCGACTCTGCTTTTATACAGCCTTGGCAACCCTTAGGTGGATATGCTGAAAGCACTCAAAAGAGTGTGTTTACGATTAAATACAATCCATTAAATAAGCCAAACTACAGCGCAAGAAATATTGAAGATTTTGATATTTCAATTTCAGATACCGACAACGAACTTACTTTTACAGCTGTGAACTTGAAGGCAGTTCGCCTGGAAGAACACAGCCCATCGAGTAGAAGCATATTGCCTCACGTTATGGTTGCGTTGCAAAATTTTAAATTAAAAGGTACAGCCGGAACAAGTGAGAACTGGCAAAAATTTGGTAGTTGGTTGGATAATAAGCTCCTTGCCGATGTAAGTGATCTTCCCGAAGGAACAAAAGCAAAGGTTAGAAGTTTAGTAGCAAACGAAACTACAAACGAAGGAAAAGCAAGAAAAATATACCAATTTGTACAAGATAAAGTTCGTTATGTAAGCATTCAAATAGGTATTGGTGGATGGAAACCTATGCCTGCTTCGGATGTAGATAAGTTAAGTTATGGCGATTGTAAAGCGCTGACGATGTATACAAAATCTCTTCTTGAAGTGGTAGGTGTGCCTTCATATTATACCTTAGTAAATGCAGGGGAGAACATAATGGAGATTGAAGAAAACTTTGCCACGCCTTGGTTTAATCACGCTATACTCGCCATTCCTAAAGATGATGGTTATACTTGGTTAGAATGCACAAGTCAAGATACACCTTATGGTTATTTAGGAGATTTTACAGATAATCGAGATGTATTAATAATGACTCCTGAAGGAGGAAAAGTTACTCGTACCAAAACGTATACAACTCAAGAAAACTTACAGACCAACTTCACTAATCTTACAGTAGATGCTCAAGGGAATGTTACTGCGCATTTTAAAGGTGTTTCTGAAGGGATGCAATACGACAGCAAGTATCTTCTTCCAAAACAAAAACAAGAAGATATAGATAGATTTTACAAAAAGAGATGGAGTTATGTAAATGGGTTTACTGTAGATGACATTAAATTTAAAAATGATAGAGAAGAAGTGATTTTTACTGAAAATATTGAAGTTTCAGTTCCAAATTATGCCAACCCAGTTGGAGAAGATTTTCTCTTTTGTCCAAATATTTTCAATCAAAATAAATACATACCTCCACGAATTGATGATAGGAAACAAAACCTATTTATCCGTCACGGATTTGTTGATGTGGATACTGTTGAAGTAGCTCTTCCAGAAAATTTCAGCATTGACGGCCTGCCAGAAGATTTGGCTTTGGAAACCAAATTTGGGAAATACGAAGTTAGCTTCAATGAAACCGATGAAAATAAATTAATATACAGTCGAAAGCTTCGTATTGAAGAAGGAGAGTATCCTCCAAATGAATATGAAGAATATCGTGATTTTTTAAGATCTATTGCGAGGCTTGATAAAACCAAAATTCTTTTAAAACAAAACGTTCAATAACTAACTACCACTTATGAAAACTAATCTACTTTCAGTAATAATTACTATGTGCTTTTTGAATATTTCAGTAGCGCAAGACTATAGATTTGGAAAGGTTTCTAAAGAAGAATTACTTCAAAAAGAACACCCTACAGATCCTTCTGCAAACGCTGCAGTGTTGTATCGAGAAGTAAAAACCGAATTTCAATACAATCAAGATTCCGGATGGTATATGGTTACCGATTACTTCGAAAGAGTAAAGATTTACAACAAAGAAGGTTTTGATTGGGCAAACGCCGAAATTAATTTGTACAAGGGTGAAGGGGAAGACAAACTGCTAGGACTGAGAGGAAACACGTATTACTTGGACGAAAATGGAAAGGTTCAAGACGAAAAACTTCGAAAAGATGGAATTTTTGAAGAAGAAACTTCTAAGTACCTAACTCAGACAAAAATCACAATGCCAGCTGTTCGCGAAGGTGCTGTAATAGAGTATAAATACACTATTAATTCACCATTTATTTTTAATATAGATGAGTTTAGATTTCAGGAAACAATTCCGATAGAGAAGGTGAATATGGTTTTCAAAACTCCAGAATATTTCATTTATAAAACACACCAAAGAGGGTGGGTGCCATATAAAGTAGATAAAGTTACTAGAGAAAGATCTATCACATTCCGTCAAACAACTAGAGATTTAAGACCATTAAGTGGTAGTGGAATTCCTGAGACTACCACTCGTGAGGTAAAGTTTAAAGAAGATACATACAGTGTAGATATCGATAATGTACCTGCTTTAAAAGAAGAAGCGTTTGTAGGTAACTTAAACAATTACACCACAGCCTTACAGTTTGAGATGAGTTACATAGACTTTCCTGGTTCGCCGTTAAAAACCTATGCTACAAATTGGGAAGATGTTTCAAAAAGTATATATAGAGTAGATTTATTTGGAGCTGAATTAGAACGTAAAAACTATTTTGAAAAAGACTTAAACAATATTCTTCAAGGGGTTAGTTCTTCTGAAGAAAAAATTGGACGTATTTTTTCTTTCGTATTAAATAAAATGACTTGGAATGGCTACAATGGTTATTATACCAATGAAGGAGTTAGAGATGCTTATAAAAAGGGCTCAGGAAATGCAGCCGATATTAATCTAATGTTGGTGGCTATGCTTCGCCACGCGAATTTGGAAGCCAATCCAGTGTTGGTTAGTACAAAATCACATGGAATTCCACTTTTTCCTACGCGTAATGGTTTTAACTATGTAATTGCTGGGGTACAACTTCCTCAAGGAATATTATTGTTAGATGCGACAAATAAAGATGCTGAAATAGGTGTTTTAAAGTCTAGTATTCAAAATTGGAAAGGTCGTGTTGTAAAGAAAGATGGAACTTCGAGTTGGGTATCGTTAAGCTCGATGATTCCTGCTGTAAAAAGTACGATGATAGCTGCTGAAATTACTCCAGATTTAATGCTTACTGGAAAAAACCAAAGTAGATTTACTGGAAATTATGCATTTAAATACCGCTCAGATTTTAAAAGTTTAAATGAAGATGCACAGCGAAAAAAAATAGAAAAAGATTTAACTCCAGCAGAATTAGCTAACTTAGAGTTCGAAAATTTAGCTTCCCCTGGTGCTCCGGTATCTCTAAAATACGATTTTGAAGCTATGGACTTAGTAGAAGATGTTGCAGGAAAACTTTATTTTTCGCCTATGGTATTTTTAGCTACAGAAGAAACTCCTTTTAAAACTGAAACTCGCTTGTATCCAATAGATTTTGGATATCCGATTAAGGATAGATATATTGTTACTATATCGCTGCCAGAAGGTTATAATGTTGAGTCGCTACCTGAAAATGTGGTTTATAATTTAGGTGAAAACCAAGGCACTTATCGTTATTTAATTTCACAGGCAGGAAACAAACTTCAGCTATCGGTTGAATTTGCAATAAATCAATCGTATATCGCAGCGGAAGATTATGGGAACTTAAAAAAATTCTTTGAACTTTTAATAGCAAAAGAAAACGAAAAAGTAGTACTTTCAAAAGCATAATGGATATAAAAAACGCACAAAAAGCAGTAGATGTTTGGATAAAAGAACATGGTGTTCGTTATTTTAACGAGCTTACTAATATGGCTCAACTTACTGAAGAGGTAGGGGAAGTAGCTAGAATTATTGCCCGTCGATATGGGGAGCAAAGCGAAAAGGAAAGCGATAAAAATAAAGACTTGGGCGAGGAGCTAGCAGATGTTATTTTTGTAGTGCTTTGTCTTGCAAATCAAACAGGCGTAAATCTTGAAGAAGCTTTTAATAAAAAACTAGATATTAAGACAAAGCGCGATCACGATAGGCACCACAACAACGAAAAATTAAAGTAAATGTTTAAGAAAGTAATAAACACCAAAGGTTTTTGGAAATCGGTAATATCATTAGCAGTGTCCTTTGCTATTTTGTTTGCTTTAATTAAGTGGGCAATAGAAGGTTTTGACATGGCTTATTTTACCGAAAGAAATCCGTTGGTGTTTATGCTTACACTTCTCGGTGCGGGCTTTGTGTATGGTTTCTTTGTAACCTTCGGAAAATTTAGAGCAAAGATTAAAGAGAAAGAACAAAGATAATGAAGGCTGTCCTAGAATCAGGAAGTTTTCACACTCGCGGCATACAGACGAGTAATAATTCTGTTGAAATTAATATTAGTGGCTCTAAAAGCGAATCGAATAGATTGTTGATTCTTCAAGCGCAGTTTCATAATATTTCAATTGAAAATCTCTCAGATAGTGACGATACTGAGGTGCTTAAAAAAGGACTTCAAGTTGGTAATGGAGAAGTAGATGTACATCATGCAGGTACGGCAATGAGATTTCTTACAGCTTATTTTGCTGTAAAAGAAGGTGCCGAAATCACACTCACCGGAAGTAAGCGAATGCAAGAACGCCCTATAGCAATTCTTGTAGATGCGCTTAGAAGCATAGGGGCTGAGATAGAATATCTTAAAAATGATGGTTTTCCTCCTTTAAAGATTAAAGGAAGAAATCTTCAGAAAACCAATGTGTCAATTCAATCTAACGTTAGCAGTCAGTATATATCGGCATTAATGCTGGTGGCGCCCATGCTTCAAAATGGATTGAATGTTAAATTAGAAGGAAAAACCACTTCACTTCCTTATATAGAAATGACACTTTCATTGATGACGAGAATAGGTGTAAAGGCCCAATTCAACAAAAATGAAATAACTATTTCTTCAACAAAAAACATTCAAGATATATCTCTAGTTGTAGAATCTGATTGGAGCTCTGCTTCATATTTTTATAGCTTAGTTGCACTTTCGGGGGTAAATGCTATAAATAAGATAGTTTTAAAGAGTTATATACAAGGCAGTATACAAGGCGATGCAGCTTTGGATGAAATTTATCGCGCATTGGGCGTTAAAACCGTATTTAATGATGTAGAGAAATCTATAACAATTTCGAAAATTGAAACTCGATTGCCAGATTGTTTAAGCTTCGATTTATCAAACACCCCAGATTTAGCTCAAACAATTTCGGTAAGCTGTTTTGGATTGGGAATTGCTTGTAAACTAACAGGACTACACACCTTAAAAATCAAAGAAACAGATAGACTTTTAGCCTTAAAAACTGAGCTAGAAAAGTTAGGTGCAACAGTAGAAGTAGATGAAAACTCATTAACACTAAAGCGTGCTACTTCAATAAAAACGAATGCTGTAATAGAAACCTATCAAGACCATAGAATGGCGATGGCATTTGCACCATTATTTTTAAAGACTAATCTCACAATTAATAATGCAGAGGTTGTATCAAAATCTTACCCAAATTTTTGGAATGACTTACAAAAATTTGGAATTGATTTAGCTTTAATTCCATAAATGGCATTTGAAGTTTTCTTGCTAAATAAAAATTTTAGATTTTTTAGCACCCATAATATTGGCAATCATTTAACAAATAAACCTTTTTACGACTCTCTGCAAGCCTAGCAAACATAGGGTGTAATCAAAATAAAGTGCTAATTACTTGACAACGCCTATCTTGAGGTTGTATATTTGCAACCTTTTAAAAACCTTAAGACAAGACGCATTATGGGAATGAAACTATCACATTACAATTTTGAACTTCCACCAGAATTATTAGCAGAATATCCTGCAGAAAACCGTGACGAATCTAGATTGATGGTACTCGACAGAAAAGCGAGAACTATTGAGCATAAATTATTTAAAGATTTAATCGATTATTTTGAGGAAGACGATGTGTTAGTAACAAATAACACTAAAGTATTCCCAGCGAGATTATTCGGGAATAAAGAAAAAACAGGAGCGCGTATTGAAGTTTTTCTTCTTAGAGAATTAAATTCAGAAACGCGTCTTTGGGATGTTTTAGTAGATCCAGCTAGAAAGATTAGAATTGGAAATAAACTTTATTTCGGTGATGATGAAACTCTTGTAGCTGAAGTTATTGATAATACTACAAGTCGCGGTAGAACACTTCGTTTTCTTTTTGACGGATCTTATGAAGAATTCAGAAATAAATTAACTGAATTAGGGGAAACACCACTTCCAAAATACATAAAGAGAGAAGTTGAGCCAGAAGATGCTGAGCGTTACCAAACGATATTCGCAAAAGTTGAGGGTGCTGTTGCTGCTCCAACTGCAGGATTACACTTTTCAAAACACCTTTTAAAGCGTTTAGAAATTAAGGGTGTGAATATGGCTGAAGTTACTTTACACGTTGGTTTAGGTACTTTTAGTTCTGTTGAAGTTGAAGACCTTTCTAAGCACAAAATGGACTCAGAAGAAATGAGTATCAGTCAAGAAACAGCAGATATAGTTAATGCAGGTCTAGAGCGTAAAAAACGTGTTTGTGCTGTAGGTACTACTGCTATGCGAGCTTTAGAAAGTTCTGTTTCATCAAACTTCCGCTTAAATCCATATAGTGGATGGACAAATAAGTTTATTTTCCCTCCTTATGATTTCAGTATAGCAAATGCGATGATTACGAATTTCCACACTCCAAAATCTACTTTAATGATGATGGCTGCAGCTTTTGCTGGTCACGATTTCCTTAAAGAAGCTTATGCGGAAGCAATTAAAGAAAAATATAACTTCTACTCTTATGGTGATGCAATGTTAATCATCTAATAACTGTTTAAGATATCAGAAAAATCCCGACCTAAAATCGGGATTTTTTTTATTCCTAATTTTTAAATATTATCCTAATCCTATCACCATGATTGTGGGATATCTTGAATATTTTGCAAATAATTAAAGTTAGTACAGCGTATTTGTAAGTCTTTGGTTTTCAAATGTGGAAATAAAAAATTACCTTAGTCTCTTCTATTTAAGACTAACCGGATATTTGAATGAAAAAAACTACTCTTTTCTTCATTTTATGCTTCACCTTTCTTTACGCCTTTTCACAAGGTAATGGAGAACCGCTACCTGTTAGTTGGGGATTGAATATGGAATCCACACCCAGTATAGTAGAGTTGCCTGCTATAGATTTTGAAACTATAAATAGAGAAGACAAGGTAAACGATCAAGATAAAAGCATGCCTTGGCGATATGGTATTGAAATTCCTGTTAGATTAGATATGCAACATAACGGTCTTTGGACTGTATTACCCAATGGAGGTAAAATATGGCAGGCAACGATTCAGTCTTCAGAAGCGGTAAATTTGAGCGTGAATTTCGATAAGTTTTATTTACCTGCAGGTTCTAGATTGCAACTTTTTAATAATGAACATACCGATATAACTTCAACGTTTACTAGTCATCAAAATCGTGATGATGGCCGGATAGGTACTTGGTTTGTTGAAGGAGATATTCTTTGGATAGAATATTACCAACCTCCAAACGTAGAAGGAGAACCTGAACTTCAATTAAGGAGTGTGATTCACGGATACAGAATGACTGCAATAAATACTATGCTCAATAATTCTAGAGGAATAAATGAGTCTGGCGATTGTAATTACGATGTTAATTGTTCAGTTGGTAATGACTTCGATCAGAAAAAAGATTTATTAAAAAAATCTGTTGCCTTACTAAATCTTGGAAATGGATTGTTATGTTCGTCTGCATTAATCAATAACACCCGAAACGATAAAACACCTTATTTGCTTACTGCTAACCATTGTCTTGATAATAGTGACCCTTCCTTTTGGACTGTGCGTTTTAATTGGGTAAGCCCAAACCCTGTTTGTGGAACTGGAGAAGACAGTAGTGATATACAAACAAACTTTACCATAAGTGGTGCAGAATTAAAAGCCCACAATAGCTTAAGCGACTTTGCTCTTGTGAAATTATACGATGACATTCCAAATTCTTGGGACGTTGCTTTTGCAGGTTGGGATAATTTAGATACCGACCCATTGTTTGAAGTAGGGATACACCATCCTCAAGGTGATATTATGAAAGTTTGTAGAGACGATTCTGGGGCTCAAAAAATTGATGCCAACGGAACTAAAGCATGGATTATTGGAGGCGGGTCTCAAGGGTCTGGAAATGGTTGGGAAATAGGAACTACGGAAAGTGGCTCTTCAGGTTCACCATTATTTAATGAGAACGGTAAAATTATAGGTCAGCTATACGCTGGGGAATCAGCTTGTTTAGGATTAGAAACAAATAACGGCTACGATTTATATGGTAGATTTGGTGTGTCTTGGAATTCCGGTACAACTCCTGAAACTAGATTGGTTGATTGGTTAGACCCAATTGAATCTGGACAAACAAGTATAGAAACTCTACAAAACAATCTTAATGTACCTGATTTTGAAGATTTGGGGAAACTATTAATCTACCCAAATCCTGCCAGTACTACGTTAACAGTTTTAAACAATCGCTATCCTAATTTAAGATATCAGTTGTTTAATGTAATAGGGCAAGAAATAAACTCAGGATCATTATCGAATACGATGAATACAATAATAGTAGATAATATATCGGAAGGTATTTATTTTCTTTACCTTGTAAACCAGGACAACAACGATTCAATGACAAAAAAGATTGTAATTAAACACTAACCTCCTCTAATTTCTATATAGTCAAAAGCCTCTTTTCCAATTTGGAAAAGAGGCTTTTTTGTTTTAAAAACCCTAATTTTGCAGCATGACAGAACAGAAGAAAGATATACGAGCCTTATCAAAAGAAGAACTTAGAGATTTCTTTGTTAGCATTGGCGACAAAGCCTTCCGTGGGACGCAGGTTTATGAATGGTTATGGAGTAAAGGAAGTCATAGTTTTGACGATATGACTAATCTTTCAAAAGAACTGCGAGCACATCTTAACGAGAATTTCGTTATAAATCACATTAAAGTCGATCACTTTCAAAAAAGTAGTGATGGAACTATAAAAAATGCCGTAAAGCTGTTTGACGACTTTGTGGTGGAATCTGTGTTGATACCCACTAAAAACAGAACTACTGCTTGTGTTTCTTCGCAAGTTGGGTGCAGTTTAGATTGTTCGTTTTGTGCAACCGCTAGGTTAAAGCGAATGAGAAATCTAAACCCAGATGAAATTTACGATCAAGTGGTTACTATAGATAGAGAGAGTAGGTTGTATCATAACAAACCGCTTTCCAACATTGTTTTTATGGGAATGGGCGAACCGTTGATGAACTATAAAAACGTGCTAGAATCAATTGAAAAGATCACTAGTGACGAAGGTTTAGGGATGTCGCCTAAGCGTATCACCGTTTCCACCTCAGGAGTACCTAAAATGATTAAAAAGCTCGCTGATGATGAAGTGAAATTCAACCTTGCTGTTTCTTTGCATTCTGCGGTTCAAGAAACCAGAGAGCAAATCATGCCATTTGCTAAAAGCTTCACCTTAGAAGACCTTAGAGAGTCGCTAGAGTATTGGTACAGTAAAACCAATCGTAAAATTACATACGAATATATTGTTTGGAAGGATATAAATGATAAATGGGAAGATATACAGGCGCTTGTGGCTTTCTGTAAATATGTGCCGTGTAAAGTAAATATTATTGAATACAACCCGATTGACGATGGGAATTTCCAACAGGCTTCATCAACCGTTATCGACGATTATATAGAGGCTTTAGAACACAACTATATCCCTGTTACGGTAAGACGAAGTAGAGGAAAAGATATTGATGCTGCCTGCGGACAATTGGCGAACAAACAGTAAATAAAAAGAGCGGCTATAGGCCGCTCTTTTCCATTTATGCTAAAATGTAAATTAGTTCTTTACAATTTTAAATGACTTGCTAGCTCCATCGATAGATATGGTAGCAATGTAAACACCTGATTGTAATTCAGAAATGTTTACAGATTCATTAGTGTTGTTTAATTTTTGAGAAACAACTTGCTGTCCTAACATATTGTAAAGAGCAATGCTATTCATTTTAATGCTAGATGAAAGATTTAATGTGTTGTTAGCAACTGAATATTGGAATCCTTTAAATTCGTTAGTTCCTACAGCTAAAACTCCAGATACCATTATATCGTCTATAGAGATGTAATCCATATCAGTAACATCGTGATGTCTAAAAGCAACGTAGATAGTTTCACCAGTAAATTCTGAAACATCTAAAGTACGAGTGTATTGAGTTCCAGCATCATTTGGATCATCATAAACTTCAGTAAAAGTAACGTTAGAAGCTCCTAGGTCATTGATATCACTACTTGGTCCAACTCAATTTAATTAAGATTTATGTGAAATGTTAGGAGAATGGGCTTTTAAAAGCAGTGTTAAATATTGGATATATGTTTATTTATTTAAATCATTCACTGCTAAATTCACTTGAAAATCATCATTCATTTTTAACTATCTTTGGGGCTTTATGAAGATAGTCTCGCGCATTAAACTACCGATTGAAAAGGAAATGGAGCTTTTTGAAAAAAAGTTCTCACAATCTATGTCTTCAAAAGTTTCTCTGCTAAATCGAATTACACATTATGTAGTAAATCGCAAAGGGAAACAAATGAGACCGATGTTTGTATTCCTTATCGCGAAAATGACCGGGCAAGGTAATGTTAATGAACGCACTTATCGTGGAGCTTCTGTTATCGAACTTATACATACAGCAACCTTAGTGCACGACGATGTAGTAGACGACAGTAATCGCCGCCGTGGATTTTTCTCCATAAATGCGCTTTGGAAAAATAAAATTGCCGTACTAGTTGGGGATTACCTCCTTTCCAAAGGTTTGTTACTTTCTATTGATAACAATGATTTCGATTTACTTAAAATTATCTCTGTCGCTGTTCGTGAAATGAGTGAAGGCGAATTACTTCAAATTGAAAAAGCACGTAAACTCGATATCACTGAAGAAGTTTACTTTGAAATTATCCGACAGAAAACAGCAACTTTAATTGCCGCCTGTTGTGCAATGGGTGCTCGCTCGGTTATGGCTCAGGATGATGAGGTAGAGAAAATGCGAAAATTTGGGGAACTTATAGGAACCGCGTTTCAGATAAAAGATGATTTATTCGATTACGGAAATGAACATATCGGGAAACCTACAGGGATAGATATTAAGGAACAGAAAATGACACTACCTTTAATTTACGCTCTAAATAATGCTTCACCTAAGGATAAGAAATGGCTTATCAATTCAGTAAAGAATCACAATAAAGACAAAAAGCGCGTAAATGAAGTGATCGCTTTCGTGAAAAACAACGGCGGACTTGAATATGCGGTTACTAGAATGAAAGACTATCAGCAAGAGGCGTTGCAGCTTTTAGATTCTTATCCAAACTCTCCTTATAAAGAATCCCTAGAGTTGATGGTTAATTACGTTATTGATAGAAAGAAATAGTATTTCGTATTCAGAAAACAGTAGCCTAACGATTAAACTTTCATATTTATTTTTAAATAAAATCTTTAGTCAAATTAAAGATGATTTTTTAATAATCAAGCTTCAGGCTCGACCAAATCTTTTTATTTAGCTCTTTTTTTGTGCTTCTTACAGTACGCTATTGCTGAAGTTAGAAAACTTTTTCATTCCTCAGACAACCATTTCTCAAAAACTTGCGTCTATATAAATAGAAGCCCTAATCAGCGAAGCGTATTTTGAAAATTATCTCATTACATAAAAATTATTCAAAGTTAATAGCCAAAGCAGGTAATGGCGATCGCCGAGCTCAAAAAGAGCTGTATGATATGTTTGCCCCTAAAATGTTAGGCGTTTGTAGACAGTATTTAAAAAATATCGAGTTGGCTGAGGAGGTAATGCTTTCAGGTTTTTTTAAAGTCTTTACCCATTTATGTAACTATAATAATGAAGGAAGTTTTGAAGGTTGGATTCGTAGAATTATGGTAAACGAAAGTATTTCTCAACTGCGGAAAGACAAAAAATTACACTTTGTTTCTGAACAGGAAATTGATAATACAACCCAGCATTCAACTTATATCAAAACGGAGTTGGAAACTAATGAAATTCAGAAAATTATAGATAATCTTCCTGATGGCTATAAAACTGTTTTTGTGCTTTATGCAGTTGAAGGATACAAACACGGGGAAATTGCAGAGTTATTGCAAATAAGTGAGAATACATCAAAGTCACAGCTCTTTAAAGCTCGAAAAATGCTTCAAGATTTAGTGAAACAACAAAACAACTTAAGTTATGGCGCCTTATAAATTAGAAGATAATATTCGTGAAAAGTTAGAGTCGAGGGAGTTAAAGCCTTCTGAAAAGGCTTGGGATAAGCTACAAGTAAAGCTGGATGCAGAACAACCTCAAAAGAAAACTGTATTGTGGTATTACGTTGCGGCAAGTGTTATTGGTATCCTCATTTTAAGTTCAGTTTTCTATACTAATACAATTGAAGTTAAAGATGAAATTGTAACAGAAAGTGGAGATGAAAAAACAATTGATAACGATTTAAAAATCATTCCGCATAGTGAAGATGCTCAAAAATATGTTTCTACACAAAATAATTCTGTTGTAAACAAACCTGAAGGAAATAAGGGTAAAGAAAAATTGCAATCAAATTCAAATTCAAATTTAAAGACGTCAAGCCCAGAATCACCTCTGTCAACGGGTACTAAAAAATCTGAAATTGATAAAGAAATTGATAAAACTAAAGTTCTTGCAAATACCGAAAAGGAGAAGTCGTTGGAAGAAGAACTTATTAACGCCAAGGTAGATGAGGTAATTGCATCTCTAAAGGAATTACAGCATAACCATAACGAGGTAAGTATAACTGAAGTTGAAGATCTGCTAAATAAAGCGCGCCGTGAAATTCAAACCCAAAAAATTCTCAACACACCTAAAGTAGATGCTACTGCCTTGCTACAGGAAGTGGAATGGGAACTAGAAAAGAGTTTCCGCGATAAAGTATTCGATGCTTTAGGCGAAGGTTTTATAAAAATTAGAACTGCAGTTATTGAAAGAAACGATTGAGTAAGTGATGCCTCGAGCGCAGTCGAGAGGTTCTTGAAATTTCTAAAATTTTAATCAAATTTCATTATTAAATAGGTGAAACTACCCCAACCATCGTCTTCCAACCAAAGACTGCCGACTAAAAAAAATCATTCATCAATAATCAAAAATCGAACAATTATGAAATCATTAATCACAATTTCAACAGCCCTAACTATGTTTTTTCTTGCCAGTAATTATTCACACGCTCAGGAAAAACAAGTGGACTCACTAAGTGTCGTCGAAAAATTCTCTCGTGTTAAAAAAGAGATAGTTCAACAGGAAAAGAATGCTCTAAAAATTGAAGTCGAAAATATTAATAAACGTCTTGAAACAGGAAGCATCGATCAAGCTGAGGCCGAAATTTTAAAAAGTGCCGCCGCTAAAAAACACGCATTAAATATAGAAAATCGACTGTCTATTGTTGACAATAAAATGGAATTGTACAAGCGTAATGGGGAATTAGGAGAAAATGAAGATAAAGCCTACGTGGCTATCAGTTTTGGTAATGAAGATGCTAATAACACTCGGGTTTTTGGGGTTTCGGTTAAAAGTAAAGAAAAGAAAGTGGTTTATGACAGACGCACAATTTCAGATGGTTATATAGCGGTTGGACTAAACAATGTTGTTACTTCAGGAGAATCCTTGGAGGATTCAGATTTTAAAGTTGCTGGTAGTCGATTTGCCGAATTAGGGTGGACTTGGAAAACTCGTGTTTTCGACAATTCTAATTGGTTGCGAGTTAGGTATGGTCTTGCATTTCAGTTTAACGGACTTAAACCAACCGATAACAGACTTTTTGTAGATACTGGGGAACAAACGGAACTTCAAACCTATCCGCTAAATTTAAAAAAGTCAAAATTTAGAATGGACAACCTAGTAATTCCAATTCATTTTGAATTTGGACCTTCCAAAAAGATTGAACACGACGATTATTTTCGATATGTAACCCGTGATCAGTTCAAATTTGGGATTGGAGGTTACGGAGGTATTAATTTAGGTGCTCGTCAAAAACTTAAATTTGAAGAAGATGGTGAAAATCAGAAACAAAAATTGAAAGCTAATTACAACACTAATAATTTTATTTATGGATTAAGTGCTTATATAGGTTGGGGGGCCACTTCAATTTATGCTAAATACGACCTTAATACCATCTTTAAAAATAACGCTGTGGATCAACATAATGTTTCATTGGGCCTAAGGCTTGATTTGGAGTAGCCAAAATCTCCATTTTATTCGTTTGTTTATTAACCTGCAAGGTATCTCCGGTTTTTGCGAGGCTCCTTGTAGGTTCTTTTTATTTTAACTGAAATAGTAAAGGCTTAGGTTTTTCATTCTTAATATCCCTATTTTTACAAATCCAAAATTGGTAACAACAAACTATTAATTCACCATAAATTGATAAGTAGAACTACTATAGATAATGTTTTTGAAGCTGCTCGAGTAGAGGAGGTAATTGGCGATTTTGTACAATTGAAAAAATCTGGTAGCAACTACAAAGGGCTTAGTCCGTTTACAGATGAGCGTTCACCAAGTTTTATGGTTAGTCCTGTTAAGCAAATATGGAAAGATTTTAGTAGTGGAAAAGGTGGAAATGTGGTGTCGTTTTTAATGGAACACGAACACTTTACCTATCCTGAGGCAATAAAATTTCTAGCTAAGAAATACGGAATTGAAATAGAAGAAACCGAGCAATCTAGCGAAGAGAAAGAACAAGCAAACGAACGTGAAAGTCTTTATTTAGTTAGTGAATTTGCTAAAAATTATTTTCATAATACCTTATTAAAAACCGAAGAAGGGAAAGCCATCGGACTTTCATACTTTAAAGAAAGAGGGTTTACCGATGAAACGATTAAGAAATTTGAATTGGGTTACTCACCAGATTCTTGGGAAGCATTTACCAGTCATGCAATTAAAAAAGGATATAAACTTGAATTCCTTGAGAAAACAGGTTTGTCTATTGTAAAAGGTGAAAAACAATTCGATCGCTTTAAGGGAAGAGTGATGTTCCCGATTTTGAGCATGAGCGGGCGTACTCTTGGTTTTGGAGGGCGTATTTTAACTTCAGATAAAAAAGCAGCAAAATATCTCAACTCTCCTGAAAGTGACATTTACCATAAGAGCAAAGTTCTTTATGGGATTTTCAATGCAAAACAAAGCATATCAAAAGAAGATAATTGCTACTTAGTAGAAGGATATACCGATGTAATTCAGTTTCATCAAACAGGTATTCACAACGTAGTTTCTTCCTCTGGAACTGCTTTAACGCCAGAGCAAATTAGATTAATAAATAGGCTTACTCAAAATATTACGGTTCTATTTGATGGTGATGCCGCTGGACTTCGCGCGTCTTTACGAGGGATAGATTTGATTTTGGAGCAGGGAATGAATGTGAAAATCTGTACTTTTCCAGAAGGGGAAGATCCAGATAGCTTTTCACGGAAAAATTCTCTGGAAGACTTAAGCCTGTACCTGGAAGAAAACTCTAAGGACTTTATCACTTTTAAAGCTTCATTATTAGCAAAAGAAGCTAAAAACGACCCGATTAAAAAATCTGAAACCATACACGATATGGTTAACAGTATTGCTAAAATTCCAGATGTAATAAAACGCGAAATTTATATTAAGGAGTGTTCGCGTATCATGGATATTTCGGAAGAGGTGCTGTTTAATACCTTAGCCCAATTACTTCGAAAAGATAAAAAAGATTCTTCAAAAAAAGCTGATGTAAAACAGGAAGCATTTCAAGTAGTTTCCTCTGAGAAAAAAGCCAAGAAAATAGATGTTCAATTTGAATTGGAGCAAAAAATCATCCAACTTCTTCTACTGTATGGCAATGTTGAAGAAGATTTTGAAGATTTAATACTTGAAGCTGATGAAAAAGGAGAAATTTCTTTAAAACCTGAAATCCATAAAGCTCGAGTGTATGAAAAAATTTATCTTGACTTACAGGATGACGAAATTGAATTCACAAATCCTGAGTTTAAAAAGATATATTATGAAGTAGTAAATCGGTTTAATCAAAACCCTGAAGCCAAAGCAGAAACCTTTATTAACGATTTAGAACCAGAACTTGCAACCGCTGTAACGCATGTATTGATGGAAGAGGAACGCTATGAGCTTCACAATTGGGAGCGAATGGAGATTTATGTAAAAGGAAAAGATAAAACCATTGCCCAAATTGTAAGTGAGACCATCTTAAATTTACGACGTCATTTAGTTTCTCAAAAGATAAATGACTTATCAGAAATGATGAAGGATAATGATAACCCTGAAAAAGAGTCAAGTTTACAGGAAATCGTGGATTATCTTACCCTTAAAAAAGTGCTTTCAAATAAATTGAATAGGGTAGTGTAAGCACATTTAATTTATCGATTTCATTTCCGAATACAACTCAAGTTTGAGAATCAATAAATTGATATAATGTAGTTGAATATATAGTGTCTTCTGATTATTTCTAAGAATATCGAATGCTATATTAAAAAAACTTTAGAGTAACTCTTTTGGAATTTCACACACTGGAATCGGAACCATTTTATGTTTGTTGGCACGATTTAATCGCGTATAAATATCGTATACAGTTTTTTCTCTTCCGTTAAAATCGGCACTAGATTTTCCTGCCTCTGTCATTTTCATTGCCCATTCCAATTCATCATAACTTGCACCTAGTTGGTCTTCATCGGATCTGCTATCCCCAAACAAACCATCGGTAGGAGCGGCTTTCATTATAGAATCTGGAATATTTAAAACTTCGCCAAGCTTGTAAACTTCGCTTTTCATCAAATCTGCAATAGGGCTTAAATCTACACCACCATCACCGTATTTAGTGTAAAATCCTACACCAAAATCTTCAATTTTATTTCCCGTGCCAGCAACTAAATAACGATGTAAGCCTGCAAAATAGTAAAGCGTAGTCATTCTTAACCTCGCTCTAGTGTTTGCTAGGGAAAGATCGAGGAAACTATCGTCTTCAGTTTGGGGAACTTCTTTTTTGAATTCCTCAAATACTGAAGTTAGATTTACCTCGGTATTACTAACATTTGAATAATTATCTTTTAGAAACTGGATGTGCTCTCTCCCACGACTCACTTGATTTGGAGCCTGATGAATAGGTAATTCTACACAAAGTGTCGGCAAACCTGTTTTTGCACATAATGTTGAAACAACAGCAGAATCAATTCCGCCGCTTATACCTAACACAAAACCATCAGTTTTTGAATTTACGGCATAGTCTTTTAGCCAACTTACGATATATTCGATTACTTTCTCGGTTTGCATTTTTTTGATATTTATAAAATTTATATTGATTTAAGGCCTATTTATTTCCTTAGCAGAGGTGTAACTACATAAAACTTTTAAACCCTAAACTTTTAAACTCATTCAACAATAAGGTACCTTTGCACGTCAAAAAGTTGATAAAGGTAAAATTAATTAAAATCAATGGCGTTAACCAATAGAAACATTTTTAATTCTATGCGATATATTTTTCTACTTCTTTTTGGAGTTCTTTTGTTTTCGTGTAATAGCGATAGTAAGTTAGAAAAGGAAATTCAACAAATCCCGATGGATGTACAAATTGTACGTTTCGACAAGGAGTTTGCCGATGCCTCGCCTGCCGATTTACCAGTTTTAAAGCAGCGTTTTCCGGAGTTTTTCCCAGTGCAATATCACGATAGCATTTGGGTACAAAAATTAACCGATACCCTTCAAAATCAATTGGAAGATGAGGTTTTTAAGGTTTTTCCAGAAGCTCAACTTATAGAAGACGATATCATTCCGTTATTTCAGCATATAAAATATTATTTCCCACAGTTTTCGACTCCCTTGGTCGTTACAGTAACTTCCGATGTAGACTACAGAAATAAAGTTATTCTTGCCGATAGCATGTTAGTTCTTGCATTAGACAATTATTTAGGTACTGAGCACGAGTTTTATGGAGGGATTGATAAATATATTAAAAAGGAAATGAAGCCTTCACAGCTCATTCAAGATGTAGCTGAAGTTTATTCAAGAGAATATATTAAGCCACCTTCTAATTCCACATTCTTAGGACAAATTATTTACTATGGAAAAATGCAATATTTAAAAGATGTATGGCTTCCAAAAACTTCAGATGCTGATAAAATGGGGTATTCTGAAGAAGAAATACAATGGTCTGAGGAAAATGAACTCTATATGTGGCGTTATTTTGTAGAAAATGAATTGCTCTATAGTACCGATCAAAGACTAGGTGCACGATTTATTAATCCGGCTCCTTTTTCTAAGTTTTATTTAGAAATAGATAATGACTCTCCAGGAATGTTAGGACGATATATCGGCTGGCAAATAGTGCGCGCATATATGGATAATAATGATACAACTGTTCAGCAATTAATGATTACCGATGCTGACGAAATATTTAATAATTCAAAATACAAACCAAAGAAATAATGGCTGTAAAACACAATTCTGAAATAAGACTAAACGTTGGTTTAGACGAAAATAAAATCCCTGAAACTATACATTGGACAGCCGAAGACGGCGGAGTTACAAATGAAGAATCGAAAGCTGTAATGCTGTCGGTTTGGGATCATAAAAACAAAGAGTCTTTGCGTATCGACCTATGGACAAAAGAGATGCCAATGGATGAGATGAAAATTTTCTTCCATCAAACGTTAACCGCCATGGCTGATACTTTTCAACGTGCTACAAACGATGACAAAATGAGCGATACAATGCGTGACTTCTGCGATTATTTTGCAGAAAAATTAGAGCTTAAAAAAACAAAATAAGATTTAGTTTATAAGGCAAACCTTACTTTGTTTTTGCAGGGTATATGGTTTGCTTTATAAAATCTTTTGGGAATTCTTCGTCTCCTTCAAAACCTAATTCAATATCTCTACCATCGTGGGGTACGTGACTGGTTTTAAATAGGTAGTCCCATAAACTTAAACTGATTCCAAAATTTACACCGTATTGGTGATTTTCTGGCAGTTCTTTTGCGTGATGCCAAATGTGCATTTTTGGATTGTTGAAAATATATTTTAACACACCGTAATCCCAGCCTAGGTTTGCGTGGTTTAAATGCCCAATAGTAAGAGCAGAAAAATGTACAATTGCTACAGATTGTACATCAAAACCACCAATAACTGCTAGAGGAATATATAGTAGAGACTTATACACTATGGGTTCCATCCAATGATATCGCAGATGTCCTGCAAATCCCATTTCTTTTATTGAATGGTGTACTTTATGAAAGTTCCAAAGGAATGGAGAGTAATGAAGTAAACGATGCGTATTCCACTGTACAAAATCTGTAATTAAAAAGAATACAAGCAGGCCGAGTCCGAATGGGAGTGCATTTAAATCTAGAAGCTGAAAATCTGAAATCTTTAACCCTATTAAACTCAGTAAATCATTAAAAAGCTCAGCGGTTGCATTTGAAAGAAAAATAAGAACAATCAGATTTAATAAGAAAAAGTTGAAGAACATATAGAATGTGTCCATCCAAAAATCTTTTCTGAAGATTTTCTGATCTTTTCTCCAAGGGAAAAGTAACTCCAATGCCCAAACTATTAAGGAGACAAGGATAAGTCCGTAGAAGTAGTTTTCCCAATGAAAATGAGTGATTTCCTTCCACAAATAATTAAAGTATCCGTAGTAAGAATTCTTGAATATTTCTATGTATTTTTCCATTGTTTATCTACGAAAGCTGACAGTTTTCTAAAGCGAAAAAGGTTTGAAATTGGTTTATTCTATTATAAAATCTAAATTTTCGTTTATTGGTTTTCTTTGTCTGTGTATAAGTTTGAAATTTTCAATATCGTTGAAAAAATCAATAACCTCTGTTCTTTTTAAAGCTGTTGGTTTTGGGGAGATTATTGAATTATATGAGCTGAATTTATAATTTTCAAAATTATCAATAATTCTGTGGTTTTCAGGATTTAAATGGATGTATAATATTAATTGCTTTAAATATTTTTCTTCAGAAATTCTTATTCTTTTAAATGGTCGTTGAAATAAACTCCCAACTCTTTCATATTTTTTATTGAATGCTTTTGAATATGCATTGAACATATTTGAAAAAGCTTGAGATGGTTTTTCTGCGTTTTCTTTAATTTGAATTAGTAAGTGAAAATGGTTTTTGAGAAGGCAATAGCAATAGATATCTGCAATAGGAAGAATGTATTTTCTAACTAATTTTAAAAAATAATAATAGTTTTCATCTTCTTTAAAAATATCTTGTTTATTATTCCCGCGATTGAAGATGTGATAGAAATATGTTTCTTCTAAAAAATCCATATTTTACGTGTTGAAACCTGACAGGTCTAGATTGTGAAATACAATTTACTGTTGAACTTACTAAATTAATTAATTATATCGGGTTCTGTATTAGATGCAAACCCAATAAGTTTTGCGTGTTTAAACCTGACAGGTTTTTGAAACCTGTAAGGTTTGGTGTTTGAATTAAATTTTTTTATTGAGTTTGCTAAATTTAGTTATTATGTAAGATTTTGTTTTGGCTGCAAATTCAAAATATTTTGGATGTTTAGACCTGTCAGGTTTTTGAAACCTGACAGGTCTGGATTGTGATATACAATATTTTGTTGAACTCACTAAACTAAGTAATTATATTGGTTCCTGAATTGGATGTGAATTCAACATGTTTTGCGTGTTTGAACCTGACAGGTCTCGAATAGGTATCGCACTTCAACTTACAACTGCTTAATTAACTCAGTAAATAATGTTATCATATCTGGTTCTGCTTTGTTGGCAGCAGCAATAATATCTGGAATGTTGACTGGTTTTAGATTGTCTGGATCACATTCGTCTGTTAAGACTGAAATGGCCGAAACTGGAAGTTGTAAATGGTTTGCAACAATTATTTCTGGCACAGTACTCATTCCAACGGCATCTGCGCCAATAATTTTTAAATAGCGATATTCTGCTCGGGTTTCAAGTTGCGGGCCTACAACGCTGGCGTAAACGCCCTTGTGAAGCGTTATGTTGTTGTCTGTAGCAACTTGTTCAATAATTTTATTCATTTCTGCATCATAAGGGGCGCTCATATCTACAAAACGTTCGCCCATTTTTTCTACACCTCTAAAGGCTAGGGGAGAATCACCTTGTAAATTAATATGATCGTCTATAAGCATTATTTCTCCTTTGTTGAAGTTGAGATTAATTGCTCCCGCTGCATTGCTTACCAAAAGGCGCTTAATTCCTAAAAGATGCATAACTCTTACAGGGAAAGTTACATCGCGAAGTGTATAGCCTTCATAAACATGAAATCTACCCTGCATTACTACGATTTTTTTGCCTTCTAGTGTGCCGTAAATTAATTTTCCTTTGTGAAACTCTACAGTCGCAGTGGGGAAGTTAGGAATGTGATTGTAGCTAACTTCGGTAATTATATCTATTTTCTCAACTATTTTCCCGAGACCAGTACCTAGTATTATTCCTATTTCTGGTTTTTCAAATCCGCGATTTTGAAGGTATTCTGCCGCTTCTTTTATAAATTTTGATACGCTCATATCGTTACTTTTTATTGACTGTTTAAATAAAATTACTATCTAAATGAGGTGGTAAAAATTGCTGAAAAGCTTCTACATCTTTTATATCCTCGTAGTAATCAATATCATTTTTTTCATCTAATAAGGTGTACTTAAATTGTCTTAAATCGTTTAACGTTGATTTTAAAACACTATCAGTACCCCAAATTTTATTTTCAAAAACTTTGGTGTTGAGTTGTTTCATTCCTAATAGGTAATAGCCACCATCAGAGGCAGGGCCAATAACATAGGGTGATGTTTGCAGTGATACAAAAGCTGTTTCTAAATCTTGAGTACCCATGTCAAACATATCGCTTCCAATAATAATTACGCTTTCATAACCCATTGAAAATACATCTGAAAAAGCATTTTTCATCCGCTCTCCTAATTCATTTCCAGATTGCAGTTTTTTTCTAAAGATATCTGGATTCCATAAATCGTTTCGATGAATATTTTCTGAATAAAAAACGAATTTATCTACATTTAAATTTTCAGTAATTTCAGCAGTGTGCTTTAAAAGAAACTTATAGATTTCCAAAGCATTTTCATCCCCAATTGTTTTAGCTAAGCGTGTTTTTACCTTTCCTAATTCTGGATTTCGGGTAAAAATAATCAATGCACTTTTAGAAGTAGGGAAGTGAAAATCGGCAGCCATACTATTGGCATCGTCTGAAGTATTTGGGTTAATTATTGCCATTTGTCAGTAGTCAAAATAGTTTTTTATCAGCTTAATTCTGCTTTTTTATTTTTTTAAACTGAAGGGAAATAATAAGCAAACTTATGATAATTCCAAAGCCAGCCGCAAGATTTTGTTCCGAAGCAAAACTGTTCCAATTCACCATTCCTAAATTGATGCCTAATAGAATAAAAGCTCCAATTAATAATAAAACGTTTTTATTTGATTTCATTTTTATTCAATTATAATATAAATCCTGTGATGTTTAAGATTTAGTAAACAGGATTGCCAGTTTTTAAATAATGACTCCAACGTCTAGAAAATGTGTGGATATTTTCGGTTTCATTCCCTTTAGAATCAAGAACCGAATAGCCTTTATTTTTCCATTCAAAGATTCCACCATAAAGGTTTTTTACATTTGAAAAGCCTACATCTTTTAATTTTTCACCAATTCTTTCAGAACGTATTCCAACCGAACAATAAACAACTATCTGTGTATCTCTATCTAAATTTTGAAGAAGCTTATCTTCCGATGAAAACTTTTCAAAACCGATGTTTTTTGCTGAAGTTATGTGACTTACATTAAATTCATTTGCTTCTCGTGTATCTAAAATAACTACTGAGTTTTCTATTAATAAACTCTGTAGTTCCTCAACAGAAATATAGGGGATACTACCTGAGTTGTTTTGTTGCAATAGAATATCTAAACTTTTTTGAGTTTGACCGCTTGCAAGACTAAATCCGAAGAGGAAAAATACGAAAATGAAACTTTTCATAAATAAACTAACACCTGTGCTTAACTGTTTCATTATTTATTCAGTAACTGTACCTTGGCAACTACTTCCTGCACCAGCTGTACATCCATAACAATGCTGAGAAATTACAATGTTTCTGTTGTTAAGTATTTCCTCATTGTATTCAGAGATGTGTTGGATTTTGCTAGCTACCTTTAATTCTAACATTTGGTTGAAATCACAGTCATACAAAAATCCGTCCCAACTGATAGAAATGGTATTCCTACACATTACGTTTTTAACAGCAGCGGGATTGTATGCATCTACTAATGAATACATATAATCTTCATAGTTATCCGAAGCTATTAAGTAATCGAGGAACCTTGAAATGGGCAAGTTTGTAATCGCAAATAGGTTATGAAACTGGATATTAAAATCTTCAAGTAGTGCTTTTTTAAAATCTTTTTCCATGCTAGCTTGATTGCTAGGAAGAAACGCTCCACTAGGATTATAAACTAAATCTAACCGTAATTCGCTATTTGGCATTCCATAGCCTACAGCATTGAGTTCTTGTAGCGCTTTTATAGATTGGTCGAATACGCCTTCTCCACGTTGCTTGTCGGTTTTGCCACGCGTCCAATGTGGCATGCTGCTTATAATGTGAACATTGTGTTTTTTAAAAAATTCAGGTAAATCGTGATATTTTTTATTGGCTCGGATAATAGTAAGATTACTTCTTACTATAAAATCTTTAATACCAACTTTGCTAGCTTCTTCTACAAACCAGCGAAAATTAGGGTTCATTTCTGGCGCTCCACCGGTGAGGTCTAAGGTATGTGCTCCCGTGTTTTTTATTACATCCAAACACTGCTCCATAGTTTCCCGCGTCATTATTTCCTTTCTGTCTGGCCCTGCATCTACATGACAATGTTCGCAAACCTGATTACACATATAACCAACATTGATTTGTAGAATTTCTAAACCTTTTGGTCGTAGCGGAAATTGATTTGTTTCGTTTATTTTTTCAGAAAAAGTAGGAAGTTCTCCATTAGCAAAAATACCATTGGAGAGTTTTTCGAGTTGTTTATTCGCTACAGCAAGATCACTATTGCGTTTGTGAAGTGATTGTTGTTTTTTTTTCTTTTTCTCTTTCAGCATAGAATGTTTTAATTGAATTCCTATAAAAGAATCAGTAGTCGTTGAAATTTATCCGTCTAACTTATTTACTTTATTCATCATCATTACGCCGTGGACAAGTGTTGCACCGCTTTTTATTGCTGCGCCAACGTGTACGGCTTCCATCATTTCTTCTTTAGTAACACCTCGTTGAAGGCTGTCTTTAGTATAGGCATCGATGCAGTAAGGGCACTGTTCTGTATGTGCAACTGCTAGCGCTATTAAAGCCTTTTCACGAGCGGTAAGCGCGCCTTCTTCAAAAACTTTTCCGTAGTATTCAAAAAATTTCTCACCAAGCTCTTCGCTCCATTCAGTGATTTTACCAAATTTTCTTAAATCCTTAGGGTCGTAATAATTATCTGAAGCCATTTTATTATAAAATTTATGTATTTGAAGATGGTAGAATCTTCATTTAATGTAAATATAGATAAGTAGTTTTTGAAAACGATAGATGTTAACTAAAGTTTCAAATCTTTTAATCGAAAGAATAAACTACCCCTGTTGTTAGTTCGTATTGGGAATTTGGGATTCCTTCGGCAGGTATCTCATCGTAATTAAAAGTGTAGGTGGTTTTAAAACTAAAATTTTTGAAGAGATGAACCAATAATGATGTTTGAGAGGAAACTCTATAATCGTCTGTTATACTTTTTAGCATAGGTTGGTAATAGGTAGTGCTAATTACGGTTAGGTAGTCTTGAGGATAAAGACTAAAGGAAAAGTAAACAGAACCTCTTATCCCTTCTTTAATTGGATTTAGAATGTCATCTCGTTTTTCGTGTTCATACATCAGTAAAGTTCCTAAATAGAATTTATAGTCTTCTAGCTGTGTTAGTTTGAAACGCGGTCCCGTTCCTACAAGGCCGCGAAAGTCGATTTTAGAAACTTTATTGTATTGACCTTGACCAAAAACTTCCCAGGTTATGTTTGGGAGAAGCTTGTAGTTATAGCGAAGATGTTGAATACCTCTGTTTTCAAATTTATCACCTTCAATTCTTTGAAATTCTATTTCATTTTTAAGAAGGACTAAATGTCGATTCATTTTGTATTGTACGTGAATGTTATTCTTTATACTCAGCTTGTCATTAACATCACGTTTTAAAGCAAAGTCTAAACTAGTTGAACCTGAAAATCCAGATGTGTCTGTAACTCTTCTAAAGGATTCGGCATTTATAACTTGGGCGCTTATATTGAAAGATAATAGAAGGAATAAGGGTAATAAAATATACTTCATAGTCAAGAAAGTAATTGGTTACGATTATTTGTCTACTTTATTTTCAAGGTGCTTCTTTAATACAATTGCTTGATTGTGTTTTGTGTCCTTAGCGCCAAACAAAAGAGTAAGTTTATTTTTCTCACTTTTTTGAAGAAGCTCAGTTACCAAATCTGTATGCTTTTCAAGTTCTTCGTTGTATTTTTTTGAAAAGTCATTAAAGCGTTCTACTTTATGATTGAACCATTTTCGAAGATCTGAGGATGGAGCAATTTCCTTCATCCATTTGTCAAGTTTTGCTTCTTCTTTACTTACGCCTCTAGGCCATATACGGTCTACTAAAACCCTATAGCCATCATCCTTAGATGCTTCTTCATAAATTCTTTTAATTTGAATTTCCACAAGCTATAAGTTTTTGTATCCCATTATCAAACCTCACTATTGTCCTTTACCAACTCATTGTTGGTTAACAACCCAAGTTATTCACCCCAAGAAGCAAGTTCTTCTTTAGACCAAAGGTTAGGGAAAAATTTACGCTGCTGGTATTTTGGATGCAGGTATTTTTTCCATTCCGAACCACCAGTAGCGGCCTTATTTTCACCTTTACTATCTAAATAATGTTGTGCAGTATCCAAATGAACTAATGGCCAAGCTACATTGTAAAAATGGTCAAACTGTTTTAGTTTTTCCTTTAGCTCATCAGAAGGGTTGTCCATTTGCATCACTCTTTCTTCAAGAGTTTTACCTTTTAGTTTCTTGGCTAAAGATTTAAAATCATCTTCGTATTTTTCTATAAATTGGATAAGGGTTAATGTCTTTTTGCCTGTTTTCCTATTATATCCAGCATCTTTCCAATATAGATTTTCAAAATAATCGTCTAAAGTCGGGTTTTCAGGTAATCTTTCTTGCCCCTTGCTATTCACCAAATTTTCAAGTTTAGTGCTGTATAGTTCTAGATAGCGAAAGGAAGCACTTTGGAATCCGCTAGCAGGTGTAAGTGTAGATCTGAAGATGTTATAGTCTTCATAGCTCATTCCTTCTTTCATAATATCGAAAGAGGTGATAAGCATCCTTGTGTATCTTTTTAGTCTATCTAGTTTTGTAATCCAAATATCTTCTGAAAGATTTTCACCTTCTGAAAGTTGTTTGATTTCGTGTATCATCATTTTTAAAGTAAGCTCTGTTACTTGATGATACATTACAAAAATCTCTTCGTCTTTATAATCAGTTCTAGTTTTTTGCAGCGATAGCAATGTGTCTACTTGTATATAATCCCAATAATTAATTGGTTTGGCTTGTAGCAATCCTTTTAGGTATGTTTCAGGATTTTCACCAAGATTGGTGTATTTTTCTACAAGGGCTTCAATAAGTTCTTTATTATCCATGATGATTAGATGTGTCTTTTTCTTTTTTTTAAAAATAAAGAATTTTTATAGTATGGTTTGTTAAAAAATGCTTTTTAAAGAAAAGCCCTGTTACAAAAAATTGCAACAGGGCTTTTAAAGTTTATGTGAAGTTAGCGACTAGTAAAAGTTAGCGCGGTTATCTTCAATTTCTGCTTTCTTTTTAAGTGCGTTATAAACTGCGTTCTGAGCACCAGGTACAGCTTGATTGCTCATTTGGTTTGCATAATTTGCATATGATTCCATTTTTGGAGCAGGGTTGAAGGCAGTTACTTTTATTTTGTAAACACCTTTGTTTCCATCTATCAATGCAGTAGTTTCACCAGGTTTAGTACCAAAAGCAATTCCTACAGCTTTAGGTTCTCTGCTTGCACCAATTGTTGGAGCAGCCATATTTACACCTGTTGCAGTTTGAACAATTACTCCTTGACTTTTAGCAATTTCGTCTAAAGTAGTACCAGTAATTGACTCACGAATCATTTTCGCTTTTTTCTCGTTGCGTAAAATTGGAATAACTCTACTAGAAGCATCTGCAACACTCATTAATCCTTTTTCGTTCTTACGTGAAACCTGAGCGATTACATATCCGTTTGGTACACTGAAACGTTTTGTGTCACCAACCTTAGTGTCTTTTTCAAAAGCCCAGTTGATAATTGATCTGTTATCTCCGATACCAGGGATATTAGAATCCATTTTACCTAATTTATTTACTGGTTTTACTTCAAGGTTACTAGCTTTAGCTAATTCGTTAAAGTCACCGTCTTTTGCAGCAAGCTCAAATTTGGAAGCGTCAGAAAATACGTTGTTTATTGTTTTTTCTGAAGGCTCTACAGCTTTTACAACCGTTGCAAGTTTAAGAGCTTTTTTAGCAGCTGATTGCTTTCCAACTTCAACAATGTGGAAACCGAAATCTGTTTCTACTAAACCTACAGTTCCTGTTGGGTTGTTGAAAATAAACTCGTCAAATGGAGGAACCATTCTACCTGGAGTAGAGTTTCCTAAATCCCCTCCGTTATCTGCAGACCCATCATCAGAAAATTCTTCAGCAAGTTCAGCAAATTTAGATTTGTCTCTTTTAACAACACTTAAAAGGCTGTCTGCTAATCTTCTAGCTTCTTCTTTAGTTTTAGTGATTGTTTCTGGAGCACGCATTGTACCAACATATCTAATTAAGATGTGCTTAGACTCAGTAGAGTCTGGCATTTGCTTAGTGTCTAAAACTTTTGTTAGGTAAAGAGAGTTATCTACTTTAAATGGTCCGTAAACATCACCTTTGTTAAGGTTTATTAAGTTTTCTGCCTCTGATGCAGGAAGATCTTTTTTGAATAACCATTGGTCAAAGAAAGGAATGTCTGAATTTGCGTTTACAAATTCTTCGTAATCGTTAGTGTTTCTAAAACCAGGAATAGTATCGTTAGATTTTGTGTCTTGGTTGAACTCAACTTTGTCGTTTAATAAAGAAGTGATTCCAGCCTTAGCTTCTTCAGAATCAGATTCCGAAGGAGTTTCTTCGTAAAATACATATTGGATATCTGCTTGAGCATCTACCTTATAGTCGTTAGCGTGAGCTGACACATATTTTTTAATCTCATCTTCAGACACTTTAACTTCTTCGTCAGCAATTTTAGTGTAAGGCACTAAAACATACTGAAGATTTAAATTATCGTTTTTATAATGGTATTCTTGTTCAGCTTCAGCAATAGTAGCGCGTAATCCGCCCATGATCATATTGTTGTAGGTAGTTTGAACTACACTGTTAGCTATGTTCTCTTCGAATGTTAGCCATTGTGCATACATTTGAGGTGATGAAGCTTTAATGCTGGCAATATATTCTTGAATTTTAGCGTCATCAACTTGTCCTGCCTCATTTAAGAATGTAGGGTTATTTGCTAAAGCAGTTTTTAAAGCATTATCAATTTGAGCTTTTTCTGCAGTAATACCTACTTTCTCAATTTGTTCTTCCATTATTACACGGCGTAACTCACGATCCCAAACCATATTCATAGCTTGTGTAGCGTTTGCATTAGGTCCCATATTACGTTGGGTTGCCTCTACTTGCTCCATGAAGCTTTGTCTTGGAATTTCGTTACCATTTACCGTTGCAATGGTATCTTGACCTTTAGGTCCTGTACTTCCTTTTGATATAATATCGCTTAAAATAAAGGCGAAAAGTGCCAATGCGATAATAAGGATAAGAAATATCCCTCTTTTTCTAATGCTGTTTAAGATTGCCATTTGATGTTCAAATTTATAGGTGGCGAAAATAGCATTTTCAACTCATTAATAAAAACTAAATTGAAAAAAGTGGTGATTATTTAATTTCTAATCTTCGCCTATGTTTCTAACTTCCACTAGTTCTATCTTGGTGCTAGATACTTCTAGTATAGTGAAAAGGTGATTATCTATCTCTACGGTTTCCCCTTTATCGGGAATCTCTTCGGTGAAATTAACTATCAAACCGCCTAATGTTTCGTAGTTTTCACTTTCATTTAGATTTAAGTCATAATTTTCATTTATGTAATCTACTTCTAATCGTGCAGAGAATTTGTAGTGGTCTTCTCCGAGTTTTTCTTCGATTAAAGCGATGCTATCGTGTTCATCTTCAATGTCGCCAAAAAGTTCTTCAATAATATCTTCTACAGTAATAATTCCGCTTGTTCCACCATATTCGTCAATTACAACTGCTATACTTTTTCTTTTTTTGCTAAGAACGGCAAGCACGTCTTTAATGAGCATAGTTTCAGGAACAAAAATCACAGGCATCAATACCTTTTTAATTGTCGATGGCTTTTTGAAAAGTTCGAAGGAGTGTACATAGCCCAAAATGTCGTCTATGTTTTCTTTGTAAATTAAAATCTTAGAAAACCCAGTTTCAGTAAAAATTTTAGCTAATTCTTTTGGGGATGTATCAATATCAACGGCTACAATTTCAGTTCTTGGAATCATAGCTTCTCTAGATTTAACTTCAGAAAAGTCTAGTGCGTTTTGAAAAATTTGAATTTCCGAATCCATTTCTTCTTTGGTTTCGGCAATATCCATTTGTTCAGAAATATAATTTCCTAACTCTAATTTACTAAAGCTTAATTGAACAGTATCTCCTTCGGTTTTAAAAACGAATTTTAAAACTAGGTCTGAAATCCAGATTATAAATTCTGAGATTAATGAAAAAACAACGTAGAAAAAATAGGCGGGCACCGCGAATATTTTCACCAAGTTGTTGGCGTAGATTTGAAAAAATACCTTCGGAAGAAACTCCGCAGTCATTAAAATAACTAATGTTGATATAATGGTTTGAATTAATAAACCGCTAAATCCAGCGAGCGGAATATAATTCATGAGTAAATCACCCATATAGAAACCATATATAACTAGAGCAATATTGTTTCCTACTAGCATTGTAGCAATAAACTTTGAAGGGCGTTTTGTTATTTTTTTTAAAACTCCAGCTAAAAAGTTGTTTTGCTTTTTTTCAATTTCGATATGGATTTTATTGGAAGAAACGTAGGCTATTTCCATCCCCGAAAAAAATGCGGAGAGAATTAACATTGTAAAAATTATTATAATGCTATAATCCATAGGTTATTCAAGGTCAGAATTTAAAATTCAATATTCAAAATTACAAGTTTGTAATTTTAAAATGAATTATTTGTCTTGGTTATTCATCTTTTTCCTGAAGTTTCTTTTAAAGAAAAACATTCCAATTGCAACTACAGCGAAAAACAAATATAAATAGGCACGGCTTCTGTCGTCACTCCAATTGTTTACGGTTTCGTATATAAAAAACAATGCAACGGCAAGGTATGCGTATTCAAAAAACAAGTAAGCTTTACTTAACATCTTCAGTTTTATTTTTATCGATTAATTGGACGCCTTCGTTTTTTCGTGAAGAAAAAATTGTGAAGTCTTGATTTCCATCAAATCTTCCTCCGTTATTATAGGAGCCGTCCTTGAATTTTATTTGGTAGGGTTGATCTGTAAATACCCATTGATTTTTTTGATCCCAATAAAGCTGTTGAGCTTTAAGTATAACACTATCTGCTGTAACAATTACCACATTTTCACGCAAATCTACTAATCCAGTTCCGTCGTATTGAATAGCGTAATCAGAATTCACCGTACTTTTTTTACCTTCCTTATCCCAAAATCTAACTTCAATTCCATTTGGAAATTCTTTGTAAGGAAATTTTTGGTTTGAAAAATCTAGTAGTTTTTCTGCTAAAAGGTTGGTAATAAGTTTGCCGGAATCTGTGTATTTAAAATTTATTCCTTCACCTTCTGCGATAGGGGCGCCATCAGAAAGTGTGAGTTTTTTTACGTTTTTATAATTGCTTTCACATGCAAAAAGCGTGATGACCATAATTATGGCCATCACGCTTTTAACAATATTTATACTTGTGATCATTCTTATAAGTTAGGAACCCTAACGCTACCGCCAACCCAGCAGTTAAAGGTAACTGTTTTTCCAGCCATTCCTTCGCTAAAGATATCACTTTTTTGTGGAGCACGTCCTCTGTAGCTACTTGCAGCAGCTCTAGCGTTGCCAGCGATAGTTCCATCAACACGTGCAGCTTTATCCATCATATCGGCAGCTAACCAGTACATAGCTCTCTTTTCGAATACAGTAGTTCCACATCCGTTTGCGCTGTCTGCGTACATAGCTCCAATTTTGTAATAAGCAATACCAGCAGATGGCTTAGCTTCTAACATTTTGTTGTAGTAGTTTCTTGCAGTACCAAAACTTCCTTTCTTACGGTAGTTTTCAGCGATACTGTAGTAGATACGCGCTTTCTTAGAGTTGTCTTTTTCAAGATCAGCAGCTTGGTTGAAGTACTCTAATGCTTTAGATGACTTTCCTTCAGCTTCAGCTTGCTTTCCTAATAGGTAAGCAGATGTTGAACTTGGCTCTAATTCGTGAAGACGAACAGCTAACTTGTTTGAAAGTGGGCTATCACAATCTTTTGCATCCAATCTGTTACTTGCAGACTTAATCCAATCGATATCGTTTTTCTTCTCTTCGTAATCTTTTTCGTAAAGTGGAATTAAGTTAGGGCAATCAGCTAGCTGACCTAATTTACCATTTACACTTTCTTCTACAGTTGTATAAACACTTAAGTTGTTTTCGTAAACAGCTTTAGCACGTTCTTCTTTGCTAGTAAGCGCTGTTCCGCTTTCAGCTTTGTTTAATAAAACAGTAAGTTTTTCAGCTAGTGAGTTTTTTTGAGAATCAATTTTAGCAGTTACTTGGTCGTAAAGATCAAATATTTCTTGAAGTTCTTTTTCTCCTGAATTGTGTAAATCTACAGCTAAAGAGAAGTAAGTGTACAAGCTCTTTCCACTAGTAAAATCTTCTGGGTGCTTGTTAAAAGCAGTGTCAAAAGCGTTAAATTGTTCCTTTTTAGTTCCAATGTTGTTGTCGTACTTTAACTGTGCGATAGTAGAAAGAACATCTCCTTCCTTAGTTTTAGCAGGGAAGTTTTCAAGCCTCAATTCCCAAGCTTGAATAAGGTCTTTTACTTTACTTTTATCACCTTTTTCATCAATAAAATATTCAAACATTTTTACACCATATTGGTAAGTAGCGATATGGTAGTTTGGACATTCTTTAATTAATTGTTCGTAATAAGGAAGTGCGGCTTCGTAATTTTTAATTCTAGCCGGCTCGGTAAAGTATGATAAGGTAATTGCACAATCATCAGGAGCTTGAGCAAATGTTTTTGCTGAAGTTGCTAATAAGACAATGGTAAATAGTAAAATGAATTTAGTTTTCATGGAATTGCTGTTATTGTATTAATCGTATAATCTTTTTTCGAACCAACGGTCATTTAGTGAGAAACTCAAATATGTATTAAAAAAGTTTTCTTGTATCAATCCAAAGTCGGTGGTTCCGCGTTTGCCAATTTCAAACCCTAAGTTCATGTTAGAGAATAATCGACCTACAGGTAGTCCTAACCCAAAAGATATGCCAAACTCGTTTATGTCCTGACCATTTACAGCTAAACCTGTCTGTTCAAAACGTGCTCCAGCTCTGTAAACCACTCTGTCAAAGTAGTTTCCAAATGAATTGTAATTAGGAATATAATATCCACCTAATTTAAATTTAGATGCATTTTTGTAAGTTACTTGATCTATGGTAAAAGTGCGATTTGAGAAATTGCTAGTTTGTTGGTTGGTGTATTCAACACCAATTCCCCAATATTTAGGTTTGCTTAATCCTGCTCCTAAAGTTAATTGTGAGGGGAAAGTAAAGTCGGTATCCGCTACAGCAACTTCTCTTTCATCAATAGGAATTATCCCAACAGGGGAGATGTTTACAGTTCCTATTCTTCTAAAGTTTTCTGAATTAAAACTTGTACCAGGAGAATACGTTACAGAACCTGTTAATTCAAGCTTGTCTGTAATCATTTTCTTATACAGGGCACCAAAATTAAAGCTGAAACCTAATAAGTCTGAGCTATTGTAAATTTGAGTTCCGTATTGTAAATCAGATTTCTGAGTAGTTGCAGTGTTTTCTATCTTTCCGAAATTGTAGTTAGCATCTACTCCTAAACTAAATTCAGGTGTAACTTGATATGCTAAAGAAAGGAATACTTTATTTAAACCACCGCTTCCTGAGTATTCTGTAAGTCCGTCTGGTACTTCCGAATAAAAGTCATATCCAACTGCAGTGTAAGGTAGAAGTCCAAATCCCATTCCGAATTTACCCATAGGAATTCCCATAGCTAAATAATCTAATGACGTAGATGAAGTGTTTTGGCTACCAGTGTCGCTTTTTTGCTTTTGAGCTTTATGGCTCGCGCCTACTGAAAAGTTCACTAAGCGTAGTCCCGCATATCCCGCAGGATTCTGTAAGTTTATATGAATGCTATCTGTGAAGACACCGATTCCCCCCATTGATCTGTTTTCGGCAGTTCCGCGAAATTTCAACGATCCTATTCCATAAAAAGAATATGGCGAGGTGGTTCCTTCTTGAGCTAGCATTGTAGAGCCGGCTATTAGCAAAAATAAACCAATTACTATTTTTCTAAACATGAATGTTTGTTATATTCTAAAATATGGTTCAATCCCTCCAATAAAAAATTTGAGTTGGCAAAGATGTCATTTTTTATACTATCTCGCAAAAAATGTGTGTCTCCTCCTGTTAAAATAACTGTTAAATTCTCGTATTCCTTTTTATACTCAGCTATATAACCCTCAATTTCGAACAAAACAGCATTCACTATGCCCGAATGTATAGAGTTAGCAGTGTTGTTTCCTATATATGAATTTGGATGGGCTTTTTCTAATAACGGAAGTTTATCTGTAAACGTATGTAGCGATTTATAGCGCATTGTGATTCCTGGTGAAATGGCGCCGCCTAGATATTCATTTTCTGAATTAATAAAATCATAAGTGATGCAAGTACCAGCGTCGATCACCAATACGTTTTTATTTTTATACTGAAAAGATGCTGCGCTTATTAAGGCTATACGATCTATACCCAAAGTTTGAGGTGTAGCATATCTATTATTGAATGGAACTTTTGTTTGATGATTTAAACTTAAAACATCAAAACTCTCTTCTAATTTAGATAAATGTTCCTTTGAAAGATTAGCGACAGATGATATAATACAATTTTTAATAGAAGGAAATGTTTTTGAAATTTCATCCAAGGTTTTAAGAAAACTATCCTCGTTACTAGTCGTTTTCCACTTAATTGCCTCCAAATCAAACACTCCGAACTTTATTGAAGTGTTTCCTACATCAATTACAAGATTCATAATCATTATTAAGTGGGTAAAAGTACACACATGCTAATTAACTTATTGTTAAGGACATATTAAATAGAGAGAAAAAAAATCAATATTTTTTTCAAATAAAGTTTTGTGAAATCGAAATATGCTTTATATTTGCCGTCTCAAACAATGGTGCCTTAGCTCAGTTGGTAGAGCAACGGACTGAAAATCCGTGTGTCCCTAGTTCGATTCTTGGAGGCACCACTTAAAAACCCGAAACGCAAGTTTCGGGTTTTTTGTTTTATATAGTAATTCTAATTTTTAATAAACGTACTTATATACATAGTATATAGCTGGATCAAGAACAATTGTTGTGTTTATGCAAAAATCGTTGTTAATCTATACAGAAAGAATTCTACGTTTTTCACTCCTCTAAATTGTGCCCTAAATGCTTTTATCTTTGCA
>NZ_VDMC01000009.1 GCF_006346335.1 Aequorivita sinensis
CTATCTCCCAAAAGCGGAGTAACAGGGGTAATAATAACATTGCCTCCCACTCCAACTTCAAAAACACTATGGTCAGGGTTGTAGCTTAGGTGTATTATGCCTTCCTCTCGGTCGGGCCTCCCTCGTCGGAGGCAGGAGGGATAATATTGGTTTTCTTCAATTAAGGTTACCATCCCATCATTGGGGTCTTGAGTGTATTTAGCACGAATATTTATGCCTTCCTCTCGGCCTGCCATCACCCTCTCGGTCGTGCCTCCCTCGTCGGTGATGAGCCCTCGTCGGAGGCAAGAGTGGTCGGTATAGTTAAAAACATAATTATAACTTGTGCCACCCCCAGACGCTAACACTTTTACATACCCTTCGGCAGTAGGAAAGAAGTCTAATGCTGTGTTTTTGTATTGAAATCCACTTGTGCTGAGCAAAGTCGAAGTATCCATGTACTCAGTTGTTGTAATTGTTGAGCGGAATGTTGCTTTCTTTTTTAGTTTTATCCCTGTGGCATCGTAAAAATACTCAATTTTTCCGCCATTGTAAAATGTAATTTCTGTAGGTAGATTTAAGTGGTTGTATTTTATGTTAGTAATTTGCTTGTCTTTGTTTTCAATTAAATTGCCATATTCATCATAAAAAAATTCTTGTGAGCTTGAAGTGTTTTGGTCATCATATCCATCAGGATCTAATTCATAATCGCGAACATTAATTAATTTATTGCTATTATTGTTTTCGTCATATCTATAAACCAAATCGTCTATTCCCCCGCTGGTGCGCGATTGTATCGCGTTCCTCGCACAATTTTAATTAAACTATCCTATTCACCCGCTACAGCACGACTCCTATCCACGCTACAGCAAAAAAAAATCGACGGAGTCAATCCTTTTTTATGGTTCTCTGCATTTCAATAAAAAGCAAAATTTTTCAACCAAAATACTTAAAAACTATAAAATCTCTAATTTTTTTCTTTCCAGAAAGAAACGGTACCTAGCTTCGAGATGGAATTTTAAGACTGTGGAAAACCACGCGATGTTCTCGAAGCTTCGGGAATGCGGGAGCGGGGAAACCACATGAAGCTCACGTGACTTCAAAAATGCCGGAGCGGAGTTTTCGATCTACAGATTTCATGAATTGTAAACATATAAGTAAACTATGGCAACCAATCCAATTAATAAACAATTTTGAATGTATAACCAACCAAAGCGTTTTTCTTCAACTCGCGCTCATTGTAAAAAGTGTTGAATTTTTTCTTGCCCAAATGAAAAAAATACCGAATAATAGCACCAAACCATTCAGAAGAATTTAATTCTGCGTCTGCTTCATTTTGCCATTCCATACCTTCTTTATCGTCAGCTTTTTTCATAATTAATCACAATCAAAAATAAATAGTTATGGCAGCAAAATAAAAACAGCTATTCCTACAAATACCACAATCTGCAACCACTTTAAAACAGTATTTATGCGTTTCCACTTCATTAGCAAATTAGATATTCGTCCTGCTAAAAGCGCTATCAAGCTGAAAACAAAAAAAGAAACTATCATAAAGGTAATTCCCAACACATAAAACTGGTAAACCGTATTGCCTTCTTTATCCCAAAGAAAACCAGGGAAAAACGCCAAAAAGAAAATCATTACTTTAGGGTTTAACAAGTTCATTATCACCCCCGTTTTAAAGAGCTGCCAATATGTTTTTTTTGGAGCATTATTGGTAAAAGTAATTTCTGAATCACTTTTAAAAACCGAATACGCTAAATAAAGCAGGTAGCAAGCTCCCAAAATTTTAATGCCGTAGAAAACTTCTTCGGAAGTTGTTATTATCGCAGAAACTCCAAAAGCCAATAAGGTGGTATGCACAATACATCCACTAATTAAACCAGCTGTTGTGGCTATTCCACTTTTAGTGCCATTTACTAACGATTGTGTAAGCACATAAATATTGTCTGGCCCCGGAGAAAGTGCAAGTGCCAAAGTTGCAATGGTAAAAGAAATTAGGGTTTCAATCATAAAAAATGACTTAGTACTATAAGATATACGACCTAGGATTTGCTCTAATATACTTTTAAATATTGATTGCTGATAATTGAAAACGCTAAATAATTTGTCTTACGTCTTATGTCTTATTGTCTTAAGTCCTTTTAAGAATGGCTTTATTTATTCGTTTTATTAAACCCGGTCCTTCATAAATAAACCCTGTGTACAGCTGAACCAAACTCGCTCCAGCTTCAAGCTTTTCGAGTGCATCTTCAGCTGAATGAATTCCGCCTACTCCAATTATTGGAAACGATTTATTACTCTTTTCTGAAAGATAACGGATTACTTCTGTGGCACGCGTATTAAGAGGTTTTCCACTTAATCCTCCCATTTCGATTTTATTCTCTGAAGTAAGTCCATCTCGTGAAATAGTAGTATTTGTGGCAATTACACCATCAATCTTTGTAGTATTTACAATGTCAATAATATCGGTTAGCTGCTCATCTGTTAAATCTGGAGCGATCTTTAAAAGAATTGGCTTACGTTTTTCTTTTTTGTTATTTCTGTCTTGAAGCGTTTGCAACAAGTCGGTTAAAGGTTTCTTTTCTTGTAACGCACGAAGGTTTGGTGTGTTGGGCGAACTTACATTTACAACAAAGTAATCTACATAGTTGAACAATGAATCGAAACAAATGATATAATCATTAACCGCTTCTTCATTTGGCGTAACTTTATTTTTACCAATATTCCCACCAATTAAAACCCTTCTTTTATCTCCAAGTGCAGGGTTTTGCTTTAACCTTTCTACGGCTTCTGCTACTCCCCCATTATTAAACCCCATTCGGTTAATAACAGCTGAATCTTCCTGTAATCGGAATAAACGAGGCTTCTCATTTCCGGCTTGAGGTTTTGGAGTAACGGTTCCAATTTCGATAAAGCCAAACCCGAGATTTGACAATTCTTTATAAAGTTTTGCATCTTTATCAAAACCTGCTGCAAGACCTACGGGGTTTGGAAATTTTAAACCAAAAAGCTCGCGTTCAAGTTTTTTATCTTCAACTTTATAAATACTTCGGAAAAGACCTCCAAAACCAAGTTTATGGCAGAATTGAAGTAATGAAAATGTAAAATGATGAATTTTCTCAGGATCGAAGCTGAAAAATATGGGACGGATGATAGTTTTATACATAATTGCAAAATGTGGTACAAAAATACACTAAACTATGTATTTGTTATTTTGAATATGCTTTATTTTGTATTGTAAATGAAAAAGACATGATTGAAAAACAACACATTATTGACCGCTTTAAAAGTTATGTAACTATTGACACCGAAAGTGACCCAAATAGCGACACAACTCCGAGTACCGAAAAGCAATGGGATTTAGCAAATAAACTAGCTGAGGAGCTAAAAGAAATAGGTATGGAAGACGTAAGCATCGACGAAAACGCTTACATTATGGCTACTTTGCCATCAAATGTTCCACATGATGTTCCGGTAATTGGTTTTGTATCGCATTTTGATACTTCCCCTGACTTTACAGGTGCCAACGTTAAACCTCAGATAATCGAAAATTATGATGGGAAAGACATTGTTCTGAATGAAGAACAAGATATCGTTCTTTCTCCGGATTATTTCGAAGACTTATTGTTGTACAAAGGTCAGACCCTTATCACTACTGACGGAACAACACTTTTGGGTGCCGATGATAAAGCTGGAATTACCGAGATTGTTTCGGCTATGGAATATCTAATTAATCACCCTGAAATAAAACACGGAAAAATTCGTGTAGGTTTCACTCCCGATGAAGAAATTGGTCGTGGCGCACATAAATTCGACGTAGAAAAATTTGGTGCTGAATGGGCCTATACTATGGACGGAAGTCAAGTGGGTGAATTAGAATACGAAAACTTTAACGCAGCAGGTGCCGTAGTTACAATTAAAGGAAAAATTGTACACCCAGGCTATGCAAAAGGGAAAATGGTAAACAGTATGTACATTGCTACAGACTTTATCAATTCCTTACCAAGACTTGAAACACCAGAACACACAGAAGGTCGTGAAGGGTTCTTTCACTTACACAATATAAAAGGAAGTGTAGACGAGACGCAACTTCAATATATTATCCGCGATCACGACAGAGGGCATTTTGAAGCTCGAAAAGAAATGATTCAAAAACTTGCTGATGATTTAAATGAACAATTTGAAACAGAGGCTGTATCGGTTGAAATAAAAGACCAATATTTTAATATGCGTGAAAAGGTGGAGCCTGTAATGCATATTGTAAATATAGCTGAAGAAGCTATGTTACAAGCAAACATCAAACCTTTAATAAAACCTATTAGAGGTGGAACAGATGGCTCGCAATTAAGCTTTATGGGACTTCCTTGTCCAAATATTTTTGCTGGTGGTCATAACTTCCACGGTAGATACGAGTACGTACCTGTTGAGAGCATGATTAAAGCGGTAGAAGTAATTGTAAACATTGCGAAAATTACAGCTGAAGACCTTACTAAATTTAAGACAGAAGCAAAATAAACGCTGAAAAAATAAGCACCAAATTCCAAAGATATTCTTATGGAATTTGGTGCTTTTATTATTGTACAAATCAAAATTTAATCACTCCCTTATAATTACACAATTGGAGTATACTTTTATTAATTAACGGCTTAATATTAAGTTCACCAATTAAAGTTAATTTTAAAAACCTGATCAATCCATTTAACATTAATATAAAGTTGTCAAATATCAAGTCTTACGTCTTAAGTCCTACAGCGCAGCGGTCATACGTCTTACGTCCTACAGCGCAGCGGTCTTACGTCTTACATCCTTCAGCGCAGCGGTCATACGTCTTACGTCCTTCAGCGTAGCGGTCTTAAGCCCTATGTCTTACGTCCTTCAGCACAGCGGTCTTACGTCTTAAGTCTAAAAAAATACACAACCGAATTTTAGTGTTAAATGAACAAATGAGTAAGTGTATAAATTAGCAATCCTACAAAACCACCTACCAAAGTACCGTTTATACGTATAAACTGAAGATCTTTTCCCACTTCCAACTCTAGTTTCTCACTGAGTTCTTTCCCTTTCCAACCAGCAACAGTGCTACTTATAAGCGCTTCTACTTCATCTCTATTTTTTAATGTCATTCTATATAAAAAATGACGAACCCAACTATTTATCCTATTGCTAATGTCTTGATTATCAATAAGGCTATGCGATAACTTTTGAATATTACTTTGTAGATATCCTTGTAATTGTGAGTTAGGATTTTCTAGGTTTTGCAATAAAAGACCTTTAATAGATTGCCACGCATCATCGGTGTAAGATCTTAAGTTTTGCTCAGTTAATACTTCTTGTTTTAACTTCTCAAATTTCTCCTTCCATTGCTCAGAAACAAGAATTTCTTCAGAGAATCCTTGTAAATTTTTCGTAAGTTTTTTCCGAATAAAATGCTCCTTATCCGATTCTATTTCATCAATAAATTTTATCAAACCTTCAACTACTTCATTTGAAATTTTTCTACCAGCTAAAAAAGCGATAAATGGTCTGTTTTCAGATAATCGGTGAAGTATCATCTCTTGGCTTTCATTGATGTACTCTTTAATTTCAGGTAGTAGAATTTCCAATAAGGTGATATGTTCATTTTTATCAATAAAGTATTTAATACCTGAGGATGAAATTTTCTGAAAATCAATTTCACGTAAAATCTCCGTCCCTTTGTTTGCTAAAAATTGTTCTACATCCTTATCCTGAAGGTCTGAAATGATTTTTTGAGTAAGATTAATAATTTCTTTCTCCAGAATTTTTTGACTAGCGGGCTTATTTAGCCATTCCGAGACCCATTTTACAACATTTAATTTTTCTATATACGGCCGTATATTTTCGGGATTTAAGAAGTTGTCTTTTACAAACTTCCCTAAATTTTGTCCTAGATCGTCTTTTTTTCGCTCTATCAAATTTGTGTGAGGTATAGGAATTCCAAGAGGATGTTTAAAAATAGCCGTTACAGCAAACCAATCAGCCAGCGCTCCAACCATCCCAGCCTCCGAAAACGCTTCTACATACCCCATCCAAGCTTCACTACCTTGATGTTGAAGGTAAACCATCACTCCATATACAATCGCCATAAAAAAGAATAGCCCAGTCGCCAATCTTTTGTGTTTTCGCAATTGATTCTTCTTAATGTCGGACATAGTAAATACGGCGATAAATTAGGAGATAATATTTAAAACTAGCAAATTAGATATTCTGAAGAGCGTTTAGCCTCACAAGAATTCTCTAAAATAAAAAACTCCCTCAACTATATAAAATAGAGAAGGAGTTTTTAATTCAAAAAGGAACAATTTTCTATTTCTTTTCTTTAACAGGTGCGTTTAGTTTTGCTGTTCTTTCCATAGAAATGGCAGATCTTTCAAACTTCATTTTTCCAGCAAGGCTTTCAATAACACAAGTTCCATCATCAGACAGTTCTAATATTTTACCGTGCAGTCCTCCTGTTGTAATAACTCTATCGCCTTTTTTAAGCTGAGCAGCGAACTGCTTTTCTTGTTTGGCTTTTTTCATTTGTGGGCGTATCAAGAAAAGATACATCACCAAAAACAATAATATTATAGGTAAAAAACCTTGTATTTGTTCCATAGTAATTTTTAAATTCCAGTAAGTAAATTATGAGGTTGGTAGCTGTTTTGCTCCACCTTTAGGGGTAACGAAAGCCTTAATAGTTAAGGTTTCTACTCCTGCTTTAGTATTTGTAGTAATAGTTACAGTCTTGCTAACTTGGTTTTGACCAGCACCGTTGAATTTAACTAAAAGTTCACCAGATTCTCCTGGAGCAACTGGTTCCTTAGTATATTCTGGAACAGTACATCCACAGCTACTTTTAGCGTTAACTATCATTAATGGAGCATCTCCAGTGTTTTTAAATTTAAATACGTGCTCAACAGGTGTATTTTGCTCGATAGTTCCGAAGTCGTATTGACCTTCTTCAAAAGTCATTACTGGAAATTTTCCAGATTCTGCATCACGTGCTTCTGCTGCTGCTACATTTTCTTCGTTTACCTTATCTGCTGCATTATCTTTACAAGAAGAAAACGCAAAAACAGAAAGTATAGCTACAAATAAAACTGATTTTTTCATTTTTTTAATTTTTTATGTTTTTAGCAGGGCAAAAATAAACAATATTTTACTCTTATTGAAGCCCTCTTCCCATTTTATTAAGATCCCCATTTTCGGTAAACTCTTTTACCAATTTATCTAAGATACCGTTTACGAAAATGCTACTTTTTGGGGTAGAGTATTCTTTTGAAACTTCTAAGTATTCGTTTATTGTTGCACGAACAGGAATTGATGGGAAATATAAAAATTCAGCAATAGCCATTTTTAAGATAATCAAATCTATATCGGCAATTCGATCTTGATCCCAATTTGGAGTTTTTCCTTCAATTTGAAGATTTAGCTTCTCTTCATTTAAAATTACTTTTCTAAAAAGTTGAAGCGCATACTCACGGTCCTCATCATTTTTGTATGTATCAGGAACTAAAAGATCAGAAGCATTCTTTTCTGAAATTTTTCCTAACATTTTAACGATGGCAGTATTTACAATTGGAAAGTCGTCTATCCAAGTAAGACGTTTATCTTCTAAGTAATCGTAAAGCTTGTCGTTAGGAGCAATCACTTCTTTGTAGAACTTCGCAATGAAAGCTTGATCCTCTTTAAGGGTAGTATCTTTTCTATCTAAATAAGTTTGATACCAATCTTTTTCGCGTAGTTCTTTAAAAACAATACTTACATATTCGTTGTCTAACGCCCAATAGTTAAGTTTTTTCTTATCAATTATTTCAGAAAAAACGGCATTGTTGGCTATAATATCTAATACTTTGTTATCTACAAAAGTACGACTAGGATTTTTTTCAGAATCGGTAGCAAGATATTTATTTTGTGACTTAGCGAGAAAATCTTCTGCCTGATCTTTTACCGCAACTAACAACTCTAACATTAGTAAATACAAATCTTGCATTTGACCAATACTGTGATGAAGAAACTTTTCTTGTACATCGATGTTCGGGTTTACACTATGATTGTAAGCATAAACAGTCTGCAAAACTTTTACTCGGATATGTCTTCTAGTAAGCATATTATTTTTTAAAAGAACTTGTTTTTAAAATAGCAACGCACAAGAACATCTTGTGCGCTGCAAATATAAGAAATAGTGGTGTTGTAGTACTAAAAAGGTTTGTACTATTTTTCGTTTTTTCTTGCGTCTATTCTAGCTTGTGCAATATTGAAGGCTGCTTGATGTGTTGTAATTTTATCACTTTCAGCTGTTTTCAAGATCTCAAGAGTAGTATTGTAAATGTTTTCTGTCTTGCTCATTATCTCCTTACGGCCATAATTCTCAAGTTCAGCATATACATTTATAATCCCTCCAGCGTTAATTAAAAAGTCTGGAGCATAAACTATACCTCTTTCACGTAACATTTTACCGTGCTTTTGCTCATCGGCAAGTTGGTTGTTAGCTGCACCAGCAATAATCTTTGTGTTAAACTGGCTAATAGTTTGATCGTTAATTGTAGCACCTAATGCACAAGGAGCATAAATATCCATTTCTTCTGCATATAGATTGCTACCTGTGTAAATGTTCACATTGTATTTATCGCGAACTTCTTCTAAGCGCTCTTGGTTGATATCTGAAATATAAACTTTAGCACCTTCTTCACTTAAATGCTTAACAAGGTTTTCACCAACGTTACCAATTCCTTGAACGTAAACTACTTTCCCATCTAAATTATCTGAACCAAATTTATAGTTAGTTGCAGCTTTCAGTCCCATAAAAACACCGTAAGCTGTAATTGGAGAAGGGTTTCCTGAACCCCCGTTTGCTTCAGAAACACCAGTTACGTGAGGTGTAACTGTGCGTACTAAATCCATATCAGCCGTTGTCATTCCTACATCTTCTGCAGTAATATACTTTCCGCTTAATGAATTTACAAACTCACCGAACTTCAACATGTATTCTGGCGTTTTTTGAGTTTTAGCATCACCAATTAAAACTGCTTTACCTCCACCAAGATTTAAACCTGTAATTGCACTTTTATAAGTCATACCACGAGAAAGACGCAATACGTCATTCAATGCTTCCCACTCATTTGCATAGTTCCACATTCTAGTACCACCTAAAGCTGGTCCTAAAACAGTGTTGTGGATACCAATTATTGCTTTCAATCCAGTATCTTTGTCGTTGCAAAAAACGATTTGCTCGTGATCATCAAAAGACATTTGCCCAAATACAGGGTCTATTTTATGTAGTTCGTTTGTATTGATTACCTCAGTTTTCATAACTATTTTAATTTTTGTTTATCCTTTAAAAAGGCAGTGCAAAAGTAACTTTTACTTGTTAATTCCACAAAGCAAAGGGTGTTAATTTAAGAACTTTAAAAAAACATTCAATTTATTTCTAATGAAAGAATTAAAATATCTAAACAAATACTTTTTAAAATACAGGTGGCGACTTCTGTTGGGAGTGTTTATTACCATAGTTGCAACGGTATTTAAACTAGCCGTCCCTATGAAAGTAGGAGATTCTGTAACTGTTGTAAAACAATACTTAAATGGAGAAGTAACCGATTTAGCTTATGTTAAACACGAGCTTCTAATTAATATTTTACTTTTACTAGGCGCTGCATTGCTTTCTGCTTTTTTCACATTTATGATGAGACAAACATTTATTGTGGTTTCTAGATATGTGGAATACGACTTAAAAAACGAGATTTTTCAACATTACGAAAAACTTTCTTTAGGCTTTTACAAACAAAATCGAACTGGCGATTTAATGAACAGAATAAGTGAAGATGTTTCTAAAGTAAGAATGTATGTTGGGCCCGCGCTTATGTATAGCATTACTACAATTACACTTTTTATTGTAGTAATAAGTTATATGTTTTACACCGCACCTATTCTAACTTGGTATGCTATTGCTCCACTCCCAATTCTATCGATTGCTATTTATAAACTAAGTGTGATTATCAATCAACGCAGTACTATAGTTCAACAGTATTTATCGAAACTAACAACTTTTACTCAAGAGAGTTTTAGTGGAATTGCCGTTATTAAAGCCTACGGAACCGAGGAAAGCATTAATGCTAATTTTGAAGAGTTAGCCGAAGGGAGTAAAGTAAAAAACATAGACCTTGCAAAGGTACAAGCCCTATTTTTTCCCTTAATGATGTTACTTATTGGCGTAAGTAATATTCTAGTTATTTACATTGGGGGAAGTAGATATATTAACGGTCAAATTACCGAATTTGGAACTATAGTCGAGTTTTTAATTTATGTAAATATGCTTACCTGGCCTGTAGCAGTTGTAGGCTGGGTGACTTCTATGGTACAAAGAGCTGAAGCTTCACAGGAACGCATAAATGAGTTTCTAAAAACAGAACCTGCCATTAAAAACCTTGTTACAGAAAGTACACCTATTGATGGAGATATAGAATTCAACAATTTAACTTTCACTTATCCCGATACAGGAATTACGGCCTTAAAAAATGTATCTTTCTCAGTAAAACCTGGAGAAACTCTTGCAATTGTAGGAAATACAGGATCTGGAAAATCAACCATTCTAGAGTTGATAGGTAGATTATATGATGTTGAAGAAGGAATGCTAAAGATTGACCAAACTTCGATCAGAAACCTCAACCTCGATAATTTACGCAACAGCATTGGGTATGTACCACAAGATGCATTTTTGTTTAGCGATTCGATAAAAAATAACATTCGTTTTGGTAAGGAAGAAGCAACTGAAGAAGAAGTTGTTAATGCTGCCAAAAACGCTGCGGTTCACAAAAACATTATTGGATTCAAAAAAGGATATGAAACTATTTTAGGAGAACGTGGGCTTACATTGAGTGGTGGACAAAAGCAAAGAGTTTCTATTGCAAGAGCAATTATTAAAGATCCACAAATCTTATTATTTGACGATTGTCTTTCGGCTGTAGATACAGAAACTGAAGAAGAGATTCTTCAAAACCTATTTAAGATTTCTAAAGATAAAACCACTATCATTGTAAGCCATAGAATTTCTTCAGTTAAAAATGCAAATAAGATTATTGTTTTAGATGAAGGAAAAATTATCCAAAAAGGGTCCCACGAGGAGTTAGTTAACATCGAGGGTTATTATAAGGAACTGTATTCAAAACAGCTTTTAGAAAAAGAAATGTAATTTACTTTGGCTGGTTTGGTTTTTTTTTAGATTTTTGGCGACACCTAGTAAAAAATAATAGAAATTATGAGTGAGCACTATACGATGGAGCAAGAAGAAATTTTTTCAAAAGTAATGCGTGCAGGAAGACGCACCTACTTTTTTGATGTAAGGTCTACAAAAGCAGGAGATTTTTACCTTACTATTACCGAGAGTAAGAAATTTACAAACGATGACGGGTCTTTCCACTACAAAAAACACAAAATTTATCTATACAAAGAAGACTTTACTGAGTTTAAAGACACTCTTGAAGAAATGATAAATTACATTATAGATGAGAAAGGCGAAGAAGTTATAAGCGAACGTCATCAAAAAGATTACAAAAAGGAAACAGACAACACGTCTAATCCTGTTGAAGAAACAGTTGAACAAACTGCTACTACTGATACAAGTACTTTTACAGACATCAGTTTCGACGATATTTAGTAGTTGAAAAACAAAAATGTAAAACCGGCACGAATAATTTCGTAGCCGGTTTTTTTATTTCTTAAAAATCAATGTTTTAAATAGATTTACAACTTAAAATGCATTGAAACACTCAATCCTTTAATTTTATTTCAAAAAGATTATCTTTGCCGCCCTTTATAAAAAACATTATGTTCGCAAAAACACTTCAAAACTTCACTCAGAATCCAAAAAACGACATTCTATCAGGACTTACTGTTGCTCTTGCATTGGTTCCAGAAGCGGTAGCTTTTTCATTTGTAGCTGGTGTAGATCCTTTAGTGGGACTTTATGGTGCTTTTATAATGGGACTTGTAACAGCTCTTTTTGGTGGTCGTCCTGGTATGATTTCTGGGGCAACCGGCGCTATGGCGGTTGTTATGGTACACCTAATCCAAAAAGGAAATGAGGTTGGACTTACATTAGCCGAACCCGTTCAGAACCTTGGACTTCAATGGCTTTTTATAACGCTATTATTTGTAGGAGCTATTCAAATAATGGCTGGTGTTTTTAAGTTAGGGAAATTTGTACGACTTATCCCCCACCCTGTAATGATGGGATTTGTAAATGGTTTAGCAATTGTAATTTTTCTTTCTCAACTAGGTCTATTTAAAGAAACTCGCGGAACAGTACCTCAATGGATTTCCGGTTTGGACCTATGGGTAATGCTAGCGCTAGTTGGATTGACCATGGGTATTATGTTCGGTTTACCGAAAATCACCAAAAAACTTCCAGCTGCTCTTATTGCAATAATAGTAGTTGCAGCAATTACAATATTCGGAGGTCTAGATGTGAGTACTGTTGGCTCGTTTATTCGCGATGGTGGCGGATCTGGTTTAAAAGGTTCATTGCCGATGTTCCAAACTCAGATTTTTGGATTTATTGAAACTTTAGACGGACATTGGGGATTGATATTTTCTACTGCTTTTATATTGGCTGCTGTAGGTTTAATTGAATCGTTAATGACATTGAACCTTATTGATGAAATGACCGAAACTCGTGGTAGTGGAAACCGAGAATGTGTAGCTCAAGGTGGAGCTAACATTCTTAACGGTCTTTTCGGTGGAATGGGTGGCTGTGCAATGATTGGGCAATCTATCATTAACGTAAGTTCTGGTGGACGCGGAAGACTTTCCGGAGCTACAGCTGCAATAGCTTTACTGTGTTTTGTGCTATTTGGTGCTCCTCTTATTGAACAAATCCCTATTGCTGCATTAGTTGGAGTTATGTTTATGGTTGTGATTGGAACTTTTGCTTGGAGTAGTTTTAGAATTCTGCATAAAATTCCAGTTTCGGATGCTATAGTGCTTATTACAGTATCAGCGGTAACAGTTTGGCTAGATCTTGCAATAGCAGTGTTTATAGGGGTTGTTATGAGCGCCTTAGTTTTTGCTTGGAAAAGTGCTACAAGAATTAGAGCTAGAAAGAGAATTAAAGAAGACGGAACCAAAGTTTATGAAATCTGGGGACCTTTGTTCTTCGGGTCGACTACAGCATTTAACAGTAAGTTTGATGTTTCAAGCGATCCAGATTCGGTAGAAATTGACTTTATAGAATCTAAAATATCAGATCATTCTGGTGTTGAAGCTGTTCGTAATATTGCCAATAAATACCTTGATAACGGAAAGCAAATTAAACTAACGCACCTTAGTCCAGATTGTAAAGCGTTACTACTTAAGTGGAACCCAGAATTCGAAACAATTATAAAAAGTTCTGTTGAGGATCCGCGCTATTATGTAGTTACCGATACCTTAGATGCCGAAGCTTAATTAGGTTTTATTTTCTGGTGAAGTAAAAATCTGTTTTAGTTGGCTCACCCTCTATCTCTACTTCAATCCAAGTGTGTAAAGAGTCTTTGGCAGGGTTGGTATAGGTTACCTTTTCAGGGAAGTCTATATTTTGATTATCGAAAACAAATTTGCCTTCTTCTGATGAAATAAGTGTTAAGGTGTAAGGTTTAGGATTTTTTTCATCAACTTTTAGAAAGGATAAAAACAATTTGTTTTCTTTCTCCTCTAAGGCCATTGTTAGTGCTTGTTCAGGTTTACCATTAACCTCAACAAAGCTAAAGCCTGTATATGTACTATCATTTTCTTTAGACCATGATTCTTGGGAATATTCACCCTCAGTCTCGTTTGTCCAAGTTCCTATCAACCAATTTAGTTGATTTATTTTATCGTAATTTTTTACAACAACCTCTTTTTGTATCTGTTCTGCCTGAGTATTGTTTTTACATGAAATAATTAATACAGAAAGGAATATTAGAAATAAGTACTTCTTCATTTGTTGGTTTGTTATTTAGCCGTGGCATAAAATTTATAAAATTCGCAATCCGTTTTCAACAGGTTTATCTGTTCGCAATAAGGTGACATTTTTGCCATCTACAGCTCCCAAAACCAGACATTCACTCATAAAATTTGCAATTTGTTTCTTTGGAAAATTTACAACTGCCACTACTTGTTTCCCAATTAATTCATCTTTATGATAGCGTTTTGTTATTTGAGCTGAAGTTTTTCTTTGTCCTATTTCTTCTCCAAAATCTATTATAAGCTGATATGAAGGGTTTCTCGCTTCAGGAAAATCATTGGCTTCTAAAATAGTTCCAACCCGCATTTCCACCTTTTCGAAATCGGTCCAAGTAAGATTATTCGTCATGGGTAATTCTAAGTTTTTGAATCATTTCTGAAGAAACCACACTTTGGTCGGCACCATAAGCATCTACAAGAAGGCCTTTAATCCCTCCTTTGGTTTCAATTAAATAAAGAATAGTATTATCTCCCGGGTCGGTCATACCTTCAAAACGGTAATATTTTACAACATCCAGCTCCCCAGCTTTCCACTTCTTTTTAAGGTTTTTAGATTCTATTCCTTCCTCTACAAGATTAAAGTCTTCAGTATAACCTTCCTTTTGTAAATCTTGAATAGCTACAGATAGTGATGAATATGATTTTTTCATAATATTTTGATTTAATCTTTAAAGTTAACTGAGAAATTAAACATCGGCAAAGAATTATAAATTCTTTAATAAAATTATTACGCAGATTGTAAGTTTTAGCCCTCTGTCCTTAGTTAATTAACCCCTTAAAAATTGTATATTTAGACCTGAACACAATACATTTATTTTAAAAACAATATGGCAGACACTGAATCAAATATGCTACCCCTTGGCACCAAAGCCCCAGACTTTGTACTTACAGATGCAATAACAAACAAACTTGTTGCGCTAAAAGACATTCGTGGTGAAAAGGGTACTGTAGTTATGTTTATTTGTAACCACTGCCCTTTCGTAAGACACGTAAATGAAGAATTAGTTCGCATTTGCAACGATTACAGGGTGATTGGTTTTGGTTTTGTTGCAATCAACAGCAACGACATCATTAAGTATCCAGCAGATTCCCCTGCGGAAATGTGGCGAACTGCCCAGAAAGAAAGCTATCCTTTCCCATATTTATTTGATGAAACTCAAGAAATAGCAAGAGCTTATGATGCAGCTTGCACGCCAGATTTTTATCTTTTTGATGATGAACTTAAACTGGTTTACCGCGGACAATTAAACAACAGCCGACCTGGTAATAGAATTCCTGTAAATGGCCGTGATTTACGCGAAGCTATGGATAACATCCTTAATAATAATCCGCAGCGAAAGGATCAAAAACCAAGTATTGGATGCAATATCAAGTGGAAAAAATAAATTCCAACAATCAAATTAATCTATGAGTCAATTATATAATAAAACCGTTTTAATCACAGGCGGAGGGTCTGGTATTGGAAAGATAATGGTTCGATTAATGCTTGAGCGTAAAGCAAAAGTTATTATTTGGGATATTAGTCAGGAAAATATCAACCACACGTTAACTGAGTTTTCCAATAACAAAAATCTTTTTGGATTTAAAATAGATGTTTCTAATCCTGAAGAAATTAAAGAAACAGCTAATCGAGTAAAGCAAGAAATAGGAATTGTTGACGTACTAATCAACAACGCTGGAATTGTTGTAGGGAAATATTTCGACGAACACACAAATACAGACATTGCTAAAACTATGGAGATTAATGCCATTGGACCGATGTATGTTACTAAGGAATTTCTTGATGGCATGTTAAATCAAAATTCAGGGCATATTTGCAATATCGCGTCTTCCGGAGGACTAATTTCCAATCCAAAAATGTCGGTTTATGCCTCTAGCAAATGGGCAATGATTGGATGGTCTGATAGTCTTCGATTAGAAATGATGCAAAAAAATAAAGCCATTAAGGTTACTACCATCATGCCTTATTACATCAATACAGGGATGTTTGATGGTGTTCAATCTAAGATTCCAATTCTCGAACCTGAAGCAGCGGCGCTTACTATTATAAAAGCAATTGAGAAAGATAAAAAGATGGTAACTATTCCGGGGTACATATACCGCTTCACACGATTAGGACAAGCATTACTTTCTATTAATGCTTTCGATTGGTTTGCTGGCAAGGTGCTCGGTATATACAAAACAATGGAACATTTCGTTGGAAGGAAATAATAGTACTAAAAAAAAATCTTCATTACACCAAAAGTGGAATAATGAAGATTTCTTAAGATAATGATATAAATACGTAAACTTATTTTACGTCCATTAATTCAACGTCGAAAATTAAATTTGCATTTGGAGGAATTACTCCACCAGCTCCGCGCTCACCATAAGCAAGGTTAGAAGGAATTACAAATCTAGCTTTATCACCAACTTGTAATAAGGCAATACCTTCATCCCAACCTTCAATTACATGACCTTTTCCTAATGGAAAGTCAATTGGTTGTCTTCTCTTGTATGAAGAATCGAATTCGGTTCCGTCAGTTAGCATTCCTTTGTAATGTACAGAAACTGTCTTTCCTTTTTCAGCTTTCTTACCATCACCTTTAATGATGATTTTATAATGAAGTCCGCTATCTGTTTTCTCAAAACCTTCAGCTACTTTCTTAAGTTCAGCTTCTTGTTGTTCTTTCATTTTTGCAATTCGCGCTTCTCTTTCACCAGTAAAACTTCTAAAAGCTTCTACTGAATTCCACTTTTCAGCTTCTTCTCCTACGCGAATAATTTCAACTTTTTGCAAAGTATCCCCTTGAGCAACACTATCAACAACATCTTGTCCTTCTACTACATTTCCAAATACAGTGTGTTTATTATCTAACCAAGGCGTCGCCACGTGAGTAATAAAAAACTGACTTCCGTTAGTTGCCGGACCTGCATTAGCCATAGAGATTACACCTGGAGTGTCATGGCGAAGGTCTGGGTGAAACTCGTCATCAAAATTATATCCTGGACCTCCTGAACCTGTTCCTTTTGGATCACCTCCTTGAATCATGAAATCTGGGATTACACGGTGGAATTTTAATCCGTCGTAATAAGGTTTCCCTTGTGGAATTGCTGAGTTTTCTAAATTCCCTTCTGCTAAAGACACAAAATTTCCAACTGTTCCTGGAGTTTTATCGTGTGTAAGTTTAATAAGGATTTCTCCTTTTTCTGTTGTTATTTTTGCGTAGATTCCGTCTTGCATTATATTTATATTTTAAAAGATGTGCAAAGGTACTTAATTCTGAATATAGAATTCAATGTTCAGAATTGAAAATGTAACAAAAGCCTTTGCAATTCGTCATACAAACACTAACCACCAAAAACTTTTCTGTGGAAAACATTCTCACAATAAACAATCTTACTAAAAAATTCGGTTCACTTACTGCTGTAAACAACCTATCTTTTACCATCGAGAAAGGCAATGTTTACGGGATACTTGGTCCAAATGGAAGCGGTAAAAGTACAACACTAGGCATTGTGCTTAATGTAGTAAACAAAACTTCAGGCGACTTTCAATGGTTTAACGGAGATATTTCTACTCATGATGCTTTAAAAAAAGTAGGGGCTATTATTGAGCGACCTAACTTTTACCCGTATATGACGGCAGTACAAAACCTTAAACTGGTTTGTAAAATCAAAGAAGTTTCTGAAGCTAAAATTTTAGAAAAGCTAGAATTAGTTGGTTTATCCGATAGAAAAGATAGCAAGTTTAGCACCTTTTCACTAGGGATGAAACAACGATTAGCCATTGCTTCAGCCTTATTAAATGACCCTGAAATATTAATTCTAGACGAACCTACAAACGGTCTTGACCCGCAGGGAATTCATCAAATTAGAGAGATTATTAAGAAAATTGCTTCCTTAGGCACCACGATATTACTCGCTTCGCATTTGCTAGATGAAGTAGAAAAAGTGTGTACTCACGTGGTTATTCTTAGAAAAGGAGTTAGTCTGTATTCAGGTAGTGTAGATGCTATGAATGCAAGCCACGGCTTTTTAACCCTTCAAAGTAATAATATGGAACTATTGGAACAAGCTTTAAAAGGCAATTCTGCTTTTGGAACTGTTAAACGTGAAGGAGAATATCTAATAGTTTACCTAAACCAACCTATGGATGCAACTGAGGTAAATAAATTGCTTTTTGAAAAAGGTGTTACGCTTTCACATCTTGTAAAACGAAAAGAAAGCCTTGAAGAACAATTCCTTGAACTAACCAAACAAAACTAATTGCAGATGCTACGATTATTAAAAATAGAACTTTTTAAACTGAAACATAGCCGCTCTGTTAAAGTTATTTCGAGTATTTATTTTATACTTATCACTTTTATTGCCCTTATTGCTTCTATAGAATTCAATTTTGGAAATATTCACTTTAGAGTTGCAGATCAAGGAATTTTCAACTTTCCTTTTATTTGGCACTTTAATACTTATATGGCAGCCATCCTAAAGCTATTCTTAGCCATTGTTATTGTTTCCTTGATGAGTAATGAATATAGTTATCGCACACTAAAGCAAAACCTAATTGATGGCCTTAGCAAAAAGGAGTTTGTGCTTTCTAAATTTCTTACCGTGCTTTTGTTTGCAAGCATTTCTACCATATTCATATTTATAGTAACATTAATCCTAGGTTTAAGTTTTTCCGATTATAATGAAATAGGAATAATTTTTAGCGATTTGGAGTATATAGCAGCGTATTTTATAAAACTCGTTGCCTTTTTCTCTTTTTGTTTATTCCTAGGGGTATTGGTTAAGCGTTCTGCCTTTGCACTTGGATTCTTAATTGTTTGGCAAGTAATTGAATGGTTATTATACGGTTTAATGAAATGGCAGTTCTTTAGAGATACTGAAATTGCAGACAAAGTAGCTTTGTTTTTTCCCTTAAATGCAATGGCAAACCTAATAAAAGAACCGTTTAGCCGCTTAGGAGTTATTCAAACCGCTGCAAACCAGTTAGGCGAAAATTTTACAAAGGATTATGCAGTTGGTTGGTTAAACATCCTAATTGTAATTGTATGGACGTTTTTATTCGTCTATTGGTCTTATGCAATCCTAAAGAAAAGAGATCTATAACTTATAAATTCACACATAATCATTTGACATAGCTTAACGGTATACTTTAATTCAATATTAATTTACCAATTACATAAAAGTTGATATCTTGGCATTTCTTTTAAAATCTGATAAAATGAAAAAAATATTCTTCTTATTGTTGCTATTACCTATACATCTTTTTGCTCAAGAAACTCCTTCTTCTGAGAAATTTTGGAATAATTTAAAATCACATTGCGGTAAAGCTTATGAGGGAGTAATTACAGCTGGTGGCAAGGAAGGTGATGGTTTTATGGGAGAAAAACTTGTTATGCATGTAAGAAGTTGTGAAGAAAATACCATCCGCGTTCCGTTTTTTGTAGGTGAAAATAGATCAAGAACTTGGGTATTAACCTTACAAGATGACAATCGCATCCTTCTAAAGCACGATCATCGTCACGAAGATGGAACTGAAGAGGATGTTACTCAATACGGAGGGTTAAGCTCTAATACTGGTTTACCTAATATTCAGTTTTTTCCTGCAGACCAACATACAAGCAATATGCTTCCTTTAGCTTCTACAAATGTTTGGTGGTTTACACTTGATGATACTTCAATGACCTACAATTTACGTAGAATTGGGAGCGACAGAGAATTTACTGTAAAATTCGATTTAACTAAAGAAGTTGAAACTCCTGCAGCACCTTGGGGGTACGAGAAGTGAGATGTGAGATGTGAGATTTGAGATGCTAGATGTTAGATGCTAGATGCTAGATGCTAGATGAAAATTAATTCACTTCTGCATAAATAAAAAAAAATCTTTACCAGCTTCCGCCACCGCCGCCGCCAAAACCGCCTCCTGAAGATCCACCTCCAGATGAACTGCTTGATGGTGAACTAACCATAGTAGATTTAGTAGTCGTTATAGTATTGGTAAATGATCTGGAGAAGTTATTCATTGTCATCACTCCTGTTGATGAAGAATACCAAGTAGGAGGTTGTATATCAAGAGCTTCAAATTTCTTAACCCAATTGCTAAGTAATCCAAAAGCTAGCGCATAGCTCATCGTAGATTCAAAGTAGTTAGGGCTATCTTTTAATAGCATTTTTAGTTTATTCTCTTCTGCTATTTTTATAAACTGTTTAAACCCTTTTAATTCAGATAAAACTTGAGTTCCTTTCGCGTTTTTCTTTACCAGATGCACTGTCATATAAAGTAAAAATGCGAAAACTGGAACAAGTGCAATTACCGCAATCGGACCCCAAAATACCAAAAAGATAAAAAGTAGAATAAGATCTATAATTATTAGACCTACTATTGCTCCAATTTGAACTTTATTCGCTTTAGAATCATAATATACTTGGGCTTGTTTTTTTAATAATGTTTTTGCTTTATCCATTTTTGTGTAAAATGAATTTTTCAAACTACTTATTAAAACACTTTTTTCACTAGAATTATATCTACTGCCAAAAATTCCATTAAAAAGTTCTATTTCATAGGGTGAAGCACCTTCTGGTAAAGGTCGTAAACGTGTAATTTTAGTATCACTCTTACCAAACCAATTTTCTTTTGGAATCTCCTCTATGGCTATAATACCACGTTCTCCCCAATACGGTAATAAAGCAATAAGATCTTCTGTATCTCCTTTATCATTTATTAAATACCCTGCCATAGCTGGGTCTATGCCACTTGGAGGAAAATAACTTGTAGTCGCTATTACCTTATCATCCTTCCCGTATTTATTCCAAACTAAATAAAAAACAAAGACTAAAGCTCCCAAAATAATAGTCCAACCATAGTCAGTCCAAAATGGCCAAAAGGGTTTTATTTCTTTTATAGAGCCTAATGGCAATTTTACAAGTGCTGTTACACTCTCTCCGCTTGTAGAATTAAAGTCTCTAGTACTTTTAACCAAAAACACTCCATCGTCATAACTAACCTCAAAATAAGGTGAAACTGCAGATTGCCCTCGCTCACCCGAATACACATAGATATTGTCTAAATCCAAATCAATGCTTTCAGGAATATGAATAGTAAAATCTAATTTTTTAAAGGGTGCCAACCAATTATCTGGTTTAATATTCCAATAGAAATGAGTGTTTTCTTCTCCATAGAGAAAGGCATTGTAAACCCTGTATTTAATTTCGTAGTGCTCCGGACCGATTATAGTTTTATCCTTATCCCCAATTTTAATTTCAAAATCATTGCTTACTTTTCGTGCAAAAAATGGCGTTGTTGAATACTTATGCTTTGAAACATCAATATTTTCAATATCAATTTTACGCTTTTCATCCGTTCCATCTTCCGTTTTAATATCGTATTGAGTTTGTATGGTACGATATATCCCGTGTTTGGGAGCTGTGAAAGTAATGTCGTAATTCTCTACAACATCAAAATACCCCTCTTCACTTAAATAAATATCAACCTTTGCATAATCAACAGTAAAATCCTGAGAAGAAGCTTTTAGGAAAAAGAATATTCCAAAAACTAGTAGAACCAGTTTTTTATTGAACCGGCAATTAAACTTTAGTTTTATGAAATAATTGAAAAGCATCTTAATTGCATATGTTTTAATAAAATTTAATCGAAACTCACTTTTACATTTTTGCGTTCGGCTTCATCAGCTTCAAAGTAATCGAAATGCTTATACCCAAACATTCCAGCAAATAAAACACCAGGCATACTTTCGCCATAGGTATTATTTTCACGCACCGTACCATTGTAATACCTTCTACTGCGTTCAAGGTTTACTTCAATTTCATTTAACTTCTGCTGCAGGTCCAAAAAGCTTTGATTAGCTTTTAAATCTGGATAAGCTTCACCTAATGCAAAAATACTGCGTAACGATTGTTGTAATTGACTTTCTGCTTTTATCTGGCCATTTATATCGTCGGAAGGAACCGACATAGCAGCATTACGCGCATTAATCACACTTTCTAATGTGGTTTTTTCGTGGGCTGCATATCCTTTTACAGTTTCAATAAGGTTTGGAATTAAATCGTATCGACGTTTTAAAGCAACATCAATATTACTCCAAGCATCTTTCACTAAGTTTTTGTTCTTTACAAAGCGATTAAAAACAATAACAAGCAAAATCGCAATCACTACTATAACTCCGAAAATAAAAAGCATAATATTCATAATTGTTTAGGTTTTGATTTGATAATCAATTGACTAATAAAAGTAATAAATTCAATTTAAATACTTTCATACATTTTTTTTAATAACTAAATAGTACGTTTTAAATAAACTCGATTCGTTTGTAGTTGTTACTTTTATCATTCCTTATAAAAGATTTCACTTGCAACAATTAAAATTATTTTCCCTAATTGCAGATTCAGAAAAGAACTTACTTCCAAGAGATGGCGAGGTTAATTATTTCGGAAAAATATTTTCTGAAGAAGTGGCAAACCGTTATTTCGAAATTCTTCTAAATTCTATTTCTTGGAAAAATGATGAAGCATTCATCTTTGGAAAAAAAATTATCACAAAACGAAAAGTAGCTTGGTACGGTGATAAGGAATTTAATTATACCTATTCAAAAACAACAAAAAAAGCGCTTCCATGGACACCAGAATTACTTGAGCTTAAAAGGTATATTGAAAAGAAAAGTGGTGAAACTTATAACAGTTGCTTACTTAACTTATACCACACTGGTGCAGAAGGAATGGCTTGGCATAGTGATGATGAAAAAGATTTAAAAAAGAATGGAGCCATTGCTTCTGTTAGTTTTGGTGCAGCGCGTAAATTCGCTTTTAAGCACAAAGAAACCAGAGAAACGATTTCTGTAAACTTAGAACACGGTAGCTTATTAGTAATGAAAGGTGAAACTCAAACCTATTGGTTACATCGATTACCGCCAACTAAAAAAATAAATTCAGCAAGGATCAATCTGACGTTTAGAACTATTGTAGATTAATTTTTAAAGTTTATCAACTACAACACTTACGTATAAATGATTTTATTGATTAGAATAATTCATTTGTATCTTTGATGAAAAAACATAAACCTATGAGACTCCTTCCTATAATTGGATTTCTTTTCATTTTTATTTCCTGCAAGCAAGAAGAAAAACAACTTACAGCGCAACAGATTATTGACAAAACAATTGAAACTGCTGGAGGAGATAAATACGACAAGGCCAAAATTGAATTCACTTTTCGTAAAAATAAATACACTAGCGAAAGAAAAAACGGTCTTTATAAATTAACCCGAACAATAAACGATTCTTTAGGAGAAACTTTTGATGTGCTTACAAATAGTAGCTTTGAAAGACAAGTTGATGGTGTAAAAGTAAGCTTGTCCGACTCACTCTCGAATCTGTATTCCAATTCGGTAAATTCTGTACATTATTTTGTGCAACTACCCTACGGTTTGAATGATGAAGCCGTAAATAAAAAATTAGTTGGAGAGGCTGAGATTAAAGGCAAGAAATACTACGAAATTGAAGTAACGTTCGCCCAAGAAGGCGGTGGAGAGGATCACGAAGATATTTATATGTATTGGATAAATAAAGATGATTTTACTACGGACTATCTCGCTTATAAATTCTACACTGGAAAAGGTGGCATTCGTTTTAGAGAAGCTTTCAACCCAAATTTTGTAAAGGGAATACGTTTTGTTGATTACAAAAACTACAAAGCTGAACCTTGGGAAAATGTAGATATGAAATCTCTAGACGAGCTCTTTACTCAAGGAAAATTAGAGTTGCTTTCAGAAATAATTACAGAAGATATTTCAGTCGATATTATAGAATAAAAAAACTCGGTCTTTAAAAATAAAGACCGAGTTTTATACATACTAATCGAGAGCTTTATTTCACAAAGAACACTGCATTGGCTAGAAACAGTTTTCCATTCTGCCAAAACGAACGGAAGGAAACATCGTCAACCATATAAACTACACTACCACTACCCTTCTTTGCCTGAGCAAAAACAATAGAGTTTTTAAGTGAAGCTTTTGCATGTTCACCAGTAAATCCAGAAACACTTACAGCGTCTCCTTCAATGTAACCAACATTATATCCATCCTCTAAAAACTTGTAAGACTTATTACCCAATTTCATACTGTAATAAGTATCGTCATAACCAAAAGCTAAAGGGTGAGTGTTGTCTAACTTCACTTTAAAAATACTTCCAGTAATCATATCCTTAGTACTTTCCATCTCACGTTCAGCATAAGGTATTAAGTTTTTATCTGAAGCTTCATCTTCTTTTTCCTCATCGTTTTCAGAAGCATTTTTGTTTAAATCAAAACCTTTTTTACCTTCAAAAAGAGCTACAGCATTTCCTATAGCTATTAAATTACCGCCTTGGCTAACCCAATCTTCAAGTATTTTAAAGTTGTCATCGTTTAAAATTGAGTTGTAATTTCCTTCTGGTAATATTAAAACATCGTACTCACTCCACTTAACCCTTCCTACACTTTCTGTATTTATTGAAGTGATAGGATATTTTAATTGAGTTTCAAAAAAGTGCCAAAGGGCTCCATAATTTAATGAAGAGGTTCCTGCACCTTGAAGCATTGCAACTTTTTTATTCTTAATTAAATGCACGTACTGTGATCCAAAATCTGTCAACTCATCAGCATAACTAGTTGGGGAAGCATAAAGCTCTCGCTCCATTCTATTGGCTATTTCGATAAGTTTTGTATCAAATTCTGAATTCGTTTTATTGTCGCTTCTTGTGATAATTAAACTCCCTCGACCAAAGCTATTTCCATTAAAGCCAAGTTCTTTTTCTGAAAAACGTACTTTAATGTTATTCTTTAATAATTCAGAAAGAAATGTAGCGTCTTGTAAACTATTCCACTTAGCTATATAACCAGCGGCATTAGGAGAAGCAATATTCGAAACTGCTGATTTCTTCACTGTGCTGTTAGCAGGAACCAAACTAGTACTCGCAATGCCATCCAACCCAAAAGCATAAGGCAAGCTCCATGCTGTAATATCGTAAGTAATTGGGGTTGACAGTGATGTTGTAGGTTCAAAAAGCACTTGTACCATCTTCCCTTTAGGTTGATTTGTACTAACCACTAAAGCATCTTTAGCGTCTATTGTTGCATTTTTTGATGTTGAATAGCTAAAACCTTTTACTTTACCGCCATCTGCAAATCCGTATTTAATATCGTGACGATCTAACATTTCGGTTAGACTTTTAATTTTATCTGCATTTCCTTTTAATACAAAACTCTTGAATTTTAGATTGTCATTTTGAAAGAATTTTCCGAATTCTGAATTAAGAGTTTTCGCTTGTTTTGAAGCAACTTCAATAGTTGATAATCCTGTTGTGGTATGATGAGCAACACGATCTACAAGTGTAAGTTCAATATTTTCATCATTCATAATACCTAATCCAGCCATACCGTGCCCAGCTTGCTCATAAGTCATCCCAATGGCTCCCATATACATTGGGTAAGTATCGCCATAACTTGGGTACAATAAGTCAAAACTCTCACGGGTGAAGTATAACCATCCATTTTCATCAAAATACTTGGCATTATTCTTTCCTATTTGATGTTGAAAGTCGCGTTGCCAAGGAGTAATTATTTCGTGATATGGCTCTGCTCCTGGCGCAAAATAATATGGGTTATTTATAAACTGTTCGTGAAAATCTACGTGTAGATGCGGCATCCACTGATTGTATATTTTTAAACGTTGTTGCGTTTCTACCTGACTTGCCCACATCCAATCGCGATTTAAATCGAATAAATAATGGTTTGGTCGTCCACTTGGCCAAGGCTCTTTATGCTCTGTAGCGTCTTGCGAAGTGTTATAAGGTTTAGCTTGCACTTGATTGTACCAATTTACATATCTATCTCGCCCATCTGGATTAACACCAGGATCCATAATTATAACAGTATTTTGAAGATAATCTTGGTGTTCTGTCAGTAACTTATAGATTGTATTCATTGCTGCTTCACTACTACTCGCTTCATTTCCGTGTACATTGTAGCTTAACCAAACAATAGCTTTCTCAGGGTTTGCATTTCCTGAAATAATTCCAGCATTTTTTAAATTATCAGTACGAATCTTTTCAATGTTTTTAAGATTCTCTTCAGAAGAAATAATGGCATAGGTCAATCTTCTACGCTCGTTTGTAATTCCATAATCGGAATATTGAACAAGCGAACTATTTTCAGCAACGTGTTCAAAATATGCAACTACATCGGCGTGTCTTGAAAAATGAGTACCTATTTCATAACCTAAAAATTCGGCAGGTGATTTTAACTGCGCGAATATAAAAACAGGAAAAATTAAAAATAAAATAATGAGAAAACGATTCATTCTGAAAGTGTTTAAAATAAATGATAAAGCTAAAGAAACAATTTGAAATAATGCTATTGAATTTAGAGCAAAGACAAGGCTTAACCCTATTAATAGCTGAAATTTAATTAGCAGTAAGTTTCAATAATTGATAGCTAATTAATTAAAGGTAAATGAATGAGATAGGTTTGTTTGTAACAACTTAATAAAACAAGGTAAACTTTAATTTACTCTCTATTTTTCTTTGGAAAAGTTTCCTCTAAAGCAACTTGTCCGTCTTTGTAATATTTCCAAAGTCCATGCTTTTTACCGTGTTTGTAGTGGCCTTCAATTACAACATTTCCATAAGCATCGTAGTAAAAAACCTGTCCGTGAATTTGGTCATTAGTATGAGGAAGTTTTTTAAGAAGCACCCCCTCAACTGAGTAATAATTGTCTTCTCCGTCCTTTTTCCCGTGCTTGTAATCGGTTTCCTGGGTTATTTTTCCATTTGGGTAATAGGTTATAACTTTTCCGTGAAGTTCATCGTTAAGATAGTTTTCTCGAGACATAACTACCTTAGATTTTTCGTGATAGTAAACCCATTCACCTATTCGCTCTTTACCTTGCATCTTACCTTCACTTACAAGTTTTCCTTTTTTAGTAAAATACTTGACATCGGCAATATTATCACTCTTGTTAAATGTTTTAATTATGGTAGGCTGATTTTTGCAGTCTTCACAATAAAACTTGAATTCTCCAACTTCTTTTCCGTGTTCAAACTTACCTTCATATCGCAATTGTTCCGTTCCAGGATATGTCTTTTTCCAAATTCCGTGACGTTTACCATCTGCATCCATTTGGTTTATATCATTCTGAGAAAAACCTGCTATAGACGAGATAAAAATTCCTAAGAAAAGTAAGGCATTAAGTATTTTCATAGTGTTTGTAATATTTCAATAAAGATAACGAAGAAGCTTTAATTCTATTTTACTATTATTTGTGAATTGAAGAAGGGTTTCTAAATATGCTGAAATATCAGCCTACAAAGAAACCCTTCTTTATTAAGTTTAGAAAATATTATCGTTTTCCAGCTCGCTTTTGTTCCTCAGCCTGCTCCATCATTTCAGCCATTTTACGCTGAAATTTATTTTGCTTTTTTGGTTGCGCTTTTTTCACCTGAATTTTAGCGTGAATCTTTTCTTCATCAATAATGAAGTTTTTGATTACAAGCATAATCCCGATAGTAATAAGGTTTGAAACAAAATAGTACAGCGATAAACCACTTGCGTAGTTGTTGAAGAAAATCAACATAAACAATGGTGAAAGGTACATTATGAATTTCATATTAGGCATTCCTGGTTGCTGCTGTTGCTGCATTGTCTGTCCTGTTGTCATCATCATATAAATGAAGATAGCAATAGAAGCTAAAATTGGGAATAAACTCACGTGATCACCATAAAATGGAATATGAAATGGCAACTCTAAAATTGTATCATAGCTTGAAAGGTCTTCTGCCCATAAGAAACTCTTCTGTCTCAAATCGAATGCCGATGGGAAAAAGGTAAATAAAGCATAGAACACAGGAATTTGCAATAAAGCTGGTAAACAACCCTTCAGCGGACTGGCACCTGCGGAAGTTTGCAACTTCATAGTTTCCTGTTGAATTTTAAGCTTATTGTCCTTGTACTTTTCTTTAATTGCATCCATTTCAGGTTTTAAAACCTTCATTTTAGCCTGAGCAAGATATTGCTTGTACTGAACCGGAGAAAGCAATAGTTTAATTAAAATGGTAAGTACAATAATTGCGATTCCCGCAGGTAAGAAGTCTGATAACAACCCAAATAATGGAATAATAACATACTTATTAATAAACCCGAATATTCCCCAACCTAGCGGCATAGCCTCATCTAAGTTACGGCCGTATTCTTTAAAGATTTTATAATCTGAAGGACCGTAATACATATTCATAGTATGGGCCAACTTTCCACCTTTAGGTTCTATAAGCATTTTAGCTCCGTACTGTTTTGTATATACAGTATCTATTTCTTCATCTTTTACTAAATCTACAGATGTAAGTTTTACCTCTTTAAATGGAGTATCGGTAAGTAGCATCGAACTAAAAAAATGCTGACGGAAATTCATCCAAGTAACATCTTTTTCTAATTCGTCGTCATCACCAGATGGAGATAATTTTGAGTGCTTTTCGCCATCGTATTCGTAGGTTAAACGAGAATATCTGTTTTCATACGAAATACTTTTTGCGTGACGATATCCTTTTAATCTCCAGTCTAAATACATAGGCTGAGATGTATTTAATACACCATCTAAACCTTGACTATTAATACTGAAGTCAAGCATATACTCACCAGGCTTCAAGGTATAGCGATATTCCAAGAATCCATTTTGTGAAGTTTTTAGCTTCATAGAAAGCACTTTATCTTCACCGTTTTTACTTAACGTAGGCTCGAAGTATAAATCTGCTGTGTTTAAATTTCTATTTTCAGCTGTAAACTGAAGGTTTAATGAAGCGTTTCCATCTTTAATAAGATAGATTGGAACAGAATCAAATTTTGTAAAATTCTTTAATCTAGCTTCAGAAATATATCCTCCTTTGTTACTTACTTTTAGGTAAAGAACATCATTTTCAAACACTGTACTTTCATCGGTTGCAGAAGGCAATGTGCTAGAATAAGCAAAAGAACCTAATTGGTTTTTCAATTGCTCATAAGCTAATGAATCACTTGCAGAACCTAGCTTCATTGAATCTGAAATAGCTCCAGCCAATGTTGTGTCTAGCGGTCCTTTTTCTGATGAAATAGCCTCACTTGCTGCAGCTTCAGTTTTTGCTTGTTCAGCTTGTAATTCTTCCTCGGTAGGTTTATTCATATAAAGCATCCAAATAAGGATACCACCAATCAATAAAAAACCTACGAGTGAGTTAACGTCAAATTTCTTTTCTTCCATACTAAGTCGCGGACTTGTACCGCAATCGTTTTAATGCATTCCGAATTTATAATTCGAAAGTTTTAGTTTAATTTAATCGTTTTGTTTCGTTGTAATCTTAGTTATTAACTTAGATTTAAACTTATAAGACAGCTAGGTAAACAATAATCCCGCCTTTTATTGACCTTACGCCAAATTGTCTTAGTTATTTTTTTCTGAATGCTCGTGCATTGCTTTTACAAAAGCCACAAAAAGCGGATGCGGATTGGCAACCGTACTTTTATATTCAGGATGGTATTGAACTCCAACAAACCAAGGGTGACTTGGAATTTCTACAATCTCTACCAAATTGGTGTTTGGATTACTACCTGTAGCAATCATACCTGCAGCTTCTAATTCATCTCTGTATTTATTATTAAACTCGTATCTATGGCGGTGACGCTCTTCAATAGAGTTTGAACTATATATCTTACTAGCTAAGCTACCTTCTTTTAAATCACATTTCCATGAACCTAAACGCATAGTTCCTCCCATATCCTCTAGGTTCTTCTGATCCTCCATAATACTAATTACAGGGTCTTGAGCTTTTGGATTCATTTCGGTACTATTTGCATCCTTTAACTTCAATACATTTCTAGCAAACTCAATAACCGCCATTTGCATTCCTAAACAAATACCCAAGAACGGTAGGTTGTTTTCACGTGCGTATTGAACAGCCGCAACCTTTCCTTCAACTCCTCGTTCTCCAAATCCTGGAGCAACAAGAATTCCATCAAGTTTAGAAAGTTTGTTTCCAATAGTTTTTGCGTTGATGTGCTCTGAATGTATAAAGTCTACATTTACTTTAACTTCATTTTCAGCACCTGCGTGAATAAAAGCTTCTAAAATAGATTTGTAGCTATCTTGTAATTCAACGTACTTTCCAATTAAACCAACTCTAACCTCAGCTTTCGGATTTTTGTGTCTTTTCAAAAAGTCATTCCAATGCTTTAAGTCTGGTTCATTTGAATCTACTAGGTTTAATTTTTTAAGAGTAACCTTGTCTAGGCCTTCTTCAAACATTAAGTTTGGAACATCATAAATTGTAGAAGCATCAATAGATTGAATTACAGCTTCTTGTTTTACATTGCAGAAAAGTGCAAGCTTTCTTCTTAAATCAAAAGAAAGTTCGTGTTCTGTTCTACAAACTAAAATATCTGCACGGATACCACTTTCCATTAAAGTTTTAACCGAATGTTGGGTTGGCTTGGTTTTCAATTCACCTGCAGCAGCAAGGAAAGGAACAAGTGTTAAATGTATAACTAGAGCGTTATCATCCCCCATTTCCCATTTTATCTGACGAACAGCTTCTATGTATGGTAAAGACTCAATATCTCCCACAGTTCCACCAATTTCAGTAATAACGATATCGTAATCGCCTGTTTTACCTAAAAGTTGGATACGCTCTTTAATTTCGTTTGTGATATGTGGAATTACTTGAACAGTTTTTCCTAGGAATTCACCACGACGCTCCTTTTGGATTACACTTTGGTAAATACGTCCTGTTGTAACATTATTTGCTTGAGAAGTTGATACGTTTAAGAAACGCTCATAATGCCCTAAATCTAAATCGGTTTCAGCACCGTCATCTGTAACATAACATTCGCCATGCTCGTATGGGTTTAAAGTTCCTGGATCTACGTTAATGTAAGGATCTAGTTTTTGAATAGTTACACGGTAGCCTCTAGCTTGTAATAGTTTAGCTAGCGATGCTGCGATAATTCCTTTTCCTAATGATGATGAAACCCCGCCCGTAACGAAGATGTATTTTGTAGTGCTCATGGATACCTCTGCTGAAATGATTATACGGGATGCAAAGGTACATTTTTATTGTGGAAAGGAAAGGTTTAAATTTCAAAAATGAAATACTCTATTTTGAAAATAGATATCCGTCAATTGTTAGAATTAAGATATTTTTTTCCCAATTAATAAATGATTTGTTCCATTTACCTTTTTAAGTGAATAAAACTTGAAGTTAATTCCGAAATTATCAATAATTGAGGAAGCTATTTCTGTATCCTTTTCTAAGTTCACTCCTATATTAAAAACCAACTCTCCATTAATACTGATGAGTTTTGAAACATTGTCACAAAATTCCTTTTTGAAAAATATTGAAGGTACAGTAGTGTCTATAAAAAGATCTATTATGATTAGCTGAAATTTATTTTTAGAAGTTTTTACATACTCGAAAGCATCAGCTTGGACAATTTGCAAGGTGTTTGAAGGAGAAATACCGAATTCATCCTTAGCCAACTTTATGATTTCAGGATCGATTTCTACAGCAATGATATTTTTTTGATATTCAAAAGTTTCACGAAGAGACTGGATAATACTACCACCGCCTAAACCTAAAAGCAATAAGTTTTCAACCGACTTTAGATTTACTTTAGTCAAACCTATTTCTAATATTTTTTGAAGTGACCCGTAAGAATAATTTGCGTTTTTTGTGTCTAAAACCCTCTTACCATTAACATAGGAGATTTCTAAAGTACCATTAAATTCAGAAGGAAATTTTCTCGTAATTGGCCAGATGTAGCTTAAAATCTTTTTCATAATACATTTTAATTTTTGCAGCTTTATCCTTTACCAAAAGATACAAAGTTTTACTTTTTGATAAGCTTTTTCACTAAGCCTTCTAGCCCATTGAGTTTAAGCTCGTACATTTCGGCCATCATCCTACCAAGCTTACCCTCTGGGAAACCCTTTTGCTTAAACCATACGAAGTAATACTCAGGAACATTCACCAAATAATAACCCTCATATTTTCCGAAAGGCATTTTATAGTTAGCAAGTTCAATTAAGTGATTAGGGTCTGGGCTATTTCCAATGTTCATATTCGGCGAGCTGTTGGGCGATAAATTTTCGCCAGTATAATTCCTGTTTTTCGTTTCGAGAGTGATCAGTTTCGGCATCAAATCTCGTTTGCATTGCCCTTCTTTTCTGTTCAACTTCTCTGTAAATTTTTTCAATTTCGAATTGCACCCTCTTTGAGAATTGCTTTCCTTCTAAATTCTTTTTAAGCATTCGAGCATGTAATTCTGATATGTCAAAATGAAGCTGTTCGTGTTTCAGAATATGATCATTTACTTTTTCAGGAATATACCAAGAATTACTCGGCTCAAAAAAACTTGATACCGAATAGTCAACACTAACTTTATTATTCTTGATTGAATATGAATACTGAAAGCTTATTCCCGAATTGGTTGTTGCAACAAAACTTGCACTACGTATAGGTTTACCGCGAAAATCCTTCCAGCTAAGCATATAACTTTCACTCCACGTAATTTTTTCAGAATTGTTCTGAGGGAGTGTTAGCAAGAAAATTAATAATGCAAAAAAAAGTTTCATAATAAGTTGAAGCCAATAACATCGTCGAAATTAAAATAATTGACTCTCAACTGAAAAAGAAAGCTGATTGCTTTCTTAGCCCCAATTAAACTCAATTACTTTTTCAATATCCGGGTGAAGACTCTGTATAACAGGGCAACTTCTCCCTGTATTTTCTAATATTTTTCTCGATTTTTCGTCAATACCAGCAGGGAAATTTAGGACTATTTCAATTTTAGAAATACGACGAGGGTTTGCAGCCATGGTTTTTGTTACCATTGCTGTTGTTCCATCCATATTTACATTCATATCTCTCGCCTTAATCCCCATTACAGTTATCATACAATTAGCGAGTCCTGTAGCCACAGTATCTGTAGGTGAAAATGCTTCTCCTTTTCCGTTATTATCGGTTGGAGCGTCTGTGATATAGGTGCTTTTAGATTGTAGGTGTTCGTTCTCTGTACGAAGATTTCCTAAATATGTTACTTTAGAAGTACTCATTCTACTACTTCAAATTTAAGTTCATTATTGTATTTTAGAATATAAGCCGCTTCATTGCAATACCCTTCAGTATCAGACTTTTTATATCGAAATTTATTTTCAATATACACTGTTTGATTTTCAGGTAGTACAGCATCGTAAATATCTTTTTCTGAAGCCATACGCAACAAAACATCGTAGGTTACATCAAAACCTCTAATAGCGTATCTATTCGGTAACACACCGTATTTATTTTTATAGCTTACTAAAAAAGAATTGCGTTCGTCTTCATCTATTTTTCTGTTTACAGAAGGAAATGTAAAATCTAATTTTGCTAAACGTCTACTCGATACTTCGTGCCATTCGTAAGCGTCGTTTTTATCGAAAGTAAATAAGCGAAGCTTATAGCTTGGAGACATTCCAGCCAATACATTTACAGCACTACTAATGAGCACAGGATTTTCCGACTCAAGAACAACCCAATTTTCCATTTCGCTATTTACTACAGCAGAAATATCACTAGAACCTACATATCCTCCACCTCTTGGCACTACTGTTTTTGCAGTTGGAATTGCCGATAGTAGCATTTCTTTTTGTTTAGCTCTTTTTGAATCTGAAATTATAATAATATTTCTACCTGATGAATGCTTTACCAAATATTGAATCATTGTTTTTTCAAGAATTGAATTGGTAGGTATGGTTTGAAAAAGATTCTTATTCATAGCCATATCTCTATTGCTTAAAGGAGAAAAAACTGGAATTTTATCTCTCTGAAGCATATCTGAAGCTTTCTCGACATTCTTCTGTAGTAAAGGACCAATTACGGCATCTACATCTTTAAAGTTTCCATTTGAAATAATAGATGCAACTTTACTTTCACTTCTTTCTGTATCGTAAACATTAAGAGTAACAGGAATGCCTTTATCCTTTGCAAACTCAGCAGCCATTAATGCTCCGCTATAAAAATCTAAAGATACACGAAGCGTAGGATCTCTTTTAATTAGATCGCTATCGCCTTCAGTTGAGTCGTCTGGACTTCCTGGTAAACGAAATGGCAACATAAGCGCTACCGTTTTCATTCTCTTGTTGTCTATTCGGTCTTCAAGATTGATATCGGTATAAACATCGGAAGAAGAGTAATCTGATTCTTTAGGTAGTTTAAGAATCATTCCTTCTTTTAATCCATCTTTTGCATATGGATTTAAAGCAATAATTTCATCTTGGGAAAGACCAAATTTCACTTTCAATCTATAAAACCCTTCTTTTGGTAATACCTCGTAATACTGAAATTTATCTTCGTCGATTTCAGCATCTTCCATTACAGTATCTTCAGGGACAATAATTATTGAACCTTTCTTTAAACCATCGCCTAACTCTGGATTTAGCGCATCTAATTCCGCAATACTAATCCCGAATTTTCTCGCAATTCCAAACTTAGTTTCCTTAGCTTGAACTTTATACTCTTGGGTGCCAGACGGTAATTTATTATCAGCTTCATTGATAATTACCTCAGTACTTTTTGAAGACGCTGGAATTAATATTCTTTCACCGTTTCTTAAGCCTCTTGAGTATAACTCCTTATTTAACCTCTTTATATCATCAACACTAACATTGTATTCTTGAGCTATGCCGTATAAAGTTTCTTTTCGTTTAACTCTATGCTCGCGGTAGTTATTTTTTTCTGTTCCCGAACTAATAATGTTATTAGAAGGAATAATCAATATACTATTTGCCTTTAATCCATTTCTAGATTCAGGGTTCAAATTGTAAATTGTTTCTTCAGAAATATTATATGCATCTGCAATACTCGATACAGTTTCACCTTTCTTAACAGCGTGACTCTTGTATTGTTGTTGAGCTGCAGATCCACAACTAACCATAAATAACAACGTAACTGAAACGTATATTAAACACTTCAACATAGGGATAATCGAATTTTTAAGTTTGTCAAACATAGTCTCAATTTCAGTTAAAATTAAACATGATCTAGGGGTTAAATCAATTTCAGCAAAAAAGAAACATTACAGAAATCTTATTCCCACTCTATCGTTGCAGGCGGTTTAGAGCTGATATCATAGACTACTCTATTAACGCCTTTAACGCGATTTATTATATGATTACTTACTTCTTGTAAAAATTCATAAGGTAAATTTACCCAATCTGCAGTCATCCCATCGGTAGACTCTACTGCTCTAAGGGCAACTACTTTCTCATAGGTTCTCTCGTCTCCCATTACCCCTACACTATTTACAGGTAATAGAATTGCTCCAGCTTGCCATACCTTATCGTATAAGTCCCACTTTTTCAATCCATTTATAAAGATAGCATCAACCTCTTGTAATATACGAACTTTTTCGGCCGTTATATCTCCTAATATTCGAATTGCTAAACCTGGTCCAGGGAAAGGATGTCTTCCTAATAACTCAGGGTCGATTCCCATTTCTTTTCCTACACGCCTAACCTCATCTTTAAAAAGCATACGTAATGGCTCTACGATTTTTAATTTCATAAAATCTGGTAAACCTCCTACGTTGTGATGACTTTTAATGGTTACTGAAGGTCCGTTTACAGAAACACTTTCAATAACATCTGGGTAGATAGTTCCTTGACCTAACCAATCCACACCAGTTAATTGATGTGCCTCATCATCAAATACTTCAATAAAGGCATTACCAATAGCTTTACGTTTCTTTTCAGGATCACTTACATCTTTCAAAGCTTTCAAAAATCGCTCCGATGCATCAACACCTTTTACGTTTAGCCCCATATCTTTATATTGGTCTAGAACGCTATCAAATTCGTTTTTACGAAGCAACCCGTTATTTACGAATATACAGAATAGGTTTTTGCCAATTGCTTTATTAAGAAGAATAGCAGCAACAGTAGAATCTACTCCACCACTTAATCCTAACACAACTTTTCCATCTCCTATTTGCTCTTTTAAAGATGCAACAGTAGTTTCAACAAAAGCGGCTGGTGTCCAAGTTTGAGGTACTTCAGCAATATTCACTAAAAAGTTTTCTAACAATTGCTTTCCGTGCGTTGAATGGTACACTTCAGGATGAAATTGAATAGCGTAGGTTTCTTCGCCTTCAATTCTATAAGCAGCGTTTAAAACATCTACAGTACTTGCTAAACGTACTCCATTTTCAGGAAGTTTCGCGATTGTATCGCTATGACTCATCCAAACATTAGTATTTTCTGGAATATCTTTAAAGAAAACTTCGTCATCTTTAATCATAGATAACTTCGCTCTTCCGTATTCACGTAAGTTTGATGGTTCTACACTTCCGCCATTAAAATGTGCTAAATACTGTGCACCATAACAAACCGCTAAAAGTGGCTTATGGCCTTTAATTTTTGAAAGGTCTGGATGTGGAGCATCTTCAGCACGAACAGAAAATGGACTTCCAGAAAGAATTACAGCCTTATAAGGATCTAGGTTTTCTGGAACTTTATTGTAAGGGTGGATTTCGCAGTAAATATTCAACTCTCTAACGCGTCTAGCGATTAATTGAGTGTATTGCGATCCAAAATCTAAAATGAGGACATTATTTTGCATAGGCAAAAATACTGTAAATTGTTAATTTGGTTAAACTGTTGTGAGTAATTTTTCAATGTATTTTCAACAAAAGTATAATTGTTGATTTGCTATTCTTTTAATTTCATTTAAAAAATCACGAACACACGAGTTTTTATAATCCTTCGTGCATTCGTGATTCTTCATTTAGCATAAATTAAAGCGTTTCTTTTAACCAGCTAAAGAACTCTCGTTGCCATACCAACGCATTTTGTGGTTGAAGCACCCAATGATTCTCTTCTGGAAAATAAAGAAGTTTACTTTTTATATTTTGTAATTGCGCTGCTTGGAACGCTTGTAATCCTTGCTCAATAGGCACACGGTAGTCTTTACCACCTTGTACAATTAAAATTGGAGTATCCCATTTATCAACATAGTTAATTGGGTTGAACTCATTGTATGTTTTCTGTGCTACTTCATTTTCTTTCTCCCAATAAGCACCACCCATATCGTGGTTTACGAAGAATAACTCTTCAGTGGTACCATACATTGATTGGTTGTCGAAAACACCGTCATGAGCGATAAAAGATTTGAAACGACCTTCGTGATTTCCGGCAAGCCAGAAAACTGAATAGCCACCAAAACTTGCACCAACAGCACCAAGTCTATCATTATCTACATAAGGCTCTTTAGCAATAGCATCAATAGCATCTAGGTAATCTTGCATTGCACCACCACCCCAGTCGCCGCTAATTGCTTCATTCCATTCTACACCGTGACCTGGCATTCCTCTTCTATTAGGAGCTACAACAATATAACCTTGCGATGCCATTAATTGGAAATTCCAACGAAATGAGTAAAATTGAGATAAAGGAGACTGTGGTCCACCCTGAGCATAAAGCAAGGTTGGATATTTTTTTGTTTTATCGAAGTTTGGAGGTAAAACCACCCATACTAACATTTGTTTACCATCTTTAGTAGTTACCATTCTTTTTTCAACTGACGGTAAATCCATTTTACCATAAAACTCTGTATTAACTTGAGTAAGTTGCTTAAAAGTTTTTTTCTTTAAATCGAAAGAAAAAATCTCTGTAGCGTGGTTCATATCGGTACGTGTAACGATTAATTGACCATTATTTTCTGCTACTATTCCCGTTACATCAAATTGACCTTGTGAAAGCTGCTCTACTACAGGCATTTTTCTAGATCTTTCAGGATGATCAACTTTAAAAAGTTGTCTTGTTCCATTTACAGGAGCTGTAAAATAAATGTCTTTATTATTGTTTGCCCATATAAAGTTAGCAACAGTTCCATCCCATTGTGCTGTTAGGTTTTGTTTCACACCATCTTTTAGCACTATTATATCATTTTTATCGGCTTCATAACCTGGAGTTTTCATTTGTAACCAAGCTAAAGCACCATCTTTCGAAAATGCAGGGTTTGTATCGTACCCTTTATTTTCTTCAGTAATATTTTCAGTTTTTTTACTTGCTAGGTTGTACTTATAGATATCTGTATTAGTACTTACTGCATATTCTGTACCTGCAACCTTTTTACTTACATAATAGATATTTTCACCTTTTGGGTCCCAAACATAATCTTCATCACCACCAAAAGGAGCTTGTGGTGTGTAATATGGCTGCCCTGGTGTGATATCAGTTTCAGCACCAGTTTTTACATCTTTATAAAAAACGTGATTAAAACTTCCGTCGTTGAATTTATCCCAATGACGGTAATCTAATGCCGTATACACATAAGCATCACTTTTTGGTAAGTCGTTATAAATATCTTTTCCAGTAATGTCATTAACGTGAACTGGTTTGTGCATTAATAAGTATTTCCCGTTTGCCGATAGATTTTTATCTGCTACTTTAACTTCTTCTTTAGTAACTTCTGCAAAATTGCCACCCGTTACTTTCATAGCGTAGAATTTTGAATCGAAGCTATTTTCATCCATATTAGGAGTTGTAACTTTATAAAAAAGCACTTCTCCATTGTCAGAAATTCCAATCGGACTTACTTTTTTTACTTGCCATAATAGCTCAGGCGTCATCGTTTTTTGAGCGAACATGATGCCAGCAGTAAGAAATGCTAGCAGGAACGTTATTTTTTTCATTTCAAAAGTTTTTAAAAATGCAAAGTTACTCAAAAAAACTATGTGGGTTGCACTAGATATAGATAGTAATGAATGTTCTAATTTTTCGTGGTATCTTTGCACACTTTTTAAATTAAGAAATAACAGAAATGCGCACGAAATCCCTAAAGAAAAATAAAATTAATGTAGTAACACTAGGTTGTTCTAAAAATGTATATGACAGTGAGGTACTTATGGGCCAACTGCGTGCTAGTAATAAAGAAGTAGTACACGAAGAAGAAGGAAACATTGTGGTAATTAATACCTGTGGTTTTATTAACAATGCCAAAGAGGAAAGTATTAACACTATTCTTGAATACGTTCAGAAAAAAGAAGAGGGAATTGTAGATAAGGTTTTTGTTACAGGATGTTTATCTGAAAGGTATAAACCAGACCTTCAAAAAGAAATTCCAAATGTGGATGAATATTTTGGCACAACCGAGCTTCCAGGTTTATTAAAAGCTTTAGGTGCAGACTACAAACACGAATTGATTGGTGAAAGAATTACAACTACACCAAAAAACTATGCGTATTTTAAAATTGCTGAAGGTTGCGACCGCCCATGTTCTTTTTGTGCTATTCCAATTATGCGTGGAAAACACCGAAGTACTCCAATGGAGGAATTGGTTGTTGAAGCTGAAAAACTAGCAGCGAAAGGAGTTAAAGAACTTATTTTAATAGCACAGGATTTAACTTATTACGGTTTAGATTTATACAAAAAGAGAAATCTTGCAGAGCTACTTCAAAAGCTTGCAAAAGTTGAAGGAATTGAATGGATTCGTTTGCATTATGCCTTCCCTACAGGATTCCCAATGGATGTGTTGGAGGTGATGCGCAATGAACCTAAGATATGTAATTATATAGATATTCCATTACAGCATATTTCAGATTCTATTTTGAAATCGATGCGTCGTGGAACTACAAAGGCGAAGACAACCAAATTATTGGAAGACTTTAGAGCTGCCGTTCCTGAAATGGCGATTAGAACTACTTTAATTGTTGGTTACCCTGGTGAAACCGAAGAAGATTTCCAAACTTTAAAAGAATGGGTGAAAGAAATGCGTTTTGAGCGTTTGGGTTGTTTTACATATTCTCACGAAGAAAATACTCACGCTTACAATCTGGAAGACGATGTTTCGGAAGATGTAAAAATGGATCGCGCCAACCAAATTATGGAAATTCAATCTCAAATATCTTGGGAATTAAATCAGCAAAAAATAGGTAAGGAATTCCGTGTGGTAATCGATAGAAAAGAAGGTGGATACTTTGTAGGAAGAACTGAATTCGACAGTCCAGATGTTGACAACGAAGTATTAATTAATGCTGAAGATGATTATTTAAGAACTGGAGAATTTTTTAACGTAAAAATTACCGCTGCTGAAGACTTTGATTTGTATGCAGAAGTTGTAAAATAAAACTTAAACATCTTATTTTATATAAAACAAAAAAGCGAGAAATTTCTCGCTTTTTTTGTTTAACTAATCATTCTTTATTAAGAATATTATTTTGAGCAATTAACACTAACTACTTTTTCTTTCTTGTTTTAAAATTTCCCTTAATAGTCGCTTCTTTCTTATTTTGTGAATAAAGCGTACCCTCAAAGGTTCCTTCAGAATGATTTTCACTATGCGAAATTAAGTTAACTTTCACCTTACCTTCTTCTCCGTTCTCGTTTTCATTAAAAGAGCGGTAAGCTTCCTTTCCGAGCGGGCCATCGTGTGATATACTTGTAAGCGTAATCTGCGCATCAAGTGGTTCGTCATAAACTTTGTTTTCTAAAGGGGTTTTATACTTATTCAATTTCAGCATTATAACTATACCATCCTTATCCATATTAACAGAAAGGCTACTGGGAGAAGATAGATTCCCTCTTTGTTTAGGAGAATTTAATTTGATGGTTTTCCCATCTTCTAGCTGTATTTCAACATAGATATCATCGTTGCTTTCTACTATCGAAGAGGCTTTATTATTTGCCCCATTTTCATTGTTTGCATTGTTTTTACAACCTATCAAAACAAGACAGAAAATCCCTATAACAAACAATAAAGGTTTTATTTTACACATAATTATAAACTTTTAAACCATTCTTGGTAGTTGTTACCTAAAAAAGGCACCGGTTTTTCTTTTCCGTTCAATGCTCCCATTAGTCCAATAACCCATAGTACAATTATGAAAATACTACCTAATAATGAAACTATCCACCCCAAAATAGGAATGATACTAATAACGGATAATGCTAAACTCGTAAGCCCTAACCCAAGAGATTGGCGTAAGTGATAGGAGGCAAATGAATTCTTTTTATCGTTGTTCATCAGAAAAGCTATCAACAAGCCAAAGATGGTTATGTAGGCAATAATTGCAATAGTCTTTCCTTCTTCAATAGTATTTGAAGGTTGGCCCTCCTGAGTATTTTCTTTCTCGTACATAATTATTGTTTTTAAATCGACCCTTCATTAATATCAAACTTGTGTTATTAATGAAGGGTCGAGTATAATTAATTAATAATATGAGGTTAACATTTTAGCAATTTATATTTCCTCACAAATATCACCACCAGCATTGTTAGCAAAAGTGAGGTCATTATATACCAAACTAGCGTTACTAGCCATCTTTCTTTCAACAATTCCGCATCCACCACTGTTAGTAATATGAACGCTGTTTAAGGTTAAGTTTACAGCATGAGAAGTTTGTCCTCCTAAAGAAAGACCCCCTGGTTGATTAAACCAATCCCAAGTAGATTGTCCTGCATCGGCTATCACTGCATTCTCAATTTTATTTAAGTTGCTTATACTTTGAATAATATTTATTCCTTTCCAACTACCTTGTCCGTATTGCCCAGAGAAGTTTACTGGATTTTCTGCTGATCCTAACACTTCTAATACAGTATTACCATGATACACTTGGATACCATAATTTTCTGCAAAAACAATATTACATCCTTCGGTAATCTTTAAATGGCCTGGCCTTTCATTTTCTCTATCTTGTCTAACAAATATATTTTCTTCAATAAAGAATGGTACACCAGGATTTAACCATGTGTGTACAGGACCATTTACCTCGTCTTCAATAAATCCACGATTATATATAGATTCTGAATTTACATAAATTTGATTCATTCCATTATCGGCATAAAGGCTTGCCGTTCCGTCTAGAAACTTAATTTTTCTCGCTGCAATTTGCATTGGATAACCTTGATTCCCAATTACAGTATTAGCTTCCCACCCATCTATATTAGCAGATGTACTAACAAAAACTCCATCTCCTTTATTATTGCGGATAATAGTATTTTTAATTTCGACTTTACTTCCATTTACATTTGTCAAAGCAGGTAAGCTTCCATCAGTGCCTCCAGCATATTCTATTATAGTGTGATTTAATATATTATTTAAATCTCCCGAATCCATATAAATTCGATTCCATGCTCCTGGAGTTTGACTTGTACCTGTAAATACTATTGGTTTATCTTCGGTACCATTCGCTATTAACGCACCTGTTCTAGTGTCGTAATCGTCGATAATTAATCCTCCTCCTTGTTCAAATGCGATTGTAACACCTGGCTCTATTGTTAACGGAGCTCTTACTTTAACGGCACATGGCCATATATAATCTATTCCAGAACCTCTATCTTCTAGCACCATTGCTTCAGTAATTGTAGAACAATCTAACACTAAAGGCTCTACTACTGGGTCTGGTTCACCACCATCGTCATCGCTACTACAACTTGTTAAAGCAATAAAAGCTAATGGTATGTATAAAAGGTTTTGAAATTTAAATTGAAACTTTTTCATGTCTGAATTTTTATTGTTTATAGTTATGATATTTATTAATAATTCTAATTATATACCTAAAGTTTCCCCAAAATATCATTTATGGTGTAACCACTTAGGTCGAAATATTTAGGGTCTGACGATTTTTTAAAAGAAGTAATATCCATTATTGAACTAGGGTTATCGCTTTTTTTATCATAATAAATACTTCTAACCATCATTCCTTGTGGGTAATTCTCGTCTATTTTAATAGTCGAAGCTTTTGAAAAATCTTTAATCTGTCCGCCAAAAAGATGGTTTCCACTAAGGTCGATACTAATATCTTTGGTAACCCAAGCATCCATTTTAATATCTTCTTTCGGATTGGTATAAACGTATTTTCGGGCCTTATACCCGTTTACTTCTTTTACCTCATTAGTTCGCTTCCACTCACCATTGCTATCTTCTAAATCAGCTTGATCTCCCGCCATTTTCTCGGCCATTTTCTGAAAATTTATCATTGGCATTTTCATCGCTGTTTTTTCTTTTTGATTCACCATATACGTGGCCGCACCCTTATAATCAAATAGCATTCGACTTTCATTTTTATCACCTTCATTCATAATCATACATTCGCCAGTTTCACCAAAAACCATTTTTGCAGTATTAGTGTCGTCTAATTTTCCGTTCTTTTTAAACGATTGCATTTTCATCACTAATGTTGCTTGTACAGGGTTCTCTGGCACTGGATAGCGTGTATCATTTTCATAAGTAATATCTTCTATCGCTTTGCGCCCTTTCTCCCTTTGTGGCTCTGCATGCTTCTCGCGCATGTCTTTTTCAACTTTCTGTTGAATTTTTCTTTTAATAAAACCTCGTTGTCCTTGCACTGGCGCTATAAAAGCTAACAACATTAAAGTTGTCACTATAGCTGTATAAATCTTTTTCATGATATTATTTTTTATTCTTTTATAAAGAATTCCACAAACAAACCTATCGATGCTGTTAGAGTATTACAACCCCTAATTAGAATTTGGAGGTTATGATTTAGAATTTGGAAAAAATATTTTTTATATAATTAAACAAATAAAAAAACCCAGACATTTAAATGACTGGGTATAAAAATTTCAATCCAAAACAGCTTAGTAATCCATTATTTTACTTTTTATTTAAAGCGGAGCATTGTCTCTAATATTTCATTAATTTGTTTTGCTTTTTGACGCGACACTGGAATCTCAACATCATCGTGCATAATTAAACTCCCTCCGTCGTGTTTTAATATTCCCTTTACATACTGAGGATTTATTAAATGAGATTGATGCACTCTTATAAACCCCTTTTCGTATAATAGCTCCTCTATTTCTTTTAAAGTTCGACTGATTAAAATCTTGTGTTGATCTTTACAGAATATATTGGTGTAATTACTATCCGATTGACACCGCACTATATTTTGAATCTCTACAATTTTGTATCCTACTCCTGTTGGCAACGCTATTTGAGAAATATCTTTTTTAGGATCTTGCATATAATCATTGAGAATCTGCCACTGTTTGGTAGATGTTTTTTTCCGACGGCTTTCCCAACCAGATAATGCTTTTACAATACTTCTCTCTGTTATAGGTTTTAAAAGGTAATTTATAGCGCTATAACGAAATGCTTTTATCGCATATTGATCATAAGCAGTTGTAAAAATTACGTCAAAATCAATTGGTAATAAATTATCAAGTAAGGTAAATCCATTCAAATTTGGCATCTCAATATCTAGAAACAATAAATCAGGTGGATTTTTTTTAATAAACTCTAATCCTTCAAGTGGATTTGTAAAAATCCCCGTGATGGTATAATCTGAATGTGCCCTTTCGATTAAATGTTTTAATACATTAGTACAATGCGCCTCATCATCAATTATTATAATTTTTGTCATGATTTAAGTTTCATAGGTTAATGTAATTTTTGTTCCTAAAACTACTTCATCTTTTTCAAGGTCTGTAATTTTAAGACGTATTGACTTATTGCTCAAATGATTAAAAAGTGTTAATCGATCTTGAACTAGACTTGTGCCCATAGCCTCGTGCAATCTTTTTTTCTTGGCACTCTCCTTTCTGCCGATTCCATTATCTAATATAGTGATTATTAAATCGTCAGAAGTATCAAATATAATCGATAATTTTTTCTCGGCTTTAAGACTTGGTTGCAAACCGTGCCAGATTGCATTTTCAACCAAAGGCTGCAACAGTAATGGAGGTATTTGATATTGTGAAAGTTCCTCCTTAGACGCTACTTCAATATCATAAGAGAAGCTAGACCCCATTCGACTGCGCTCCAAAGAAAGATATAATTCTAAAATCTCCAACTCCTCTTCTACAGTTATTTGTTGATGTTTACTACTATTTAGTATTCCTCGTAGTAAAGCAGAAAATTCATCTAGATAGGTAATTGCATCATCATTTCTAGAGGTCATTATTAAATGCTTAATAGCACTCAAACTATTGAAAATAAAGTGAGGGTTCATTTGTGAACGCAACGCTATCATTTCTGTTTCCCTTATTTTCTGAGTAAATTCATCTTTAATCTTCTGCTCTCTGTCTTTTTCAATCTCAGAATAAACCTTAATTAGTTCTTCAGTTTTTTTGTGAACTTTCTCATCAAGCTTCCGATTCATATTTTCTTGCAAGGCTTGGTTTTCTTTTAATTGAACAATTAATTCTTTGTTAGCTATAGTTTTTTCTTTTTGAAGTAGAAGTACATTTTCTCCTAATGCAAGTGAAAAACATATTACCTCAGCCAATAGTCCTATTTGGAAGATGATATTTGGAGCTTGAGTAAAGTTAAAGAAGTGGCCCGGAATGAAATTCAATTCTGCATAAGCAACATAGGACGACAAAACTGCACCAATAAAAAAGAACGTTTGTCCTACTATAAAATAACTTATAAGCGGATGTTTTACCTTATAAATAATCCAAAAAATCAGTATAAAATTAAGTGGAATAATTATTAATCTCACAATAACAAACACTGTTTCGGCAAACATATTTCCAAAGAAAAAATAGCTGAAAATAAAATGTGAAAACGCATACACAAAACAAAATCTCCCTAAGTATGATAATACTTTCGCTAATAATTTATCATAGTACTTAACTTTCAATAAGTGTTTTATAAATAAAATATAAAATCCTATAAATACAAATTGAACGGGTTGAAAAGCAGAAGCAGAAAGTGTTGGAATGTAGGAAAACAAATTACCAAAAGATGCAGAAGTAGTTCTCAATACTTGAAAACCATAAATTATTTGAAAAAGTAAATATCCTAAATAATATAGGTATAGTTTCTTCCAAAGCCGCAACCAAAACACCAGAGCAAAGACAAAAATTGTTGTTATGGTTATTATATAAATATATATAAAGGAAATTGATGCATCTTGTTTTGCATTTATGTTATGCAATGTCTCCCAATAACTAAGCTTGGAATTAAGTGTGGGTGGATCTATTTTTTTGTTTAAAGGATTGTGTAACTTTATAAATACTTGAGAAGTTTGAAATGGATCTAGTGCTATTTCAGTAAAATAATAATCAGACTTGTTTGTGCGATTTGGTAGGGGAATTAACCTTCCATTTTTAAATACCTTAACATCGTTTTTAAATTCCTGGTATATAGTATTACTTGGGGTGTCACTATATATATAATTGCGGATAGTGTCCTTGGAATTATTTTTTAAGTCGAATTTTAACCAAAGTGCTTGTTTAGAGTTTACAGACAATTCTGAACTGTAGGGGCTCCACGAAATACTCTCCCTAACATCTTCGAAGCTAGAACCTTTATCATTAATAAGCGCTTGAACTTCTTTACTATTGATGAGTTCAAATTTAGACACAATTGAGTCAGCCATTATTTGACCCTGTAACGATGTCAAATTAGCTAAAAGACAAAAAACAAATAAAACAAGGGAAGTTCTCATGTCTGTAGCTAATATACCATTCTACCATCGCTTATACCTCAACATTTTAGTAAATAGCGGCTATTAATTAGTATTTGGGAAATTAAAATACATTTAAACCGAATACTCAGTAAGATGAACCAAATACTAATTTAGTATTGATACTACATTATATCAAAGGTATATTTGATTCAAAATTATTTTTTGACGCTATGTTTAGTAGTGAAATAGAATATAATTACTTAGTAAGAAAAGTTAACATTTGTTTGTTTATTAAGTTTAATTAGAGGGGGACTCCACTGTTATAATTTAAAGAGCCGAATTCTCTATATAACAGTGGAGTATAAAACTAACCAAATTCAACAAGCCTTTCCGAAGCAATTGCTGCATTGGAAAGGCTTTTTAATTGTTGAAACTTCTTAATTCTGTACCTTTGATATAAAAGTGTCAAGATGGGCTATCCAAGATTCAAACTTCCAAAAACAGTCTTATTTACCATCAGTGCGCTTTATGTGTTTCTGATGATTGCCACCTATATTCTTTACTATAAGGAGCCTGTTATTGTGTGTGCTGAACGGATGTTAATAGCCCAAGGTTTTGCTATGGTAATTCAAATAATTTTAAATTACATCGCATATCGCTCAAAACACAAAATTGTGATTCTCACCATCTTATTTATTAGTACTATGCTCTTTTTAGGGGCTCTTTCTGGATTTTTCAACCTTGGATTAATGTGTGAATTCTATGGATACTAATTTGAATACAAAAAAACTTCTAATTATAGGCCATACATACCCTGAGCCTTCAACTACCGCGGCTGGCGGGAGAATGATGCAATTGATACAATTTTTCACTGGAAGTAATTATGAAATAACCTTTGTAAGTACTGCTTCAAAAGGTGAAAAATCGGCTAACTTAATAGCTCAAAATATTGCTACTAAAAACATAAAACTCAACGACTCTACATTTGATGATTTTGTAAAAGAATTAAATCCAACAGTAGTAATGTTTGACCGTTTTATTACTGAAGAACAATTTGGTTGGCGAGTATCTGAAAACTGCCCACAGGCATTGAAAATTCTAGATACAGAGGATCTGCACTTCTTAAGAAACGCAAGAAAGGAAGCTATTAAAAAAAATAAACCAGTTTCTGAAGCGAACCTATTCTCAGATTCTTCAAAAAGGGAACTCGCAAGTATTTTAAGATGTGATCTCTCCTTAATAATTTCGGAATATGAGATTGAGCTTTTAAGGAACACTTTTAAGATTTCCTCAGATATACTTTTTTATCTACCGTTGTTGACTGACGCTAATACGGAATTCAAAAACACTGTTTCATTTACGGAAAGAGAAAACTTTTTAGCAATCGGAAATTTATTGCACCCGCCTAATGTAGATTCCGTTTTACAACTTAAAAAATTATGGCCTAAAGTAAAAAAGCAAATACCCTCAGCTGAACTCCACGTTTACGGTGCATATGCTCCTCAGCAAATTCTTCAACTTAATAATAAAAAAGAAGGTTTTATTGTAAAAGGTTGGGCAGAAGACATTAAAGAGATAATGAATAATTATCGTGTACAGCTTGCTCCAATACGTTTTGGTGCTGGATTAAAAGGAAAGCTTTTCGATGCAATGCAATTTGGCCTACCTTCAATTACCACGGAAATTGGCGCTGAAGGTTTAAATGGAAATTTAGCCTTTGGTGGAATTATAACCACTTCAGATGAATACTTCATCACTAAAGCAGTTGAACTGTATTCAGATGAAAACGCCTGGCAAAATGCTCAGGAAAATGGGTTTAGAATTATTAAAAAACGTTTTTTAGATGAATTGTTCTCTGAAAAACTCAAGGCGAGAATTACTTCCCTTGTTGAAAACATAACAAACCACCGCCAAGAGAATTTCTTGGGTCAGGTGATACAACATCACACACTACAAAGCACAAAATACTTAAGTAAATGGATTGAAACTAAAAATCAAATTCCTCAAAGTTCATCGCCAGTTTGTTTTGCGAATAGCGATGAAGTACGCGATGAGTATAAGTAGTAAATTTCCCTAAAACACATTATAAGATTAAACCCATTGCGTAGCTTTGTGAAGTAGCAATATTGATTTACTTTTATTTAAATTCAACAGAAAAACACCAAACACTATCAATGATTATAAAGAGAATTTTTCAAGTTATTATTCTGTTGTTCTTAAGCGTGTTTTTTTTGACATTTTATTCCAATTATACAATTACAAACACAAGCAAAGGCAAAACGTTCAACAACGTAAATTCCATAAAGAAAAACAGAGTTGGCGTAGTACTAGGAACAGCAAAGTACTATAAAGACGGAGGAATAAATTTATATTTTAAATACAGAATTGATGCAGCTGTAGAGTTGTTTAAGAATGATAAAATTGATTTTATCTTGGTAAGCGGCGATAACAGCTCGAAAAGCTATAATGAGCCAAAAACATTTAAAAAGGAATTGGTTAAACGCGGCATACCTGAAAATGTAATATTTTTGGACTATGCTGGTTTTAGAACATTAGACTCCGTTATCCGTGCTCATGCTATCTTTAGTCAGGATAGTTTTACCGTAATTTCACAACAGTTTCACAACGAACGCGCTATATATCTCGCCGAAAACAACGGTTTAAACGTAATTGGTTTTAACGCAAATGATGTGGGTGGGAGAAATGGTTTTAAAGTGAAACTACGCGAATATTTCGCAAGAACGAAAGCTTTTTTAGATATCATTTTCAACGTTGAACCCAAGTTTTACGGTGAAAAAGTTGAAATTAAATCTGCTTAATAACCAAACCGCCCTAATATATAACCGCAAAATTATTTAATGAATATCAAATATATAGACGATCAGAATTTTAGCAATATTGACTCCTCTAAAGATAATTTAGAAATAGCCGAATATGAATTCTGCACTTTTACAAATTGCAATTTTGCTAATAGCAACCTTTCTGGAAGTAGATTTTCAGACTGTAAGTTTGTAGATTGTAATTTCAGCAATAGTAATTTGTCTAAAGTATCTTTTCAGGATGTGAGGTTTAAAAATTGTAAAATGTTAGGGTTACAATTTGATTCATGTAATGAATTCGGATTTGCTGTTTCATTTGATGAATGCCTATTGGAGCATTCAATTTTCTACAAAATGAAGTTGAGCAGAAGTATTTTTAAAAAATCACAATTGCAATTTGTAGATTTTACTGAAGCAGACTTAAAAGGTGTGAAACTTACGGGATGTAATTTTCAGAATGCAACTTTTCAAAATACGAATTTGGAAAAAGCTGATTTTCGAGAAGCTAAAAACTATTCTATTGATCCTGAACAAAACAGATTAAAAGGCGCTAAATTTTCACTACCTGAAGTAATTGTACTTTTAGATAAATATCAAATTGAAATTCATAATTAATAGACGTTAAGCATTAGCTAACAAACAATCTCTTCTCGCTTCAATTCACTATTTTTGTAAAGCTTTGAAAAAGAACATATGAAGTTTAAAATAGAATCAGAATTTCAACCCACTGGAGACCAACCACGGGCTATAAAATCATTAGTTGAAGGACTTAATTCCGATGAAAAATATCAGACACTTTTAGGTGTAACTGGTTCGGGAAAAACTTTTACTGTTGCCAATGTGGTAGAACAAGTACAAAAACCTACCTTGGTTTTAGCTCATAATAAAACTCTTGCTGCTCAACTTTATACAGAGTTTAAAAATCTGTTTCCAAATAATGCAGTGGAATATTTTGTATCCTACTACGATTATTATCAGCCTGAAGCTTTTATTCCGAGCAGTGGAACCTATATTGAAAAAGATCTTTCTATAAATGAAGAAATAGAAAAAATGCGATTAAGCACTACTTCTGCCCTATTATCTGGACGAAGAGATGTGCTAGTAGTTTCTTCCGTTTCGTGTTTATATGGTATTGGTAACCCTGTTGAATTTAAGAAAAACGTTATTTCGTTAGAAAAAGGACAAATAATTTCGCGAACCAAGTTGCTTCACCGCTTGGTTCAAAGTCTTTATTCTAGAACTGAAGCCGAATTTAATCACGGACGATTTCGTATAAAAGGAGATACCGTTGATGTTTTTCCTGGTTATGCCGACGATGCATTTAGAATTCATTTTTTTGGAGATGAAATTGAGGAAATTGAAGTATTTGATCCTTTAAACAACAATATAAAAGCGAAGTACGATCGATTAAATATTTATCCTGCCAATATGTTCGTAACATCACCAGATGTGTTACAAAATGCTATTAAAAGCATTCAGGATGATTTGGTTTTACAGATAGAGTATTTTAAAGAAATAGGAAAACACTTAGAGGCGAAACGTTTGGAAGAGCGCACAAATTTCGACCTGGAAATGATTCGCGAACTTGGATATTGTAGCGGTATCGAAAACTATTCGCGCTACTTAGACCAACGTTTGCCCGGTACTCGCCCCTTCTGCCTATTAGATTATTTTCCTGATGATTACTTGATGGTAGTAGATGAGAGTCACGTTTCTATCCCCCAGGTTAGTGCAATGTACGGTGGAGACCGTTCTAGAAAAGAAAATTTGGTTGAATACGGATTTCGCTTACCAGCTGCAATGGATAACAGACCACTTAAGTTTGAAGAATTTGAAGCTATTCAAAATCAAGTTATTTATGTGAGTGCAACTCCTGCCGACTACGAATTAGAAAAGAGTGGCGGTGTGTTTGTAGAACAGATTATACGCCCAACTGGACTTTTGGACCCACCAATTGAAGTTCGACCTAGCCTCAATCAAATTGATGATTTACTAGAAGAAATTCATCTTCGCATTGAAAAAGACGAAAGGGTTTTGGTAACTACATTAACCAAAAGAATGGCAGAAGAGCTTACCAAGTATTTAATTCGTGTACAGGTGAGAACTCGTTATATCCACAGTGACGTAGATACTCTGGAACGAGTGGAAATTATGCAGGATTTACGTCTAGGTCTTTTTGATGTATTAGTGGGAGTGAACCTTCTCCGTGAAGGATTAGACTTACCAGAAGTTTCATTAGTCGCTATTTTAGATGCTGATAAGGAAGGTTTTTTAAGAAGTGAGCGTTCTCTAACCCAAACTGTAGGTCGTGCTGCTAGAAACCTAAATGGTAAAGCTATAATGTATGCTGATAAAATAACCAAAAGTATGCAAGAGACAATTGATAGCACAAACTACAAAAGAGAAAAGCAAATTGCATACAATAAAAAACACGGTATCACGCCAACAGCAATTAAGAAGTCTTTTGAAAATTCACTAACAAAGTCTAAACAAGAAGCATATTCGTTTGAAACAGCTGAAAGCCTTGCTGCAGAATCTGAAGTGGAATACCTAACTAAAGCTCAAATTGAAAAGAAAATCCGAGATACTCGTAAAGCGATGGAAAAATCGGCCAAAGAGTTAGATTTTATGATGGCTGCTAAACTTCGTGATAAAATTAAAACGTATCAAAAACAGCTAGAGGAGGTCTGAATATTATAAAATATTCTTTATATATTATAGTCAGTAGTATACTAACAAGAGATTTAATTTTACAATGCTTTTAACGACTTTCATAAAATCTATTTTGTATTTTACTCTTTCTATGATTTCAACTCAAAATATCAATTTAGATAACAAAATAATTCCAGAAAACATTAAAAAAGAGGTAATCGAAGCAATTTCGTATTATCCTGAACTCTATGACACTGCCATAGAGTTTAAATTTAAGAACAATATAAAAAAGTCTACAATGCAAGCACAACCGAGGTTTGCAAGTTTTTTTAAATCGAAAGAAAACAGGGAATATGTTATTTTAATTAGCAGAAACATTCAAATTGAAGGTGAAAAATTCACCATAGATGATATTCCTTCCGATGTAATAATTGGTTGGATTGGACACGAATTAGGTCATGTTATGGACTATCGAAATAGAACAAATGTTGGAATGCTAATATTTGGGTTGAAATATCTTTTCTCTTCAGCACATATCAAAGAAGTAGAGCGCGCAGCAGATACTTATGCTATTGCTCACGGCATGGGTGATTATATTTTAAAAACAAAGAACTTTATACTCGATAACGCCAATCTTTCAGAGAAATATAAAGAACGAATTCGAAGATTGTACATTTCACCTGAAGAAGTTATGGAACTCATCAACAAAAATAAAGTTGAGGAAGAAATTGAAATAGTTGAAAAAGAAGGTTAGATCCATTTTTAGACTTAAAAGCATCTAGTAAAATGTATGAAATAACAATATAAAATTTCGAAATTAAACTGGCCAAATTTAAAACCAAAGCTATTAAATACTAATTTTAAATAATGGATATAGAAAAGGACTATTTAAAACGAGAAATTCAAAAACTCAATTTAGTATTAGTCAGTTTAATTGATAAAATTAGTGGGATTAATTCAAATAACACAAACAACGAAATTAGCAGTATAAATGAAGTTCTAGAAAATGAATTTGACTTATCATTAGAAAAAATATCTAATATTAAAACTGCAGACTTAATAAAACATATATCGACGTTACATGAATCTCATATTGAAAAAATCGCAAAATTAATATATCAGTTTGTGGTTAAAATATAATCTCTTGATTTGGGAGAAAATTATGAATTAAATAAAACTGCTGAAAAAGGAATTATTATAATTGAATTCTTAAACCAAAAATCAAAAATGTTTTCAGTCGAAAGAATGAATATGAAGAAGACGTTACAACTTTATCTATAGACAATAACATGTTTTTAAACATTAAATAAACATTGCATATTTCCCAATATCGACTATTTGTTATCAAAATTCGTTAAGAAACTATTCGCCTGCCTATACACCCAGTTTCTTTACAAATTCCTCCCATTCCGCAAACTTTTCTTCTCCCATCACCTTTTCCATTTTAACCTGCCCACCTTTCTTTTTATTCTTGGCACTCCAATCTTGAAAAACCTCTAAACTTACTGTAGATACTTTTACCCCTTTTAAAGCTTTCGATCTAGCTACAGCATAATTTTTATTTGCTTCTTTTAAAGCATTATCTAAGGCTTCAGCTAATTTTTCATCGCTAATTTCAGTATCTGTACCCAAATACCAATGATGATAAAACTCTTCATCTATCTTAACAGCAGCAAGTGTAAATTCAGGAATTTTTATGTCGAATTTCTCTTCCAGTTCACGCAGGGCAACCTCCATTTTATTTACAGATAGTTGTGACCCCACCACATTTAAAAAGAATTTGGTGCGACCTGTAATCTTAATTTCAGCTTTTTCTACATCTGTAAAAGCGATGGTATCACCAATTAAATAACGCCAAGCGCCAGAAACCGTACTTATTATTAAAACATAATCTGTATCAACCTCAACCTCTTCAAGTGTTAATGCAGGAGCATCTTGAGACAGTGACCCATCATCATTGATATAATCTGGGTTAAACGGAACAAATTCAAAATAAATACCATTATCGGTAACTAATTTCATTGAGGTTGTTTCGGGTCTATTCTGAAAAGCTAAAAACCCTTCTGAAGCTAAATAAGTATCAATAATTATAATAGGATGCGCCAGTAGCTGATTAAAACTCTTTTCATAAGGCTGAAAAGCAACACCTCCAGAGGTATATGCTTGTAGGTTTGGCCATATTTCATGTATGTTTTTTGCACCGTGATATTCTATCACTTTTTTCATCATAAGTTCCATCCAAGAAGGAATTCCGCTCAATGCCCCTATATCCCATTCCCGTGCACGTTTAGCTATTGTTTCCACCTTTTCGTCCCAATCTTCCATCTGTGCGATTTCTTCGCCAGGCTTGTAGTATCCGCGAAACCAAAATGGAATATTACTAGCGCTAATCCCGCTAATTTCACCTTCTAAAAACTGGTCTTGTTCTTCTAGGTTAGTACTACTACCCAACATCATTATTTCCTTTTCAAAGAAATCTGATTGTACATCAAAATTTGCTAAAGCACCCACTTGTTTAATCCCTGCATTGCGAATAGCTTCAACCATTTCATCAGTTACAGGAATTTTTTTTGATGTTTTTCCAGTAGTTCCACTACTTCTAGCAAAATATGTAGGTACACCCGGCCAAGTAATATCTTCTAGCCCCTCTTGTGTTTTTACCCACCACTTCTCTTCCATTTGGTGATAGTCGAAATAAGGAACTTTTTTAGAAAATTCCTTCTGTATATCCTCAGCCTCTAAAATTTTAGAAAAGCCATAGTATTTTCCGAAAGCCGTATCCTTAGCCTTTTCAAGTAAATTTTTTAAAACTTCTTTTTGAGATTCTACTTGGGATTTTTCAGAAACTATCGCATCGCGCAAGTCGATAGCAGTCTTGATTATTGAACCTAATATTGCCATATTTTTAGTTTTTTATGAAACTACAATTTTTAAAAAATGTACATATAGAAATTAAATCAATTTTAACCTTTTTAATTTGCCCTTCAGTTATGGTATCTTTACAAAAAATCTATAAATGCATCATCCAGATTCTGTAAGAATTAATAAAGCTATAAGCGATAGTGGCTTCTGCTCACGTCGTGAAGCCGACGCCTTAATCGAAAAAGGGCGCGTAACAATAAATGGCGTAAAAAGTACACTTGGCGATAGGGTTATGCCTAATGATGAAGTACGTGTTGATGGGAAATTAATTAAGGAAAATGAGAATCTTGTTTATATAATGCTCAACAAACCTGTTGGAATTACTTGTACTACCGATACGCGTTATGAAGATAATGTAATAGATTTTGTGAAACATCCTGAACGAATTTTCCCAGTTGGAAGATTAGATAAACCTAGTGAAGGCTTACTTTTACTAACTAATGAAGGAGATATTGTAAATAAAATTTTACGTGCAGGAAACAAACACGAAAAGGAATATATCGTAAAAGTGGACAGACCTGTTACAGATGAATTTATAAAAAGAATGGGGTCTGGAATTCCTATTCTTGATACTGTTACAAAGCGCTGTAAAGTTGAAAGAGTTAGCCGATTTGAATTCAAAATATTCTTAGTTCAAGGTTTGAACAGACAGATTCGCAGAATGTGTGAATACCTTGGTTATGAAGTTGTAGCGTTGCAACGAATAAGAATTATGAATTTGGAATTAGGCGACTTACCCATTGGTGAATGGCGTGATCTAACTGAAGAAGAATTAAAAACTTTAAAAGATTCTGTAAAAGACAGCGATGGGCAGCCTAAACCGCATCCTAAAGCCGACTTTGATGAAAAAAGAGCCATAAGGCCCACAAGACGTCGTGAAATAGACAATAAGAAAAGTAAAACTCTTAGAAAAGATAAGCCACAAGCAAGAAAAGATCGCGGTGAAAAAAGAGGTGATTCTAATATTAAAAGTACAGGAGGAAGACGAAGAAGAGGTTAACTAAAAAGCATAAAAAAACCGCGTACCGATTGAGTAGCACGCGGTCATTTTAACTAACTAACCAAATTAAATTTCAATTATGAAATCTCAACCATTCTCTTTAAAACTTTCTTTTCTTCCATTTTAGGCAAAGTAACTTTTAATACTCCATCTTCATAGTTTGCCAAAATATCTTCAACTTTTACATTTTCAGGTAGTTTGAATGATTTTTCAAAACTTCCAAAATTGAATTCTCTTCTTTTATATTGAACTGCATTATCATTTTTCTGCTCTTGTTCTTGAGATTCCTTAACTTCCTTATAAGTAATCTTTAAGGTATCTTCCTCAACCTCAATACTGAAGTTTTCTTTGTGCAAACCTGGTGCAGCCAATTCGATTACAAAATTCGATAAATTTTCGATAATATTTACCGCTGGATTGCTAAAAGTTTCATAATTATTTAATCTATCCAGACGGTTTTCTAAGAATATATTATCTAATAAGTTAGGTAACCACATATTATTGTTATTAACTGTTTTCATAGCGTTATATTGTTTTATTTTTTACTAATTTCAATTACAATTAGTCAATAACAATTCCATTTATAAAAACCAGACAATCTGACTTGTTTCAACTAAATCTAACTGTCTTTTTGTCATTTAAAAACATAATAATGAAGTATTTCATTAATCGACTGTCAACTTTCTTTAATATGCTAGAGGGTAAAATAGCTTTCTACCCTAGTATTTTTGCCTTAGGAGGATTTTTTTTAGCACTAAGCATGATATTTATTGAGCAACAAGGAGTTTCTCAAAAAGTGCTTAAAATATTTCCGATGTTGATGGTAGAGGATGGAGACACCGCTCTTAATGTTCTTAGCACTTGTATTGGCGGATTGATAGCCATGATGACTTTTAGTTTTTCAATGGTAATGCTTTTACTAAGCCAAGCATCTAGCAATTTCTCCCCTCGTCTACTTCCAGGTTTAATTTCGAACAAAACCCATCAAGTTATTTTGGGAGTCTTTTTGGCTTCTATTATATACTGTATTTTCACATTATTTTCCATAGACCCTAGCGAAGACAAATACACCTTGCCTGGAATATCAATTCTAATAGGCGTAATGTTTACCGTACTGTGTTTATTTTCATTTATATTTTTCATTCACAATATTTCCCAAAGCATTCAGATAAATAATATTATGGACGGGATTTATAATAAAGCCACAAAGCGTCTAGAAGAAATTATTGAAAAGGAAGAAGCTTCTTCTAAAATGCTTCCGGAAATATTCCCTGATACTTCCGATTGGCACACCTACAGTTGTTCTAAAAGTGGATATTTCCAAAATATTTCAATCAAAAATATGAATGCATTATGTTTAGAACACGATATCAGAATCTATATTACCATTCCCAAAGGGTTATTTGTATTGAAAAACAACTCCATGTTAAAGGTCAACAAACCAATTGACGACAAATTAGTGGAAGAAATATTTTCGAACATAAACTTTGCTCGAGGAGAATACATTCAAGATAATTACACCCTTGCCTTTAAGCAAATTACCGAAATTGCGGTAAAAGCTATGTCACCAGGAATCAACGACCCAGGAACCGCTATAAATGCCATAGACTACCTAACAGAGCTCTTTGCTCTTCGTTTAAGAAAAAATGATAGAGGTGTTATTATAATTGATGGAAAAATGAATTTAAAAATAGCGATAATTCATTTTGAAGAGCTATTGTACAATGTTATGGCTTCGCTAAGAGCTTATTGTAAGCACGACCCCATAGTTGTACAAAAATTAATAACCATGCTAACCTATTTAGACAAACAATCTATTAGAAATAAGGACTACAACATTGTTGTAAAAAATGAATTAAAAGCCTTGGTTGACGATATGGATTTTAGTTCTGAAAAAGATAGGAACAAGATGGTTTCGTTAGCTAACCTGGATTTAAAATCATAAAAAAACCTCTCATCTGTTAAGATGAAAGGTTTTATATAACTAAAGATTAGGCAAATAAATTAAGACAATACTTCCTTAACTTTATCTGCAGCTTCTTGGAATTCAATAGCACTCTGAACATCTAAACCACTATTGTCTATTAATTCTTTTGCGATATCTGCGTTTGTCCCTTGTAGACGAACAATAATTGGCACATTAATAGTTCCCATATTATTATAAGCATCAACAATACCTTGGGCTACACGGTCGCAACGAACGATACCACCAAATATATTTACTAAGATTGCTTTTACGTTAGGGTCTTTCAAAATTAATTTGAATGCTGCTTCAACGCGCTCTGCGTTTGCAGTACCTCCAACATCTAAGAAGTTAGCAGGCTCACCACCAGCTTGTTTAATCAAGTCCATAGTAGCCATTGCAAGACCAGCACCGTTAACCATACATCCAACATTACCATCAAGATCTACGTAGTTAAGACCTTTTTCTTGAGCTTCAACCTCTACTGGATTTTCTTCACGCTTATCGCGCATTTCCATATAATCTTTATGACGATACATTGCGTTATCATCAAGACTTACCTTAGCATCAACAGCAATAATTTTATCATCACTAGTTTTTAAAACTGGGTTAATCTCAAATAGAGATGAATCTGATTCGTTATAAGCTCTATAGAGTGCAGAAACGAATTTTGTCATTTCTTTAAAAGCTTTTCCACTCAATCCCAAGTTAAAAGCAATTCTTCTTGCTTGGAATCCTAAAAGACCAACAGCAGGATCAATTTCTTCAGTAAAGATTAAATGTGGAGTTTCTTCGGCTACAGTTTCAATATCCATTCCACCTTCTGTAGAATACATAATCATGTTTCTACCTGTAGAACGATTTAAAAGAACGCTCATATAGTATTCTTCGGGCTCACTATCTCCAGGGTAATAAACATCTTCAGCAATTAAAACTTGGTGTACTTTTTTTCCTTCTGCAGAAGTTTGAGGAGTGATAAGGTTCATTCCTATTATACTTCCAGCAATTTCTTCAACCTCTTGAAGGTTTTTTGCAAGTTTTACTCCGCCACCTTTTCCACGGCCACCAGCATGAACCTGAGCTTTAATTACATGCCAGCTAGTTCCAGTGTCTTCGGTAAGTTTTTTTGCAGCTGCAACAGCTTCTGCTGGAGTAGTTGCTACGATTCCGCGTTGTATTTCAACGCCAAAACTGTTTAGTATTTCTTTTCCTTGGTATTCGTGTAAGTTCATAGTTGCGATTTTGTTCCTACTGCATTTTATCAGCAGGCTTGATTTATGGTTTGCAAAAATAACAAATGTAACAAGAATGCCCTAATGTTTTTTAAGGCTTTCCTTCTTGATGTAAAATTAAATTGAAAATTAATACTTTTCAAATATTTAGCCTCAGTTACAAACTATCCATATATATAACATTTCAGAAAGCAATTTGTTGAAAAATAGACTCAAATAATGAAAGATAAATAATTATTACAATTGAAAAGTTTATAGTTTTTAAAAAAAATAGTTAAAAAACCCGCAAATTGTAATTAATAAATCTATATTTGCATCTTATATTAATTATTTTATTTAAATACAATGAACAAAGGAACAGTAAAATTCTTCAACGACACCAAAGGTTTCGGTTTTATCACTGAAGAAGGAAACAACAAAGAACATTTTGTACACGTTACAGGACTTATCGACGAGATTCGCGAAGGTGACGAAGTAGAATTTGATCTTCAAGAAGGAAGAAAAGGATTAAATGCGGTTAACGTAAAAGTACTATAATATACTTATCACTTTTTAAGACAATAAACCTCGCTTTTAGCGGGGTTTTTTTTGCTCAAAACTTTCCTAACTTGATTTAAAGTGAAATAAACATTACCAATTGCCAAATAAATTTTTTTTTATTGTAATTTTAAGATTCCATTAAATTTCAATTACAATATGAAAAACACTACCCTATTTTTACTAGCACTGTGTTTGCTGACTTTTCAGCTCAATGCACAAGACACAAATCGAGAAGAAGAAAGGAGAGAGGCAAAAATTTTAAATGAGCCGTCCTCCATTTCTTTAGAAGAACTTATCAAACAAAAAAATGACACCTATGTAATCACTAAACAACACGTAAGTAGTATTAGCGGTGTTCATCACATCTATTTACGTCAAGCCATAAACGGAATAGAAGTTTACGGCACAGAATCTAGCATTCACATTGACAAGAATGGAAAGGTTTTAGTAGCACACAATAAGTTTTTAGCAGATATTCAAGCTACCTTAAAAAGTAATGCTCAAGGAATTTCTGCAAAACAAGCAATTACTTCTGTAGCCAGACAAATGAACTACAAAATTGGCAATCTGCAAGAAGTAAAAAGCATCGGCGGTAAAAATAAGGCTGCAGTTTTTAATAAAGCAGATATTTCTTCAGAAGACATTCCTGTTAAACTGATGTATTATTACAGACAAGGGATAGGTACTCAATTAGTTTGGGAGCTTTCCGTATCTGAAACTACGTCATCAGACTGGTGGAATTTCCGCGTTGATGCTTCAACAGGAAATATTATTGATAAAGACAATTGGACTTTATACTGTAATATATTAGGGGATCACGAAGACCACATTCACGCTGCTGAAAACTCAGCGCCTTTTGTTGGACCGATGAATGAGCCTTATAATTACAACAATACAAATTCTTCAACTACTACAATGGCTCCAGCAGCAAGCTATAGAGTATTTGCTATGCCTGTAGAAAGTCCAAATCACGGAACCCGTACCTTAGTTACAAACCCAGAAAACCTAACTGCATCCCCTTACGGATGGCATGACATTAGCGGTAATAATACTGCTGATTACACCAATTCTCGTGGTAATAACGTTGATGCATATGACGATGACAATGCAAACAACCAGCCAGACAACAAATACGCATTTAGCCCGGGCGGTAATTTAATTTTTGATTTCCCATTAAATACCAACTACAGTAATAGTGACCAATCAGAGAACGCTGCAATTACAAACCTTTTTTATTGGAACAATATTATCCATGACGTAACTTATCAATATGGTTTTGATGAAGCTAGTGGAAATTTCCAACACAATAATTATGGAAAAGGTGGAATAGGCAATGACCGCGTTAATGCAGAAGCCCAAGATGGATCGGGAACATGTAACGCAAACTTCGCGACTCCCCCAGACGGAAACAGACCTCGTATGCAAATGTATGTTTGTGATAACAGAGATGGGGATTTAGACAATATGGTAATTGTTCATGAATATGGTCATGGTATTTCTAATAGATTAAGCACCTTAGGCGGACAAGAACAAATGGGTGAAGGATGGAGTGACTATTATGGATTAATGCTTACTATGCAAAGCGGAGATTCTGGACCTGACTCTAGAGGTGTTGGAACTTGGTTAATTGGTGAAGGTCCTAATGGCCCAGGAATTAGAACCCATCCTTACAGTACAAATTTTGCAATTAACCCTCACACTTACGATGATATTAAATCAGAAGTTGCACCACACGGAGTAGGCTCTGTTTGGACCGCAATGCTTTGGGAAATGACATGGGAGCTAATTGCTGTACACGGATTCGATACAGATTTTTATAATGGAAGTGGTGGAAACAATATTTCTTTAGCCTTAGTAACAGAAGCGCTTAAACTACAACCAAGCAATCCTGGTTTTGTGGACGGTCGCGATGCTATTTTAGCAGCAGATATGGCATTATATGGTGGAGAAAACCAATGTGCAATTTGGGATGCGTTCGCCAGAAGAGGACTTGGTTATAGCGCTATTCAGGGCTCATCAAGCAGTAAAACAGATGGAACTGAAGCATTTGATTTACCACCAAACTTTTCAAGCTTAAATGTAATAGATGAAGTATGTCTATCAGACGGAGTTCAAACTGGTCTTTCAGGTGGTAACCCTGCAGGAGGAGTTTATAGTGGACCTGGAGTAACAGATGACGGAAACGGAACAACATTTACATTCGACCCAAGTGTTGGAGGTCCTGGATTGGTAACGGTGACTTATGCCGTAGATGATTTCTGTACTGGAGACCCAACTACAATTACAGATGAAATTAATGTAACAAATGAACCTCCTGTAATTATTTGCATGGGATCAGGTGGAGTGCCAATGACAGGCTCAAAATCTAGCTCACCTGGTGTTGCAATCCCTGATGGTAATACAAGTGGGGTTACAGTAACAATGGATGTAACTGAAGATGTTACAATAACCGATTTAGATGTAGATTTAAACATAACACATAGTTGGGTAGGAGACTTAATTGTTAGTATAAAATCTCCAGCAGGTACCACAGCTGTAATTGTTGATAGACCAGGAAGAACAAATTCGGGGTACGGTTGCTCTGGAGATGATATTGTTGCTACCCTTGACGATGAAGCTGCTACCTCTGTAGAAAATGAATGTTCGAGTTCAACACCAACTATTAATGGAACTTTTAAACCAAACAATCCATTGTCAGTTTTTGATGGTGAAAGCACTTTAGGAACATGGGAACTTAAAGTTTCGGATGTTGCAGGTGGTCTTACTGGTACACTAAACACTTGGGCAATAGATTACGATTATGAAATAGACGCTCCTGTATTAGATGTTACACTTGACGGTACCGGAAATGCTACTATAAATGCAGAAGCATTATTATACGACGTTACTGTTGAATGTGGTAGTTACACTGTACTTGCTGGAGACCCATTAGCTCCAACAGTAAGCTTTAGCTGTGCAGATGTTGGTCTAAATACGATTTTAGTTGAAGTAACAAATGACAGTGGAGCTAGCTCTACTTGTTCTGCTGTGGTTAATGTTATTGGTAACGGCGGTGGCGGTCCACTTCTTTGCCCAGGTGATATCACACAAGATAACGACCCAGGGGTTTGTGGCGCAGTTGTTACTTATACAGTAGACTCACCAGCAGGTTGTGGTGGTTCAGGAACTATTACACAAACTGCAGGTTTAGCAAGTGGAAGCACATTCCCTATAGGAACTACCGTTAACACTTTTGAATACGACGACGGAATCAATCCGATAGAAACTTGTTCTTTTTCTGTAACTATAAATGATACTGAAGCTCCTACAGCAGTTTGTCAGAATATTTCTGTACAATTAGACGCTTCCGGAAATGCAACTATTACAGCTGCAGATGTTGACGGAGGCTCTAGTGATAATTGTGCTGTTGATACATTAAGTATTTCAACTAGCTCATTTACTTGCGCAGATATAGGTACAAATAATGTTACACTAACCGTAACAGATGCAAGCGGAAACACAAGTACATGTGTAGCCGTTGTAACAGTTACCGATGACCTTCCTCCTACTATTACGTGTCCTTCAAACCAAACAGTTGATACTGATCCTGGAAATGAATTTTACGTATTGCCTGATTACTTTGGAACTGGAGAAGCAACAGCTGTAGATAATTGTACATCTCCTGTTACTATTACTTCTCAGAATCCTGCGGCAGGAACACAGCTTCCTGAAGGAGTTCACACAATCACGTTAACTGCTGAAGACGAGTATGGAAACGATGCTACCTGTACGTTTGAACTTACTGTTAATGAAGTTTTAGGTATTGGTGATAACAACTTAGATTCGGATAGTATACAAATGTATCCTAACCCGACTACGCACTCTATTACCTTAGGAAAATCAACAAGTCTTTCTCTTGAAAACTTGGAGATATTCGACTTAAGAGGAAGAGTAATTAAAACAATCGATCTTAGAAATATGCGAGCTGAAAAAGTTATCGATGTTTCTGAATTGGCCTCAGCGACATATTTTGTAATCATACAAGGTAAAGATGGTCAAGTAATAAAAAGACTTATTAAAGAATAAGTCTATAATTAACCTAAAAACAAAACCCTTCCGAAATAAATCGGAAGGGTTTTTGCTTTTTAAAATATTTAATAAGAAGGCTAAAAGCTAGCTACTTCCTTTTTTGCAGTTTGAAATTCTTCAACCATTTCTTTTAATATTACTCCAGCTGGTTTAATATCGTGGATCAGTCCAGAAACCTGTCCTATTTCCAATTCACCTTCAACTAAATCTCCCTCAAACATTCCACGTTTTGCACGAGCCCTACCCAAATGTTTGGCAAGCTCTTCTTTAGTAGGATTCGTTTTATACAACTCCATAACACTTTCAAAGAATTCATTCTTAAGCATTCTTACTGGAGCCAACTCTTTTAAAGTAAGTTGGGTATCTCCTTCTTTTGCGTCTACAACCATTTGTTTAAACGCATGATGTGACGAAGCTTCATCCGATGCCACAAAACGACTACCTACCTGTACCCCATCTGCACCTAAAATCATAGTAGCAAGCATAGCGCGACCTGTAGCAATACCTCCAGCAGCTATTAATGGAATCTGCAATTGTTCCTTTACCATTGGAATTAAAGTAAGTGTAGTGGATTCTTCACGACCATTATGACCTCCTGCTTCAAAACCTTCTGCTACAACGGCATCTACTCCTGCTTCTTGTGCTTTTAAGGCAAACTTTACACTACTAACAACGTGTACTACGGTAATCCCGTTTTCTTTAAGTTTAGAAGTATATGTCTTTGGATTTCCAGCCGATGTAAAAACTATTTTAATCCCTTCTTCAATTATTATATCAATAATTTTTTCAATATCAGGGTAAAGCATTGGCACATTAACACCAAATGGTTTGTCTGTGGCTTTTTGACATTTTATTATGTGTTCCCGAAGTACTTCAGGATACATTGAACCTGCTCCTAAAAGACCTAGTCCACCTGCATTAGAAACAGCACTAGCCAAACGCCAACCACTATTCCATATCATCCCACCTTGAATAATTGGATATTCAATTTTGAAAAGCTCTGTAATTTTATTCTGCACTATTTTTTTATGATTTTGTAACTTGTTGTCTTGTTGTTTGAAGTTATAGATGCAATATACATCCCTGAAGTTAGGTTAGATAAGTCAATGCGATTATTACTAGCCGCAATATTAGTTTGAAGTATTTTTTCACCTAAAACATTATACAATACAAATACAGCATTTTCTGCAGTTTTAGGAAATGAAATATTTACTTCAGTAGTAACTGGGTTTGGATATAAAGCAAATTGATTTTCTTGAAGTTCTTGTTCGTTCACTTTAAGTAATAGTGTGCTTAATGCTTCTCCAAAATTTGGAATTCCATAACCCATTAAATCTGTAGGATTGTTATACAAATGTGCAGACTCACGAATTGCTTGCATAACTACATCGTTTTTTAAAGTAGGAACAGCACTCCATAAAGATGCCACAGCTCCAGCAATTATAGGAGAACTAAAAGAAGTTCCATTAGAAGTTAATGGATCTCCCCAATAATCCGTGGTTTCTCCAAATCTATCTACAACAGCTGTATTAGCTCCTTGAGCCATTACATCAGGCTTTACTAGTCCGGCTGAATTTGGACCGTAAGAACTGAAATAAACATAATTTTCATTTGCATCAACCGCGCCTACAGTGAAAGAACCTGGCGCATCTGCAGGAGTTCCCACATAACCAAAGCCAGAACCGTCGTTACCAGCAGAAGTAACTGTAATCATACCTTTATCAAAAGCTATATTAGCTCCGCGAGCTGCAATAGTAGTTTCTCCATCTAAATCTGAATATTGATGAGTATATGCTGGTTTGTCATAATCCTGGTAACCTAAAGAAGTATTACTCACGTATACCCCTAAGCTATCGGAACGCTCCAATGCTTCAACCCAATACGCCTCCTCAGCAGGAGATTCTTCACTATCATCCTCTGTAATAAATAAGTAATAAGAAGCATTTGGCGCAGTACCTACAAATTCATTTGTAACCACCGCAGCTGCATCACTTAAGGTTAAAGCTCCGTGACCACCTGTTCCATTTGGACTCTCCACACGAGCAACAAAATCATAATACCCAAGTAATCTTCCTTCATCACGCATATGAGCATAAGCAGGGTTGTATAATACATTAGGATATCCATTATCCATAAATGCTACAGCAATATTTTGACCCGTAAAATCTTCTTGATGCAAAACATCAACACCAATCATTTCAGTCTGATTCTCAGCATTCCCATAATTATAAACTACTCTTAACTGCTCTTCTTGATCTATTTTATTCTGTAAAGACCTAAACTGTCTTTCAAATTCTCTAGGTCCAGGTCTGTTCATACTTTTATCAGCATATTCAATGTCCGAAACAAATGAAAGATTTAAAAGATTATTGATATTTGTTAAAGTTCCTCGAACATAAACAGCATTTAACCATTTTGATTTTGCAAGAACTGTAATACCTGTTGCAGCTTCTATCTGTGCTTTTTGCACTTCATTTAAAGGAACATCCCGTTCATCAATAGCAATACTTTGTGCTAATTTTCTATTTATTGCCGCTGTAGTTAAAATAGTTGCTGGGTCTGCCAATGCAGCCGAAACCACCGAAGGATCCTTAGGTTCTAAAAAAACTAAGGCATCTTCTAACTGTGCAAAACTTAGGGTTGATACAAATGCAAATACTAATAATAGGAATAATTTTTTCATATAATATTTTTAAGAGATAACACCACTGCCAAGTAACTCAGCTCCATTATACCAAGCCACAAATTGACCTTCTGTAATAGCAGATTGAGGATTATCAAAGATAATATAAAGTCCTGAATGCGTGCAGTGCAAAGTTGCTTTTTCTAATGGCTGTCTATAGCGAATACGAGCCATAACTTCCATTTTTTCATCTTCTTGAAGCTTTACATCTTCACGAACCCAATGAACTTCTTCATCCTTTACAAAAAGTCCGCGTCTATAAAGTCCTGGGTGACTTTTACCCTGCCCTGTATAAATAATATTTTCTTCAACGTCTGTGTCTATCACAAATAATGGCTCTTTGGTACCACCAACTGCTAAACCTTTTCGTTGCCCTTTAGTAAAATAATGCGCTCCATTGTGAACCCCAACTTCTTTACCATCAGTTTTTGAATACTTGTGTTTTGCTGAAAGAAATTCAAGTTCTTCCATTTCAGAAGTAAACTCTGGAGTTTCTACTTTATATTCAGGCAATGTTGCTGGAACTTCAACAATTATTCCATCTTTAGGAGCTAATTTTTGCTGAAGGAAATCTGGTAATCTCACTTTTCCTATAAAACACAAGCCCTGAGAATCACGTTTTTCAGCAGTGATAAGATTTTGTTCGGCTGCAATTTTTCTAACTTCTGGCTTTAATAATTCACCAATTGGAAATAATGTTTTGGATAGTTGTTCTTGCGAAAGTTGACACAAAAAGTAAGACTGATCTTTATTAGGATCTTTCCCTGCTAGTAAATGATGAATTTCTTTTTCAACGCCATTCTCTTCACTTATTGAAGTTGTTTTTCTGCAATAATGTCCAGTTGCGACAAAATCTGCTCCCAACCCCAGCGCTATTTTCATAAACACATCAAATTTAATTTCGCGATTACAAAGCACATCTGGGTTTGGAGTACGTCCCATTTGGTATTCACGGAACATATAATCTACAATTCGCTCTTTGTATTCTTCACTTAAATCTACAGTTTGAAATGGTATTCCTAATTTCTCTGCAACAAGCATGGCATCGTTACTGTCTTCTAACCAAGGACACTCATCTGAAATAGTTACAGAATCGTCGTGCCAATTCTTCATGAAAAGACCAATAACTTCATAGCCTTGTTCTTTTAATAAATAGGCTGCTACACTAGAGTCTACACCTCCGCTTAATCCTACTACAACACGTTTTTTCATGGGTATTTTTGAAAGAAACTATCACCTTTAATGGCCATAGTTTTTGGATGTGCAAAGATACAATTACTATGCCCGAAATTCAAACTGCAAATACAGTGACTTTAAACAATTTTAAAAGGCTTTTATTACAATCTGAAATTAACGTATCTTTAAAACCTGAGCCCACATAAATCGGCTATTTTTGTTCAAAATCTTTCATAAAGCACATGCCAATTAAATCTATTCCTTATAAAGAGACCGGTTATTTTTCTAAACTTATCTGCGACTATGTAGCAGAAGAAAAATCATTAATTCCTTTTTATAATCGTTTTCCAAACTTGGAGAACTTCAAACTTCAAATTGAAGAGAAACAAAATAGTTTTAATATTCGTCAAAGACGGTTATTGTCTAAACAGATTATGTTGCAATACGGGTATAACTCTATATCCCAAGCTACATTAACCAACCTAGACTTGCTTAAAGAAAACACTACTTTTACCGTAACAACTGGGCATCAGCTCAACCTTTTTACCGGACCACTATATTTTCTTTACAAAATATATTCAACGATAAACTTATGTGAAAAGCTAAAGGAGCACTATCCTAATTTTAATTTTGTTCCCGTTTATTGGATGGCAACAGAAGATCACGACTTTGAAGAGATAAACTATTTTAATACTTACAAAGACAATAATACTTCTAGGTTAGAAAAGGTTAAATGGGATAGAAATTCTTCTGGTGCTGTTGGAGAATTAAATACTGAAGGCTTAAACAAAGTTTTTGAAAAATTAAAAACACAATTTGGCAACAGTGAAAATGCTAAAGAGCTTCTTAAATATTTTTCTGACGCTTATTTAAAAAATGACAATTTAGCTGATGCCACTCGACACTTAGCCAATACATTGTTTTTTGAATCTGGATTAGTAATTGTTGATGGCAATGATGAAGTTTTAAAGAAACATTTCATTCCTTATGCTGAAAAAGAAATAAATGAAAACTTAAGTTTCAAAAAAGTTTCTGAAACCACTAAAAAACTAACAGACTTAGGTCATTCAGAACAGGTACATCCTAGAGAGATTAATTTATTTTACTTAAATAAGAATATTAGAGAACGTATCATTGAAAGTGAAGGTGATTTTTACGTGAATAACACTGAAATCTCATTTTCTAAGGAGGAGATTTTAGCCGAAATAAATGATAACCCACAATGCTTTTCACCAAACGCCTTACTACGACCATTGTATCAAGAAGCCGTTTTACCAAACCTCTGTTATATTGGTGGAGGCGGCGAACTAGCGTATTGGTTTCAATTGAAAGATTATTTTAATGAAGTAAAAGTTCCATTTCCTATTCTTTTATTGAGAAATTCAGCTTTAATAACTCCTAAAAAATTATTGGAAGAGCTAGAAACATATGACGTTTCTGTTAAAGATTTATTTCTTCCACAACAAGAGTTAATAACCAAGCACGTTCATAAAATTTCAGATATTGAAATTGATTTTTCTAAACAAAGAGAATTTTTAAAACAACAATTTAAAGATTTATATGTGCTAGCTGAAAAAACGGACAAGTCGTTTCTTGGTGCTGTTGCTGCTCAAGAGAAAAAACAACTTAACGGGTTAGATAAACTTGAATCTAGATTACTAAAAGCTCAAAAAAGAAAACTTTCTGAGAAATTAAACCCTGTAAAAAACATTCAAGATACTCTTTTCCCAAAAGGAAGTTTACAAGAGAGAAACCTAAATTTTTCAAACTTCTATTTAGATAATGGGGAAGAAATATTAGACATCATTAAAGAGAATTTAGATCCTTTAAATTTATCTTTTACAATTATTGAAGTTTAAGTTTCAACTTCACAAGAAACACAAAAACCCATCTTTAAATCTATAAAGATGGGTTTTTTTAATAAAGTTATATTATGTGATTTATTTGAAGAACGAATCCACAAATTCAATCTTATTAAATACCTGAAGATCTTCCATCCCTTCACCCACTCCAATATATTTTACTGGAATTTGAAATTGGTCGCTTATACCAATAACAACTCCACCTTTTGCAGTACCGTCAAGTTTAGTAACCGCTAGAGAGGTAACTTCGGTTGCAGCTGTAAATTGTTTAGCCTGTTCAAATGCATTTTGCCCAGTAGAACCATCTAAAACTAATAGCACATCGTGAGGCGCATCTGGAATAACCTTCTGCATTACACGTTTTACTTTAGTAAGCTCGTTCATTAAGTTTACTTTATTGTGAAGACGCCCTGCTGTATCTATAATTACAACATCAGCATTTTGATTTACTGCACTTTGCAAGGTATCAAAAGCGACACTGGCAGGATCACTGCCCATACTTTGTTTAACGATAGACACATCAGTTCTATCAGCCCATATTTGTAATTGATCAATCGCTGCAGCACGGAAAGTATCGGCAGCACCTAAAACTACATTCTTACCTGCTTTTTTAAATTGATAAGCCAATTTCCCAATGGTAGTAGTTTTACCTACACCGTTTACACCAACAACCATAATAACGTATGGTTTTTTATCTTGTGGTATTTCAAATTCGGAAGCGTTACCAGAATCTATTTCACTTAAAAGCCCGGCAATTTCTTCGCGAAGAATTTTATTTAGCTCATCCGTACCTAAGTATTTATCCTTAGCAACTCGCTCTTCAATTCTTTCAATTACTTTTAAGGTAGTATTTACACCAACATCACTAGAAACCAATACCTCTTCAAGATTATCTAAAACCTCATCATCAACCTTGCTTTTTCCGGCTACAGCTTTACTAAGCTTATCGAAGAAAGATGTTTTAGTTTTTTCTAGTCCTTTATCAAGTGTTTCTTTTTTCTCCTTGGAGAATATCCTTTTAAATATACTCATGGTTTCCGTGGTCGGTTAAAGGTTATAAATTTATGCCATTATGAGCTTAATTATATACCTGACTATTTTTTAAATAACAAAAATACGAAAAGCCACCTTCGTAAAAAAGTGGCTTTAACTCAATATTTTAATCTGGTTATTTTTTGTTTAACCAGTCGTTTACCATTTCTGGAGACATAATAGCCTCAGTAAATGTATATGCTCCTGATTTTTCCGATTTAACCATTTTAATAGCTTTGGTTAAACGTTTTGAACCTGTCTGTAACGATGCTACTGATTTCTTTGCCATTTTATCTCTTATTTAATCTCTTTATGAACCGTCATTTTCTTAAGAATTGGGTTGAATTTCTTCAACTCCATTCTATCCGGTGTATTCTTTTTGTTTTTGGTAGTGATGTAGCGAGAAGTTCCTGGCTTACCAGATTCCTTATGCTCAGTGCACTCCAAAATTACTTGTACTCTATTTCCTTTTTTAGCCATTGTAATAGACTTTATTGATTATTGCAATTATTTAGTTAAAAAGCCTTTTTCACGCGCTTCTTTCATAACCGCAGAAATACCTTTTTTATTGATATCTTTAATAGCAGAAGCTGAAACTCTAAGTGTTACCCACTTGTCTTCTTCTGGTATATAAAAACGCTTTTTAAGCAAATTTACATCAAACTTACGTTTGGTTTTATTCATCGCGTGCGACACGTTATTTCCAACCATCGCTTTCTTTCCGGTAAGTTCACAAACTCTTGACATTTCCTTAACTTTATTAGTTATTTTAAAACAGGGTGCAAATTTAAGTAATTCTTTCGTGTTGTACAACAAAAGGAAATTAGTTTTTTGAAATTTCTTTTAATAACATCTCAAAAGATTTGTTTGCCGCCTTTGTAATCACACGATAGCGATCATTTCCGAAATTAAATTTTTCTGAAAAAACTTCGTTTCGAGATGCTATTGCAATACAAACTGTCCCAACTTCATCTGCTCCATCCCCTTTTGTTGGTCCTGCAATTCCTGTTGTGGCAATTGCGTAATCTGTATCAAATAACCTACACGAATTTAAAGCCATACTTTCAGCAACTTCAACACTTACAACTGAAAATTCTTCAATAAGTGAAGCCGGCACACCTAAAACCTTTGTCTTTAATTCTGTTTTATACGGAATAATACTTCCTAAGAAAAAGGATGAAGCTCCAGGCTCCGCAGTTATCTGGCTTGCAATCGTCCCTCCTGTACAACTTTCTGCTAAGCTTAATGTTCGTTGCTTTTCATTTAAAATATGTGCAATCTTTCCAACTATAGTCGTTTCATCTTCAAAACCTATAGCAATATCCGAAAGCATATCAGATAAAACTTCCATTCGGGAATCTATACTTTCTTTTAAAGCATTTTCGTCGGTACCACTGGATGATAGTCGTAAACGTACTTTTCCTAATGAAGGCAAATACGCTAGTCTTATATTTTCAGGTAAATTATTTTCCCAATCTGCAATTCTATCTGCAACAGCACTTTCACCCATTCCATAGGTAAGTAGTGTTTTGTGGTAAATAAATGGCCTATTAAAGCGTTCTATTACTAGAGGCAAAACTTGATCCTTTAACAAATTTTTCATTTCGTAGGGCACGCCTGGCAATGAAACAAAAACAGTTTTATCCTTCTCCATCCACATTCCAGGTGCGGTTCCATAGTAGTTCATTAAAACTTTTGCTTTAGAAGGAACGAGTGCCTGTTGAATATTTGACGGCAAAGGCTCCCCTAGCTGATAGTTTTTAAATAATTGCTTAATATTTTCAACTATCTCTGAATCTTCAACCAACGTATCATCAAAATAATCACAAAAAGTACGTTTGGTAATATCGTCTTTAGTAGGGCCAAGTCCTCCAGTAACAATAATTAAATCGGCGTGTTTTTTAGCGTCTTCAAAAGCTTGCAATATATGCTCTCGATCGTCCTGAACCGAAGTAATTTGATACACTTTTACCCCTATCTTATCAAGCTCTTTCGAAATAAAAGCCGAATTTGTATCTACAATTTGACCAATGAGAATTTCATCTCCTATGGTTATAATCTCTGCTAGCATTTACATTGTTTTTTTAAAAGCACAACTTCCTTTGACAATTTTGAAGATTATGTCAGAATAATATTCCTTTACTTTATTTTTATTGAAAACATTTCTTTTTCTTCGATATACCCCTGTAAAACATCATCTACAGAAACAGGCCCAACACCTGATGGTGTACCTGTGAAAATAACATCTCCAATTTTTAAAGTGAAGTATTTTGAAATATTTTCGATTAAGGCATCTATTTTCCACATCATCTGCTTTGTGCTGCCTTGTTGAACAACCTCTCCATTGCGTTTTAAACTGAAGGGTAAATCGTCAATATCTTCAATCTCATTTTTTGATATAAAATTTCCAATTACAGCCGAACCATCAAATGCCTTCGCTTTTTCCCAAGGAAGACCATCGCTTTTTAGTTTCTTTTGTAAATCTCTCGCTGTGAAATCAATACCCAAACCTATTTCATCGTAGTATTTATGCGCAAACTTACGATCTATATGCTTCCCTATTCTATTGATTTTCACCAACACTTCAACTTCATGATGAACTTCATTTGTAAATTCAGGAATGTAAAATGGTTGCTTTTTTAATAGTATAGCCGAATCTGGTTTTAAAAACAATATTGGCTCATCAGGAACAACATTATCTAGTTCCTTAATATGTTCTGTGTAATTTCTTCCTACGCAGATTATTTTCATATTTTAAAAATTATTATTTGAAAGTAGAAATACTGTCAGTTATCAAAAGAGATGGTTTTCTTAAAGTTTTGTATTCAATTTCTGAAGTCTAATACGTGTAAGCACTTTTTTGGTGTACAATGGAAAATCGGCATTAAGCAACCAACCGAAATAACCAGAATCTTTATCTAATATTTCAGTTACTAACTTACCTTTATACTTTCCGAATGAAAAAACCTCTTCTCCATTCTCATCATAACTTATATATCCCGCAAAATCTGCATGGTCCTTATGGGAACTAAAATCTGCTAAGGAAGCTATATCATTCTCCAAGTCTGGATAACGCTCTAGTTGCGCCTTTAAAACCTCGTAAGTGGCATTTGTATCGGCAGCGGCACTATGAGCATCTAGAAGGTCTTTGTTACAGTAAAATCTATATGCTGCTCCTAATGTTCTCTTTTCCATTTTATGGAAGATGGTCTGAACGTCAACTGCAAGGGCTTTTTTCAAATCAAAGTCTATTTCTGCACGAAGCAACTCTTCAGCAAGCAGTGGAATATCGAATCTATTTGAGTTAAATCCACCAAGGTCACTATCTTTTATCAATCCATAAACTTTTGGTGCAAGATCTTTAAATGTAGGTTCGTTAGCAACCATTTCATCGCTAATTCCGTGTATAGCGGTAGATTCTGGCGGAATAGGCATTCCTGGGTTTACACGCCAAGTATGACTTTCTTTATTCCCATTTGGAAATACTTTTAGGATTGCAATTTCAACAATTCTGTCTTTAGCTACATTTACACCTGTGGTTTCAAGATCGAAAAAACAGATTGGTTTTTTTAGATTCAGTTCCATTTTTTTATTTTAAAAAAGTAAAGATACTTCTTATTGAAGTTTTGAAAGAATTTATAAAAAAGAAAAGGGGGATTTTGAATACAAAATCCCCCTTTACCGTATTGTTTATCTCAATTAAATCTCACGATTTACATCCCAATCTTCTAGGTAATCTGCAACACGCTTTACAAATTGCCCTCCTAATGCACCGTTTACAACTCTGTGGTCGTAACTATGCGACAAGAACATTTTGTAACGTATTCCAATAAAGTCACCTTCTGGAGTTTCTATTACAGCAGGTACTTTTCTAATTGCTCCAAGAGCTAAAATACCTACTTGTGGTTGATTAAGGATTGGTGTTCCCATAATGCTACCAAATGTTCCAACGTTAGTAACTGTATAAGTACCACCTTGGATGTCGTCTGGTTTAAGCTTGTTTTCACGAGCACGTACTGCAAGGTCGTTTACAGCCTTACTCATTCCAAGCAAGTTTAACTGATCTGCATTTTTAATTACAGGAACAATTAAATTTCCATCAGGTAAGGCAGCAGCCATACCTAAGTTTATATTTTTTCTTTTGATAATCTTATCACCATCTACGGCAATATTCATCATTGGAAAGTCTTTTAGCGCTTTCGCTACAGCCTCCATAAATATTGGAGTAAAAGTTAAGTTTTCACCTTCGCGCTTAGCAAATGATGCTTTTACTTTATTTCTCCAATTCCAAACATTAGTAACATCACATTCTACAAATGACTGTACGTGTGCAGATGTTTGAACACTTTCAACCATATGATGGGCAATTAATTTACCCATTCTAGACATTTCAATTATCTCATCACCACCATTTACCGATATCGGAGTTTTAGCTTTTGGAGCTTCTTTTGCCGCAGGAGCTGCAGGAGCTGTAGTTGCAGCAGCTTGTGCTGGAGCAACAGTTTTAGCAGAAGAACGGTTTTCTACGTAGGCAAGAATGTCATTTTTAGTAACTCGGCCGTCTTTACCAGTTCCAGATATACCATCTAACTCTGCTTGTGAAATACCTTCAGCAGCAGCAATATTCTTCACTAAAGGAGAATAAAAACGATCGCCAGTATTTTCAATAGGAGTATGAGTTTCTTGTTTTGCAGCTTCAAATTGCTTTTCAACTTCTTTTACAGCTTGTTCAGGTGTTGAATCGGCAGTAGCTTTTGAAATATTTTCAGTTTTTGGAGTTTCATCAGCCCCTCCTTCGGTTTCAATAATAGCAATGGTTTGTCCCACTTGCACAACATCATCTACATCAAATAGTTTTTCAACTAACACACCATCTACCTCACTGGGAACTTCGCTATCCACTTTATCGGTAGCGATTTCTAGCACTGCCTCATCAGCTTCAATAGTATCACCTACTTCTTTTAGCCAGTTTGTTAAGGTTGCTTCTGCAACACTTTCGCCCATTTTGGGTAGTTTCAATTCAAATTTTGCCATAATATAATTTCAATATCGAATTTGGAAGGCGCAAGCCTTATTTTAAAAACGTTGCAAAATTAGTCAAAATTTGCTCGTCTTCTGTTTCAAATTTCTTAAAAAACTACTACACCACCTTTTTCATCACTTTGGTCGCTCCCAATTATAAAGTTACAACCTCGCGGTTTTATCCTAAAATGGTTGCCTTTTCCTTTCAATTGTTTCATCAACCGAAAGATTTCACCATTTGTAACATAGTCATTATCAAAAACTAACAAGCTATTTTTTAAAACAACCTGCTCATGAACATTTTTTGATGCCATTTGAAAATGCAGCTTCATTTTATCTGAAAGCTTTTCAATTAAATCAACATTTTCAGTAAAAATATAATGTTTTTCTAGCTGTAAATTTTCTTTGTTTTTATTACTTGAGGTGAATCTATATGCATTTTTTGCAAGGGCAACCCCAAGAGAAACCGAGTTTTTAAGCAATGCATTATTATTAAAATGTTTTTCGTAAAAAATCTGCATTGCACCATAAAAACGCTCAAAATACGCTTTGTCCTTTTTAGTGCTTTCTCCCTTATAGTGAAGAACAGTACTTTTCCCTAAATAATGGTTTTTATATCCTGCTTTAGTAAATTTATAAGACAAGTCTATATCCTCACCATACATAAAGTAATCTTCATCAAATCCACCAACTTCATTGTAAATACTTCGTTTTACAAGCATAAATGCACCAACCAATATTTCAACTTCACCACTAGAGTTTTCTGTCAAATGAGAGGTATAATACTTTTTTGTAAAACCTAACAACTTAAGCATAGATACTTTTGGTGTTGGTAAATTTCGTTTACTTTCAGGCAAAAAATTACCTGTACCGTCCATTAAATAAACACCTAAAGCGCCAATATTTTTTACATTTTCAGAATATTTAATTGCATTTACAAGTGCGTCTTCAGCTACAACAGTATCTGGATTTAATATACACAAATACTCCCCTTTTGCTACGGATACAGCTTGATTATTTGCTTTACTGAATCCTACATTTTCCTTATTTTGAATAAGAATTACGTTTGGAAACTGAGTTTTTACCATCTCACAACTATCGTCCTTAGAATCATTATCTATCACGATAATTTCAGCTTCAATATTCTCAATAGCTTTTTCAACAGACAGTATGCACTGCTCTAAAAAGTACCGCACATTATAATTAAGTATAACTACAGATAATTTCATCAGTACAGATTATTTTGAAAAATTAAAGGCTAAGATGGTTTTATTATTTTGAAGGAATTGATTCAAATCTAATTGTTTTTTAAGGACGATTCAAATGGGATACGATGAAGTATACTTCGCCCTAAAGTTACCTCATCTGCATATTCCAACTCATCACCTACAGAAATACCACGAGCGATAGTAGTTGTAATAATGTTATAAGGTTCAATTTGTTTAAAGATATAAAAGTTAGTAGTATCCCCTTCCATAGTAGAACTTAAAGCAAAAATAAGCTCGGTAATATTTCCAGATTTCACTTTTTCAACAAGTGATGGAACCGTTAGATCACCAGGACCAATTCCATCCATAGGTGATATTTTACCTCCTAAAACGTGGTAATGTCCGCGATACTGACTTGTATTTTCAATTGCCATTACATCGCGAATGTCTTCTACCACACAAACAATTTTTTCGTTTCGGTTAGGGTTGGCACAAATCTCACATAGTTTTGAATCACTAATATTGTGACAATTTGAGCAAAAGTTTATCTCTTCCCGCATTTTTACCAAACTAGCAGCTAATTTCTGGGTTTGCTCTTTTGGTTGTTTTAATAAATGAAGTACTAAACGCAAGGCTGTACGTTTTCCAATCCCAGGGAGTTGGGACATTTCGTTTACCGCGTTCTCAAGTAATTTTGAAGAAAATTCCATAGCTAAAATCCTGCCGACAAGTTAAAAAAAATGCTTCAGAAAAAAATGATTTTCCTGAAGCATTCCTAACTTGGATTAAATTTGTATTAATTAATTACAAGCTTTTTAATTGCTGTACCTGCAGTTGTATTTAAACGCACAAAGTAAACACCTGAATTCAATGATGAAACATCCATAGTGTAATTGTTTGCGATAAATGCATCAGCTTGATACATTAATAGTTTTCCTGAAATATCAAAAATTCTAATTTCTGCATTTATTGGATTTTGTAATCCAATAGTAATTTGAGAATCCGCTGGGTTTGGGTACACACTTACAGTAGATTCAAAAGTGTTTTTATTAACTCCCATTGTACCTTCAACTACTGGAGAAACCCAAAGACCTCTACCATACGAACCTGCGTAAATCATTCCGTTTTCATAGTTAATCTCCAGCTCATTAATTTGAACATTTGGTAGTAGATTACTAAAAGGTTGCCATTCGGTAAAAGTGTTATCTATATAATAAATACCATAATCCATACCTAAATAAAGACCATCCTTACTGTTGTTTTGCCAAACAACTGCTAAAGCGGAAAAGTTTGGAAGATTTAAATTGTAACTACTCCACGTATCCCCTCCATCTTCAGATACCATCACTTTATTTGCACTTGTGGTAGCTACTGCAATTTTATTAGGATCTACAGGGTGAATTGCAATTGAATTAATTAGTCCTCCTGGAATTCCAACTTGCTCCCAATCTGTAGCACCACCATCGGTAGTTCTGTACATTAATGCACCTCTTGATGCATACATGATTTGATTGTTCCTTTCGTAAATTTTTAAATTGTTTAAGTTACCTCCAAAATTTTGAGAAACTGGAGTCCACGAAGCACCTAAGTTAGCTGATTTATAAACTCGATTGTACCCAACATATATAGAATTTTGAACTATTGGATCTTGCTCAAAAGGTGTTACCCAATTCCCTGAACCCGTTCCTGGCTCATTAATTTGAATAAGACTATTTCCTCCATTCTGAGTTCGGTATAATTGACCAAATTGACTAGTACCATACATAAAGTTTGTATTGTCCTTGTCTATAAAAGTTTCCATTCCGTCAGCACCAATCCAATCCCTCCATCCAGTTGAAGAAGTGTAGAAAGAAGTACCATTATCCTGCGACCCACCAGATACAACTACATCTTCTGTTTGTGAAATACCAATTTTATAAAATTGACGAATCCCTAGCCCTTCTGTAAGATCTTCAAAATATGAAGCGTTTATTGTAGCCGTGTTTTCAGCTTTAAAAATTCCTCCATCAGTAACCGCATAAAGTGTAGTTCCGTGGAATAGCATATCATCAATATCGGCGTGACAGTAGCCGATGTTTTGTGTAGCAGCATTTGCAGGAATCCAATCTGAAGTAATTTCAAAAGTCACTCCTGCATCCATAGATCTCCAAGAAAGAATACCTGCAATATGCACTTCATTAGCATCTGATGGATTTACAGCAATCGCCATATCTCTAGGAGCTTGTCCGTTATTGTCATTTCCAGTTGTACTATAACCAAAATAGTTTTTGTTACCGTGATTAAGCTTTGTAAATGTATTACCTCCATCTACAGATGAATAAAATCCACCAAATCTATTTTGAAACGCTTCTACCACATAAACTGCCTCTGGATTTGCTGCCGAAACACCTATCATTTTTGGGCCCGTATTAAATCCGCCGATGGTTGTAAAGGTTGCTCCTCCATCTGTTGATTTATGAAATCCAGTTCCTGAAGCATAAACTACTGAAGGGTCTCCTGGTTTAAATTCTAAGTCGTACCCTCTTGAGTCTGAAACTGCAGTTGTCCAGGTTGTTCCCCCATCTATAGTAGCATAAATTCCGACATTTTCGGCAGTTGCAAACATTATATCGCTATTGGTTGGGTGGATTAAGATTCTATTTACAACACTATTTCCTATTGTAGCTAATAAACTCCAAGTTGCTCCAGCATCTGTTGATTTAAAAATATCTCCGTTAGTTGCTCCAAAGAAGTAAGTGTTAGCATCGGTTGGATCCATAGCAACAGCATAAACCTTCATGTTTGAAAAGTAGTCATTTAAAGGAGTCCAAGTTTGAGCTCCATCAGTAGTTTTCCAAACACCTCCGGTGTTAGCACCAACAATAATATGGTTTTCGTTCCCTTCTTCTATCGCTACCGAAGTAATTCTACCTACCCCAGGATTCCATCCTGAAGTTGCGTTCCAATTATCTGGTCCCATTTCTTGCCAGCTATCTGGAAGAACCATTCTATTTTCAGCAGTACTGTTTACATATGCGTTCCAATTTTCTAGTTCTCTTAAACGATCAGCATTAGAAGCCAAATACCCGTCGTCTTGAACCATTCTAAGAGCGTTATACTCCCATCTCTTATATTGTTTATATCCGGTGCCACGGCCTTTATCCTTTCCTTCGAAATGGGCTTCGGCACTATCTATAATATCTTGCACTTTATAGGTGCCAGCATCAATCATTCGTAAATATTCTTGAGCCTGAATGGCTAAAGAACTAAATAAAAGGGTAAAAAGCAGTAGTAATTTAAAACGCATCTTTTTAGTTTTTAGGTAGTTATAAGTTAATTTGAGTAAAGCCATCAAATGTATTAAAAATAAAATGGGTAGGGAAACCAAACTTTGTATTTTTACGCAGACGAATTCCTAATTATTATAGTCTAATATAATATGCAACCCTTACACATACTTTTATTAATCATTGGATATTTTTTAGCTTTAATTTTTATTTCCTACTTAACTAATAAGGGGGGAAGTAATGCTGATTTTTTTAAGGCCGGAAAACAATCGCCTTGGTACTTGGTTGCGTTTGGTATGATTGGCGCTTCGTTAAGCGGAGTAACTTTTATATCAGTTCCCGGTTGGGTTGAAGCTTCGAAATTCAGCTATTTTCAGGTTGTTTTAGGTTATATAGTAGGTTATGCAGTAATTGGAACCGTTTTACTTCCACTCTACTATCGTTTAAACCTCACTTCAATTTATACATACTTAGAAGGAAGGTTTGGAAACGCTTCTTATAAAACGGGGGCTTCATTTTTTCTATTATCAAGGGTTGTTGGGGCAAGTTTCCGCCTCTATTTAGTAGCTGTAGTGTTGCAAAGTTTAATCTTTGACGATTTGAATATTCCTTTTTGGGTAACAGTAACTATTACAATTTTATTGATTTGGCTCTATACTTTTAAAAGTGGAATAAAAACCATTGTTTGGACAGATACTCTTCAAACCTTATTTATGTTAATTGCAGTGGGAGTTGCTGTCTATTATGTAGCCACAGATTTAGGACTTTCTGGAAGCAGTCTTTTTACATTTGTAGCTGAAAGTGAAATGAGCCAGATATTCTTTTTTGACGATTGGAGATCAGGAGATCATTTTGTAAAGCAGTTTATAAGTGGTGCTTTTATTGCAATTGTAATGACAGGCCTAGACCAGGATATGATGCAAAAAAACCTTACTTGTCGGAACTTAGAAGACGCTCAAAAAAATATGTTTTGGTTTACTATTGTACTTACAATTGTAAATTTTGTGTTCTTAACTTTAGGGTTATTACTTACTGTTTACGCTGAACAAAATGGAATAGATGCTCACAAAGATCAACTTTTCTCAACCCTTGCTGCGCAAGAAAGCGTATTTGGTATGGGTGTAGCCGTACTGTTTATCTTAGGCCTAATAGCTGCAGCTTATAGTAGTGCAGATAGCGCATTAACGGCATTAACCACCTCCTTTAGTATCGATATACTGGATATTGAAAAGAGATATGATGAAAAGAAACAAATTAAAATGCGAAAGCTCATTCACATTTTATTTTCACTATTATTAATACTCGTAATTATCATCTTTAAATATGTTATTGCAGATGATTCTGTAATATCCAAACTCTTTGTTTTTGCAGGTTATACCTACGGCCCTCTGTTAGGCTTGTATGCTTACGGTCTCTTTACAAAATGGAATGTAAAAGACAAACTTGTTCCATTAGTTGCAATTGCAACTCCATTCATAGGGTATAGTATAAGCCATCTAAGCTCATTGTACCTAAACTTTGAATTCGGATTTTTTATATTAATCTTAAATGGAGTACTTACATTCTTAGGTCTAATACTGATTCGTACCCAAAAGAACTAAAGTACAAGCAACCTCAGCTTCAATATTATTTTCTTTAAGAAGTGTGTAGAATTCAGGGTTTTCAGTACCTGGATTGAAGATCACTCGCTGTGGTTTTAGCGAAATAATATAGTTGTAGTATTCTTCTTGTCGTTTTGGATTTAGATATAAAGTTACTGTATCAATATCTTTAAAATCTTTCTTTTCTGTAACAATATTTACGCCAGCAACCTCACCTTCTTTTAAACCTACGGCTTCAACAATGTGATTGTGATTCACTAATCTATTTATTGCCAAATTAGAATATCGGTTCGGTTTTAAACTTGCGCCTAGCACTAATGTTTTTTTCATTTGATTTAGTTTTTAGGAAAAATACAATACAACGCTTTAAAATATCATAAATGTTAGTTAAAAAGAAGGTAGCAATGAAACATAATTACTTTTTGAACGTCTTTATTAAAGTAGAAGAAAGATATTATTTTACTGCAATAGTTTTACGTTGATGGTTAGTGTTAATAATTGCAGTAATATTTCAAACCCGAAGCAAAAACTTCGGGTTTGTTTGTTTTAAAACTCAAATGTTATTGTATTGTTAAATAAGGTTTTACAATGAAACAATTAAGATGGTTTTTCGTCTAACACATATAATCCTAAGTTTCATTTTTATAATTTATTTGAATTAGCCTTCAACGAATTATTCCTTATTTTAGGAAATTGAAATAGCCTTTCAGAAATACTGAAAGGCTATTTTATTCTATGAGTAAACAAAACTTTAAAATAGATTGTTTCGCTATCACATCTTTATTTTAAAAAATCAATTTACCATCTTATAATTGCACTTCCCCAAGTAAATCCACTTCCGAAAGCTGCTAACACTACAACATCTCCTTCTTTAATTTTACCTTGTTCCCAAGCTTCAGTAAGCGCAATTGGAATTGAGGCAGCTGTTGTATTTCCGTATTTCTGAATATTATTAAAAACTTGATCGTCTGTTAGTTTCAATTTGTGTTGAATAAATTGCGATATACGTAAATTAGCTTGGTGAGGAATTAACATATCAATATCTTTCACCTCAAGATTATTTGCATCCAAACCTTCCTGAATTACCTCTGCAAAACGAACTATAGCGTGTTTAAACACAAATTGTCCATTCATCACGGGATAATACGGAATATTTTCTTGAGGGTTTTCAGCTATAATTTCGGGAACCCAATGAGCTGTGCTAGGCCCTTGTAATGCAAGTTCATTTTTGTGTGCCCCTTCACTATGGAGATGCGTAGATAAAATTCCATTGGAACCCTCCTCATTTCTAGATAATACAGCAGCTCCTGCACCATCCCCAAAAATTACTGAAACGTTTCTTCCACGAGTTGTAAAATCTAATCCCCCACTGTGGTTTTCACTACCGATTACTAAAACGTTTTTATACATACCCGTCTTAATAAACTGATCGGCAACAGAAAGTCCATAGATAAAACCACTACATTGGTTTCGTACATCTAGTGCTGGAATCGTTCTCATACCCATCATTTCTTGTACTTCTACTCCACCTCCAGGGAAATACATATCTGGACTAAGCGTAGCAAAAACAATCATATCTATATCGTTAGGAAGCAGTTTAGCGCGGTCTAACGCTATAGTAGCGGCTTTAACTCCCATAACAGAAGTAGAATTCCCATCGCCCTTTTTAATATGTCTTCGTTCTTTAATACCTGTGCGCTCCTGAATCCAAGCATCATTGGTGTCCATTAATTTCGACAAATCGTCATTGGTCACAACATTTTCGGGAACATAATATCCAAGACCAGTAATTTTTGAAGTATACATTTTTTGCGTTTTAAATAATCGTGAAAGATACGCATATACTTTTTTTATGGAAGTAATTTAGACGTAATAAAGTATGCATGCATAATAGATTATAAAGACGAAACTAATAAATTCTCACATTTTAAAACATTCTCTGTACTCCTTATTTTATAAAACGCCTAGGATAATTATTTTGAATATCTTTAGGCTTTTAAAAATTTTAATATGAAAAACATTATTGCATTTGTTGCATTTTTATTTGTAACGACAACTTTTTTAGGACAAGAAAAATTAAAGTATCAAAAACCACCGAAAGAAATTTTAGAACTTGTTGATGCTCCTTTAGCTCCTTCAGTTTGGATTGACAGTAAAGGGGAAAACGTTCTGCTATTTTACCGCGATGCATATAAATCTATCGCCGAACTTTCTGAAACCGAACTTCGTTTGGGAGGTTTACGTATAAACCCTAAAACTAATATCGGAAGTAGAACAAGGTATTTCAACAATATAAAAGTAAAAGAAGCTACAGCAAAGGATGCAAAGCAAATCACTGGATTACCTGAGAATGCAAGAATTTCTAATTTCTCTATCTCTCCAAACGAAAAGATGGTTGCTTTCTTAAATACCTCAGACGATGGAGTTCAATTATGGATTGCAGATATTGAAAAAGGTAGTGCAAAGAAACTAAGTACACTTAAATTAAATGCAAATATGGGGAATCCCATCAATTGGTTTAAAGACAGTAATGCACTGTTAGTAAATGCTATTCCTAACAACAGAAAAGAGTTAATAAACACTTCAGAAGCTGTACCTGAAGGGCCTACAATTTCAGTAAGTGACGGAGAAAAAGCTCAAAACAGAACCTATCAAGATTTATTAAGTAGCCCTAATGACGAATATAATTTTGAGCAATTGGCGCTTTCAACGATAAAAAAGATTACACTTAACGGAGAAGTTTCAGATTTTCTACCTACTGCAATGTATGACGACATCGATTTCTCTCCAGACGGAAGTTATGTTATGGTAAACAACATAAAAAAACCATTTTCATATATAGTTCCTTACTACAGATTTCCATTTGAAACAAATATTTATGACAAGAACGGGAAACTGATTCAAAAAGTAAACGATGTACCATTAAATGAAGTACAGCCAAAAGGATTTATGGCTACTAGAGAAGGCAAAAGAAGCATGAGATGGCGCGCAGACAAACCAGCTACCTTATATTGGGCTGAAGCGCAAGACAAAGGTGATCCAGAAGTAAAAGTAAATCACAGAGATGCAGTTTATGAATTAGCCGCTCCTTTTAATGGGAAAGAGAAACTGCTTCTTAAAACTATCAATCGCTTTTCTGGAATTACTTGGGGGAATGATAACCTAGCAATTGCAAGTGATTACTGGTGGAACGACCGTAACACAAAGAGTTATATTTTCAATCCTTCAAATGCTTCACAAGCACCAAAAGTGATTTTCGATAGAAGTTATCAAGATAGATATAGCGATCCGGGAAATTTTGTAACTACAAGAAACAATTATGACGAAAGAGTTTTAGAAATCAACAATGGTACAGCTTATCTAATGGGTGACGGTTTTTCAGAAAAAGGACAATTTCCTTTTATTGATGAATACGATTTGAAAACTCAAAAAACTAAGCGTGTTTATGAATCTACTTATACCGATAAGTTAGAAAATTTAAACTCTGCTATTGATATGAAGAATGGGAAGATTTTAGTGCGAATAGAATCACAGAATGAATACCCTAATTATTACTTCAGAAACATCAAAAAGAAGAATGATTTGACTGCAGTTACTTCATTTGAAAATCCGTTTAAAAGCATCCAAGATGTTCATAAAGAAGTTATCAGTTACAAACGCGATGATGGTTTAGAGCTTGAAGGCACCTTGTATTTACCTATCGGATATGATGTAAATAGCAAAGAAAAAATGCCGATGATTCTTTGGGCTTATCCGCGTGAATACAAAGACAAAAGCAGTGCTGCACAAAGCACAACAAACCCTAACGAGTTTATATATCCGTATTACGGATCACCAATTTACTGGGTTACTCAAGGGTATGTAGTTTTAGATAATGCAGCATTCCCAATTGTTGGTGAAGGTGATGAAGAGCCTAACGACTCTTTTGTTGCTCAGTTAGTTGGAAATGCAAAAGCCGCAATAGATGCAGTTGATGAAATGGGATACATAGACAGAAACAGAGTTGGTGTTGGAGGACACTCTTATGGTGCATTTATGACAGCAAATTTATTAAGTCATTCAAATTTATTTGCTGCAGGTATTGCTAGAAGTGGTGCCTATAACAGAACCCTTACTCCTTTCGGATTTCAAAGTGAAGAAAGAAGCTATTGGGATTCTCCTGAAACCTATAACACTATGTCTCCTTTTATGAATGCCGATAAAATGAAATCTCCGTTGTTATTAATCCACGGAGAGGCGGATAATAACTCAGGAACATACCCCCTACAAAGTGAGCGATACTTCAATGCGTTAAAAGGTTTAGGTGCAACTGCTCGACTTGTTATGCTTCCAAAGGAAAGCCACGGTTACAGCGCAAAAGAAAGTGTTCTTCACGTTTTATGGGAACAACACGAGTGGCTTGAAAAATATGTAAAAAACAGAAAGAATAGCGGTGAATAATCACTTCAAAAAACAATTTATTGTAACAAAAAAGGGCGCATTAACAATGCGCCCTTTTTAAACAACCTAACCAATTAAATAATTGACATTTTACTTTTTCATAGCAATTTTATATCCAATTATTTAATGGTAAATATACCATTCTTTGTTTAGTGAAATTGTTAAAGGATTAAACAAAGTTTTGTTAAAGTTTAAACGTATTTCTTGTAATTGTTAATTTGAACCTCTGCCCCTAAGTCATTCATCAAATTATAAAGTCCAAAAAAGGTTCTGTTTATATATAAGAAGTGTTTGGAACCTCTATTTCCATTCATCTTTCTTAGTTCGGTATCTTTAGAGTATTTATTACTTAACTCGGCGATTTTCCCAAAAAACTCTTCATCTGAAAAGTCGAAAGTTTCACTGTGGAATGGTTTTGTAAACAAACTAAGCATCTCGTGAAATAGTTCTGAAAAGAATCGAGTTTCTTCTGGGGTATCTTCTTTTTTCAAAATTTCTAAAGCATACATTTTTTCTGAAAACACTCTAGGATTGTTGATATTCTCAGGTTGAGCCAACTCAAAGTAAGGAGCATAAAACTCCTCTGGCACGGTTTTGACACAACCAAAATCTATTGCTATTAGATTTGCATCAGAATCTACCATAAAATTCCCGGGGTGGGGATCGGCGTGAACTCGTTTTAATTGATGCATTTGGAACATATAAAAATCCCACAACGTCTGCCCCACTTTGTTGGAGTATTCAGGGTTTAAATTTGTTTTTACAAACTCAGACAAATGCTGCCCTTCCATCCAATCCATAGTTATAATTCGCTCGTTAGAAAGCTCTTCATAATATTTTGGAAACCTCAGATTCGGAATTTTGCTACACGCCTGTGTAATTTCTTTACTTTGAACGACTTCGAAAATATAATTGGTTTCTTCCAAAAGCTTCCCTTCCACTTCTTGAAAGTATTTGTCGCTGTCCTTGCCTTTTATATTAAACATCTTCATAGCAACTGGCTTTACCATTGCTAAATCGCTACTTATGCTTTCGGCAATTCCAGGATACTGAATCTTTACAGCTAAATTTTTTCCTTCTTTAGTTGCTTTATGGACTTGTCCGATACTCGCAGCCGCCACAGATTCGGCATCAAATGAATCGTAAATATTCTCTAGAGTATCGCCAAAATACTTTTTAAAAGTCTTACGCACTAAAGGTGCAGAAATTGGAGGTACTTGAAACTGAGCCAATGAAAATTTTTCAACATATGCCTTTGGCATAATGTTTTTTTCCATACTCAGCATTTGGGCGACTTTTAAAGCACTTCCTTTTAGGTTTTTTAGGCTGTCATAAATATCTTCAGCATTGCTTTCATTTAACTCATCTTTTGAATGTTGTGGGTTCACGAGTTTTTTACTGTAATATTTTAAATAATTTCCGCCGACTTTTGCACCAGTAGTCATTAACTTGGAAGCACGTTGAATTTTTTTTGTTGGAATTTTATCTATTGTCTTCATTATACCATCTTTTCTTTCCACAAAAATTTTCCAAAATCTAAAACACTTTCTAACGGCTGTGTATCGAATACATCAAAAATGGCTCTTACCGACTTTTCAATTGCAACATCTGTATTTTCAAACCCAGCAGAATTGTCCTCCATCCAATATTTCAACAGAAACAAGGTTTGTAACCAAGCGCCTTCAGAAAAAATTGTGACAGATTGTTTTAAAACTTTTAGCTTTTTATCTTCATTATTATCTCGAATTAATTCGGCCGCAAAGTGTTTTACATCTTTTCGAAGTCCCTTTAACTGACTCAAATTTTTCAACATACTTTGATGTTCCTTTAGCGAGAAAAGAAAGTAACTCCTATTGAGTGTAAGTAACTCAAAGAAGGTAAAGAAGAAGGTTAGCATTTTATCTTGATTTGAGTAACCTTGAAATGCTTCGTCATTATTTGCTAATGAAATTGTTTGTTCATAAAATGAACTCCAAATTTCCATTTGTAAACCTTCAAAAGAACCAAAGTGCTCGTAAAATTGAGTTTCTTCAAAATTGTTTTCCTTACAAAATTTAAAAACGCTTTTCGGAACTTTTTCATTTGTAAGAACTGATTCCATATACAAGGAAATAATTTTCTCCTTACTCATTTTAGTATTCGAATTTGATTTTTTTGAAGCAGGGGAATTCGTTTTTGCAGTCGCCATAGTACGTCTCGTATTTAATATTGAAAAAGGTGTAAATCTACCTAGGTAAGCAAAGATAGCTACTGTTTAACATTTTAAGCTAACTGTTAAACAAAATATTGTGTTAAAGTTTATTCCTTCAATAGAATGACAAGGTGTCAGCATTGTAACCCTTGGTATTTTTTTTGACTATGAAATGGTACTGAATACAATTACAAATTATATAAAATATAAAAAAATGAGCAAAGGAACTATTAATGTATCAGTGGATAATATTTTTCCGCTAATTAAGAAGTTTTTATACAGCGACCACGAGATATTTCTTCGTGAATTAATTTCGAACGCGACAGATGCAACTTTAAAACTCAAACACCTTGCTAATATAGGAGAGGCTGACGGAGTTGAGTACGGTAATCCAATAATTGAAGTAAAGCTTGATAAAGAAAAAAAACAACTACGCATTATAGACCAAGGTATTGGAATGACTGCGGAAGAAGTTGAAAAATACATCAACCAAATTGCATTTTCTGGAGCTGAGGAATTTATTGAGAAGTACAAAGACAAAGATGGGAAGGATGCTGGAATTATCGGGCATTTCGGACTTGGTTTTTATTCAGCTTTTATGGTTGCCGAAAAAGTTGAGATTATTACCAAAAGTTTTAAAGATGAACCTGCCGTACATTGGACTTGCGACGGTTCGCCAGAATTCACTTTAGAAAAAGCCGATAAAAAAGATAGAGGAACAGAGATTATTCTTCATATTGCTGAAGACTCTACAGAGTTTTTAGAGGAGTCACGTATCAGTGAACTATTGGTGAAGTATAACAAGTTTATGCCTATTCCAATTAAATTTGGAACTCGTACTGAAACACTTCCGAAGCCAGAAGACGCAAAAGAAGACGATCCAGCTCCAACTCAGGAAGTTGATAATATAATCAACAATCCTAATCCAGCTTGGACAAAAGCACCTACTGAACTTGAGGATAAAGATTATAATGAGTTCTATCGCGAAATGTACCCAATGCAATTCGAGGAACCTCTTTTCCATATTCACCTAAATGTAGACTATCCGTTTAATCTTACAGGAATTCTTTACTTCCCTAAGATGACGAATGATATGAGCATTCAGAAGGATAAAATTCAACTTTACCAAAATCAGGTTTTCGTGACTGATAATGTAGAGGGAATTGTTCCTGAATTCCTAACAATGTTACGCGGAGTGATTGATAGTCCAGATATTCCACTTAACGTATCTAGAAGCTACTTACAAGCAGATGGAGCAGTTAAAAAGATATCTAGCTACATCACAAGAAAAGTTGCAGACAAGCTTAAGAGCTTATTTAACAACGACCGTGAAGGTTTTGAGAAGAAATGGAACGATATTAAAATCGTTATTGAATACGGTATGCTTACTGAAGATAAATTCTTCGATAAAGCAAAAGACTTTGCTCTTTACCCAACTGTAGATAACGCTTTCTATACGTTCTCTGAATTAAAAGACAAAATAAAAGACGCACAGACTGATAAGGATGACAAGCTTGTAATTCTTTATGCTTCAAACAAAGAAGAACAACACAGTTATATTCAGGCTGCAAAAGACAAAGGATACGAAGTTTTACTATTAGATTCTCCTATTGTTACTCATCTACTTCAAAAAATTGAAGGCAGCGAAGAAAAAGTTTCTTTTGTACGAGTAGATAGTGATCACGTTGAAAACCTTATTAAGAAAGACGACGAGCAGATTTCTAAACTTTCTGATGAAGAAAAGGAAACGCTAAAAACTTTCTTAGACGGGGTTATACCAAAAGAAAAATTCACTGTTCAATTAGAGGCAATGGATAGCAATGCAAATCCATTTATTATTACCGAGCCAGAATTTATGCGTAGAATGAAAGATATGCAGAAAACCGGAGGCGGTGGTATGTTTGGAATGGGTGGATTCCCAGAAATGTACAATCTAATTGTAAACACAAACCACGAATTGGTAAGTGAAATACTAAATACTAAAACCGATAAGAAAAAGGAGCGTTTAGTTAATCAAGCTTTAGACTTAGCGAGATTGAGTAAAAACTTACTAAAAGGTGAAGAGCTTACTGCTTTTATAAAGCGTAGCTACGAAATGATTAAATAGTATTTAAGCAATACAAATAGATTAAATATTTTAAAAGCCTTTCTAAACATAAATTAGAAAGGCTTTTGTCTTTTTAAACAATTCGTTATTGTTGTAAATCTAAAAAAGACCTACATTTAAAAACTTAAAAAAAACAACTATGTTACCTTGGCATCAATATTTAATGGGAGTACTGCTTGTACTCGCTGGAATGAACCACTTTAGAAAACCTAAGTTGTATGAGCGCATTATGCCACCATATATTCCTGCACATAGCACTATGGTTATGCTTAGCGGAGTAGCCGAAATGGTTTTAGGATTTATGCTAATGAACAAAAACAGTCAAGAAATGGCGGCCTGGGGTATAATAGCATTATTAATTGCATTTATACCAGTACATATTTATATGTTGCAGGATAAAAAAGCTTCTATGAAGCTACCAAAATGGGCTCTAATTGTTAGAATTCCCTTGCAATTAGGCTTGATTTACTGGGCGTACTTATATACTTAATTAATACTAACTTTAGATCATTATGCATTAGGGAACAGAGAGCTAATCCGTTTCGCTTTAGAAAGCCAAAATACAGAGAAGCAACGACCTTCCCTATTCACCTCTCACCACTAAAACACTATCAACTAGCCAAAAATCTCATTCAATAATCCAGCTAATCGGACTCCTCCTTTTTGAAGTTGGAAGCGTACAGTTTCCATATATTTATACATATACCCATAGCTCAGCTTTTGTCCAACTTCAGTATTGGCATAGATATCCTCACAAAGCTCACGGCTTTCGTACATCCAATCTCTTACCGAACCACTTTTAATTGCTTCAATTTCTTCTTCATTAAGAACGTCAATATTTGAAGCTAGCTCAGTATAAGACATCTTGTACGAATCTATCATTTTGCTATCCCATACCTTATGTAGGTTAGTTCCATTTTTAAACCAAAGTACTTGGAAGTCATTTCCTCCCTTATCCTCAGCTAAACCTATATGTAGCGGTTGGTGTAAATCACCTATAAAATGAACCAGTAATTTTAAATGAAAAACTTTATCTTCTTTAGTGCTTTCGTCGTTCTTCAATACAGCGATACATGTTTCAATAGCCTGAATTAAATCCCCGCTTTCGCTTTTTGGGTGTTCATCATATTTTTCACCAAATGGAAAGCTTACATAATGCCAAGGACCATAAGAATCATAAGCTCTATCGCTTTTAATATCATCACCATGATTAGAAACTAAAGCTAAGGATTGACCTTTTAACAACTCAAAAATTTGTTTTTTAGCTGTTTCACTCAAATGTTTTTGAGCAATTTCACCTACTGCTCTATGACCCGTTTTTCCGAAGTCTTCAGATGCAAAAACTGTTGACAAACAAAACAAAAAGAAAGTAGGAATTAAGATAAGCTTATTCATGATATTTTAAAATTTAGGAATGCAAAGATAGCATCTTAAATAATTATAATCTTAAAACTTATTAAATGTTTCAGAATCGCGAATGTGCTTATACAATATTTCAATAAACGGCTTGTTAAAAGAATAAGAGAATTCAATTTGTGTTATCTTAGCAAGGTTAAATTTCAACGTTATAATTTTAGATAAAATGAAAAATATATTTATTGCTTTCCTGCTTTTTAGTAGTGTGATTTCTGCCCAAACTAAAAAATTTAACGCTGAAGATTTACGGATTACTCCACTTATAGATGGCACTTTATTAACTCCAGCTTCGGAAGAAAAAATTCCATTGGCAATTATAATTGCAGGAAGTGGTCCAACAGATAGAAATGGAAACCAGCAAATGATGGTGAACAATTCATTGAAATTCCTAGCTGAGGCGCTTTACGACCAAGATATTGCTACTTTTCGATACGATAAACGAATTGTAAAGCAAATGAAAATGCGCAATATCGATGAAAAAAACATTCGGTTCAGCGATTTTATAAAGGATGCTGATGCTATTCTGAATTATTTTAGAAACAAAAATGAATTTTCAAAAATTTATATCATTGGCCATAGCCAAGGTTCCTTAGTGGGAATGGTTACAGCGCAAAATGGTGCGGATGGCTTTATTTCTGTTGCAGGAGCTGGACAACCTATAGACGATGTGATTGTTTCTCAACTAACCAAACAAGCTCCAGGATTGGCAGATAGTGCTCGTAATGCTTTCGATGATCTTCGCGTAAATGGTGTTGCTAACAATTACAACCCAGGATTAGCTTCAATTTTTAGAAAAGAAATTCAGCCATTTATTGGGAGTTGGATGGCTTTCGATCCAAAAGAAGAAATTGCAAAACTAGATATTCCAGTATTAATCATTAACGGAACAAAAGATATTCAAGTATTAGTTTCGGAAGCAGAATTACTCAAAGAAGCAAAACCGGACGCTGAATATAAGATTATTGAAAAAATGAATCATATCCTTAAAGAAGTTGAAGGTAATGATTTGGAAAACAGCAAAACCTATAACATTCATAACCTGCCTATTATGCCAGAATTGGTGGAAACGATAAGTGGATTTATCAATAAGTAGAATATTAAAAAAATTAAGTTGTTATAAGATTCATACACCTCATAATTCTGAAATTAGAGTTCTAAAAATTTAAATTAAATATGTATTTTGCGCCAAAACTACCCATAATGCAAGATACAGCTACCGAAATTGTTAAGGACACTACTCCCTTTTTTACCAACGATACAATCGTTTTTGGAATTTTGATGATAGCCCTAGGCTTCATTTTTTATACTTCTTCACGCGAAGATGGTTTTTGGAAAAAATTCTATGGTGTAGTTCCCGCGCTTTTTATGGCGTATTTCCTTCCAGCTTTATTAACAACATCAGGTGTAATATCACCAGAGTGGACAACAATTTCTGAAACCGGAGAAACTACTACCGGAAAATCAAGTTTATATTATATGTCTAGTAGGTATTTATTACCTGCAGCCTTAGTATTAATGACATTAAGTATTGACTTGAAAGGAGTTCTTAATTTAGGTCCAAAAGCTTTAATTATGTTCTTTGCGGGAACCATCGGAATTGTTATTGGTGGGCCTTTAGCCGTGCTAATTGTAGGGTCTATTCATCCTGAAGCTGTGGGTGGCGAAGGTGCAGACGCAGTATGGCGTGGACTTTCAACACTGGCAGGAAGCTGGATTGGGGGTGGTGCAAACCAAACTGCCATGCTAGAAATTTATGGTTACAACCAAAAGCTTTACGGCGGAATGGTATTCGTTGATATCGTAGTCGCTAACATTTGGATGGCAATAATCCTCTTTGGAATTGGAAAATCTGCCAAAATTGACAAATGGTTAAAAGCAGATACTTCAGCCATTGAAAGTTTAAAAGAAAAGGTTACCGATTACGCTAAAAAAGTTGATCGCAACCCTTCACTTACAGATTTAATGGTACTTGCAGCAATCGCATTTGGAACTGTTAGTGTGGCACATTTTGGAGCTAACTTCCTAAGTGGATTTTTTACTTCTGTTGTAAGTGAAATGCCAAAAGGGATAACAAGAAACATTTTCACTTTCTTAGATAACAGTTTCTTTTGGATGATAACCATAACTACTATTATTGGTGTACTGCTATCATTTACAAAAGCCAGAACTTATGAAGGTGCAGGCGCTAGTAAATTTGGTAGTGTATTTATCTACATATTAGTTGCCAGTATTGGTATGAAAATGGACTTAACCCTCATCTTCGATAATTTATGGTTAATTGTTATCGGCTTAGTTTGGATGACTGTACACGCGGGACTAATGATTCTGACAGCAAAATTAATTCGCGCTCCATACTTCTTCCTGGCTGTAGGTAGTCAGGCAAATGTTGGAGGTGCTGCATCTGCTCCTATTGTTGCTTCGGCTTTTCACCCTTCACTGGCAACTGTTGGAGTTCTATTAGCAGTATTTGGATACGCTGTGGGAACGGTAGCCGCAATTTTATGTACTGTACTTATGCAATTAGCTTCAGCTGCTTAAATACAATTCATAAAGTTGTGTTTTTCTTTTGAAGTAAACAATTCTTTGGATATCTATTAAAGAATAAATTGTGAATAAAGAAACACCGAATCCATTATTTTCAACGATTATTTTTGAAAAAAAATAGTCATATTTGCAGGCTCGTAAAACAAAGCTACTTTAGCATAATATCATCTTTAAATAATTAAAATGCGCTATTTTCTATTAATTGCAATTGTACTTGTATCACTGGTTAGCTGTAATGAAACCAAGGATACAGAAGTTATGAATATTACTGGTACTGTAAAAGGTCTTAAAAAAGGAACAATATTGTTTCAGAAATTTGAAGACACAGTTCTAATTACAATAGATTCGGTGATTGTAGATGGTAATTCTAACTTTAAGTTTTCAGATAAGGTTGAGAGTCCAGAGGTTTACTATTTATATGTTAGACTTAAAGACGGAACATTAAAAGATGACCGTATCACTTTTTTTGCTGAAAATAGCGATATTAATATCACTACTAACTTAAAGAACTTTGGAAGTGCTGCAGTTGTTACAGGTTCAGAAAATGATAAGGCGTATAGAGATTATCTAAAACTGAAAAATAGATACGTAATTAAAAATCTAAGTTTAATCGAAGAAAGATTAAAGTTGAAAAACAACGCAAGTGAAGCTTCTTTAGCAAAAATTGAAGATAAACAGCGGGCTTTACATTCTAGCAAATATTTCGCAACTATAAATTTTGCTTTAAACCATAAGGAATATGAACTCGCTCCTTATCTTGTATTAAGTGAAGTCTACGATGCAAACATCAAGTATTTAGACACCGTTTACAATGCGCTTACCCCAAAAGTAAAAGACTCCAAATACGGTAAAGAATTGGAGTCATTTATTGTAAATCGTAAAAAAACAGATACTATATTATAGCGCGTTAATTTGGTCGATTAATTTTCTACCTCTTTCTTCTAGCTCAGCTTTTACAGCAGTAAAATGTTGTTTTTTATTGTCAACATCTTTTTGATTTACTTTCGCGATTAACTCGTCAAAAGTTGTGATAGCTTCGTCTATAATACCTTGTGATTTTTTGTTGTCTTTCTCTGCATTGGTTAATTCCCAAATGCTAACTGCACCAATAATATCACCTAATACGTAGTTTATGTCTTTTTTTAAATCTCTAACGTTTGCCATTGAATTGTTCTTACTTTAATTGTTTTTGTTGTATTCTAAATAATTGGGTGCAAAGATACGAACAATTAAGCTATGTACACTTCTAAAAAGCTTACTGAATTTGTAATAAATTTTATTTCAGGTAATTGAGCAGGTATTAAGACGGTTTCTCCCTTACTAATTGTTTCAGTATAACCATTAGTTTCTATTGTGGCTTCACCTTCTAAACACATATAAACAGTGAAAGATGGGATACTTTTTAAATCTCGAAGGTAATTTTCGGATAGATCTAATTTATTAACAGTAAAAAACTCAGTAACACCAATTTGTGAAGGAGTGTTTTTCTTGGTTTTATAAATCTGTTTTGATTCTTCCGATGAAAAGTCAATTGCATCTATCGCTAGGTCGGTATGCAATTCACGCATTTCTCCGTTAATGTCCGGCCTATCCCAATCGTATATTCTATAAGTGTTATCTGAGGTTTGCTGAATTTCAGCCAAAAGTATTCCAGCGCCTATAGCGTGAACAGTTCCTGGTTTTAAAATAAAAGCATCTCCTTTTTTTACAGATTCGGTTTTTAATACTTCGGTGATTTTCTTTTCTGAAAGGGCTTTTAAATATTTTTCTTCATTAATTTCACCATTAAAACCTATAATCAATCTTGAATCTTCCTCAACATCCAAAATATACCACATTTCGGTTTTCCCTAATGAATCGTGCCTTTCCTTGGCAAGTATATCGTCTGGATGAACCTGTACTGAAAGATCTTCACGAGCATCAATAAACTTAAACAATAAAGGGAAAGTGTTTTGGTAGTTTTTATAAACTTTTGCTCCAACTAACTTTTCTTTATAAACCTCTAATAACCAGTTTAAGTTTTTTCCTTTTAAACTTCCATTAACAACTTTAGAAACACTTTCTTCTACCCCAGAAATCTCCCAACTTTCACCTATATATTCATCGGCATCTTTATTAAATATTTCCTTCAACTTATTGCCACCCCATACTTTTTCTTTAAGTATAGGTTCAAATTTTAAAGGATAAAGGTGAGAAATTGTAATCATTAATGTCCGTTGTAAACAACAAAGTTGCGTGGGGTTTCGTATAATTTTATTGTAATATCGAATTTAGAATCTAGACGTTTTCTTAATTTATTCCAAATTACAATAGCTATATTTTCTACAGTAGGATTAAGATCTTTAAATTCAGGAACTTCTAAATTTAGATTTTTATGGTCTAAAGCGTCTTCAACTTCTTCTTTAATTAGATCTCTCAAAATATTAAGATCTATTAAAAATCCAGTTTCAGGATCTATTTCACCTGTTAGGCCAACCTCCAATTCATAGTTATGCCCATGATAGTTTGGGTTGCTACATTTTCCAAAAACCTGAAAGTTTTTTGCATCGTCCCATTCTTTTTTAAATAGACGATGAGCAGCATTGAAATGTGCTTTTCTAAATACAGTTAAACTCATACAACTAGATGTTGATAAAATTTATCGAAAATAATTTTAAACCAAGCTGTATAAATATCTGGATTCGCTTGAATATCATTTTTAACTTCTTCTAAACTCATCCATTTCCAGTCAGCTACTTCATCAGGATTTATGTTGGGTTCTCCTTCATACTTTCCTATTAGAATATGGTCAAGTTCGTGTTCGGTTAGACCATTATCAAAAGGAGCTTTATATATAAATGTTGTGGTTTCCTTTAAGTCTGTGGTAAAACCCATCTCTTCTGAAAGTCTTCTTTTTCCAGCATCTATAGAAGATTCCCCGTCTCGTTGATGACTACAGCAAGTATTTGCCCAAAGTCCAGGGGTATGGTATTTATGCAATGCACGTTGTTGAAGCATTAATTCATTTTTTGAATTAAATACAAAAACTGAAAAAGCTCTATGAAGCAAACCCTTTTCATGGGCTTCCATTTTTGGCATTAAACCAATCTTCTGATCGTTCTCATCGACAAGTATTACTTTTTCTTCTTCCATTAAAAACTTAGTTTTGGCTCAAAAATACGAAAACAGTAGCTGTATAAAAAGCAAAAAGCGTTCAATACAAAGTATTAAACGCTTTTATGAAATTTAATTTAGTCGAGTTAATTCTTTATAATAAACATAGACCTTCTATTTAATTGATGTTTCTCAGCACTACAAGGTACTCCATTCTCACATTCATTAACCAATTGCGATTCGCCATAGCCTTTGGCTGTTAACCTACTTCTATCGATTCCTTTTGAAATCAACCAGTTAAGAGTAGATTGAGCACGACGTTCAGATAAGGCTTCGTTATACGCATCACTTCCTCGTGAATCTGTATGAGATTCTATATGGATAACGATCTCTGGATACTCTCGTAAGGCAGCAAGAATTTTAGCTAGCTCTATTTCTGCATCTGGACGTATATACGACTTATCAAAGTCAAAATAAATTGGTTGTAAGTTTAATCTACATCCTAAATCATTCGGCGCACAAGGACCTTTGCTAAATAATGGAAGTGGCACATTGATAGTTCCTGTAAGTTCAGGAGTTTCAACAATTTCTTCGTGTGGATTATATCCTTCCATGGTCCCTCTTACTGTAAACTGCTTCCCACAATCTGCATCAAAACTATAAACACCATTCTCATCAGCAGTTGTTTGAGTTATGAGCTTATTATTCTCATCTAATAAGGAAACACTTGCACCAGCCAACATCTCTTTTGTTTCAGCATCGAACACTGTTCCTTCTATTAAAATAGTACAACTTTCCCGTACTAGGTAGATATTATCATCAACACTTCCGCGATCTCCATCTCTATTAGAAGATAGATATCCTATTCTAGATTCTTCATCTATAATAAACCCGAAATCGTCTTTTGCACTATTAGTAGGTGCTCCTAAATTTGTTGGACTTCCTAGTTTTCCTTCTTCATCTATTGAGGAAACAAAAACATCATAACCTCCTAAACCCGACCGACCATCACTAGAGAAATAAAGGTTGTTTTTATCGCTTACAAAAGGAAAAGATTCTCTTCCTTCTGTATTTATTTCAGGGCCTAGGTTAACTGGTGTACCATAGGTGCCATTTTCTAAAATGTCTACATACCAAAGGTCAGACATACCTAGAGTACCTGGCATATCAGATGAAAAATACAATCTTTTGCCATCCGGACTTAAAGCAGGATGCGCAACTGAATAGGCCTTATTGTTAAAAGGTAATTCCTCCACATTAGACCAAGTATTCTCACCCGTTTTCTCAGCTTTAAAAAGGCTTAGTCTAAGGGTTTTATGTTTTTTAGATTTATCCAGCTCTTTTTGTCCATCTATATAACTATTTCGAGTAAAGTAAATGGTTTTACCATCTTTGGTAAAAACTGCAGTAGATTCGTGATATTGAGTATTTACATCGCCTCCTAAAGGCTTTGGATTACTTAGCAACCCTTCTTCATCTCTATTAGCAATAAACAAATCTAAATAAGGCTCTTGAGTCCATTGATCTACATTTAATCCCGTTGCATTGGCTGCAGATGCATAAACCAATTTATCCTTCATATAAAAAGCAGGTCCAAAATCTGAAGTTCCTGAACTAATTGGAGACATCTCAATTACAAACTGTCGTGATTTAAAAACAGTACTCTTTAAATAGTCTATATCCTCATCGTAGGTTTTTATCACAAAACCAGTTCCTCCTTTTGCAGTATAAGCTTCTAATAGCTCACGGCTCTTATCGTGTTTACCAAGACTCTTTAAGGATTGGGCAGCTCTATAATAGTATTTAGGTTCAGTGTCATCTGGAAACGTAGTTACTAATTTTTCGTACCATTTTGCTGCGTTGGTATAATCTCCATTAAAATAATAGGTGTCTCCTAAGTTTTCATATATCTGAGCAGATTCGTATCCATCTTCAACTACTTTTAGATAGATTTGTCGCGCATCGATATAAGCATACTTGTCAAATTCTTTATTTGCCCTTTTTACATCTTTTACCTGCCCAAAAGTGCTTCCCGTTGAGAGAACTATAAAGGCTAAAATAAATATGTTACGTAATATTGTATTCATAGTCAGTATTTTTTAGAAGAATCTTGGGGTTAACACTCTTTCTGGTCTATTAAATATATCGAAACGAAGCATAACTTCATAGGAACCATCACTATAAGTTTCGATATCTGTTGTTTGATAATCATATCCAAAGCCTATAAAAATTGCATCTGAAGCTTGAAAACCTACCATTGCGCTCATAGCAGCACTCCATCGATAAGCCGCACCAAGTGTAAGCTTGTCATACAATAAGAAGTTGGCAGAAACATCTGCTTGTAAAGGCGATCCATTTACCATCTTAACTAAGGTTGCTGGTTTAAACTTTAAATTATCACTAATATCAAATACATAACCCGCAATTAAAAAATAATGCATACGCTCGGAAGCGGTTGTTTCAACTGTAGTATTTGCTAGGTTACCCTTATCAAAATGTTTAGTAGTTAAAAAGTTTGGAACCGATAATCCTGCATAAAACTTATCAGTATTATAATATACACCTGCACCAATTTGTGGTTGAAGCTTATTGTCTATATTATTTTGTTCAAAATAAGGATCAGAATATACATCGCGTGGTAAATTCAATTTAGAAAAATCTACATCTAAAATGTCTAAACCTGCTTTAAGACCGAATGATAACTTAGCGCTCTCCGAAGTATTAATCGAATAAGAATAGTCGATATTGAAATTCGTTTCAACAGCGGGACCAATTCTATCATTAACCACTGAAAGTCCTATTCCCATATTTTCACCCATTGGAGAATTTACAGTAAATGTACCTGTATTAGGCGCACCATCACCGAAATTAACCCATTGAGTCCTATACAGAAGACCAAAACTTAGAGCTTCACGATTTCCTGCGTAGGCAGGGTTAACCACCTGCGTATTATACATATACTGCGTGTATTGGGGGTCCTGCTGAGCATTACTTGAAAACGTGCCAAGTAAAATCAAAATTATTAGTGTTAGATAACTGTGTTTCATAGTTATGTATTTTTAATCCTGGGAGATATACTCCCAGGAATATTTGATTTTTCTATCTATTTATATATAAGTATCCAGTATAAGTATCCTTACCAGGGTTATCTCCTTGGAAAGTAAGAATATAGAAGTAAGTTCCGGTTGGCAACTCCTTATCTTTTTGAACAGTAACTCGACCTTCTGAAATACCTCTAAAAGTATTTATACTATCGTCTTCTCCCTGTCCATAACCGTCTGTTTCGTAAACCAATACACCCCATCTGTTGAATATCTTAACATTATTATTTGGGTAATTGTTAATTCCTCTTATCCAGAAGAAGTCGTTCATACCATCTCCATTTGGTGTAATACCATTGAATATCTCAAAGACAACGCCTAATACATCTGGAAGAACAACAACTGCTTCAGCTTCATCCTCTACAGTGGCTCCCGTATTATCCTCACCAGTTACGGTAGCTAGGTTTACAACTTGTCCATTATCAATATCTTGTTGCGTTATTGAATAAGTAGCAGTAAATGTTGTGCTATCCACTTCACCTGGTTGTAATACCTCTATTGGACCACCAGACATTACAATTCCTGGTAGCGGATCTGATATGGTGATGTTATAAAGTGTAACATCTCCTGTGTTAGTTACTACGAATGTGTAGCTAATGGTTTCTCCAACATCAGACGCACCATCCCCGTTTTCATCATTAAACACTCCTGATTTCTCTAATGAAATCGATGGATTATTACATAGTGAAGTTATTGTAGGATTATCTTCTAAATAGCTAGTATGATCTGAAAGGTCTGAAACAATGTTTCCTGCTGGCGCAATACCTTCTGCTAAAGCTTGGTTTTCAATAAATCCAGCATCAACATCAGTTTGCGATATAATATAGGTTGCAGTAAAAGTAGTTACATCTTCTTCACCTGCCGCTAAATCAATCGGACCACCAGTTACAGTTACCAACGGATCTGTTATAATTACATTGGTTAACGATACATTACCAGTGTTTTTAACACTAAATGTATATATAATCGTTTCATCTATTCCTGCACATCCATCATTGTTCTCATCCACTGGAGTACCAACTTTAATTACAGCAATTGAAGCATTCTGACAAAGTGTAATGATTATTGGATCGTCATTATCAATAGCTGTTCCTGAATCATCACTTACTACAGTCTGATCTGGAGCCGTTCCAGTAGCTGTCGCTTGGTTCACTACTTCTCCAGCATCAATATCTGCTTGGGTGATTGCGTAGCTCGCTTCATATATCCAAGTTTCTGTTACATCAAGCTCTCCATCCCCATCAGTGTCTCCACTTATTGGACCGGCTATTGGACCTCCTAATAATGGGTCGTCTACTATGATGTTAGACAGACTTACATTTCCTTGGTTAGTTACTGTGAATGTGTATGTAATAGTCTCGTCAACATCTGAACAACCATCGCCGTTCTCGTCATTAAAGACTCCTGCTTTTACAATCACAATTTCAGGCTTCTGACATAAGTCGATTATCGTTGGATCATCATTATTAATTTCTGTTCCTGAATCATCACTTACTACAGTCTGATCTGGAGCTGTTCCAGTTGCTGTCGCTTGGTTCACTACTTCCCCTGCATCAATATCTGCTTGGGTGATTGCGTAGCTGGCTTCATATATCCAAGTTTCTGTTACATCAAGCTCTCCATCCCCATCAGTGTCTCCACTTAATGGACCAGCTATTGGACCTCCTAATAATGGATCGTCTACTATGATGTTAGACAGACTTACATTTCCTTGGTTAATTACTGTGAATGTGTATGTAATAGTCTCATCAACATTTGAACAAGCATCGCCGTTCTCATCATTAAAGACTCCTGTTTTCACTATAACAATTTCAGGCTTCTGACATAAGTCGATTAATGTTGGTTCATCATCATCAATTGTCGATCCTGATAAATCAGATACTGTACTTTGGTCTGGAGCTGTTCCAGTAGCTGTCGCTTGGTTCACTACTTCCCCAGCATCAATATCTGCCTGGGTGATTGCGTAGCTGGCTTCATATATCCAAGTTTCTGTTACATCAAGCTCTCCATCCCCATCAGTGTCTCCACTTAATGGACCGGCTAATGGACCTCCTAATAATGGGTCGTCTACTATGATGTTAGACAGACTTACATTTCCTTGGTTAGTTACTGTGAATGTGTATGTGATAGTCTCATCAACATTTGAACAAGCGTCACCGTTCTCGTCATTAAAGATTCCTGTTTTTACAATTGCAATTGCAGGGTTTTGACAAAGTTCGATAACTGTTGGGTCGTCGTTTCCAATTGTCGATCCTGATAAATCAGATACTGTACTTTGGTCTGGAGCTGTTCCGGTAGCTGTCGCTTGGTTCACTACTTCCCCAGTATCAATATCTGCCTGGGTGATTGCGTAGCTGGCTTCATATATCCAAGTTTCTGTTACATCTAGTTCTCCATCCCCATCAGTGTCTCCACTTATTGGACCGGCTAATGGACCTCCTAATAATGGGTCGTCTACTATGATATTAGACAGACTTACATTTCCTTGGTTAGTTACTGTGAAAGTGTATGTGATAGTCTCGTCAACATCTGAACAATCGTCACCGTTCTCGTCATTAAAGACTCCTGCTTTTACAATTGCAATTGCAGGGTTTTGACAAAGTTCGATAACTGTCGGCTCGTCGTTTCCAACTGTCGATCCTGATAAATCAGATACTGTACTTTGGTCTGGAGCTGTTCCAGTAGCTGTCGCTTGGTTCACTACTTCCCCAGCATCAATATCTGCCTGGGTGATTGCGTAGCTGGCTTCATATATCCAAGTTTCTGTTACATCAAGTTCTCCATCCCCATCAGTGTCTCCACTTATTGGACCGGCTATTGGACCTCCTAATAATGGATCGTCTACTATGATGTTAGACAGACTTACATTTCCTTGGTTAGTTACTGTGAAAGTGTATGTGATAGTCTCGTCAACATCTGAACAATCGTCACCGTTCTCGTCATTAAAGATTCCTGTTTTTACAATCGCAATTACAGGGTTTTGACAAAGTTCGATAACTGTTGGGTCGTCGTTTCCAATTGTTGATCCGGATACATCACTTACCTCTGTCTGGTTAGGAGTAGTTCCTGTAGCTGTCGCTTGGTTCACTACTTCCCCAGCATCAATATCTGCCTGGGTGATTGCGTAGCTCGCTTCATATATCCAAGTTTCTGTTACATCAAGCTCTCCATCCCCATCAGTATCTCCACTTATTGGACCGGCTAATGGACCTCCTAATAATGGATCGTCTACTATGATGTTAGACAGACTTACATTTCCTTGGTTAGTTACTGTGAAAGTGTATGTGATAGTCTCATCAACATTAGTACAACCATCATCGTTCTCATCATTGAAAACTCCTGTTTTCACAATCGCTATTGCAGGGTTTTGACAAAGTTCGATAACTGTCGGCTCGTCGTTTCCAATTGTCGATCCTGATAAATCAGATACTGTACTTTGGTCTGGAGCTGTTCCGGTAGCTGTCGCTTGGTTGACTACTTCCCCAGCATCAATATCTACCTGAGTAATTGTGTAGCTCGCTTCATATATCCAAGTTTCTGTTACATCAAGCTCTCCATCCCCATCAGTATCTCCACTTATTGGACCGGCTAATGGACCTCCTAATAATGGATCGTTTACTATGATATTAGACAGACTTACATTTCCTTGGTTAGTTACTGTAAAAGTATATGTGATAGTCTCGTCAACATCTGAACAGTCATTATCGTTCTCATCATTGAAAACTCCTGTTTTCACAATCGCTATTGCAGCGTTTTGACAAAGTTCGATAACTGTTGGGTTGTCTCCTACATAACCATCATTGTTAGAGATGTCGGTTACTTCTGCACCTGCTGGTGTCGTACCAACTACTTCTGCAGAATTTGTAAATGTTCCATTATCTATATCAGCTTGTGTGATGGTATAACTTGCTGTAAATGTAGTAGTGTCCTCTTCACCCGGTGCCAATGTGATTGGACCTCCTGATACAGTAACGCCTCCAACTAAATCACTTACCATTACATCGGTTAGGGTAACATTTCCAGTGTTCTTAACAGAGAAGCTATAATTGATTACATCACCAACCGCTAATGTTGAACATCCTGTAGTTGGATCTACTTCAACATCTGAAGTTTTGATAAGAGCAATACTTGCATCTGTACAAATAGTTACAACTGTTGGGTTGTCACCTACATAACCATCATTGTTAGAGATGTCGGTTACTTCTGCACCTGCTGGTGTCGTACCAACTACTTCTGCAGAATTTGTAAATGTTCCATTATCTATATCAGCTTGTGTGATGGTATAGCTTGCTGTAAATGTAGTAGTGTCCTCTTCACCTGGTGCCAATGTGATTGGACCTCCTGATACAGTAACGCCTCCAACTAAATCACTTACAATTACATCAGTTAGGGTAACGTTTCCAGTGTTCTTAACAGAGAAGCTATAGGTAATAATATCACCAACCTCTAGTGTTGAACATCCTGTAGTCGGATCTACTTCAACATCCGAAGTTTTAATAAGGGCAATACTTGCATCAGTACAAATAGTTACAACTGTTGGGTTGTCACCTACATAACCATCATTGTTAGAGATGTCGGTTACTTCTGCACCTGCTGGTGTCGTACCAACTACTTCTGCAGAATTTGTAAATGTTCCATTATCTATATCAGCTTGTGTGATGGTATAGCTTGCTGTAAATGTAGTAGTGTCCTCTTGACCTGGTGCCAATGTGATTGGACCTCCAGATACGGTAACACCACCTACTAAATCACTTACCATAACATCAGTTAGGGTAACGTTTCCAGTGTTCTTAACGGAGAAGCTATAAGTAATGATATCACCTACCTCTAGTGTTGAACATCCTGTGGTCGGATCTACTTCAACATCTGAAGTTTTGATAAGTGCAATACTTGCATCAGTACAGATAGTTACAACTGTTGGGTTGTTGCCTGTATAGCTTGAGTTATCTGATTCATCATCCACTTGGGTGTTGCTAGGCGTTGTACCAACTACCTTAGCTGTGTTCTCAAACTCACCTGCATTAATA
>NZ_VDMC01000010.1 GCF_006346335.1 Aequorivita sinensis
GCAAAGATAAAAGCATTTAGGGCACAATTTAGAGGAGTGAAAAACGTAGAATTCTTTCTGTATAGATTAACAACGATTTTTGCATAAACACAACAATTGTTCTTGATCCGATAAAACTACGTCAGGGCGGTACAATGGGCGGTACAAAAAAACCCTAATCAATTGCTTTTCAGCTGATTAGGGTTTGATAAAGTTGGCCCACTAGGGCTCGAACCTAGACTCTTCTGGACCAAAACCAGACGTGTTGCCAGTTACACCATGGGCCATTTCCATAATGAGGTTGCAAATTTAATACATATTTTGGCTTGTACAAACTTTTTCGAAAAAAATTTCACCTTCTTTTTTTAATTTCAATTTTTACCCCTAAAAAAATAACATAGCAAGTTGAACGTTACCCTATTTACCTATGTAAGCTATATATATTATTAGTAAATTCGTGCCATCAAAACTTTAAATGTACTTATGGGTTCTTTCAACTTTAAAAAATGGAACAATATCACAGGTTGGATTGTTTTTGCTATAGCGCTTACTACTTACTGGCTTACGGTAGAACCTACAGCAAGCTTTTGGGATGCTGGCGAATATATTACCACTTCAAGTAACCTTGAGGTAGGTCACCCACCAGGAGCTCCATTATACCAATTACTTGGGGCATTTTTCTCAATATTCGCACCAGATGCCACATATATCGCACTTACCATTAACCTAATGTCGGTATTCTCAAGTGCATTTACCATATTATTTATGTTTTGGTCGCTTACAATATTGATGACCAATCTAATTTCTAAAAAACAAGAAATAGAAAAAACCAACGCTTTAGCAATCTTAGGAAGTGCTGCTGTTGGTGCTTTAGCCTTTGCTTTTACAGATAGCTTCTGGTTTAACGCAGTAGAAGCCGAAGTATATGCAAGTGCGGCTTTTCTAATGTCGGTTTTGTTTTACACCGCGCTTCGTTGGGAACGCGAAATGCTTGAACCAAGAGGGAATCGATGGGTAATTCTTATTGCCTTTATTATCGGACTTTCATTTGGGGTGCACTTTATGGCGCTACTTACCATTCCTGCTATAGGTTTCTTATACTACTTTAAGCATTACAAAACAGTTACAATCAAGAATTTTATCATTGCAAACGTAGTTACTGTAGCCATCCTACTCTTTATCTTCAAGCTATTGCTACCAATGTCTATGAAATTCTTTAGTGCTTCCGAAGTGTTTTTTGTAAACAGCGTAGGCCTTCCTTTTAACTCCGGAACCATAATAGCTGCTTTACTTTTCGTTGTAGTATTTATCTATACCTTGCGATTAACACGTAAAAAAGGTTTTGTACAACTTAATACAATTCTGCTTTGTGTGCTTTTTATCTTTATTGGATTTAGCAGCTGGTTAATGCTTCCAATCCGTGCTAATGCAGGAACAGTAATTAATGAGAACAACCCAAACAACGCCCGTGAACTCTTAGCGTATTACAATAGGGAGCAGTACCCAGAAACACATTTGTTTTATGGACCACATTTCACTGAAAGCTATGTAGGTCTAGATGAAAACAATCCGTATAAAGACGATAAGCCAAATTACGAAAAAGATGAAGCTACCGGGAAATATGTTATTGTAAACAATTACAAAAACGCAAGTCAAAACACAGATGACGCCCAAAAAGGATTTTTACCACGTATGTGGAGCACCGAACACAGCGCCAACTATATGGAGTTTACTGGCGGATTAGATTTTTCGGTTAAAGCTGAATATCTTAATGAGCCTAGATTGATTGATGAAGTAAATAAATTTAAACAAGCTCACGCTCAAGGTTTGGTTGATACCAAGGACTTCGACAAATTCCTAAAGAATTTCGGACAGTTTTTAGATATTAAGAGGCCTACCTTTCTTCAGAATATGAAGTTTATGTTCGAATATCAATTTGGATATATGTATTGGCGCTACTTTATGTGGAATTTCACAGGTAGACAAGACGACATCCAAGGTCAGTACACAGATCTACACGGGAATTGGCTGAGTGGAATTAAGTTTATAGACGAACTCCGCTTAGGAAGCCAAGACAACTTGCCAAGCGATATAAAAAACAATAAAGCACGAAATACTTACTTTTTCCTTCCCCTTATTCTAGGAATTATAGGCTTAGTTTTTCATTTTAAAAACGATCAAAAGAGTTTTTGGGTATTATTAGTGTTCTTCCTGTTTACCGGACTTGCCCTAAAAGTTTATCTCAACGAGCGACCTTTTGAACCTCGCGAAAGAGATTATGCTTTAGTGGGTAGTTTTTATGTGTTTGCAATGTGGATTGGTTATGGTGCCTATGCCCTTTTCGATCTTGCAAAGGAATATATAAAACCTAAAATTGCACTTCCAGTGGTAATGATTGCTACTGCTTTGGCAGCGCCTATATTATTGGCATCACAAAACTGGGACGATCACGATCGTAGCAACCGCTACACTGCCCAAGCAATGGGGAAAATGTACTTAGATTCCTGCGATGAAAATGGAATTGTATTTACTATTGGAGATAACGACACTTTTGCCCTTTGGTATATTCAGAATGTGGAGGGTTATCGCCAAGATGTGCGTGTGGTAAACACAAGTTTATTCCAAACGGATTGGTATATAGACGATATGAAGAAAAAAGCGTTTACGAGCGATCCTATTCCGTCGCAACTAACGCACGATAAATATCGTTTTGGTACTCGCGATTTCCTTATTCACCAAAGAACAAATCAAGATACTATTGACATTAAAACTTGGATGAATTTTGTTGCAAGCGACAGTCCTGCCACGCAAATGCAATTACAAAATGGTCAACAAGTGCATACATTCCCTTCAAAAGTAATTCGCATTCCTGTAGATAAGGAAGCAGTTTTAAGAAATGGAATTGTTGACGCTAAAGACGCCGATAAAATTGTTCCTTATATCGATATTAATGTAAAAGGTGACGTTATCTACAAAAACCGTATGATGATGTTGGATATAATCGCAAACAACAATTGGGAGCGACCAATCTACTTTAGTGGCGGAAGCTTTGGTGACGACGATTATATCTGGATGAAAGAATACCTACAGCTTGAAGGTGTAGTGTATAAATTGGTGCCAATTAAAACACCAATGAACAACCGTAACCCTTATGAAATGGGTCGTATAGACAGCGATAAGATGTACGATATCGTTATGTCTTGGGATTGGGGTAATAGCGGTAGCCCGGATATCTATCACGATACTGAAACACGTAGAAATGGTATTACCTACCGAAGTAATTTAGCGCGTCTTGCAGAAACCTTAATTAATGAAGGTAAAGAAGAAAAAGCTGAAAAAGTACTAGATCTTGGAATGGAAAAAATGCCAGTGAAGTATTTTGAATACTACTCGCTACTAGAGCCTTTTGTTATAGGATATTACGAATTAGGTAAAAAAGAAAAAGCTCGTCAAGTATATAATGATGTTACTAAGATTTACCAAGAACGTCTTATTTACTACAACGGTCTTAAGTTTAATAGACAACGCAATATTGCTTCCGATATCATAAGTGATATGGAGCGCTACAGAAGTTTAATTCAGTTTGTAATTATTTACGACGATGAAGAGTTTGCCAAGGCTGAAGCAAAGAAATTCAACGATTACTTAAAGATGTTCCGCCATTTCTATACTCCAGATGAAGCGATTGACTTAGATCGAGAAATGGAAGCTAAAGAAACTCTTGAAGTGGAATTAGATTCTAGTATATTAGAAAATATGCAGCTGCAACCTTCTGAAGCTGTTGAAGAGGAATTGCCGATAAACTAAATTTAAATATTTGATTTGTTGAGAGGAAACCTTCAACAAGAACAGACTTTAAAATTAAGAATAGCATTTATAACATTGTTTAAGCTTATTCAACTTTAAAAATTGAAATTTAAAATCGTAAAAATGCCCAGGTTTATTCAGCGGTTATACCCTGAACGGATTTGGGCATTTTCGCGTGCTAAAAATTCAGTTTACCTCACTTTTGACGACGGCCCTATTCCTGAAGTTACGCCTTGGGTGTTAAACGAATTAAAGAAACACCAAGCCAAAGCAACCTTCTTTTGTATTGGTAACAACATTCAAAAGCATTCTGAGGTTTTTAAAAATGTAATTTCTGAAGGTCATACAGTAGGGAATCACACCTACAACCATTTAAACGGATGGAAGACAAAAACTTCAAATTATATCGAAAACACCGAGAAAGCTTCTAAGCAAATACTCAATACCATAAAACAAATTAGTGGTATGGATCAGAAGTCATTTGGTTCAAAGTTATTTAGACCTCCTTATGGGAGAATAACTTCAAAACAAGCTAAAATACTTCAGAAGAAAGGCTATAAAATTGTAATGTGGGATATAATAAGTTTTGATTACGACGCTTCCATTTCAAAGGAAAAGTGTCTTCAAAATGTACTGAAAAACATAAAGCCTGGAAGTGTTGTCGTATTTCACGACAGTTTAAAAGCCGAGAAAAATCTCAGGTATACTTTACCTAAAGTATTGCGTTATATATCTGAAAAAGGCTGGAAGTGTGCCTCACTTTAATATATAGTTACTAAAAACAAATCTTTAGCAACTAAATATATTCTTTAATAAGTCCGATAAGAGTATCGGCATCTTGTTCACCTCCTTGTCGCCATTTCATCTCTGCATCTTTATAAATCATAAATGTAGGAAGGTTTTTAACGCGTAAAGCATCAGAAAGTTCCTTGTTTTTTTCTACATCTATTTTTATAACGCGTGCATTTTCTCCTAAAGCAGTGGCTACTTCACGCAATACTGGATGCATCTTTTTAGAAGTTTCATCCCATTCTGCATAAAAGTTTAATAGCACTGGAGTGCGGCTTTCAATTAATTCTCCGAATTTCGACATTCATCTAATGTATTAGTTGAACAATGTATTACAAATATAATAAAATAACTTCCTAATGTTACGTAGCACCTGTAATGTATGCTTAGGAATAGTTTGGTGTGTTTTCACTTAACCACTTTACAAGATAACAATTAATTAGTTAGACTTCTCTTAAATTTTTACTGCTTTTAGTTTGAGTTTGACCTTTTTTAAGTTTAATCACAGTTATTTCCGGCCACATTCCCACTCTTCCTGGATAACCTAGAAATCCAAAACCTCGATTTACGTTTATATATCTTCCAAACTCTTGATAAATTCCTGCCCAATTTTCATACCTGTACTTTATTGGGCTCCATTTAAAAACTCCAGGAATATCAATACCAAACTGCATCCCGTGGGTATGACCGCTGAGGGTAAGGTGAAAGTTTCGTGGGTCTTTTTTTACTTCAGATTGCCAATGTGAGGGATCGTGACTTAAAAGGATTTTAAAATCTTTTTTTGAAATTCCTTCACAAGCTTTGTCGAGATCCCCTGCTTTTTTAAAACCGTTTTCTCCCCAATTTTCAACTCCTACCACAGCTATTTTCTGACCGTTTTTAGTAATAAATCGGTTCTCATTCAAAAGCAAATCCCAGCCCATTTCTCTTTGGATTGATTTTAGCCTGTTAAGGTTTTCTACTTTTTCTGAAGCACTATTCCACTTTACATAATCGCCATAATCGTGATTTCCTAAAACCGAGAAAACACCTTGTGGTGCTTTTAATGTGCTAAACAACCCTTTCCAATCGTCCATTTCTTCAGCGAGATTATTTACCAAATCCCCTGTAAAAACAATCATATCACTTTGCTGTTCGTTGATAAGATTAACGGCGTATTCAACCTTGTTTCTATTGCTAAAACTACCAATGTGAACATCGCTAATTTGTGTAAGTGTAAACCCATCAAACTCATCAGGCAAGTCGTCAAATTCTAATGCGTATTTTAAGACTTTGTAATTGTACCTCCCTTGAATCATTCCATAAATTAAAGAGGCAAATGGAATAGCAGCAATTCCCAAGGCAAGTGTACTTACAAACTTTCTTCGCGAAGCCATAAATGGTGTTTCACTGCTTCCTGCTACTTTCATATAAGTACCCACAAAAAACCTACCTATATCTTCAGCAAACATAAAAATAACGACTAGTAATTTCGGAACAAATAGCGCAAGGAAAGCTCCAAATACATACATAGTGCTTACCCCCATGTTCTTTCCAGCTCCCATTGCCGAAAGCTCATAAATTAAAGCTCCCAAAACAGCTAGTGAAAGCAAAACATAAATACCGTAAACAAAGGGATTTCTAGTAAGTGTTTTCACAGCCTGAAAGGCATAAATATCAACGAGAATATAAACTGAAATAAAAATAAACCAACGCATAGTGTAGATAGAATTTTTAAAAGTAACAAGATTGAAAAACCTTTATCGCAAACTTCACTTTATTTTAACGATTATCAAGAACGGCATGTTTTTAAGCCATATAATATTATAAGCAATAAAATTGTTTAGTACCCAATCCCTTTATATAATCTTAGCGCTGTAAAGCTGTTAAATATTATTTTAGTATTTTAGAATCAGAATACTAAATATTGAGAACCTCACTTCTTTTTTTAGCTATTATTATCGGCTTTTCTGGATTTTCCCAAAAAAATCCAGAAACTAATGCTGCGGTTATAGATTCTCTTTTAAAGGTCACTGAAAGCTTATCTTCAGCAGATGAAAAAATAACAGCATTAACCACTTTTATTAGCAATTTACGTTACGGGGCGGGAAGTGAAAAGCTCATCAAAAAAGCGGAAGAAGTTTCTACCTTAAGCAATACTCCCAAGCTTCTCGCTACCACATATTATTTTTACGGAAACTACTATTACTACAATTCGAAGTTAGATTCATCACTTTATTATATCGAAAAATCAAAATCCTTAATTGAGGAAGAGGATTTGCCTTTCTTAAAATCTTCATTATACAATACTGAGGGTGGCGTTTATAGAATAAAGGGAGATATGCCACAGGCACTTGCACTAACCTTAAAAGCACAGGAGTTTTTAGACAAAGTAGATACCAACAAGCTAAATGATCTAGATCTTAGAAAATTAAAAAAAGAGCGATTGTCCCTAGACAATAGTATTGCTAATTTCTATAATCAAATGGAAGAGTACGACAAGGCCTCCATTTATTATGATAAAGGGTATAAAGATGCCTTAAACGACAAATCATACATAGCTGCTGGAGTTTTCATTACTAACAAAGGTGATTTGTTTTTAAAAACTAACAAACACGAACAAGCATTAGAAGCTTTTCTCAAAGGAAAAGAATTAAAGGAGAAAGGTAACGCACCTCCTGTAATGCTAGTAAATTCAGATTTAAACATAGGAATTGCGCACACAAACTTGAACAATTTTGAAGATGCCTTGCCCTATCTAAACACTTCGATCGCCTTTTATGAAAGCAATAATATGTCTGGCCGACTAGCAGAAACACTAGCTTATAGAGGCGACTTATTTTTAAAGCAGGGAGAATATTCGCAAGCAATTGCCGATTGCGAAAAAGCCAAAGCAATGACTTCCATGTCTGATGGAATACAAGTATTTTCCAAAGCATGTAACTGTTTGTACACAGCATATAAAAGCACTGCCGACCTAAACAAATCGCTTGAAAATTTTGAATTATTTGTCGATGCTAGAGAAACTATTTTTAATGAGAAAAACATTAGAAAACAAACCCAACAGGAAATGCAGTTTGAATTCAATAAAACTTCTGCACTTAAAAATGCCGAAATATCGGCACGTAAAAAAGAAAGTCAACTTTATGGTGTTCTTTCAGGCATAGGCTTTCTATTTGCAGGATTTTTAGGGTTTTTCTTTTATAAAAACAGAAAGAAAAACCGCTCTTTGGCAAAACAGAAAAAACTACTAGAAGCTACTATTGACGAGAAAAACGTGCTGTTAAAAGAAACTCATCACCGTGTAAAAAATAGCTTCCAAATAGTTTCATCACTCCTCTATCTTCAGTCCGAAAGCATGGAAGATAAAAAAGCACAAGTTGCCCTTCGTGAAGCTCAAAACAGAGTGAAGTCGATGGTGTTAATTCATCAAAGACTTTACAATAAAGACCAATTAGTAGGGATTAACAGTAAAGAATATTTGGAAGCATTAACCAAAGATATTTTTGAAACACATCAATTTAAAAGTGAAGTTTTACCTTACAAATTAAATATTGAACCTATAGTATTGAGTATTGAAACAATAACCCCTATAGGTTTAATTTTAAACGAATTAATTGTCAATGTTTTAAAACACGCTTATAAAACTATTAAACCAGAAAGCATTCTTTTAATTGATTTCAGAAAAATAGATGACGAGCTTGTGTTAAAGGTTCTTGATAATGGACAGGGTTTTGAAGGCGAAATTAAAGGAACCTCATTCGGAATTAAATTAATGAAGGCATTATCAAAAAAACTAAAAGCTACTTTAGATTATAATTCGATAGTAAATAAAGGCACTAAAGTAATTTTAAAAATCAAAAAGTTTGAAATACTTTGATTAAAATAAGCTAAATATTTTGAGTAAATTAAATATATACATAGTTGAAGACGATCCGATAATCGCAATAACCTTAGAGTCTATTTTGCAGAAAAATGGATATATTGTTTGCGGACATGCCGATAATGTGGACGAAGCATTAACCGAAATTAAAAGCAACAAACCAGATCTTGTTTTAGTAGATATTCAACTCGATGGTGAAAAAGACGGTGTTGATTTAGCAGAAAACCTAGACATGCTGGACAAACCGTATTTGTACCTAACGTCTCAAACAGATCCGCATACTATAAAAAGGGTTAAGCAAACGCGCCCATTGGGCTATATTGTAAAACCATTTACCGAAAATGGATTGCGAAGTAATATTGAAATTGCTTGGAATAACTACATTCACGATGAAGAATTTCTTTCTTTTTCAGCAGATAATGAACTTTATAAAATAAAGCAATCACAAATTCTCTACCTGAAAGCCTATGACAATTACTGCTATGTTATAACTACCACACGTAAGTATTTAGTCCCTAAAACGCTCAAGTACTTATCTTCTCAACTCAACCAAGAAAAGTTTGTTAAAACACATCGTTCCTATATAATCAATTTATTAAAAGTTGATGCGTTGTGTAAAAATGTTGTAATTATAAACAACATAGAAATTCCTATTAGCAACTCTCGGAAATCTGAGCTAAAACAGCTAATTCAAAGTTAATTTTTCATTCACTAAAAATTACACCCCACTCACTAAAGAATCTAAGTTAATTATTTTTTACAGTTTATATTCGATTTATAATTATTGGCAAACGCACTTTTAAATAAAGATTTTGTTGCCGATAATGAATCAAATTAAAAAGGTATAAAATTTGGCTATGGTTAAAATCGTAATATATATTGGTTTAGTTAATAGTATTTTAAACCATAGCTTCAATTGAGTTTTCAATTGATAATGAAGATAGCCACGGTGGGGCGTGGCTATTTTTATAAAAAACAATACCGAGATAAATTAAAGTAATTGTGGGGATAATTAATTTATAATTAGAAAACTAACTAACCGTGTTTTCAATATTTCGGTATAAAGGAAAGTCGCTTTTGAGGAGGAGCGACTTTTTCTTATTTAAATAAACACAGAAAGCATAAAATAACCTATAACTTACTTATTTTAAAAGTTTGCGACTTATCAGCCGAGTCAACTTTCACCAAATAAATTCCAGTGTTAAATCCTGAAAAATCTATGGTAGTATTAACCGACTGTGGAAAGTGTTTAGAAATTTCTCTCCCCGCCAAATCGTAAACCGAGATACTGCTAATTTCTTCTACACTCTGAACATTAATAAAATCTGATGTAGGATTTGGGAATATTAACACCTCATTTATCTCAGGTTCATTTACCAAAAGATTGGTATTTATTCCAAAAATAGTTTCATAAGTCTTTCCACCAAACGTAACTGTCACATTATAAACGCCATCTTCCCAAGTACTGTCTGTAGGCCAAATCCAATAGGCCCAAGCAGCAAAATTATTAGGCCATTCCGAGATAAAATCGTAATCCCAAAGTATATTTCCGTTAGGCTTCTTCACTTGAATATTAGTTATATCGCCTGTTTGAATATCTCGATAGAACAATTTAAAATAAATCGTTTCGCCAGGTAAGAAATTGAGTTCTTCATAAGTACCTTCAATTTCTCCACAGTCATCATCTAATATTTCCGAATAATGAGTAGAAAGCGTAAGTATTTCGGGAACCATATAATCAGGTTGCTCAATCCACCAACTATCAGAATTTAAGTCATTACAAGGTCCAGCGTATGGGTCTATAAGATCTCCGGCAGCATCGTGAACTTCAAAATGTAAATGTGGAATTGTGCTACTTCCCGAGCTTCCGGCCAATCCTAAATACTCACCACTTGCCACGGTATCACCCACGTTTTTAGTTGTTGTACTTCCGTCTTTAAAATGCCAATACCAAGATTGCGACCCATCGGAGTGTTCTAAAATAACGCCGTTCCAATTTGGGTTCCCATTGTTTACACAGTTCTTATCAAAATATCCATCCTTCTTCTGAATTATTATTCCAGGAGCTGCGGCAACTATCTCCATAACATTTTCTTCCATTTTTTTCCATGGATATGGCCACACTACATAGTCTGTTCCGGCGTGATTTCCAGTTGCCCAATCATAAGTTCTCTCCCCGCAGTTATAATCTAATAATCGACCTCCAGGAGCAATGTTGTGATCTACCTGATTGAATAATGAATAATATCCATAATCATTAAATCCTGACTTTGCTTTAAATGGAAGTTCAAAAAGCGGATGTGTAGTTGTTCTATACTGAAAAATTTCTGGATTAACTTCAAGAATTGCTCGTTTATTGGTTTCAATTTCTTGCAAAATATTCTGCCTATGCGCATCGGGAATACACTCTATTTCTGAAATAGTAATAGGATTAAAATAAGCCTGAGACGGAGTGCTGTTTTGAGCAAATACAATAGACGACACGCTCAATAAAAAATAAAATATTGATGTTTTCATAATGTGAGATTTTTAAGATTAGTATGCCTGTTTACCTTTCTATCGAAAAATAATCAAGAAGTCATCATTTAAAAGCAGTTAACTTGTAAGTGGTATTATATTTTTTCAAAAACTACTTTTAATAATTAGTTATCGTGCATCAATATTTTTCTTTATTTTTGCCGCAGTAAACCCACACTATGGACTACAAGAGAATATTATTAAAACTTTCAGGGGAAGCCTTGATGGGCGAACAACAATACGGGATAGACCCAGTTCGTCTTAAAGAATACGCTCAAGAAATTAAGCAAATAACCGATAGAGGCGTACAAGTAGCCATAGTTATTGGCGGCGGAAACATCTTTAGAGGCTTGGCAGGCGCTAGCAGCGGAATGGATCGAGTTCAAGGTGATCATATGGGAATGTTAGCCACTGTAATTAATGGCTTAGCATTACAAAGTGCACTTGAAAATGAAGATATCCCAACCCGATTACAAAGTGCTATTAACATCAATGAGGTTGCAGAGCCTTTTATTCGTCGTAAAGCAATTAGACATTTGGAAAAAGGTCGAGTTGTAATCTTTGGAGGAGGTACTGGAAACCCATATTTCACTACAGATTCGGCTGCAGTTTTAAGAGCAATAGAAATTCAAGCTGATGTAATTTTAAAAGGAACTCGCGTAGATGGTATTTATACTAGCGATCCAGAAAAAGATAAACTTGCAGAGAAATTTGAATTTATCAGTTTTGAAGATGTGCTTCAAAAAGGACTAAAAGTAATGGACACTACTGCATTTACTTTAAGTCAAGAAAACGAATTACCAATCATTGTTTTCGATATGAATACCAAAGGAAACTTGCTTAAAGTAGTTTCTGGTGAAAATATTGGAACAAAAGTAAATTTATAACGCTAACACCACTTTAAGCGGTTTAGGTGTTATAAAATAATATTGAGTTTTGAGTTAAAAATTCTTAATTTTGAACTATTCAATTTTCAAAAACAGAAACTATAAATAATAAATACGTTCGGTTATCGAACTAAGTCGAGATATGGAAGACGAAATAGACTTTATAATTGATGGTACTAAGGAAGCAATGGCAAATGCGCTAAAGCATCTTGAAAAACAACTAGTAAACATACGCGCTGGAAAAGCTTCTCCTTCTATGGTAGGAAGTGTAATGGTAGATTACTACGGTAGTCCTACTCCATTAAGCCAAGTTGCAAATGTTAGCACTCCAGATGGAATGACAATTTCTATTCAACCTTGGGAAAAAGGCTTAATTCCAGAAATTGAACGCGGTATTCACTTAGCAAACCTAGGTTTCAACCCAATGAACAACGGGGAGAGTGTAATTATAAACGTACCACCACTAACTGAAGAACGCAGAAAAGATTTAGCAAAGCAAGCAAAAGCAGTTGCTGAAGAAGCAAAAATCGGAGTGCGTAACGACAGAAAAAATGCTAACAACGATTTAAAAAACTTAGATATCTCTGAAGACCTTAAAAAGAGTTTGGAAGAAGATGTTCAAGAAATGACCGACACTCACATCAAAAAAATCGATGAAATTTTAGCGAAAAAAGAAAAAGAAATTATGACAGTTTAATTTCCTTTTTCGTTAAACTATATACAATAAAGCGGCACCTGTGCCGCTTTTTTTTATTTTTACGACACTAATCAACAGTTTATTACACCTATGCGTAAGATTTTATTTTTATTCTCCTTTTTAATAGGAGTCACTGCTATTGCGCAAGTAAACAATGAAACAAATAACGATTCTGTAACGGGAATTAAAAAAACTTTTTTAGAATTCTCTAAAGAAAAAGGATATCCCCTTACTACTGGATATTTCCCTGTTGGTTTTTTCGATATCGATTTAAAAACCCTCGTAAAGTACAACAATCACGAAGGATTACGCCTTGGTGTAGGAGGACTTACCAATGACAAGCTTTTTGAAAAGTATAGATTTGGCGGTTATGTTGCCTATGGGTTTAAAGACAAGGAATTTAAATATAGCCTCGGTGGAAGTGCAAGAGTAAACAAAGAAAAAAAAACCTGGATAAGCTTGTACTATACCGATGACATTAAAGAAATTGGTTCTTATGACTTCCTAACCGATGCAAGATTTTACTCGCTATTTGAACCAAGACTTTTAAATGTTATTGAGTTTTACGACTATAAAGAATGGCAAGCCAATATTCAAAGTGAACTATCGCCAAGTATATTGACCGAAGTCCGCGTAGCACATTCAGACGTAAACAATTTTGAAGACTACTATTTTATAGATGAAGGAAAGACATATAACCAATACAAATTGGCAGAAGCAATTCTATCTTTCCGCATAAAATTAAAGACAGACACTATAGTAAACGACGACGGAAATAGAGTGACAACCGATAGACTTCCTAAAGTAAGCACACAAATTACAAAAGGATTTAAAGACGTAGCTGGCAGTGATTTTAATTACGCCAAATTTGGACTTAAGCTCGATTACGAAATAAAACGCAAAAACCTCTCTTCTACAAGTTTCATACTTCAAAGCGAAATTGCAACGGGAGATTTGCCTTTAACGCATTTATTTCACGCTTTTCCAAACCAACCTATTAAAGAAACACTAATAAAGCGTTTTTCTGTAGCAGGTGTGCAGAGTTTTGAAACGATGTATTTTGGTGAGTTTTACTCCGATAAATTAGCAATGCTTCAAATGAAGCATACCTTTAGGAGGTTTAGATTAGCTGAAAAATGGAATCCAGAATTGGTGTTAATCTCTCGTCACGCTATTGGAGATATGAAGAATACAGATCGCCATTTCGGTATTCCTTTCAACACTTTAGACCATCCGTATAACGAAGCAGGATTAGAACTGAATAAAATAGCACTTGGTTTCGGACTTAGCTTTGCCTATAGATATGGCTATTATAGCCTACCAAATTTTGAAGACAACATATCATTTAAATTTACTTTTAATCTGAAAGTTTAGTTATAAATCTCGCTAGCTGAAAAATAGAGCTTTAACATAGTTTTCTATTTATCACGTTAAGAGCTTTCCTAAATTGAGGGTCGTAAGTAGAAGATGTTTTATAAGTCCATTCTCCACCATTCCTCAATAACACTTTTAATATTTTGGGTTCGTTATTAGAAAACAGTTGAGCTGTATATGACATTTGGATGTAGAGTTTTCTCCACCATGTTTTATTTGGGTTATAGTGAAAAATCTCTTTTATTTCAGAATACGTAAAAGATTTGTATGCCCAATGGTCAATCGCTTTGATTTCAAAATGCTTATCAAATATTTTAATTGATGGAAACCCGCGCTTTTCAAATATTAAAACTTCTTTTTGCATTTAAATCAATGGTTAATAAATAAATACATGTAGTCTACCACCTTATTCTCTAATAATCGTAAATCTAAACAAATTCTAAAACAATTCTTCTAACCCATTAAGATACTCCAAAATACCCTTAAAAATAAATCGCCTACTTATAGGGAATCCTTACCTTTGCGGAATCTTTAAAAAATTGCTTTGAACAAACTTTTTAGCATCGGATTTTGGAGTTGGGTAGCCCGTTTTATACTGCGCAACCGCACCTGGATTTTAATTGTAATTGCCGCAATTACAGTTCTTCTTGCACTCCAGTGGAAAAACATGCGCTTTACGTATACCGAAGCCAATCTACTGCCAGATGACCACCCAATAAATCTTGAGTACAATAAATTCCTTTCGCATTTTGGCGAAGAAGGAAACCTTATCGTGATGGGCGTGAAAGATTCATCTATTTTCACGCCTGAAAAATTTAAAGCGTGGAACAAACTTTCTGAAGACATCGGGAAGTTTAATGAGGTAGAACTCACACTTTCGGTAGGTAACCTTCAAAAACTTCAAAAGAGAATCGACACCACAGGTTTCGAACTCGTACCCTTTATAAAAGACTCAATCTTTACCAGTGAAAATTTAGCAGGGTATGAAGACGAACTGTTCAACAAGCTTCCATTTTATGACGGTTTAATTTATAGCCCAGACAAACAGTCTATTCGCTCGGCTATTTATATGAAAAAGGACATCGTAAATACCGCAGCGAGAAAAGATTTTGTGGTTGAAGATTTAATTCCACTTATCAAAAAGTTTGAAGAAGATACTGGCGTAAAGGTTTATACCTCTGGTATGCCCTACATCCGTACACTCAACTCACAAAGTATTATTGACGAAATCGGATTATTTATTGGGGCGGCACTATTTATAACCTCCCTGATATTTTTCTTCTTTTTCCGCTCTTGGCGCGCTACGTTTATTTCAATGTTTACCGTGATAATTGGGGTAATGTGGGCCTTTGGATTCTTAGGGTTACTGCAGTATGAAATTACTGTTCTTACAGCGCTAATTCCTCCATTGATTATCGTAATTGGAATTCCAAATTGTATTTTCCTAATCAATAAATACCAGCAGGAAATAAAACTTCACGGAAATCAAGCAAAATCGTTACAACGCGTTATTGCTAAAGTGGGGAATGCAACCTTAATGACCAACCTTACAACTGCCTCAGGTTTTGCTACCTTTATTCTGGTGAATAGTGAATTGCTTAGAGAATTTGGTATTGTAGCTTCTATCAATATAGTGGCGATTTTTTTATTGAGTTTATTCATTATACCAATTATATATAGCTATATGGCGGTGCCTAAATACAAGCACCTAAAACACTTGAACAAAACGTGGATAAACAGTTTTGTGAATTGGATTGAGCGCATGGTAAAAGAACAACGCATTACAATTTCCATTACGGCACTGCTACTTCTTTGCGCAAGTATTATTGGCATTTATAACATCAAGATTTCTGGTAGTTTAATTGAAGATATGCCTAAAAACACTGGCTTCTTTGACGATATTCGTTTTTTTGAAAAGGAATACGAAGGTATTATGCCATTAGAGATAATGGTAGACACCAAAAAGAAAAAGGGAGTGATGAACCTTGCTACCTTAAAACGAATTGACAGGCTACAAGAACATATTAAGGAAATTCCAGAATTTGCTAAACCAATTTCGGTAGTAGAACTGGTAAAATATTCTAAGCAAGCCTACTACAACGGAAATCCTGACTACTATCAACTTCCTAATAGTCAAGAGCGAAGTTTTATTCTTTCTCACGCAAAAAGCAGTAATACCGATACAAATATGCTTAGCAGCTACGTAGATAGTACAGGGCAGTTTGCACGTATCACAACTTTTATGAAGGATACGGAACCAGATAGATTCGACCGTATAGAAGAAGATCTAAATGCTGAAATCGTCAAAATTTTTCCTGAAGAAAGATACAACGTTACTGTTACTGGAAAAGCATTGGTATTTCAAAAGGGAACTCACTTTTTGGTAAATAACCTAATCCTTTCCCTTTCACTTGCAATTTTCTTAATTGCATTATTTATGGCCTGGATGTTCCGAAGCTTCAAAATGATTATTGTTTCGTTAATCCCTAACCTGCTCCCGCTAATAATAACCGCAGGTGTAATGGGGTTTGTTGGGGTTCCTATAAAACCATCTACTATTTTGGTATTTAGTATTGCATTCGGGATTTCGGTAGATGATACTATTCACTTCTTGGCAAAATACAGGCAAGAGCTAATTGCAAATAATTGGAAAATCAAGAAATCGGTATATGGTGCACTGCGCGAAACTACAGTAAGTATGTTTTACACATCTATTGTACTGTTTTTTGGGTTCTCAGTGTTTACAATATCTAGTTTTGGAGGCACAGTAGCATTAGGAGCATTAGTTTCAATTACGCTTCTTTTTGCTATGTTATCCAACTTGTTATTGTTGCCTACGCTGTTGCTTTCACTTGAAAAGAGCATTGCAAATAAGCAAACTATGAAAAAGCCTGCTATTGAAATTTTATCTGATGGAGAGGATGATGAAAATGATGAAAAATTAAAATAGCAAATTCAATTACACATTAAACAAAACCTTATCAATTTGGAATTTGGTGCTTTTACTTTTATGGAATTTTATTTAAAAGTATCTTTGTTCCACTTAAAATATGACCATGCGACACAAAACTATTGATGAATTGCTGAATAGCGAAAAAACCCACATTGAAGTAACTGTAAAAGGTTGGGTTCGCTCATTTAGAAGTAACAGATTTATAGCGCTAAATGACGGATCAACAATTAATACGCTTCAATGCGTAGTGGATTTTGAAAATTTTGAAGATGAAGTTCTAAAAAAGGTGACTGTTGGTGCAGCAATTAAAGTTGTAGGAACACTTGTAGAAAGTCAAGGGAAAGGTCAGAAAGTAGAAGTTCAAGTATCAAAACTTACTGTTTTAGGGGAAGCAAAACCTGAAGATGTAAAACTTACTATCCTTTCACCAAAAAGACATACATTAGAAACTTTACGCGAGCAAGCACATTTACGTATTAGAACCAATACTTTTGGTGCCGTAATGCGTACACGTTCAAAACTTGCATTTGCAGTACACGAATATTTTCAGAAAAACGGATTTAACTATATGCACTCACCTATTATTACAGGTAGTGATGCTGAAGGTGCAGGTGAAATGTTCCGCGTGTCGGCTTTAGACCCTAAAAATCCACCCCTTGATCAAAATGGAAATATAGATTACAAGCAGGATTTCTTCGAAAAAGAAACAAATCTTACTGTTAGCGGACAGTTAGAAGCTGAAACTTACGCAATGGCACTTGGTAAAGTTTATACTTTTGGACCAACATTCCGTGCAGAAAATTCGAATACTAGCCGCCACTTAGCTGAGTTTTGGATGATTGAGCCAGAGGTTGCATTCAACGATTTGGATGCGAATATGGATTTAGCTGAAGACTTTATTAAATATGTAGTAAAATACGCTTTAGATAATTGTGCTGACGATCTTGAATTCTTAGAGAATAGATTGTTGGAAGAGGAAAAGAGCAAACCGAAAAATGAACGTAGCGATATGAAACTTCGCGAAAAGCTACACTTTATTTTAGACAACAATTTCAAACGTGTAAGTTATACCGAAGCGATAGATATTCTTAAAAACTCTACTCCAAATAAGAAGAAAAAATTCAAATATCTAATTGAAGAATGGGGTGCAGATTTACAGAGTGAGCACGAGCGTTTCTTAGTTGAAAAACACTTTAAATGCCCAGTAATTCTTTTTGATTATCCTGCAAAAATTAAAGCTTTCTATATGCGTTTGAACGACGATGGAAAAACGGTTCGCGCGATGGATGTACTTTTCCCTGGAATTGGAGAAATTGTTGGCGGGTCTCAGCGTGAAGAACGCTTTGATGTATTGAAGGAGAAAATGGCCGCAATGGACATTGACGAAAAAGAACTATATTGGTACTTAGATCTACGTAAGTTTGGAACTGCTGTTCACAGTGGTTTTGGGCTTGGATTTGAGCGTTTAGTACAGTTTACAACAGGAATGGGGAACATTCGCGATGTAATTCCTTACCCAAGAACTCCAGGTAACGCAGAATTCTAATTATAATAACATAAGATTGTATTAAAACTAGCTACTTAATTATTTTAGTAGCTAGTTTTTTTTAACTTTATGATGTAGTATTTATAACCATGTTAAAGCAACAATTAAATTTTAAACTATCCCAAAAATTATCTCCTCAACAAATACAGTTGATGAAGATGATTCAATTACCTACGCAAGCATTCGAACAACGAATTGCGCAGGAATTGGAAGAAAACCCAGCTCTTGAAGGTGGCAAAGAGGAAAGCGATGAGTTTGATGACGAATTCAGCAACGAGGAATACGACGAAGGCAACGAAGTAATCGAAACCGATATAAACGTTGACGATTATCTTAGTGATGACGAAGTGCCAAGCTATAAGCTTTCTGCAAACAATTACAGCGCAGACGATGAGGAAAAACAAATGCCTTATGCGGCCGGAACCTCATTTACTCAGCACCTAATGACGCAGTTAAACACCTATAGACTAAATGAAGAAGAAAAGGAAATAGCAATTTTCTTAGTTGGTAGTGTTGATGAAAGTGGGTACATCCGTCGTGATTTACAGGACATAGTAGACGACCTTGCTTTTACTCAGAATATATACACTACCGAAGATAAAGTAGAAAAAGTTCTGAAAGTAGTTCAAGAATTAGACCCAGCAGGTGTTGCCGCTCGTGATCTACAAGAGTGCTTGTTGATTCAGTTAGCGCGAAAAGAACAAACCCCTTCTATTGCACTGGCAATTGATATTATAGACGACTCTTTCGACCAATTCAGCAAAAAGCATTATAAGAAATTAATTCAAAAATTAAATATTACTGAAGACCAACTCCGTGAAGCAATTCACGAAATTGAAGCGCTAAACCCAAAACCAGGAGGAACGTATTCTGGTAACAATAGAATAGTTGAACATGTAGTTCCCGATTTTACAATAAGAATTGTGGATGGAGAGTTAGATTTAACCTTAAACGGAAGAAACGCACCCGAACTTCACGTTAGCCACGATTATAAAAATATGCTCAAGGGCTACAAGGAGTCCACAGAAAAATCGAAGGCACAGAAAGATGCTGTTATGTTCATTAAGCAAAAGCTAGACGCAGCAAAATGGTTTATAGACGCTATTAAACAACGTCAGCAAACTCTTTACATTACTATGAATGCAATTATGCATCACCAAGAAGAGTATTTCTTAAGCGGTGACGAACGAAAGCTTAAGCCGATGATCTTAAAAGATATTGCCGATAAGATTAATATGGACGTATCAACTGTGTCACGAGTTGCTAATAGCAAGTATGTTGACACCCCATACGGAACAAAGTTGATTAAGGAATTCTTCAGCGAATCGATGAAGAATGATCAAGGTGAAGATGTTTCCACAAGAGAGATTAAAAAAATACTTGAAATAACTATTTCCGAAGAAGATAAGCGCAAACCACTTACAGATGATAAGCTTGCGAAAATTTTATTGGAAAAGGGCTATCCAATTGCACGTCGTACTATTGCTAAATATCGCGAACAATTGGATCTGCCAGTAGCAAGACTTCGAAAAGAAATCTGATGAATTTATTCCTTAAAAGTGCCTCGTATATCTTCCACCCTCTTTTGATGCCGCTATTGGGTGTTATATTGTATTACAATGTTACCCCTAGGTATGTAGATGCAGAAATAGTTCGAGCCGAGCTTTTGGCTATAACCATTATTACTGTTTTGATTCCCTTGGTAGTATTTTTCTTGTTGAAAAACTTAGGAGCAGTTGAAACTATTTATTTAAGAAACGTAAAAGAGCGAAAGCTCCCCTTAATGATTCAGTGCATTCTGTTGTTGCTAATCATTAAAATGGTTTTTGACATTTACGACGATCCGGAATTGTATTACTTTATAGTCGGTATCCTGTTTTCTACTTTTAGCGCTCTAATAATGGTGTTTTTTAAAGTAAAAATAAGTTTACACCAAATGGGAGTAGCAGGTATACTAATGTTTCTGGTAGGAATTAGCGCACATTTTAAAATCAACTTATTAGTCTCAATCAGTTTTTTTCTATTTGTAAATGGCTGGGTTGCTTCTTCTCGATTAAATGCTAACGCTCACGATTATCGCGAATTAATGCTTGGACTTTTTATTGGAGCATTGCCTCAACTTATACTATTCAACTTTTGGTTATAGTATAAAAAATATTATACCCAATTTAAGGGGACGAAATTCGAAGGGCTCACCATCAACAGTCTTAGCATTATCGAAGAAAGGATTTATAGCGTAGGCCGCAAAGAGGTTGAAATTACTAAAACCAGCGCTCAGGGTAGCCGTTAATCTCAAAGGGTTAAATTCGGGTATCTTAGTTTGGTTAACGTTATTTCCAGGCTGTTTAAATGTAGATTTATACCAAAAGGCATATCCTACTCTAAACCCAGGATAAACACGCCAAAAAGCATATTTTTCTGGAGTAGATGTTCGCCATCTAAATTCAAAAGGAACCTCAATTATACTGGTATTAAAGCGATTTCGTGAATAGTCTACATCCTCATCTAAAACCTTAAATATAGTTTCATCATATAGCGATTCACCTATAAACAAATTTTGACCGTACTGATCTAATGCGATACCAAGTCCCACGGCTATTGCAATATTACGTTGCTTATTGATGGGCATATCTCTTAGAAATCCAAAATGAATTCCACCTGTCAATCCTCTTGTAGACACACCTGAAGGAAGATTTAACGGCACATTGTAGGTAACCCCCAAGTAGAATTGATCCTCTCTATAAACTGAATCTACCACAGGACGTGGCAATGTGTCTTGCGCCAAAGCAGCCAGTCCCGTAAGAATAAAAAGGAATGTGAGAATTTTATTCATAGCGATAAAGATAAACGTATTTTCAGAATCTTGGAAACAAAAAAACGCCTCATTATTATGAGACGTTTTTATTTATAATTATTGTTATGCTTAGTCTAACTCATTACCTGGAGTAGTGATATAGATAATTTTAAGCATATTAAGATCACGCAATTCCTGCTTAATGTCTGTTACCATACCTGTATTAGTTTCCTCATCTACTTTAAGAGCAACCATTACTTTATCCTGAAGTTCAGGACGAAGTTTTTGACGTGCTTCAGTAAGTGCGAATTTAATGTTAGATATATCTGTATACTTATCCCCTATTTGAATTTTCGCCTCAGTACCAAAACTCTCTTGGTAACGAGCTGAAGGTTTTCCAGCATAAATATACACCGATCTATCTTTCTTTAATTTCTCAACTTGGTCTGCTTTAGGTAATTTATTTTGAACCAATAAATTATCATCACGCAGTACAGTTACTACCATAAAGAAGAATAGAAGCATAAATACAATATCCGGTAAAGATGCTGTACTTACAGGCGGTAATTCATTACTTTTTTTCTTTCTAAACTTTGACATAGTTGTAATATTATGATCCAGATTTTTTAGGTTCAGCTTCTGACAGCTTTTGAGGGAATAGCTTTTGAATTGTTTGCAATTTTTCTTGCAATTGTTCTTTTGCTACTTCACCTTTAATCTTTCCTTCATCTAAATCTTTGGTCATTTCGGTAAACTTCCAGCCATAAAGCCTTTGTGATTCCCGATCTCTTAAATAGTTGTATGCTGCCACCAATTCATTTTGAACAGCGATATACATTTTATAAGAAGTAAGCCTATCGTTCTGAACAGATATTACTGCTTTATCAGGGTTATCTGAAGATTCAGGATTACGACTTCCTTTACAATAGTCGCAGTATTCTGGACTTCCAGCAGGTGCTCCACCATTATCTAAGAATTCAATTGCTGCTTGACGCAAGTCTTTAAGATCCATTAGTTTCTCTTCAACTAGCAATTGATCCTCTCGGTTAACATTTACGATAAAGAGGTTCTTTTCTTTAATCTTTACTTGTTCGTCCGTTGGCGGTTCTTTAGGCGGCAACTGTCTTCCAATCCCACTATCCTTTTCGATGGTAGTAGTTACCAAGAAAAAGATAAGCAATAGGAAGGCGATGTCTGCCATCGACCCAGCATTTACTTCCGGTGTTGCTCTTCTTGCCATTATTTTGCTAGTTTTTTGATTCCGCTAAATACCATTGCTGCAATAGCTAAAACTCCTAAGATGTAAAAGGTATATAAACCTGTACCCACCCATTTTGAGCCACTTGCAGAAAGCATATCGCCTTCACGCATTGCCATTGGAGTGCCTTCAGCTAAAACATAAGAGATTACTACAATAAGTAAGAATGCTCCTACTGATAGTAATGTTTTCTTTACATCTCCGGCAAAAATACCTTTAAGAACGAAGAAGAGAACAAATACTAAGATTAAAGCGAAAGTGATATAGGCCACATACAAGAAGCCATCTACTCCTGCGCCAGTTTCAGCGACTGCAGTATCACCTTTTGAGATGATCATTGCAAGAAAAATAATTCCCGCAACGCTTAAAAGCAATGCTACAATTTTTAATATTTTATGTAATGCCATCTTGTGGTTTGTTTAAATTTATTTTTTTGAGTTGTAATCGAACAACATATCGATTAAAGTGATAGAAGCATCTTCCATGCTGTTTACAATACTATCGATTTTAGCGATAATGTAATTGTAAAAAATCTGAAGGATAATCGCAACGATCAAACCAAATACAGTTGTTAAAAGTGCAACTTTAATACCACCAGCTACAAGAGAAGGGTTCATATCACCAGCTGCTTGAATTTTATCAAACGCAGTAATCATACCTATTACAGTACCCATGAAACCAAGCATCGGTGCAATAGCGATAAATAGAGAGATCCATGATACGTTTTTCTCAAGTTGTCCCATTTGAACACCTCCGTAAGCAACTACAGCTTTTTCAGCTAAGTCTATACCTTCGTCGGCTCTATCAAGACCTTGATAGTAAATTGATGCAACAGGACCTTTTGTGTTTCTGCACACTTCTTTAGCAGCGTCTATACCACCACTGTTTAGTGCGTCTTGAACATCCTGAGCTAATTTTTGTGTGTTGGTTGTTGAAAGGTTAAGGTAGATAATTCTTTCAATAGCAATTGCCAATCCTAGAATTAAACATAGAAGTACAACCCCCATAAATCCAGGACCACCCTCTACGAAACGTTCTTTTAATTCTTGATGGAATCCTTTATCAGCAACATCGGCAGAAGCCGTTTCGTCCTGAATAAAAGATACTGTTGCTGCTGCTACCAAAGCTTGTGAGCTGGTTGGTAATGTTTGCGCTGTTGAAGCGTTTGCGTTTAACGTGCCTACAAATACCATTGCGGCGAGCGCCATAATAGAAAATAATTTTTTCATTGCTATCGACTTAAAGTTTGTTTTTAGTTAAAGGTTTAAAGATATAAAATAATTTAGTTAATCTACAAGAATATTAATATGTACTAAAAAGGAATTTCCAATCCACCCTAAATAGGTTAATATCAGCTTCCTTTTTAAATTTTAATGAACTTTTATACTTATATATAGTATCAATTTTTCTTGATTGAAATCTGTTAATTATCTTAATCAAGTTTATCCTTGCTACTATTGCATTTATTTCTACTTTATTTAGTTGCTAGATCACGCTCTTTCATTACCTTAATAATGCAAAAATATACTCGCAGAGAGGAAGGGATTCGAACCCTCGATACGCTTTTGGCGTATACACACTTTCCAGGCGTGCGCCTTCGACCACTCGGCCACCTCTCTAAAAAATGTTTTTTAGCTCAGAACAAATCTGAAGCAAAAATTTATTTCAAATATTCGAATCGAACACCTACTTATTAGTTACAAAAAAAGGTGCTTCCGCTTAACGAGTGCCAAATATCAAAAAAAAATCAACGCCATAAAAAAAAATAACAGATTAATTTACTGCATTTCTCCTCTTAATGAGGTTTCGAATATAGTTTTGAAGCTATTTGGAGATACATTTTCACCTAATAAGTACATTAATTTAGCCAATGCAGCTTCTGTAGTGCTATCCTTTGCACTAATTACCCCCATTTTTTTAAGCTCTGTACTAGTTTCGTAAAGACCCATGTTTACGCTTCCACCAGTGCATTGGGTTACATTTATTACCGGAACTCTTCTTTTTATAACATTCTTAAGCGAATTGATAAACCATTCTTCAGTAGTTACATTACCTGCACCGTAGGTTTCTAAAACTAAACCTTTCATTTCAGGATAATCGAATAAATACTTAATAGTTGACTCATCTATTCCTGGAAAAATCTTAACCAACAGTATATTGCTCTCCATCGTTTTATGAACTTTAAGTCTTTTTCTGCGGTTTGGTTTGTAAAGCGCTTGATTATTAACCACTAAATGCAACCCACTTTGAACCAATTCTGGATAGTTTGGCGACTCGAAAGCCTCAAAATGCTCTGCATTAATCTTAGTTGTTCTATTTCCTCTATATAGTTTGTACTCAAAATAAAGACAAACCTCCGCAATTTTCGGAACGCCCTTTTCTCGTAACGATGCAATTTGAATGGAAGTAATTAAATTTTCTTTTGCATCGGTACGTAAATCTCCAATTGGAAGTTGGGAACCAGTAAAAACCACAGGTTTTCCTAAATTCTCCAACATAAAACTCAATGCCGATGCCGTATATGACATTGTATCGCTACCGTGCAATACTACAAACCCATCAATTTCATCATAGTTTTCTTCAATAATAGTAGCTATATCTACCCAATACTTAGGGTTCATATTAGAACTATCAATGGGTTCAGGAAAAGAGGTTGTAGTAATATTACAGTCTAATAATTTAAGTTCGGGAATATGATTTAATAATTCATCAAAATTGAAATTGCGCAAAGCACCAGTTTCAAAGTCTTTTATCATCCCGATAGTTCCACCTGTATATATAAGGAGTATGTTAGGTTGGGTTTTCATATTAATCTCTAAGCTTTTAAATGAAAAATAAGATGTTGCGATTTAAAAGGTTTCACGATAAGGCTCTTAGTCATCAAACTTTAAAAACCGCTTTGGAATTTTCAGTCGTTATACGAGCCACTTCTGCTTCAGAAATATTGTATAACTCTGAGAGTTTTTTACAAATTAAGGCCAAATAACTACTTTCATTACGTTTTCCTCGATAAGGAACCGGAGCAAGATAAGGCGAATCGGTTTCCAAAACGATATGTTTCAAAGGAATTTGGTTTAAAAAAGTATCAATCTTTCCATTCTTAAATGTAACTACACCACCTATCCCCAATTTCATATTAAATGAAATAGCTCTTTGTGCTTGTTCAAAATCTCCGGTAAAGCAATGGAAGATTCCAAAGAGGTCTTCACTTTTTTCAGTTTCTAAAACTTCAAAAATTTCATCAAAAGCATCACGACAGTGTATTACTATAGGCAGTTTGTATTTTTTTGCTAATTGAATTTGGCGTTTAAACGCTTTTTTTTGGATTTCTAATGTAGAAGTATCCCAATAAAGATCAATTCCTATTTCGCCAACGGCAAAGAAATCTCGTTTCTCAAACTGTTCTTCTACATGAGCTAATTCTTCTTTATAGTTTTCTTTAACTGAAGTTGGGTGTAGGCCCATCATTAAGAAAACATTTTCAGGATATTCCTTCTCTAGATCATACATAGATTCGGTAAAACCTGAGTCTATTGCAGGGATAAAAAAACGTGTAACCCCTGCATCAAATGCACGTTGCATCATATCTGCTCGGTCATCAGAAAAGGCGTCACTATATAAATGGGTATGGGTATCTGTCATCATATCTGCAAAGCTACTTATTTTGTTTACTATCTTTGAGCAAAAAAATTGATGCATTTACGAGAATTTCTTGAAACCCAAGGTTTTTATCGCATTCCACTTAAAAAATTAGCAACAGGGCATTATTTATTCTCGGCTAAAATAAATGGTGTTTCAGGCGATTTCATTTTAGACACTGGTGCTTCTACCAGTTGTGTAGGCTTCAAAAACAGTACTCACTTTAAACTTATTAGTGAAGAGAGCATGATTAAAGCTGCTGGTGCCGGAGCTATAAACATGGAAACTATGCTTTCCAGAAAAAACATTTTTGCAATTAAGAATTGGAAGATTTCTAATATGGATTTTGTGTTATTTGATCTCACTCATGTAAACGCAGCATTAGCACAAGTTGAAGAAGGACCTATTCACGGTATTATTGGAGCCGATTTTCTGAAAAAGAATCGCGCAGTTATCGATTATGGAAGAAATTGCTTTTATATAAAGCTACCGAGTCTTTAACTAAAAGAATTATTGTATTTTTTTAAGTACATTTATAGTAAATAGATGATAATATAAACGTGCTCAAGAACCTAGCTATATTTTTTATTATTATTGCGTTATCCCCCATTTGGGGATTCAACGCGCATGAAATTGAGTATTCTGGATTTGCTCAAATCGAACAATCTAGAACTGAAAAGTTAGCAACTTTAGACAGTCTTATTTCCCTAAATAAGAAGACTAATATCGATGCTTTTATTCAATACAGTATTGAATACGTTAAATTAGCTCAAGAACTAGACTTTATAGAATCTGCTGCTAAAAAAGCGATCGATCTACAACGTCCACTTACAAACTTTCGCAACGACCCTTTAAACGCAATAACCGTTATAAACAGCGTTCTCGCGCGAAAGTATAAAATAAACGACAGCTTATTACTTGGAGGTTTATATCTAAAACGAGGTATGGCAAACACACAAGTTGATGCTAATAAAGCAATCTCCGATTACAATAAAGCATTTTTAAATTTCTCTTATTGCGATTCACTTAGTATTGCAGAAACACATTATTATCGCGGGCAAGCATACTCAAGTTTAGGAAAATTCATACTTGCAGGTGAAGACCTACACAAGGCATATTCGATTTTTGAAAGTCAAAAAAAGTACGACTGTATGATTACTGCTCAGCAAGGAATCATTAATATGTTTAGTAGAAATGGTTTTTATGAAAAAGCAAAAACAGAAAGAAATGCCCTAATAGAGAAAATTAGAAAATTAAAATTAAACTCCTTCTTATCTCAAGAGTACTATAATCAAGCCATTGATTACCACAAAATGGGCGATAAAAATGCTGAATTTAAATCTTTGCTTTTAGCGGTAGAAAACTTTGATAATGAAAAGTCTAATAAAACTGTATTTATAAACATTCACTCAAGTCTTGTAAACTACTACTGCGAGCGATTCCAGATTAAAGAGGCAAACATTCATTTAAACCTATTAGAAAATATAAAACTTGACATTCTTGAAGACCAAGTAACAAAAATTAAATATTTAGGTGCAAAGGCTAAATTTTTACAAACCACAGGTTATTACGAAGAAGCTGAAAAATTTGCCGTTCAGTGTTTAGAAATCGCCCAAAGCATTAATTCTGAAGACGATATAATGAATTCTTACAAATTCTTATCAGAAATCTACTTTGATATGAAAGAGTACAGAAAAAGCATCGAAAGTAACCGCGCCGCATCTTTAATAAAAGATTCCATTTACAATAGAAGTACCGCAAATGCATTAGCTTACTATCTTTCTTTATATGAAACTGAAAAAAAAGAAAAAGAACTAATTGAAAAAAACACAAACATTAGCTTACTAGAAAAGGACAATGAAATTTTTAAAAAAGCAATGGTTTTTGGTGGAATAGCTTTAATCCTAGCTTTCGGAGTTGTTATTTTATATCGGAATCAAATACATTTAAGAAGTAATAAAGATCTTCAAGAAAAATTCAGTCAGGAATTACTTATTTCTCAAGAAAAAGAACGTCGCAGAATATCGAAAGATTTACACGATGGAATAGGGCAACAATTACTACTCATAAAAAACAAACTGATTAAAAAAGGCACCCCAGAAGTTAAAGAAATGGTGAATCATACTATTGAAGAAGTACGAAGCATATCAAGAGACTTGCACCCATTTCACCTTCAAGAACTAGGAGTTACCAAAGCCATAGAAAACACAATTAGGCAAATAGATGAAAACACATCCCTTTTCATTTCTTCAGAAATAGATAATATAGATAATTTATTTACTAAAGAAGAGGAGGTCAACATATATAGAATAGTTCAAGAAAGCTTAAGTAATATTATAAAACACGCAAATGCTGAAGCTGGGAAAGTTTCTATTAAAATATTGTCAAACAATATACTTATTTCTATTCGCGACAATGGTGTGGGTTTTGATTTTACTGACAAATACCAAGATTTAAAATCTCTTGGGTTAAAAACGTTACTAGAACGCACTAAATTTCTAAAAGGGCAAATGAAAGTAACTTCAAAAAAAGACTTTGGAACATTATTAGAATTTCAACTACCATTATGAAAAAGCATAAACATTCAATTATTATAGCAGATGACCACCCTTTATTATTAAAAGGGTTAAGTGATTTTTTGATTGAGAAAAACTATAATTTAATTGGTAGTGGAAATGACGGAAGGGAAGCTTACAACTTAATTGTGAAGGAAAATCCCGACATAGCCATTATCGACATACAAATGCCGTATATGTCTGGGATTGAAATTGCACAAAAATGCAAAGGCCTAGAAGGTGTTGATACAAAAATTGTACTTATCACTCTTCATAAGGAGAAGGAGCTTTATCAAAAAGCACAAGAACTGAATATATTCGGATATATTTTAAAAGAATTTGCTTTAGATGAAATTGAAAATTGCATTAAAACCGTGTCTAAGGGGGAACCTTTTTTCAGTAATAGAATCATGGAGCTAATTGACATTAATCCTGTTGAAAGCAATGATTTAAAAAAGCTCACGCCCTCAGAAAAAAAGATTCTGAAGCTTATTGCAATTGACAAAACTAATAAAGAGATAGCTTCACTACTATTTATATCCTACAGAACGGTGGAAAAACACAGAAGCAATATTATCAACAAATTAAACTTAGAGGCTAAAACCAATAGTTTGCTTATTTGGGCGAAAGAAAATCATGAAAAATTACTATAAGGTTGTTCTTTTCAATCTTATATATTAATTATTACAAATAAAAAAATCCGGCCAATAGCCGGATTTTTTAATAGATATCTATTCGTTAGATTATAATTCTAACGCTTTTTTCACATCGTTATTCATTAATAACTCAACTGGATTTTCTAATGCTTCCTTAATTGCAACTAAGAATCCAACTGATTCACGGCCATCAATAATTCTATGGTCGTAAGAAAGTGCAACAAACATAATAGGTGCTACTACTATTCCTCCATCTCTTACAATAGGGCGTTCAACAATATTGTGCATTCCTAAAATTGCAGATTGTGGCGGGTTGATAATTGGAGTTGAAAGCATACTTCCGAAAACTCCTCCGTTAGAAATTGTAAACGTACCACCTGTCATTTCATCAACAGTTATTTGACCATCTCTAGCTCTAAGTGCAAGGCGCTTCACTTCATCTTCAACACCTCTGAAACTTAAATTTTCAGCATTTCTAATTACAGGAACCATTAAACCTTTAGGTCCAGAAACGGCAATTGAAATATCTTTAAAGTCGTAAGAAATCTTATAATCTCCGTCAATCATAGAGTTTACATCTGGGTATAGCTCTAATGCACGAACAACTGCCAAAGTAAAGAAAGACATAAAGCCTAATCCTACTCCGTGTTTAGCTTTAAACTGTTCTTTATACTGACTTCTTAATTCGAAAATTGGCGACATATCTACCTCGTTAAAAGTAGTAAGCATCGCTGTTTCATTTTTAGCTGAAACCAAACGTTCTGCAACTTTTCTACGTAACATAGAAAGTTTTTTACGCTCGCTTCCACGGCTTCCTGTTCCTGGAGTACCCATAGATGGAGTTGCCTTAATAGCGTCGTCTTTAGTTACGCGACCGTCGCGTCCACTTCCTTTTACATCTTTAGAAGACATTCCTTTCTCGTCAAGAATCTTTTTAGCTGCTGGAGAAGGAGTACCTGTAGCGTAAGATTTCTTTTCTTCTTCCTTTGGAGCTGCTGGTTTAGAAGGAGCCTCTTCTTTCTTTTCTTCTTTTTTATCAGCTTTAGGAGCATCTCCGCCACTTGGCTTTGCAGCGTCTGTATCAATAATACAAACCACCTGCCCTACTTCAACTGTATCACCTTCTTCAGCTTTTAAAGTAATGATTCCACTCGCTTCTGCCGGAAGTTCAAGAGTTGCCTTGTCACTATCTACCTCAGCGATTGCTTGATCTTTTTCCACATAATCGCCATCGCTTACTAACCATTCGGCAATTTCAACTTCTGTGATGGATTCTCCCGGAGACGGGACTTTCATTTCTAATGCCATATTATTTCTGTTTTATATAAACCTTCGTTTATTAATCTAATAAATTTAAATGTTTTTACTTTATTATTTACAAAGTAAGCATAATTCTTACTTCATGTCTTTATCAAACACGTTTTCAATTACTTTAGCGTGTCTTGCTTTTGAGCGAACAGTACTTCCTGCAGCTGGAGCAGCATACATTTTTCTACTGCAAACTCTAAAGTTTTTAGCTTCTTCAAAATGCATCATTAAATAAGAATAAGCTCCCATATTTTTAGGTTCTTCTTGTGCCCAAACTATATCGTCTGCATTTTTATACTTCTTAATAATCTTATTAATCTCATCGGTTGGCAGTGGAAATAATTGCTCAATTCTTACCAACGCAACATCATCTCTTTTCAATTCTTCTCTTTTATCAAGAAGGTCGTAATAGAATTTACCTGTTACAAATACCAATGATTTTACTTTTGACGCTTTTACCTCCGCATCATCAATAACCATTTGGAATGTACCATTTGCAAATTCCTCCTTAGTAGAAACTACTTTTGGATGACGCAGTAAACTCTTAGGAGTAAATACAATTAATGGTTTGCGGTATTTAGTTTTAATTTGTCTTCTCAATAAGTGGAATAAGTTTGCTGGTGTTGTAACATCTGCAACAAACATATTATCTACAGCACATAATTGTAAGTAACGCTCCATTCTTGCCGATGAGTGCTCTGCACCTTGGCCTTCATAACCGTGTGGCAATAACATTACCAAACCATTTTGAAGCTTCCATTTATCTTCAGCAGCTGAAATATATTGGTCTATCATAATTTGAGCTCCATTACTGAAATCTCCAAATTGTGCTTCCCAAATGGTTAATGTATTAGGGCTAGCCATAGCATAACCATAATCGAAACCTACAACTCCATACTCAGAAAGCAATGAGTTGTAAATATAGAAATTAGCTTGATCGCCTTTTAAGTTGTTTAAAAGAACTACTTCTTCTTCGCTCTCTTCAACTTTTATTACTGCGTGACGGTGAGAGAAAGTTCCACGCTCTACATCCTGCCCACTCATTCTTACATCGTGACCTTCTTTCAACAAACTTCCATAAGCCAATAGCTCACCCATTGCCCAGTCAAGTTTGTTCTTCTCAAAGTACATTTCTTTTCTAGACTCAATAAGCTTAGCTATCTTCTTAAGGAATTTCTTATCCTTTGGAAGCGCTGTAATTACCTCAGCAATTTCATCAAGCATTTTTAAATCAAATGTAGTGTCAACAGGCTCTAACATCTGACCATCTTCAGAATATTCGTAACCATCCCATTCATCTTGCATAAATGGAGTAACGGTTGTTTTATCCTCTTTTCTTGAGTCTTCTAGATTTTCCTCTAGTTTATCCTTGTATTCTTTTTCTAGTTTAGCAACGTATTCGCTATCGATTACCCCTTCACTAATCAATTTTTCAGCATAAATATCTCTTGGATTCTTGTGCTTAGCAATTGCTTTGTAAAGTTTAGGTTGCGTAAAACGAGGCTCATCACCTTCGTTATGTCCGTATTTTCTATAACCTAATAAATCAATAAACACATCACGACCGTACTCCATTCTGAAGTCAAGTGCAAAGTTCATTGCGTGAACTACAGCTTCTACGTCATCTGCGTTTACGTGAAGTATTGGAGATAATGTAACTTTAGCAACATCAGTACAGTATATAGATGAACGTGCATCTAGGTAGTTTGTAGTAAAACCTATTTGGTTGTTTACTACAATATGTATTGTTCCGCCTGTTTTATAACCGTCAAGCTGTGCCATTTGCACAATTTCATAAACTAGACCTTGACCAGCAATTGCAGCATCACCGTGAACAACTATTGGCAATACTTTGCTTGGGTTGTCTTTGTGATGGTCGTCTTGTTTAGAACGTGCAATACCCTGAACTACTGCTCCAACAGTCTCCAAATGTGAAGGGTTTGGCGCAATGTTCAAGTTGATTTCTTTTCCTGAATCTGTTTTACGTTTTGAAGTCCAACCTAAGTGGTACTTAACATCTCCATCAAAAATATCGAGTGCGTAATCTTTACCGTCAAATTCACTGAAAATATTCTTTGCACTTTTTCCGAATATATTTGTAAGAGTACTTAAACGACCACGGTGAGCCATTCCCATTACAAATTCTTCAACACCTCTTTCTGCTGCGTTTTCGATAAGAGTATCTAAAGCTGGAATTAAGCTTTCACCTCCTTCTAAAGAGAATCTTTTTTGCCCTACATATTTAGTGTGAAGGAAATTCTCGAAAGATACTGCCTCGTTAAGCTTTTTAAGAATATGCTTCTTTTGGTCTACAGTAAAGTTTGGCTGATTGTCGTTAGCATTTAGTCTTTGCTGAATCCAATCTATTTCTTCGGGTTTACGAAGAAACATATATTCCATACCTATAGATTCGCAATAAATTCTCTTAAGGTGCGTGATGATTTCTTCAAGAGTATTTTCCCCTATACCAATAATTTCTCCCGCTCTAAATTTCGCTTTCAAATCGTCTTGTGAAAGTCCGAAATTCTCAATATCTAAGGTTGGGGTATAAGTTCTACGCTCCCTAACTGGGTTTGTTTTTGTGAAGAAATGCCCTCTTGTACGATAGGCATCAATTAATTTTATTACTTGGAATTCTTTAATTACATCAGCACAAATTGCACCTAGATCATAATCCTGAGGATCTGTTGAAGCAACTACTGAATCCGCAAAGAATTCTTGACTTCCTGGCTCTGAGCCAAAATCAAACCCTTGGAAGAATGCTCTCCAACTTGGTTCAATGCTATCTGGGTATTGTAAATATTTTTCGTATTGTTCTGCGATTACAGATGGATGAACCGCGTTTAAGAATGAAAATTTATCCATGATAAATATACAAATGGTCTTTTAAATAAAACGGTACAAATTTACAATAATTAAGCACAATAGGCGGCTCGATTTCATATATTTATTGTTTGAAACTCATAAAGTATTCATAATGGAAAAGACAGTATATAGACTAATTGCTAAATTATTACTAATTTTAGTAATATTCTACTCAAATAATGCGAATGCTCAGGAGAAACAGTACAACTTTTGGGACCATGTGCGATTTGGTGGTGGCGTGGGTTTAAATTTTGGAAACGGTTACTTTAGCGGTACGCTAGCTCCAAGTGCTATTTATCAATTTAACAATCAATTTTCTGCAGGAGTAGCACTTACAGGAACTTACGCAAGTTTAAAAAACAACAATTCTGCAACTATTTTAGGTGGAAGTGTGCTCGCACTTTATAACGTAATTCCTGAAATTCAGCTTTCAGCAGAGTTTGAAGAATTAAACGTAAACCGAACTTATAAATATATAGGTAGCCCCGATGTAACAAGAAATTATTGGTATCCTGCCCTATATCTCGGTGCTGGATTCCGTAGTAATAATTTTACTATGGGAGTTCGATACGATGTACTTTTTGATAAAGATGAAAGCATTTACGGGAGTGCCTTTGCTCCATTTGTAAGAGTGTATTTTTAAACGTTTCGCTCCATCAAGCTATTTCCAAACTGACGAAGCATTTCTCTTTTCGCATCAGCAATGTTTATTTCGTTTAACACAGAATAAGCCAAATTACTGTATTTTTCAATCTCAACTTGAGTAGCTTTCGCCGCTCCAGAGTTAACAAAAATATCCTTAACCGTTGAGATTTTATCAGCTGGATCTTTTGGATTAATACTGTAAAGATGTTCCAATTCTTCAGCTTGAACTTTACTGCTATGTTCTATTGCTATTAGGTAAAGAAAAGTTTTTTTGTTTGCAATTATATCGCCACCAACTTGCTTCCCAAATGTTTCTGGGTTGCCAAAAACATCTAAGTAATCGTCTTGCAACTGAAATGCAATTCCAAGATTTCTCCCAAACTGATAGATTTTATCCTTATCACTTTCAGAAGCATCAGCAACAATAGCTCCCATTTTCATAGCCGCTCCAACCAAGACAGCGGTTTTATGGTCTATCATATTAATGTACTCTTCTAACGAAACATCATCACGAGTTTCAAAATCCATATCGTGTTGTTGCCCTTCACAAACTTGTAAAGCAGTTTCACTAAAAAGTTTAGCTAAATCCTGAAATGTGTTCGGATTGTAATTTTCAAAAAATCTATATGCTAAAATTAGCATAGCATCACCGGAAAGAATACCTGTATTTACATCCCACTTTTCGTGAACAGTTGCTTTACCTCTACGTAAAGGCGCGTTATCCATAATATCATCGTGAATAAGCGAGAAGTTATGGAACAACTCTACTGCCATTGCTGCAGATAAAGCCTCTTTATAATCTTTTCCAAAAAAATCACAAACCATCAGCGTTAGGGCTGGTCTAATTCTTTTACCTCCTAATGAAAGAATATACTTAATAGGATCGTAAAGTTGAGCTGGCTCGTTTTGAGAAACTGCTTTTTCAAGATTTTGATTGAGAAGTGTGTTGTATTTCGATAAAATTTCCATTGAATAAAAAATTTTGGCTAAGGTAAAATAAGCATTGCAAATGCACACAATTTATAACCGAAAAAGAGTTGAAACTTAAAAAGTAGATTTCTCCTTTTGAAGAATAACACAAAAATTTATTCATCACGCCCGCTATTACATCCTCACATCCAAAATGTTAAATAAAATAAAACTTTGGAAACTACTATTGTTTTAAAAGTTTCCACAACCTATCTTTGCACCCCATTATGAAAGAACGAATAATCCATAAAGCTACAGACCTCTTTTTAAAGCTTGGTTTTAAGAGTGTTACCATGGATGATATAGCTCAAGAGTTAGCTATATCAAAAAAGACGATTTACACACATTTTAAGAATAAGACTGAACTTATTAAAGAATGTGCTTGGTTTATGCTAGACAATATCACGACTGGGATAGACGAAATATGTGCATTAGATATAAATCCGATTGAAGAATTATTCAAGATTAAGAAATTTATAATGCAGAAATTGAAGGATGAACATTCATCTGCACAATATCAGCTAAACAAATATTACCCCGAAATAAGTTCGAGTATTCATAAGAATCAGCTTGAAAAAATGTTGGAAAGCACCCAAAAGAATATAAAAAAGGGTATAGAACAAGGCTTATACCGTAAAAACCTTGATTCAGATTTTATAAGTCGTCTCTATTTTATGGGGATAACCAACATTCACGACCAAGCATTATTTCCTATTGAAAAGTTTTCATCAAAATATAGGGCTGAAGAATACTTAGAATATCATTTACGAGGAATTGTAACACCTGAAGGATTAATGACACTAAATAAATACCTTAAAGAACATCACACTAATGATTAAAAGAATTTTAATAGTCAGTATTATACTGTTCAGTTTTGCAGGATTTTCTCAAGAGCAAAAAGAATATAGTTTTAGTCTTGAGGAAGCAATTCTATTTGCTTTAGATAGCAATTACACTTCTATTAATGCTAGACGTGACATTGCTAAGGCCATAAAGCAAAAGTGGGAAACTACAGCTCAAGGGCTACCGCAAATTAGCGGAAGCGCAACTTATCAAAACAACTTAAAACAGCCAGTAACTTTGCTTCCTGGGGAGCTTGCAGGTGGAGAACCAGGCACATATCTTCCAGTAACTTTTGGAACAAAGCAAAATGCCAATGCAGTAGCTACTTTAAACCAACTTATTTTTGATGGCAGTTATCTTGTAGGTTTAAAAGCAGCAAAAACATTTTTAAAATACTCCGAGAATTACAATGAAAAAGTGCGTTTAGAAGTACGCAAAGGTGTTATTAACGCCTACGGAAGTGTTCTACTCTCTGAAGAGTTGGTAGCTATTTTTGAAAAAAACAAAACCAATCTAGAAAACAATCTTTTTGAAACCAGGAAAATATTTGAAAATGGATTGGCCGAAGAAGAGAGTGTCGAGCAGCTAGAAATTACACTTTTAGACATCGAAACACAATTAAGCAATGCCAAAAGAAGTCGGAAAATAGCAAAGCAAATGTTCAACCTTTCTTTGGGGATAGATGTTGACACACCAATTATGTTAACAGACGATTTAGCCAAATTAGCAAATGCAAATATTAGTCTTGCACTTTTAGACAATTCAATAAATTTTGAAGAGAATGTAGATTTCAAAATTGCAAACAATCTTGTTCAACAACGTTTTTTTGAAAATAAATTAGAGAAGAGTAAAGCACTACCAACTCTTTCGGCCTTTATAAATTACGGCACATCGGCAAATAGTGAAGATTTTACATTTTTCAATGGAGACCAAAAATGGTATCAATCCTCAGTACTAGGTGTAAGTTTGAACATTCCTATCTTTAGTAGTGGTATGCGAAGTGCTGCGACACAACGCACAAGAATTGCTTTAGACCAAGCTAAAACAGATTTAGAAAACACCAAGCAAGAAATTAAACTCGATTTAACTACAGCCCAAAGCAATTATCAATTCGCAATCGAGAATTATGAAAATTCTAAAAAGAACTTAAGATTAGCAGAGCGAATTGAAAATAAAAATCAGGTAAAATTTACTGAAGGCTTATCAACGAGTTTTGATTTACGACAAGCACAAACACAATTATATACAGCGCAACAACAATATTTTCAATCGATGTTGAATGTAATAAACGAAAAAGCAAATCTGGAAACAGTTTTAAACATCCCGCAATTACGAATAGTTTCGGATGAAATAAAAGGAAAATATTAACCCTACCGACTTAAATAAATCAAAAAATGAAAAAAACATTCCTACTTATAATCTTTATAGCCACTTTGGTTTCTTGCGGCGGTGACCAAAAATCTGTGGATTCTCTCATAGAATCTGGAGATCTTTCTGCAATTAAGACTAAAAGAACTGAACTTAATCAACAACAAAGAGACCTTAAAGCTGAGATCGACAAGTTGAATGACTATATCGATTCTCACGAAAAAAAGGAACGCCCAGCGTTAATCACTGCTGAAGTGATTAAAGACACTGTTTTTAAACACTATGTTGAAGTGCAGGGAAATGTTGAAACAGATCAAAATGTCGTATTGAATGCCGAATACTCAGGTGTACTTACCAATATATACGTAAAAGAAAGTCAGCGGGTGTCAAAAGGGCAACGTCTTGCCAAAATTGACGATGGTGGTTTATCTAGCCAAGTAGCGCAACAAGAAGCACAACTAGCATTAGCAAAAACAACTTTCGAACGTCAAGAAAGACTTTGGGAACAAAAAATTGGTTCAGAAATTCAGTATCTCCAAGCAAAAACCAATTACGAAGCAGCAAGGAACACCACCAATCAGTTGCGCGCTCAATTAGGAAAAACAATCATTACTGCGCCATTTAGCGGAGTGATAGATGATATTATTTCAGATCCAGGTCAAGTAGTTGTACCGGGACAAACTCCAATTATTCGACTAGTAAACTTGAGTGATATGTATGTTAAAGCGTCAATACCTGAAACCTATTTAACAAACATTAAAAAAGGGACACGTGTTGAAGTAAACTTAGCGTCAATTAATGAAAACTTTACAGGAACTGTTCGCCAAGTAAGCAACTATATAAATCCGAATAATAGAAGTTTTGAGATTCAAGTTGAAATTCCAAATAAGGACGGGAATGTAAAACCAAATCTAATTGCAACAGTTAAGGTTAACGATTACAGCGCTGAGAATGCCATTACTATACCTGAGAATATTCTACAAGAAAATGCTGCAGGTGAAACTATTGCATACGTATACAAACCTATAGACGACAGTACTGGTGTTGCTAAACGCATCATTATTGAAACAGGGCTTTCATACGGTAACCACACCGAAGTAAAGTCGGGACTCAAAAAAGGTGATACTATTATAAAAGAAGGTGCAAAAACACTTCGCGACGGTCAAAAAGTAACTATCAAACAATAAGAAACTCTTGCAAAATGAGCAAAAACCCGTATAAAGAATTTAGTATATCATCTTGGGCTATCGATAACAAAATGACAGTTTATGTGGTAATGGCTATTATCCTGTTTTTAGGTGCCTTTGCCTACTATAGTATGCCACGAGAGGCATTTCCTGAAATTATTGAAACTAAGATTTATGTAAGTTCGGTTAACCCAGGAAACTCTGCCGAAGACGTAGAAAAGTTTATAACCGAACCCTTAGAAGAAGAGTTTAAGGATATTGCAGGAGTAAAAGAAATTACTTCTACCACACTTCAAGATTACTCTATAATTATTGTAGAATTTGAAGAAAGTGTAGAAATTCCTGTAGCAAAACAATCTGTTAAAGATAAAATAGACCTTGTAAAAGCGGAAGCTACTTGGCCAGTACTTACCAATGGAGCTAAAGTTGAACCAAATGCTTTCGATTTAAATTTTTCGGAAGAATTTCCTATTCTAAACATAAACCTAACAGGAGATTATACCGTTCAGACATTAAAGGATTACGCTGAATACCTTCAGGATAAAATTGAAATGCTGCCTCAAATAAAGGAAGCTACTATTCGAGGGGCTGAAGAAAAAGAAATTGAAGTAGCTGTCGATATTTATAAAATGACCGCTTCTCAAGTGAGCTTCGACAATATTATAAATGCTATTAAAGGTGAAAACACTACAATTTCTGGTGGTAATATTATAACCAATGGGGTTCAGAAAAACATTCGTATTACGGGTGAGATTCAAAATCCCAAAGAGCTAGAAAGGCTTGTAGTTAAAAAAGATGACGGGATTGTTTTCCTAAAAGACATTGCCGACATTAAATTTCACGAGAAAGATGCTACAACTTTTGCTCGTGAATACGGAGAACCTGTTGTGATGCTCGATGTTAAGAAACGAGCAGGAAAAAACATGATTGAGGCGGTTGAGCTAATTAAAGAACTTATCAAAGACGAGCAAGATAATTACCTGCCAGAAACACTTCATATAAGTCTTTCTAATGACCAATCAATCAAAACTGAAAACCAGGTAAACGACTTGGTAAACAACATCATTTTTGGGGTTATCTTGGTTGTTGTGGTACTTATGTTCTTTTTAGGGTTTAGAAATGCGCTTTTTGTTGGTTTTGCCATCCCACTCTCTATGCTTATGTCGTTGTTTATACTATCGTCATTAGGTTTTACGCTTAATACAATGGTGCTTTTCGGACTCGTTATGGGTCTCGGAATGTTGGTAGACAATGGAATTGTGGTGGTAGAAAACGTATACACCTTGATGAGTGAGGGAATGTCGCCTAGAAAAGCAGCAAAACAAGGTATGGGTGAAATTGCTTGGCCTATTATTGCCTCTACTGCTACTACACTTGCAGCCTTTTTCCCGCTCGGACTTTGGCCAGGAATGATAGGTAAGTTTATGATTTATTTCCCAATTACACTATCTGTAGTATTGAGTTCTTCGCTTTTTGTAGCCCTTGTAATTAACTCCATGCTTACTTCAAAATTTATGAAGATTGAAGAAGAGCCACTTACAAAGCGAAAGCTTATTCGCTGGAGTTTAATATTATTTGGAGCTGGAGCATTGCTTCTGGTTGCTGGGTTTATTATGGATATTGCTGCCTTTAGAGGATTTGGAAATTTAGGAATCTTAACGGCTATAATGCTTTGGTTATACAAATATGTATTGGCAGGTGCAGTTGAGTATTTTCAGTATAAATCTTTGAAAAAACTTGAAAATTTCTATGAAGGCACTTTAAAATATGCATTAAAAGGAACCAAAGCCTATGTGTTTTTCTTTGGTACAGTGGTATTGTTAATTCTTTCGTTCGTCTTAGTAGGCTTAGTACAACCCAAAGTTCTTTTCTTTCCAGAAAATGAACCGAATCAAATTATTACTTATATAGAATATCCGCAAGGAACAGATATTGAGAAAACAAACGAGCTTACCAAACAAGTTGAGGAGCGTATATATAAAGCCATTTCAAAATACGAAGACAATGGCTACAACTATATGGTTGAATCTGCAGTTTCGCAAGTAGGCCAAGGTGCTGGAAACCCACAAACCGACGGGGGCCAAAGTAACGATATGCCGCAGAAAGGTAAAATCACTTTATCTATGCGAGATTATCAGTTGCGACGTGGTGTAAAAAGTAGTGATGTTTTAGAAGAAGTTCGAGAATCGGTAAAAGGTTTTCCAGGAGCTTCTATTATTGTTGAAAAAGATGCTGCTGGACCTCCTGTTGGATACCCAATTAATATCGAATTAAGTGGGGATGATTATGAGGAAATGCTTCACGAGGCCGAAAATCTTCGTTCGTATATTGAAGGGTTAGGTATTAGCGGGATTGAAGAGCTAAAAATAGACGTAAACAAGAGTAAACCTGAGATGAATGTAACTGTAGATCGTGAAAAAGCGGGACAGTTAGGAATTAGCACAGGGCAAATTGGGCAAACGTTACGTCGTGCCATTTTTGGAGAAGAAGCTTCTACTTACAAAGATGGAAACGACGATTACGAAATAAACGTACGTCTTTCAGAGGCATCGAGGTATGACGAAAGTGCACTTTTTAATCAACCAATTACTTTTAGAAACAATCAAGGGAAAATTGTTCAAGTACCCATTTCAGCTATGGTTACCAAAAACAATACAGCTTCGTTTAGTGCAATAAAAAGAAAAGATTTAAAAAGAACCATTACTGTTTATTCAAACGTAATTGGAGGTTATAACGGAACCGAAATTGTATACGATTTAAAAACCGAACTTCAAAATTACGATTTACCTAATGGCGTTAATTTAACCTTTACAGGAGAGCAAGAAGAACAAGAAGACAATATGGGCTTCCTAATGATGGCGCTATTTTATGCTTTAGGAGGAATATTATTAATATTGGTTGCTCAGTTTAACTCACTTTCAAAACCTATTATAATTCTTACTTCGGTAGTATTAAGCTTAGCAGGTGTATTCCTCGGATTGGTAGTTTTCCAAATGGATTTCGTAATTATTATGACGATGATGGGAATTATCTCGCTTGCAGGTATTGTTGTAAATAACGCCATTGTACTTATCGATTACACCCAGATTCTTATAGATCGTAAAAAGTATGAGTTGCAAATGGACGAGGAGCAAATGCTTACCAAAAAACAGTATTTTGAGATTATTGTAGCGGGTGGAAAATCCCGTTTGCGTCCAGTGCTTTTAACAGCGATTACAACCGTTTTAGGGCTTATCCCGCTTGCTATCGGATTTAATATCGATTTCTTCGGGTTGTTTACAGATTACAGCCCTAATATTTATATTGGTGGGGACAACGTAATTTTCTGGGGACCATTGGCTTGGACAGTAATCTTCGGATTAATTTTCGCAACTTTCTTAACCTTAATTGTGGTTCCCGTGATGTTTTATTTGGTGAATCGCGCTAAAATTAGATTGAGAAAGAGAAAACGATTAAAGCAGTTAAAAAAGCAAAGAGCTAAAGAAGCTAATAATTACGAGCGGATAGCCTAAACTATTAATATTCAATAAAACACTAAAACCCTTTTGGCTAGCAATTTTCCAAAAGGGTTTTTTATTGTGCATACCTAAACTTAGCAGAATAAAAGGGGAAATCCCCCATCATAATACAGGGAACTACCTATTTTAATTTTGAAGATTTTTGCATAATTTTAAGCAAATAACTAACTTCAAGCCTCAAATAATGAAATTATTTTTCAAAATACACAAAAAAACAGCTACACTATATAAGCAATGTATATGGCTGTTTTTATTGCCATTAGGGCTTTACGCACAAGTAACAAATATACCCGATCCTAATTTTGAACAAGCACTTATTGACTTAGGCATTGATAGCGATGGTATGATAAATGGACAGGTTTTAACTAGCGATATTGAAAATGTAGTAACGCTCGATGTGAATCATCGATTTATAGAAGATTTAACAGGTCTCGAAGATTTTTCAGCTTTAGAATTGTTGGATGTAAGTGGTAATATACTTTATTTACTAGATGTGAGTGAAAACATTCTATTAAAAGAGCTTTATTTTAATAGTCAAAGTCCTGGCTTTTCAATGCTAATGACTTCATTGGACTTTTCCAGTAACGTAAATCTTGAAATTGTTGAAGCGGGGAATGTAATTTTTCTAGAAAATTTGAATTTAAAAAATGGAGCTAATTCAATTTTAACAATAAGCCTGCCCTGCCAATTTGAAGGTGAGCCTTGTGAACTTACAGAATTACAGTGTATTACTGTGGATGATGAGGTGGCTGCAAATAATAATGAATTACCATATTCTCGCTGGTATTTTGCTGCAAATTTTATCTATTCTGAAGACTGCTCTTTAGGAACAAATGATATTAATGAAAAACTATTTTCTATATATCCAAACCCTGTTAATGAAGTTTTGGTATTAAATGGCACAAAAAATATAGGCAAACTTAAAACCCAAATTTATTCAACAGAAGGAAAACTTTTAAACACTCATAATATTGATTTTAATAAGCAAACTTCAATTGATGTTTCAAATCTTTCCAGCGGTATTTATTTTTTAAATATTGAAGATGAAAGCGGGAGAGTAGAGGTGAAAAAGTTTGTAAAACAATAAATAGTTCTCGACTGCGCTCGAACGGACATTTTTCTGTTTCTTCATATATAAATGAGGTATTTGGGAAAAGGGGGAAATCCCCAACATAATACAGGGAATTACCTATTTTAATTTTGAAGGTTTTTGCATAATTTTAAGAAATGAACTAACTTTAATCCTCATATTATGACATTACAAGCCACAAGCCACAAGCCACAAGCCACAAGCCACAAGCCTTAAAAGCATTAATACTACTACTATTTTTATTTTATTCTTTTTTTCTATTTGCTCAGAATAGGCATGATTATTATGTTGCCCAGGATGCCGGTTCTGCCTACCTAATGGTAACAAGTATAACTAACGGCACCTCCAACAATTACATTGTAGATACTGCTTTAAACAGTATTGTATTGGATATTTCAAATTACACCTCGGGCACCTACAGCGTTGCGTTAGTATGCGATGGTCAAATACAAGATTCTAAAAACCTTTTAAAGCAATAGATTATGAAAACTATAATAATTCTAATAATATTGACTTTATATTTTAATATCAGCAATGGGCAGATTGTAAATATACCGGATGCAAATTTTAAAAATGCTCTTATTGACGAAGGGGTTGACACCAATAACGATGGTGAAATACAGGTGAGTGAAGCCGAAGCAGTTATAAGTTTAAATGTGTGGTTTAAAAATATTTCTTCCATGGAGGGAATTCAGAGCTTTATAAACATTGAAACATTAATTTGTTCTAATAATCAAATAGCCTTTCTAGATCTTTCCCAAAACCTAAACCTTGTTAATTTATATTGTCATAATAATTTATTGAGCGAATTGGATGTGTTACAAAATTCTGAATTAAAAGTGTTATGGGTCGCAGAAAATTTACTTAGTGATATAGACCTTCAACAAACTTTGCAGCTTGAATCTTTTATTGGTGATGGTAATTTTTTTACCAGCTTAGACTTATCGGAGAACTTTAATCTCTTGAATTTTTCGTGTACAGATTGCGAATTAGAAAATTTGAGGATTGATAATGGTAATAACCACCATGTAAATGATATGTTTACAACTGGAAACCCCGATTTGGAATGCATACAAGTTGACATTGAGAATGCTAATTATCCAGAATGTACAACTGGATTACCTATAACTGGATGGTGTATTGACTCGTGGACTTCATATAGTGAAGATTGCTCCTTAGGTTTAAATGCTGAACCCCTAGACTATTATGGCATCTACCCAAACCCAGTAAACGAAGTTTTACAAATAATTTCGCCTAACCGTAAAGGAAACCTCAATATTAAAATATACAATACTGTAGGTAAACTTTTAAGCAATCAAACTTTAGATTTCAACAAGCAAAGTTCAATAGACGTTTCAAATCTTTCCAGCGGCATATATTTTTTAAATATTGAAGATGAAAGAGGAAATATAACTATCAAAAAGCTTGTAAAAGAATAAATAATCTTATGTACCTAACAGCATTTTTCTTAACCTGCAAAGATTTAAAAAACTTTGCAGGTTTTTTTACTGAGTATTTCTATATAATTCGTGTCCCAAGCCTTCGGGAGTGGCAAAACAGCCACAGAAATAATAATCCGCACAAAACCACAACAATTCGCTTTATACTTGTTAAATTTGCCCTGCTAATTTTTTTCAGAATAAGATGTACAGAACGCATAATAACGGCGAACTACGCGCCGCAGATATCAATAAAGAAGTAACCCTTTCAGGATGGGTTCAAAAAACTCGTGATAAAGGATTTATGGTTTGGGTGGACCTTCGTGACCGCTACGGCATTACCCAACTTATTTTTGATGAAGAACGTACCCCAAAAGACGTAATGGACAGATGTTCAAAACTAGGGCGAGAGTTTGTGATACAAGTAACGGGAACTGTGATTGAACGCGTTTCAAAAAATCCAAATATGCCGACTGGGGATGTGGAAATCTTGGTTTCTAAATTAACTATATTAAACGAATCGCTTACGCCTCCATTTACCATTGAAGATGAAACAGATGGTGGTGAGGATTTACGTATGAAATATCGATACCTAGATATTCGTAGAAATCCAGTGCGAGAAAATCTTATTTTCCGTCACAAAGTTGCTATTGAAGTGCGTAACTATTTATCAAACCAAGGTTTTATTGAAGTAGAGACTCCTTATTTAATTAAATCAACTCCTGAAGGAGCGCGCGATTTTGTGGTTCCTTCAAGAATGAATGAAGGACAGTTTTATGCCCTTCCACAATCGCCACAAACATTCAAGCAATTGCTTATGGTAGGTGGTTTGGATAAGTATTTCCAGATAGTAAAATGTTTCCGTGACGAAGATTTACGTGCAGACCGCCAACCAGAATTTACCCAAATAGACTGCGAAATGGCTTTCGTAGAACAAGAAGATATTTTAAATGCTTTTGAAGGTTTAACGAGACACCTTTTAAAAGAAATTAACGGCGTAGAGATTTCTGAATTCCCAAGAATGACATACGACGAAGCAATGGCTAAATACGGAAACGACAAACCAGATATCCGATTTGGGATGGAGTTTGGCGAGTTAAATGAAGTAGCTCAACACAAAGACTTTGGCGTTTTTAACCAAGCTGAATTAGTGGTTGGAATTGCAGTTCCTGGTGGAAATGCGTTTACAAGAAAAGAAATAGATAAATTAATAGACTGGGTTAAACGTCCTCAAGTTGGTGCTTTAGGAATGGTTTATTCGCGTTGTAATGACGACGGAACCTTTAAGTCTTCTGTAGATAAATTTTTCGATCAAGATGATTTAGCAAAATGGGCAGAAATTACAGGTGCAAATCCGGGCGATTTAGTATGTGTACTTTCCGGAGACAAAAACAAAGTAAGAGCACAACTAAGTGCTTTAAGAATGCATTTAGCTGAGCAACTTGGTTTGAGAAAGAATGACGAGTTTGCACCACTTTGGGTAATAGACTTCCCACTTTTAGAATGGGATGAAGAAACGGAGCGTTACCACGCAATGCACCACCCATTCACATCTCCAAAACCTGGACAACTAGAACTTCTAGATACTAATCCTGGAGAAGTAAAAGCAAATGCCTACGACTTAGTTTTAAACGGAAACGAAATTGGCGGTGGCTCTATCCGTATTCACGATAAGAAAACTCAGTCATTGATGTTTGATTATTTAGGATTTACCCCTGAAGAAGCAAAAGCACAGTTCGGCTTTTTAATGGATGCCTTCCAATACGGTGCACCTCCACACGGTGGATTAGCTTTTGGACTGGATAGACTGGTTTCTATTTTGGGCGGACAAGAAACAATACGCGATTTTATTGCATTCCCTAAAAACAATTCGGGACGCGATGTAATGATAGACGCCCCTGCTCCAATTGATGAAAAACAATTAGAAGAACTTCACCTTAGGGTTGAATTAAATAAATAAAACACCTTAAACCTAACAGGTCAGAGTGCTTCTTGTATCGCAATGTCTGTTAGGTTTTTTGATTAAGGTTATCAATATAATTAATGAAAGCTCTAAAAATCATCACATTTATAGTTCTAGGTCTTTGCATTATAGCACTCTTTGTCTTTTTTGGCGGTTGGTTGTATTACCACAAAAAATTCCCAGTTAACGAGGAGGCCTATCCAAATTATGTGGGGTACATCAATCAAGAAACAACAGCCTTAAATAGAAGTTACAATCTTTGTGATCCTAAAACAATATATCACGTACATCACGGTGCTTCAGAAGAAGGATATGCTGGTAATAAAAAGCAGTATAGGGATGATATACTGGCGCAATACAAAAACAATAGTTATACAGATTCTGGCTATCTAAACTTTAGATTTTTGGTTAATTGTGAAGGAAAACCTGGATGGTTTGAAACTATTGAAGTAGATACAAATTATCAAAAAACACAATTTTCAGAAGAATTAGTCTCCCAATTACTCGCAATAACAGCTCAAGCAAAACATTGGAATATATTACGTTTTGATGAACAACCCGTAGATTATTATATGTACGTATCGTATAAATTAAAAGATGGAGAAATTACTGAAATATTACCTTAGCCTACTATTTATTGCAGCTGTGTTTACTTCTTGTGAAAAAGACACTTCACAAATGTCTGAAGCTGAAAAGAAGCAATACTCGGTTGAATTATACAAAGAAGCAGTAGGCTTACACGCTGCACAAGGCGACCCAAGAGTTATGACAAAGCTGGAAGCAGCGGTTGCCATGGACCCAAACAATTGTAAAGCGCTCCGAGAACTTTCTGTAGCCTATTTAAAGCGGGGATTGATTGATGAATGGAAAATCAAATTCGACAAAGCAGCTAAATGTGATCCAAAAATTTGGGTGCCGTGGCGAGGGTATCTTTACCTACAGTTTTATAGAGATTATGAAAAGGCTATTGCAGATTTTGATGCTTCAGATACTTTAACCCCAGACTTCACCGATGCACCACAGGGCCACAGTGTAGATTATTGGCGTGGATTGGCCTATCTAGGCCTAAAAGATTACGAGAATTCAATTAAGTATTTAAACCGTTATTTAGATGATGTAACAGAAAAGAATGGTGAAGATTGGGCTGAGCCTACTGCATTTTTATATAGAGGTATTGCTCATTATGAAAATAACACCCCTGAAGCTGCCTTAATAGACTTTGACAAGATGATTTTCTATAATCAAAACAAGACGGCAGATGGAAGTTATTATAAAGCTTTAATTTTATTTGAACAAAATAAATGTGAAGACGCTAAGAAAGAATTAGATATGGCCTTGGATAATTTTAAAAATGGTTATTTTAACAAGCACGTTTATACCGAAGCTTTAAAACAGATCTATATTCAGGACTTAAATAATTTAGAAAACGCGATTAGCAACCAATGCCCGCACAAAAAAGAAGCATATTAGCACGCCTACTTATCTGGCGAATTAAGAATATATCAAATCAGCGATTTGTATATATCTTAAGTATAATTGTAGGTTTCTTATCAGGCGTTGTGGCTGTAATTATCAAAAACGGCACTCACTTTATTCAGCTTTTACTAGAAGGAAAATTAATTGCGGAGTACTATTCTGCTTTTTACTTTATCTTCCCACTTATCGGACTCGGAATTACTTATTTAGTTATTAAGTACTTAATCCGAAATAAAGTAAACCACGGCATCCCTTCTACCCTTTTTGCTATATCAAAAGAAAAGGGGTTGATGAGGCGTTTTCAAATGTTTGGAAGTATGATTGCCGCCCCAATTACAGTAGGTTTTGGTGGATCCGTAGGGCTTGAGGGGCCCACTGTTGCTACAGGTGCTGCAATAAGTTCGAATCTTTCACGCGTATTACACGTAGACCAAGCCACCCGTACATTATTAATTGGATGTGCTGCAGCAGGGGCTATGTCGTCTATGTTTAAGGCTCCAATCGCTGCTATTATTTTTGCGATTGAAGTTTTTAGTTTAGACCTCACTTTAGTTTCTATGGTTCCTTTGCTGTTAGCTTCGGTTTCAGCAATTTTAACTTCTTATTTCTTCTTCGGAAATGATGTTCTACTACCTTTTAAAGAAACCGACACCTTTAATATTAGTAATATTCCTTTCTATATAATTCTTGCAGTAATAGCTTCATTAGTTTCAATATACTTTGCAAAAACCTATGCATTCTTTCAAGAATTGTTCGAGAAGATAAAATCGCCAATTAAAAGACTTTTTATAGGTGGTTTAAGTATTGGTGTACTAATATATTTTATTCCACCCCTTTATGGAGAAGGTTTTGACATTATAAACGATATAGTAAAAGGAAAGCCAGAGTTAGCTTTGCAGAACAATATATTCAATCTAGACCTAAATAGTGTGTGGATGGTGATTGCCTTATTATCTGGATTAGTCTTTTTTAAAATTATAGCAAGTGCTTTGACCTTTGGCGCAGGAGGTGTAGGAGGTATTTTTGCACCAGTACTTTTTATGGGAAGTATAATGGGGAATGTTGTAGCCAAAATAATAAATAATTGTGGATTGTTTCCAAATGGAGTTTCGGAAAGCAATTTTACTTTAGTGGGAATGACAGGCTTAATGGCAGGCGTACTTTACGCTCCTTTAACCGCAATTTTCTTAATCGCAGAAGTAACCGGAGGCTATGAGCTTTTTATTCCTTTAATGATTGTAGCTACCATATCATTCTCTATGACAAAGTACTTTATTCCACATTCGGTTTATGCTATGGAACTAGGGAAAAAAGGAGATTTAATTACTCATAATAAAGACCACGCAGTGCTTACATTAATGGATATAAAAACTGTGATAGAACGTGATTTTATAAGTGTTAATCCACAAATGAATTTAGGTGAAATAGTCAACCAAGCGGTTGTGAAATCTAAAAGAAATATTTATCCTGTTTTAAACAAAGAAACAAAGGCTTTGGAAGGAATTATACTTTTAGACGACTTAAGACCTGTTATGTTTAATCAGAGTTTATACGAAGAAATGAAAGCTAGCGAGTTAATGCATCATCCACCTGCAGTAGTTAACCTTAGTGAAGATAAGATGACAGAAGTAATGAAAAAATTTCAAGATACTGGCGCGTGGAATCTCCCTGTAATTAAAAATGGCGAATATTACGGATTTATATCAAAGTCTAAGTTACTCACAGCCTACAGAAAAAAGTTAATTGATTTTTCTAGAAACTAATACCTTAAAGAATACGTATTTATGAAGTATATTTTAATAATATTATTAATTGTAGTTTTCACAGGATTGGGAAGCGGATTTTATATAAAACCAGATGATGAAGCCACTGGCAACTTACTTATTGGTTTAAGTATTTCACTTGGCTTTTTTATTTTGATGCCTCTGTTTATATACCATCGATGGAAGGATAAAAATGTAAAAGACTATATGCTAACCAAGGAGAATATCCTTAAAATGCAAGAGTATCAAAACTCAAAAGATAAAAAGTAATTTTTTTTTTAGGCTTAGCGCAAATCTAATTTAGATTTCTTTTTTCTATAAAAAATCGCTTTAATAATGTAGAAGCTTCTTTTTCCATAACCCCTCCTGTCATTACAGTTTTCGGATGAAGCTTTGTATTTAGTGAAATACAACCTCTTGCTTCATCTCTCGCACCGTATACTATTTTAGAAATCTGACTCCAAAACAAAGCTCCCGCACACATTTGGCAAGGTTCTATTGTTACGTACAACGTACAATCGATAAGGTATTTTCCGCCTAAATAATTAGCAGCAGAAGTAATGGCCTGCATTTCGGCGTGAGCAGTAACATCGTTTAGTGTTTCTGTTAGATTGTGCGCTCGAGCTATTATTTGATTGTTAATTACCACTACAGCTCCAATCGGAATCTCACCTTTTTTGTAAGCTTCTTCTGCCTCTTGATAGGCGCGTTTCATAAAATATGTATCGTCGTAAGGATTGATCATTTTAATAAATTGTATTCTAAATTCAGTTTAAAATTACGATTAATTGAATTAGCATTTACTTAATTGACAAATTAACGAAATCTCCAATTAACAAATTCCCAATAAATGTATCTTTACCACGTGTTAGTAAACATTCTAAATAATATTAAATCTCCAGAGGACTTACGTAAGTTACCTCAGGAAAATTTGCCACAACTGGCACAGGAACTTCGTGAGTTTATAATAAATATTGTTGCCACTAAAGAAGGCCACCTGGGCGCTAGTTTAGGCGTAGTAGAACTTACAATAGCCTTACATTACGTGTTTAATACACCCGAAGATATTTTAGTTTGGGATGTGGGTCATCAAGCGTATGGCCATAAAATTTTGACAGGTAGAAAAGAAATTTTTCACACTAATAGACAGCTTAATGGTATTAGTGGCTTTCCAAAACGCGATGAAAGTGAATACGATACTTTTGGAGTGGGCCACAGCAGTACTGCAATTTCAGCAGCATTAGGAATGGCGATTGCTTCAAAACTAAGAGGTGAAACAAACAAACAACATATAGCAGTGGTAGGAGACGCCTCCATAGCTAGTGGAATGGCCTTCGAAGCGCTAAATCACGCTGGAGTTACAGATACTAACCTATTGGTGATTTTAAACGATAATGCCATTGGAATCGACCCTAGCGTAGGTGCCTTAAAAGAGTACTTCACAAAAGTAAAACTTAACGGCGCAAAAGAAGCCGATAATATATTCGAAGCTTTAAACTTTAATTATTCCGGCCCTGTAGACGGTCATAATTTAGATCTTGTAATCTCAGAATTGGAGCGATTAAAAAATATTCCTGGACCAAAACTTCTTCATTTAATCACCAAAAAAGGAAAAGGATTACGTCAAGCAGAGGAAAACCAGGTGGTTTATCATGCTCCTGGGAAATTTGATGCCTTAACAGGAGATCTTGCGCCAAGAAGCAACGAAGTTTTACCTCCTAAATTTCAGGATGTCTTCGGAAAAACACTAGTAGAAATAGCTACTACAAATAATAAGATAGTTGGAATTACTCCAGCAATGCCTACTGGAAGCTCTTTAAAATTTATGATGGACGCTTTTCCTGATAGAGCTTTTGATGTTGGGATTGCAGAACAACACGCTGTAACTTTTGCCGCAGGATTGGCGACTCAAGGTTTTACCGTATTTTGTAATATTTATTCAACCTTTCTTCAAAGGGCATACGATCAAGTGATACACGATGTATGTTTACAAAAAATTCCAGTTATTTTCTGTTTAGATCGAGCTGGAATAGTAGGTGAAGATGGAGCAACCCACCACGGAATTTTCGATTTGGCATACTTAAACTGTATCCCAAACCTCATCATTTTTGCACCGCGAGATGAAGTTGAACTTCGCAACATTATGTTTACCGCTCAGCAAGGGCTACCGTTACCAATCTTTATTCGTTATCCTCGAGGTAGAGGAAAAATTATTGATTGGAAACAGCCTTTTCAGGCTATCGAGATTGGAAAAGCAAATGTTTTAAAGGAAGGTTTAGTTATAGCGGTTATAACAATTGGTACAATTGTAAACGAGGCATTACAAGCTATTAAAATGCTTAACCCTTCAGATAAAGAAAAAATAAGCGTTGTAGATATCAGATTCTTAAAACCTTTAGACGAGGAATTACTTCATAATATATTCCAGAATCACCATACTATAATTACTATTGAAGATGGAACTACTACTGGCGGTTTAGGATCTACCATTGCTACTTTTGCTGCTTCGATGGGATATAGTAACAAAATTGAAATTTTAGGGATTCAAGATACATTTCTAGAACACGGAACCACTTCAGAATTACGTGATATTGCTGGAATATCCCCAGAAAAAATTAAGCTTACACTTCAACAATATATATAAAAAAAGAGGCTCTTTTGAGCCTCTTTTAATTTTTAACTGATAATTTCTTTTCTTATTTAATTATCAGTTTTGAAGTTTGAGTTTTATCACCACCTTCTACAGTAATCATATACATACCAGTAGATAATTCACTAGCGTCAATTAAAGCGGTATGGTGTAATTCAACTTGTTTGTTGAATACTAATCTTCCATTAATATCATAGATAGAAACTTTAGTATTTCCAAGGTCGAATCTAGATTTAATGTTAATATGCCCATTAGATGGGTTAGGGTAAATAATGAAATTATTTTCTATTTCATTGTTTGCTGTTCCAAGTGGACAATCTGCAGGTACGTCAAAAGCTTCAGTTCCATCTTGCTTACTTGCAACACTTCCTTGATTAGCGCTAAATCCTAATCCTCTACGAGCAAAAACATTCCAAATTAAACATTTGTTAGCTCCACCATTAATAATTTCGTCTGCTTCAAGAATAGCATCTCTACCATCAATAAATCCTGGACTACATCTTTGCAATTTTAAACCATCTACAACTAACTGTAACGCCATATTATTTCCACCAGTACCATTGTAAATATCTTCATCAAAACCATACTCATCTACAAATGCCCAAGTTAAATCCCATAACATAGTTGCCCAAACCGATCCTACTCCATGAGGCGCAACTTGAGATTTAATACTGTTATAAGTAAAGTTATTGATTGACATATCAGTAGTATAAGGTTTGGATCTAATTCCATCACCTGCTCTACTTTCGCCGCTAATATAAGTTCCCATTCCTCTTACATCTTCACCAGATTCACCAGGTAACATAGTTAGCATAAGGGCGAAATAATCGCTCCAACCTTCACCCATTTGCTCTTCGTTTTGTAAACATCCTGCAGCAGCTGGACCTCCAGTTAATCTGTTTGAGATTCCATGTCCGTATTCGTGAGCTACAATAGTATTGTCTACATCTCCATCACGTTGGTTAAAATCTGTTCCAGAACCATCATCCACTAAAGTTGTACTAATAGTTTCACCATTTAGTAATGCATCTATAATAGCATCTCCATCACTTTTAAAGATCATAATCGCAGGAATACCAAGTCCTGCTCCAGAACCTCCCATTCTTATTGGGTCGCCTGGTATATTATTTACCATTACAACAGCTACAGCTCCTGCATCTTCTGCTGCTTGTACTTTTTGTGCGAAACCGCATTCTCCTCTTCTTATAACAACAATTTTGCCGCTAAGCTCAGAAGCATTTGTTACGTTATCACATCCATCGTGAGGGTCTGTAGAGTTTCCAGAGTTATCGTCTTCAATTAATGCTAAATTAGCTGTAATTGGCGTAGTTGGAAGTGGCGTTCCACCACCACTAAAAGCTGATTTATGTGCGTAATAATCCCCAGCTAATGCCCCATTATTTACAGTCATAAAAGTACCTAAAACATTTTGAGGAGCAGACCATAAGTACATTTGCATTCTTCCAGAATATCCATCTGGAGGAGTCATAAAGTTTGCGTTATTTAAACCACCACCATCTTGAGCTTCTGCTACCACATGGTCACCTTCAGCACCTCCATTACCATAGTTATTAGCCTGGAAGTTTCCACTTTCTTCATCAAAACCATATTGGTAAAACACATCGTGCATGATGTTGTTCATATAGAATAAGTTTGTGATAGCTGCTTCTGTATAGTTTGATGGATTTTGAGGTAAGTCGAAAGGAAAATCAAACTGTAGCGTTGCTCCTCCTTCAGCTTGCATACCTGCACCATTATTACCTGCAATATCTTCTTTAGCCAAAACATTGTTTCCACGAGTAGTAGTGTATTCAGCACCTGCAACACCGTCTGTATCGTGCCATCCAAATGGTGAAGCTACAACGTTAGAAGGGTCCGAAACTAAAACATCATCTCCATCATTTGGCGCTCCAAATGGTATTGGGAATACTCTGTATGCAGATCCATTTACAACTGGCTGATGAAAGTCTGCTGAAGATTTTTTAGAAAATAAAACACTCTCAGTTGCCTCCATAGTGTGTGAGTGAGGTTGAGCCTCAAAATTGCAACTAGCAACCCAGTCATTTATTTCCAACAGTTTTCCTGTTAAGGCATCAATACGTACACTATAGTAGTTTTGAGCATCTTTTTTATAAATACTAACATCCCAAGCCAAACGCAAAGTTTGGTTGTCGTTTAATCCTTGATACACAAGAGTTACAGGAATGTTGTTTATTGAAATATTTCCATCAGTAAAAACATAAGAGTTATTTCCCACTGTCTCAATAAGGTTTAAACCTGTTGGAGCTGGAAGTCCCAATTCTGATGCAGCATTCGAAATTGCCGATAGAGCAGAAACAGAAGGCTGAGTAGTGTTCGCTTTAAGTGCGATATTGTTTGTAAATGCTAATTGAGCTGAAATAACTGATCCTTCTCTTAGTACAAAAGAAGAAATAGCATTGTGAATCTTAATTCCACGAAAACGCTGTTCTACATAAACATTGTCTGCTTGTAAGCTTTTTGAGTGACTTTGTGAAGTAATATTTATGTCTGAATAATCTTGTTGTTCAAGATTTAAGTTCGATCTATTTTGCTGAAGATACGATTTGATGGAATTGGTGTAATCCTGGGCAAAGCTTAGATTAAAGGTTAATAAAATGAGTGAGTAAATAATTTTTTTCATGAAAATTTGATTTAATATTATAAGAGTTTGCCGAGATTAGTGTTCCAACTCTACAAACAATTGTGAAACTAAAAGAGCAATGTAGCCGCTAAATTTAACATTAATTAAGGTATTTATTAACATAACAGTATATTTTAACATTTACTGTGTCAATGGCATACCCTTTATAATTAAAGATTACCATTTAATTTTTGAAAAATCTGAAGTGCATTGCCATCTGGCATTCTTGAAATATGGTTGCAGCTTTCCATTAAATATTCATATACGCTCTTAGATTTTGTCTTATCTAGAGCAGCAAGCTTTAATAACACCTTATCTTTTTGACGTGCTTCACCATTATATGTGTTTTCAAAAGCAGTTGTATAGGCATCTAATAAAGTAGTAAGGATAGTATAACCTGCAATTTCTTTTTCCATTACTTCATTACTTTGATAAATCCTATTTACGCTCACCTCAATAATATCGGCGATTTGAGCTTTGTATTGACTTTTATCCAATAGTGAAACAGAGAATGTACCTTTAAGTATTTCCTCTTCATTTTCAAGGAAGATGGAGGCGGCTTCTGCAATTAAAGTATTTATTGCAAGCGAACGTAAATATGCTAATCTATCTGAGGAAGTTGAAAGTTTATAGTACACATCACTTTTAAGATTGTTTCTAACTAAATTTATAAGATACTCTAGGGCAACTTCTTCTTCAATCAACCCAAGGTTTATCCCATCTTCAAAATCGATAATGGTATAGCAGATATCATCAGCAGCTTCTACCAAATATGCTAAAGGATGACGTGCATACCCCTCGCCTTCTCTTTTTAACAAACCAAGATCTGAAACTACTTCATCAAAAAATTCAACATCACTTTGAAATACACCAAACTTTTTATCTGCCACGTGTGACGTAGGTTTCTTAGGAAGTGATTGCTTAGGATACTTCATAAAAGCCCCCAAACTTGCATAGGTCAAACGCAATCCGCCAGACACTCCATTTTTAGATTCTGTCAAAATTTTGAAGCCGTTTGCATTTCCTTCAAAATCTATTAAATCCTGATACTCCTTATCAGTAAGTTTATCTTTAAAACGCTTCCCATTCCCATTTAAGAAATAATCCCCAATAGCTTTTTCCCCACTGTGACCAAAAGGAGGGTTTCCTATATCGTGTGCTAAAGCCGCAGCGGCTACTATTGCTCCAAAATCGTTTGCTTGGTAACCGTGTACACTTTCAAGATGTGGGTGTTTTTTTAAAATCTGTTTTCCAACAGTCCTTCCTAATGAACGTCCAACAACAGAAACCTCTAAACTATGAGTAAGACGAGTGTGAACAAAAGAAGTTTTAGATAAGGGTATAACTTGAGTTTTGTCTTGCAGACTTCTGAAAGCAGAAGAAAAAATAATTCGGTCGAAATCAACTTCAAAACCTATACGAGTTTCGTTTTCTTCAATCCTAAGTCGTTTGTTTTTATCGCCTTGCTTTCTAAGTGAGAGCAACTGTTCCCATTGCATCATAAGTAATAATATTTTGAAGGCAAGATACTATTTTCAAAAGGGAAGTCAATATTATTTTTTGAATCGCTCTTAACATTAAGCTAACACATTGGTTACTTATTGATAATTCATAATTAACGTAGACTTTACAAGGTAGAGGTTTCTTTGCACCAATAAATCAAACGGCAAAAATGAAAACACTTTTTAAAACTTTATTCTTACTAATTACGTCAATTACATTCGCTCAAAGCGGATCTATTGTTGGACAACTTACCGACACCGATTACAATAACGAACCTCTTCCTTTTGCAAATGTATTTTTAAAGGGAACTTCAACTGGAGTAACATCTGATATAGACGGGTTATATTCTTTAGAAAATATTGAACCTGGTACTTACACCGTAGTTTATAGCTACGTAGGTTATGAAACTGTTGAAATTCCCAATGTAAATGTTACTGCTAATAAAGTAACTAATATTAATGTGCCGATGGGTGCAAGTGCTGCCGCACTAGATGAAGTTGTTATAAAAACTATAACTCGCCGAGAAAGTGCAGTTGCTTTACTACTAGAACAAAAGAAAGCTGTAGGAATTTCCCAATCTATTGGTGCTGAAGATCTTTCTAGAAAAGGTGTAAGCGACGCAGAGGGCGCCGTAACCAAAGTAACTGGAGTGAAAAAACAAGCCGGGACCAAAAACGTTTTTGTTCGCGGTTTAGGTGATCGTTACAATTCAACAACCTTAAATGGTTTGCCACTACCTTCAGAAGATCCTGAATACAAGAACATTTCTTTAGACTTTTTCGCTTCAGATATTATCGAGAGCGTAGGAATCAACAAAACTTTCTCCGTACCACTTTACGGCGATGTTGCGGGTGCTAATATTGATATAGTAAGCAAAGAACTTACGGGTCCTGGAAGTTTACAATTTTCAATTTCACCAGGGATAAACTCTCGCGCAATCGGGAAGGATTTCTTAACAATGGATAACGCTAAATATATTGGTAACATCCACAATACCAATGTTCCAATTACCAATTTAAACATTCATTCTTTCGACAATAATTTTAAACCAGAAACTCAGAACGCACAGCTAAACGGCAGCTATTCACTTTCTGGTGGAAAACGAATTGAGCTTGGAGAAAATCAATTGAGCTTTTTCATTGTTGGAAGTTTAGATAACAATTATGAATATCGCGAAGGTGCTTCAGACAGAATAAATGCAGCAGGTGGTTTTAATCAGCAGTTTGATAAAACTGAATACAATTATAATGTGTCAAAACTTGCAATGGCAAATGTAAAATTTCGTTTTGAAGAAGGAGATTACATTTCTTTAAACAGTATGTTCATCAAGAGCAATACTCAAAGCATTTCAGATTATTACGGTTTAAAATCAGGATTAACTGAAAACGATGAACCTGGAAATCCAGTTCGTGCTTTTATTAGAAGACAACAGGAAGAAGAAAACAATCTCTTTGTAAACCAGCTTTTAACTTCACTTACACTTTCAGAGAAATTAAGTTTAGATGCTGGGGCTTCATTTAATACTATCCGCGGATACGAGCCAGACAGAAGAACAAACACTTATGTAATCGATGTAAATAGCGACGTGGCAAAAGCTGCTTCTGGAAGTGCATTAAACAATCGTTTCTACTCAAATCTTGAAGAAGATGATTTGGCTGGAAAACTTTATTTAAACTATGCTTTAAATGGAGAAAACGAATTTAGCAACAACAGTAAAATTCGCTTAGGGTACAATTACAGAAATACCGATCGCTCTTTCAATTACACTCAGATAAACTATATTTTAGACAGTCCAACAGTTGTGGATATAGACAATCCAGACACTTCACTATTTAATCAACAGTCTCTGAACGATGGAATTTTCAGACTTACTACCAATCGCGGGGATGGTCGTGACGGTAATGATCCTTTTATACCTTTTTCTTATAACGGAAAGAGAACTTTACACGCTGGTTTAGGAGATATTAGCTATGACTTTTCAGAAAAATTTTCAGCGAATATTGGGATGCGTTATGAAAAAGTAAAGCAAGAAGTGTTTTTCGATACTAACCTTGCCACTACAAACGATCCAAATACCGATCCTTCGCTAATTGATGAAAACTTTATCCTTCCAAGTTTCAACTTGAAGTACAATTTCAATGAAAACAGCATATTGCGTTTGGCGGGAAGTAAAACATATACACTACCACAGTTTAAGGAAGTAGCTCCTTTTTTATATGAAAATGTAAGTTTCAACAGCTTTGGAAACCCGTATTTATTAACTGCTGATAACTACAATCTAGATTTAAAATACGAATACTATTTCAGTAGAAGTGAAATAATAGCCGTAACAGGTTTCTACAAAAACATTCAAAACGCAATTAACCGAATTGAAGTTAATTCGGCTGCTGGAGAACTATCCTATGTAAATACGGGCGATGCAAATATTGCAGGAGTAGAGCTTGAATTGAGAAAAGACATCTTAAATATTACAGATGAATCAGACAACGAAAAGAAATTGACATTTGGTTTAAATGCTTCATATCTGTATTCAAATCAAAAACTTGAGGATGTTCCAACAGATAATCTTACTGTGAGATTTACAAATAAAGAAGATGAATTAGAAGGTTCTTCTCCATTCATCTTAGGAACCGATTTAACCTTTAACTTAAACAAAAACAATAGCGGAATTACAAGTTCAGTTGTTTTCAACTACAATAGTAAAAGTATTTACTCTCTAGGAACAGGTGGTGACGATGCAAATCCTGGTTCTGGAAAAAGCAATATTATGCTTGCCGCTGTTCCTACTTTAGATTTGATCAACAAAATTGCCATCAATAAAAACTTCGGAATCAAACTTAACATTAAAAACATATTGGATCCTGAGTATAAATTGACGCAAGCAGTAAACAACATTGGTGTTGCTAATCCTGCATTACCTAACGGACAAGAGATTCCAGTTGAAAGTTATAAAAGAGGAGTTTCTTTTAGCGCCGGCGTTTCGTATTCATTCTAAAAAACTATTAACCCAAACTTAATATTAACCTAAACCAAAGGAAACACTACAACAGTTTCTTTGCATCAAACTTTAAAATCAAAAATGAAAACAATGAAAAAATTACTTTTATCAACCTTTGTATTAGCAGCCTTAACAATTAGTAGCTGTAGTAAAGATGATAGTAGCGATCCAGTTGCTGTTACTTGTAATGACGGAATTCAGAATGGAGATGAAACTGGAGTAGACTGCGGTGGTTCTTGCGAGCCATGTGCTGTGGAAGGTCAAAAAGACGGAATTATAAACTCTCAAGACGATCCAGATTTAGATGCGTCAGATCTTAAAGGAAATGTTACTGCCGATGTTCGCCTTACAAATGATACAGTTTGGGTTTTAAGTGGTCCATTAAGCGTAAAAGAGGGGGCAACTTTAAGCATAGACGCTGGAACAACAATTAAAGCGGTTGCTGGTGGAACTAATGTTTATCTAGTAATTGAGCAAGGTGCAAAAATTAACGCAGAAGGAACTGCAGATGCGCCAATTAGATTTACTTCAAATGCTTCTAACCCTCGATCTGGTGACTGGGGAGGAATTCTTATAATCGGGAAAGCACCTCTTAGTGGTGGTGGAACTGCTACAACTGAAGTTGTTGACCTTACTTACGGTGGAACAGTTGAAAACGACAACTCTGGAGTAATGAAATATGTTGAAGCTTCTTACACTGGTGCTAGAATAAACGGTGATAAAGAATTTAACGGAATTACTTTTTACGGTGTTGGAAATGAAACAGTAATTGAAAACTTAGCAGTTTTTTACTGCGATGATGATGCCTACGAGTGGTTTGGTGGTACTGTAAATGTAAAAAACCTAATTGCAGTAAACATTAAGGATGATATGTTTGACTGGACTCAAGGTTGGACTGGAACTGCAAAAAACCTTTATGGATTACGCGAATCTGACTTTACAGCAATTACTGAAGACCCTCGCGGATTAGAAGGTGATGGTAACCTAGATGGTAACTCTCCTGGTGACACTGGACAGTCTAACCCTACAATTGATGGTTTAGTTTTAATAAACGGATCTATCATTGAAATGGCAGATATGATTAAGGTACGTCGTGGAAGCGGACTTACATTAACTAATGCTTATGTAGCATTTGCTAACGAAGATGCTAAAGCTTCAGACTTTATCGATCTACAAGATGGTAAGGGTAATGCAAATGGCTCACTAGTAAATATATCAATTGTTGGAAATTCTTCAACAGGACTTGATATAACAGACGTAAAATCAACGGAAAATGCTGTAATTGAAGTGACAGACGGGACTACTCCAACTGTAAGTAGAGACCTTTTCAATTGGACAGCATACGATTTTGAATAAGTACTTGAATTAGCAAAATCCTAAGCCCAGTTTCAGTTGAAAACTGGGCTTTCTTTTTTTAAAGCAATTTCGAAAAACATAAAACCAATAGATAATAAATATCTCAATTTAACCATTTGGTAATATTATGTTTACCACAATTAAACATTGAGTTTGTTTCTTTGGTTCAGCTTTAAGAGCAAATTTAAAATCGTTTTAGTTTTTGTCGACTAGATTTTAAACCGGGCTTCACTTCATCGTGAAGCCCTTTTTTGCTTAGTATTAAATAATTAATTTCAATTCTTAACATTCAGGTAACATTAAATTCGGTTCTTTACAGCGACAAAAACTAAAAAATTGATTTCTTAATGCCACACAAGTGCTTATTAATTAGCTTCTTGGTACTTTTCTGTTCAGTTGTGTCTGCTCAAGAAGAATCAGGCAATCCATTTACTTTTAAATGGGAAAACGGCTTCAAACTCAATAGTCAAAACAATCAATTCTCCCTAAAATTTGGCGGTCGAATAATGGTCGACCACGCTTATTTGTTTCAGAGCAGCGAACTAAACGAAAGTTTTGGACCATTAACATCAAAAAGTGGAACGGAAATTCGCCGTGCTAGACTTTATTTTTCAGGAGATATTTATAAGAACACCTTTTTTAAGTTTCAAGTAGATTTTGCTGGAGATCAAGTATCGTTAAAAGATGTTTACATCGGATTCAAAAACATTCCAATAGTCGGGAAAGTAACGGTCGGACATTTTAAAGAACCTCTTCGACTTTCTGCAATAAACAGTAGTAAATACACAACATTTTTAGAGCCAGCTCAAAATATAGATTTTGCACAAGTTCGCAATAACGGTATTCTTCTATCCAACGATTTTTTAAACCGACGTTTATCCGCACAATTTGGAGCTTTTAGAAATGCCGACAATAACAGCAATGATGTTTTTGCAGATGACGGTTATGTAATTGGGGGAAGAGTTACTGGATTAGTAATTAATGAAGAAGAGAAAAACCACCTATTGCATTTAGGAGCAGCTTACAGCTATAGAAACCCAAAAAGCAAGGAATATAGCGTTTCTGTTAGACCAGGGGTACACCTAGCTCCTAAATACCTGGCTACAGGCCCAATTGAAAACTTAGACTATGTGGGACTTAAAAATTTTGAATCCGCGTACGTACATGGAGCCTTTTCATTCCAAGGAGAGTACTTAACAGCATCGGTAAATACCTACTCCAGAACTTATAAATTTTCAAATTATTATGGGGAATTCAGTTATTTTTTAACAGGAGAAAGCAAGAAATTCAAAGGGTCTTATGCCGGTTTTGACAGGGTAACACCTAACAAAAACTTCGGTGGAAATGGCAAAGGCGCAGGAGCTTGGGAAGTAGCATTACGGTATTCTGAAACAGACTTAACCGATAAATCAGTTCTTGGTGGAAATCAAAAAGATATCGCCTTAGCACTTAATTGGTATCCAAATCCAGTTACGCGATTGATGCTAAATTATGTTTGGGCGGATATTGAAGGTAAAGGCCAAGGAAATTATTTACAAGGAAGATTACAAATTGAATTTTAAATTGCATAGTTAACAATTTGGTAACAAACACTCCTTTTTTATATAGGAAATTTGCACCAATTTAATAATCGACAAAAATGGACAATATTTATTTATTAATGATAGTTGCACTTGTTGCTTTAGCCATAGCAGATTTAGTTGTGGGTGTAAGTAATGACGCTGTAAACTTTTTAAACTCTGCAATTGGCTCAAAAGCTATTCCGTTTAAAGGAATATTAATTATAGCCAGTTTGGGAATCTTTATTGGAGCCGTATTTTCAAGCGGAATGATGGAAGTCGCCCGAAAAGGAATCTTCGTCCCCGGGGAATTCTATTTTGATGAAATTATGATCATCTTTATGGCCGTAATGATTACCGATATCTTACTGCTGGATTTTTTCAACACCATTGGTTTACCTACATCTACAACGGTATCAATTGTATTTGAATTATTAGGAGCCGCAGTAATTATGGCGCTTATAAAAATTGGCCATAACGATGCCGAAACAATCTCTTCACTTTCAAAGTATATAAACACTGAGAAAGCTGTTGAAATTATTGTGGGAATTCTCCTCTCCGTCGTCATTGCCTTTACGGTCGGGGCGATAGTACAATACCTATCTCGATTAATTTTCACCTTCCATATAGAGCAAAAGATGAAATATTTCGGAGCTATTTTTGGAGGGATTGCTTTAACTGCAATTAGCTACTTTATTTTTATGAAAGGACTAAAAAGTACACCTTTTTACAGTAGTTTTAAAGGAGTAGTTGAAAGTAATACAGCTTTAATTATAGGTATAAGCTTTATTATTTGGACTGTATTCTCGCAACTATTTATGATGGTTACCAAAAAAAGCATCCTGATAATAGTAATTGCAGTAGGGAGTTTCAGTCTTGCTCTAGCATTTGCTGGTAACGATTTGGTTAACTTTATTGGTGTGCCAATGGCCGCTTACCACAGTTATATAGATTGGTCTACATCTGGCGTTGATGCTTCTGCATATGCAATGACAAGTCTTGAAACAGCAGTACCTGCAGAACCATTTTTATTGTTTGCTGCAGGAGCAATTATGGTTTTAACATTATGGTTCTCTAAAAAAGCAAGAACGGTATCTGATACAGAGATCGATTTAGCACGTCAAGGAGATGGTCATGAGAAATTTAGCCCTAATATGTTATCAAGGTTTTTAGTTAAATCTAGCACTTATTTAGCTACATATTTTGAACATATTCTTCCAAAATCAATGCAGGAGAAAATAGATAAGCGCTTTGAGAAGCCAGTAATTGAATTACCAAAACACAAAGCATACGAGATGCCTGCTTTTGATATGATTCGTGCTTCTATTAACCTTGTTGTTGCAGGTATATTAATTGCTACTGCTACTTCAATGAAGCTTCCTCTATCCACAACTTACGTAACTTTTATGGTTGCCATGGGTACATCCTTAGCAGACAGAGCTTGGGGTCGTGAAAGTGCTGTTTACCGCGTTGCAGGTGTACTAAATGTTATTGGAGGATGGTTCTTTACTGCCTTCGTTGCATTTACTGCAGCAGGAACCTTAACTTACTTAATTTTTATAGGAAGGGGAACTATGATTGCTGTACTTCTTCTATTAGCTATTTTATTGTTGGTTAGAAACTACATTTCTCACAAAAATAAGGCTAAGCTTAAGATGAATAAAACAGGTTTAAAGAAAACCGAAAGTAAAACTGTTCAAGGTATTATTCAAGAAAGTGCTGAAAACATTAGTAATGTTGTTTCTCGCTCAAACAAGATTTACACCGATATGTTGCGAGGCCTTGCAAAACAAGACACTAAGAAACTAAAGAAGAGTAAAAAAGGTGTTTCAAAGTTAAATGATGAGGTAGAAGAATTGCGAGATAACTTATTCTATTTCATTAAAAATCTTGACGATACAAGTGTTCGTGGAAGTAATTTCTACATCATTATCTTAGGTTATTTAACGGATATCGCTCAGTCGTTAGAATTCATTTCTAAAGCAAGTTACAAGCACGTTAACAACAACCACAAAGCACTTCGTTTCAACCAAATTAAAGACCTACAAGAAGTTGATAGACATCTTGAGGGCTTATTAAATGAAATTGAAGATATATTCGACAAGAAAGAATTTGAACGTATTGGTCAAGTTTTAAATAGAAAAGAGGAAGTTTACGCTAGTCTTTCAAACAAGATTGAAAAGCAAATTGCCCGAACCAGAACTGAAGAATCTAGCCCGAAAAACACTACTTTGTATTTCAGCTTACTGCTAGAAACAAAAGACTTAGTGAAAGCCTTGATGAACTTGATGGAGGAGTATCACTCAAGTTATAAAAAAGCGTAATTCATCGCTTTTAAATAAAAATCCCTCGGTAAAACTTTCTGTCATTACTGAGGGGTTTTTTTTATCACCTATTTAAATCGTACCGTTTTTAACTAAAATAAAGATTGTTGTTGCCAAGGATTTTCGTGTTCTAACAACCATTTCTTACGATGTAGTCCGCCAGCATAACCCGTTAAGGATCCATCACTCCCAATTACTCGATGACAGGGAATAATAATCGAAATTGGATTTTTACCATTTGCTGAAGCTGCAGCTCTTATAACTTTGGGATCGCCAAGTTTATTTGCTATTTGCTGATAATTAAGTGTTTTCCCAAAAGGAATATTTAAAAGTTCGTTCCAAACACGTTTTTGAAAATCTGTACCCTTTGGAGTAATTTTCACATTAAAGGTTGAACGTTTACCTTCAAAATATTCTTGAAGTTGAGTAACCACATCATTTAATTCCTTTGGAATATTTTCTGAAATAGCTAAGGAATCATCATCCTTAAAAAGTATGGACGATACTCCTTCTGAATTCCCTACAATTTCTATAACTCCAATTGGAGATTGCGTAAAAACTGTGTGCATTACTCCGAATTATCTTGAGGTTTGTCAATATCATTAATTTGAATTCCTATTCGCTTAGCTCGTTTTTCCCAGTTCTTTCGGGCTTGTAGTTGTAAATCTTCAATATTATCACTCTCGTCCATGATTTCGAGACCTAAAAGAGTTTCTATGATGTCTTCCATAGTAACTACCCCAATAGTATTGCCAAAATCGTCCACTACCGCAGCGATATGAACACGTTGCTTAATAAACGTCTCAAACAAATCTGGAATTGGTTTTTCTGCCGAAACCATAAATATTTCTCTCCTAATATCGCTTAATAACTTGTCGCCACGCTCTTCAACGATTTCTTCTAAAACATCATCTCTTAGCACGAAACCGGTAATGTTATGCGTTTTATCTTTATAGACAGGGATTCTTGAAAATCTTAGATTTTTATTTGATTCATGAAATTTTTGAAGAGTCATTTTTTCATCTTCTAAGGTTACAACAGGAAATGGTGTCATTACATCTTTTGCTTGTACACTTTTAAAAACCAAAAGATTTTTAATTACCGTAGTCTCATTTTCTTCAAAAACACCTTCTTCTTCGGCAGCATCGGTAATCGCCATAAATTCTTCACGACTCATAGTACTTACATGAGCTGATTTTCCAACCATTTTGGTCACAATCATCAATAGCCAAAGTATTCCCGTATACTTTAAAGGGAAAATTATTATCTTCAAAAACATAGCTGTAAAAGAGCCTAAACTCTTCCAGTATGTAGCTCCAATTGTCTTTGGGATTATTTCTGAAACTATAAGAATTAAAATTGTCATTATAGCTGAAACAATTCCAACTATATTCATTCCAAAAACCTCCACTTTATACGGTAGTTTTTCTGCTTGTACTCCCACCAAGATTGCACCCACAGTATGAGCAATTGTGTTGATAGTAAGTATTGCTATTAAAGGCTTATCTATATCCTTCTTGAAATTGGTGAGTGTTTTTGCATAACCTTTTCCTTCTTTGGTTTTCATTCGTAAAAACGTAGGAGTGAAACTCAACAATGCTGCTTCTAAAATAGAGCATAAGAATGAAAATAATATCGATAAAACCGCATAAACTATTAATAACGTCATATATAGATGAATATTTTTTTTGATAAAAATAAAGATTTATAAACGTTATTAACGATAAGGTCTTGTTAATTACATAAAAAAAACCGCCTCATTGGGCGGTTTTAAATGAATTATGTTTAAGAAGCCTTTAATAACGGTCTTAATGTATTTTCCCAACGTTTAGCGTTTTGCAAACTAATATATGGGTCTGTACTTAGTTCCTCATCATCGTATTCGTTGTAAAATGTTATTTCTTTACTGCCGGTGTTTTTAATAATTTCAAGCCCAACCCAATCTAATGTTTTTTCGGTTTGCTTTATACTCTTCACTCGACAAGCTTTTACCTCCTCCATATTTACAATAGTAAAATCGGCTACTGGATTTTTCTTAGTAGAATAAACCATTTTATTAGTGTTAGGATCAACACCAATCACTACATTTCCGAGGATTTCTAAATTGTCTAACCTAATTCCATTTTTTTCAGAAAGGGAATTGATAGTTTTTTTTACTTTTCTGTCAAGTCCTGATGCGTTTACAATCATATAGCCTACAGGTACAGCTATCAACAATAATATTATTAGCCCAATTAGGGATGCACTTATTTCCATAATAGATAATTTTTAGATGAATAAATTGAATAAATAATGGCTTGAAAATCAATTCAAACCAGACGAATTAATTATCCAAAAATTACCAGAAGAAATGAAATGGAAAGAGATATTGAAAAATCAGTTCACGTTTGTCCTTTAAAGAAAAAGAACATTTAATAACTGAAGAATTACAGGTATTTGGAAACTCTTTATTAGAATAAAAAAGTCCGGTCAAACCTGCATTCGAAGATTCATTTTGGGTGATAGTTTGAGAAGCCTCTCCTATTGATACCTTATTAATTTCAAAAGGCTTGCTATTATCATCTTGTTGAAACTGAGAAACAACAACAGCTTTATCTGTAGTCGAAAGTACTTCACTTGCAATAGCAACATTCCCGAATACCAAAAAAGTGGCAATCGTAATTAAGAATGTATTTATATGTTTTTTTGCAAATTTCACTAAACAAATGTAATCTAAAATTGAATTCGAAAATTTAAATTTTTGCTAATTATTAAATCCACTAAAATATTAAGAGCGATGTTTTTTAGACTATAATCTAAAAAACATCGCTCCTATTATCTTATGAGGTTCAAGCTATGAAATAATCTTCACAACGTCTTTAGCAAAGTAACTTGCAATCATAGAGGCTCCAGCTCTTTTTATAGCTGTAATTTGCTCCATCATAACTGCATCGTGATCTAACCAACCTTTTTCAGCTGCAGCTTTTAACATAGAATATTCTCCACTAACTTGATAAACTGCCACAGGAACATTTACCTCATTCTTAATTTCACGAACAATATCTAAATAGCAAAGCCCAGGTTTTACCATAACAATATCTGCTCCTTCTTCAATATCCATTATGGTTTCACGAATAGCTTCTTCGCGGTTCGCAAAATCCATTTGATACGTTTTTTTATCCTTTGGAATATTTTTTAAATCTACTGGAGCAGAATCTAGTGCGTCTCTAAATGGACCGTAGAATGCAGACGCGTATTTAGCGCTATAAGCCATAATCCCGGTATTGTGGAAACCTTCATCTTCCAATAAGGTTCTAATCTCAAAAATACGTCCGTCCATCATATCACTAGGTGCAATAACATCGGCACCTGCCTGAGCGTGACTAAGTGACATTTCGGCTAAAACGGCACTACTATCATCGTTAAGAATTATTCCTTCAGATACAATTCCATCGTGGCCATAGGCTGAAAATGGATCTAATGCCACATCGGTCATTACAAGCATTTCAGGTACAGCATTTTTAACTGTTTTAATAGCACGTTGCATCAACCCATCAGGGTTTAATGCCTCTTTTCCGGTGTTATCCTTCAATTTATCATCAACTTTTACGAAAAGCAAAACCGACTTTAACCCAAGCTTCCATAGTTCCTTTGCCTCTTTTTCAAGCAAATCTAAACTCAACCTATAGTAATTTGGCATTGAGGCAATTTCCTCTTTAACACCTTTCCCTTCAACAACAAAAAGCGGAACGATAAAATCATTCGGACTTAAAATTGTTTCGCGAACTAAACTTCTCATACTTTCACTAGTTCGCAATCTTCTGTTTCTTCTTAATGGATACATATCTATTTAGATTTTAAATTTTAGACTTGAATTTTTAGATTGTTTGATAAATCTAAAATCGCCGATTTAAAAATCAAATCCGCAAAATTATTCTACCAAAAACCATATTTTACATGATATTTTAAACTCGTTAAAATACTTTATTTTTAGCGTTGCAAATTTACTACTATAATCTGAGCCTTCCATATATTGAACACGCTATCCTCATCCCTACTATTCAAATTTACCTGGCGAAGCTATCAAGCGCGTTTTTTGGAAGATTTCGAAATGCATATAGAAGATAAACATTTGCATATAGTAGCGCCTCCTGGCGCTGGAAAAACTGTTTTGGGGTTAGAAATGGTACGCAGAATAAACAAAAAGACACTCATTTTATCCCCCACTTTAACAATTCGTAATCAATGGTACGAGCGAATGTTAGAATGTTTTGTAAACGGTGAACATTCAATACAAGTTTCCTTCAACTTAAAAAACCCAAAAACACTTACCTTTTCTACGTATCAATCTTTACATTCTTTTTATAAGAATGAAATGGAAAGTTCTGATACTAAATTGCTTAATTTTTTTCAGAAATGTGGAATCGAAAATCTTCTTTTAGACGAGGCGCACCATCTAAAAAAGGAATGGTGGAAACCCCTAATTAGTTTAAAACAACTTCCAGATTGCACTGTAATTTCTCTGACCGCAACCCCACCATATGACAGTGAAGCCAATGAGATAGCCAACTATTTTAAATTGTGTGGTCCTATAGATATGGAAATCGGCTTACCAGAATTGGTAAAGGAAGGGAACATATGCCCACATCAGGATTATATTTATTTTTCGCTACCGGATGAAGAACAAATTCGATATATAATCAAATATCGCGAGCAGATACTAGCCTTTGTTTCATGGTTAAAAGCAGATGAAGATTTTAAAAACTTTATTCTGAAGCATCCATTTTATGAGAATACTGAAAATTTACTAGAAGCTATTTACGAACATCCAGATTTCTATTCGGCGATGCTTATATACTTAAATTCGATTGATTTTGAAATTCCTTCAGAAAAAATTGAAGTATTAGGGGTGAACCCAAAAAACATCACCTTCCCTTCATTTACTTATGAGTGGGTTGAAGCTTTACTGCAACCCCTTTTAGTTGATAATAGAGAGGTTTATATTGATAATGAAACTCTGCTAAATACCCTTGAAAAGAAGCTGCGAAAAATTGGTGCTTTCGATAAACAACGGATTAATCTTGTTGGCGAAGGCAATCTGTATCGTTCCCTCTCCCAAAGTCCTTCAAAGCTTAGGAGTATTGTTGAAATCACGAAGATAGAAAGTGAAAACTTAGGGAATTCACTGAGAATGGTAGTTCTTTCAGACTATATCAGAAAAGAGTATCTCGATTTTAAATATGGTGAGACGCTTTCAGATATCAACAAAATGGGGGTAGTTCCTATCTTTCAGCATCTTCGAAACAACATAAAGAACGACGATTCTTTAAAACTTCAAAAAAGTAAATTAGCCGTACTTACTGGCTCGTTGATTTTAATTCACAATTCGGTGTTGAATGAATTAACCTCTAATATATCTAGAAATGCTTTCACTCAATCCATTTTATGGGACACAGAGTATATTATTATCAAGCCAACATTATACGGAAAAAAGCAAATAATAGGCGCTATAACGCAACTATTTGAAGATGGATTTATTCAAGTCGTTGTTGGCACGAAATCGTTATTGGGTGAAGGCTGGGATGCACCAGCAATTAATACACTCATTCTAGCCTCATATGTTGGCTCCTTTGTAACCTCCAATCAAATGCGCGGTCGGGCACTTCGCATAAACCCTTTAAAACCCGAAAAAGTAGCAAACATCTGGCATCTTGCTTGCGTGGATCCCACTAGTAATATTGGCGGTGCCGATTTAGAAACGTTAACCCGAAGGTTTAATGCCTTCTGCGGAATTTCTCTTGAAAGACAACCTTATATACAAAACGGTATTTCCCGTTTTAAAATAACCAGGGCGCTCTCAGAAGTAGAAGTTTTAAATGAGAAAATGTGCTCTTTGGCATTAAATCGCCCCAACGTAAAGAAAAGATGGGATAAAGCGCTAGAAAAGGGAAACATATTGATTCGAGAGTTGAAGCTAGATTTTGAATCCAAAACAACTTCCACAAAACCAAAAAAGTATTATTATAGAGATTTAGTGAAATATGCCTTTGTCGAAATTTCAGTATTAATGGCAATTACCATTCCTGAACTTTTTTTAAAAAACTTTTTCACCTTAGTTTCACGTGGATTTCTTTATTTCTTCTATGCCGTAGGAAGCGGAATTGTTTTAATATTTGTCCCAAAAACTTTTAAAGCACTCAAATTATATCTTAAATATGGCAGAAGAGATAAACAGTTGAAAAAAATGGCAAATGCCTTAAAAGCAGCTATGATTGAAAAACAGATTATAAAATCTGCCGCAACCGAAATTGAAGTTGTAATTGAAAATATTAATCAAACGGAAATAAGCTGTTTTTTACAAGGTGCCACAGTTAAAGAAAGTTGGCTTTTTACAGATTACCTTGAAGAAATTATATCTCCTGTTGAAAATCCGCGCTATATTGTTAGTCAATCTGGCTGGTTTAGAAATAAATTGGGGCTTGCCAATTATTACAGCGTTCCAAAGCTATTTGCCGAAAGGAAAAAGGATGCAGATTTATTCTTCAGACATTGGAAAAAATACAATGGAAAGGCAGAACTCACTTTTACTAGAAATGCTATAGGCAGAAAACTATTGTTAAAAGCCCGCTTTCATTATTTTCAGCATGGGAACAACCTAAAATCAAAAAAGTCGTTGATATGGAAGTGATGGTAGTTCCCTGCAAAGGCGAAGCTAATTCACTTATGATCTGGGACTCCCTTGCAGGAACAGTGATATTTGTATCGCTGTGAAGAAAACTAGTCTGCAAAAGAAAGTTTCTGGACAATCAAGAAAATGGCTGTGCAGATTAAACCCACTCTTTAGGGTTTCTTAATACCTCAACAAGCTTTTCTTCTTCACTCCCCGCCTCTGGATGATGATCGTACTTCCATTGAACGTGTGGCGGTAAACTCATTAAAATACTCTCTATACGACCGTTGGTTTTTAATCCAAACAAAGTTCCTTTATCGTGAACTAAGTTGAACTCAACATAACGCCCACGACGAATTTCTTGCCAAGTTCTATTTTCTTCAGAATATGAAAGGTCTTTTCTCTTTTCAACAATCGGCAGATAACAATCTAAGAAACTATTACCAACTTCGGTTACAAAATTGTACCAGTCTTTCATATTCATCTCATCGGTCTTCTTTAAATAATCAAAAAACAAGCCTCCAACTCCACGAGCTTCATCGCGATGAGAATTCCAAAAATATTCGTCGCAACGCTTTTTGTACGTCGAATAAAACTCACTATTATGTTTGTCGCAAGCTGTTTTGCACACCTTGTGAAAATGTGCTGCGTCTTCTTCAAATAAGTAGTAAGGTGTTAAGTCTTGTCCTCCACCAAACCAACTATCTACAATATTTCCTGCAGCATCGTACATTTCAAAATAGCGCCAGTTTGCATGTACTGTTGGTACCATTGGGTTTTTTGGGTGTAGTACTAAGCTCAAGCCACAAGCAAAAAAATCTGCGTCTTTTACTCCGAAATACGCCTGCATACTTTCAGGTAATTTCCCGTGTACTTCACTAATATTAACTCCTCCTTTTTCAAAAACATTTCCGTTTTCAATCACGCGAGTTCGGCCGCCACCGCCTTCTTTGCGAATCCATTTATCTTCTTGAAACTTCGCCTTACCGTCTATTGACTCTAAGGCTGAAGTTATTTCGTTTTGTAAATTTTTTATGTAGGCTACAAATTGTTCTTTCATATTCTTTTTAGTTTGGGAGTTTGGGTCCACAAAACAGTTGCTTTTGTTGTTATCGCCGGGTAAGTCAAAATTATTTTGAATCTGACTATTTCCTGCAAGATGTTCCCCCGCCTTTTCTGCGGGGGCTCCTTGTAGGTCTTCTCCTGCAAGTATTTCTTTATTATGTGAATACGCCATATTTTCTATAGATTCAAAAAGAGTGTTAACTATATAATCTTTTGAAATTTTAAAATATTCTGGTTGACTTAGATTTAAATAATGATGAAAAGAGGAAAACTTATACTTTGTAATATCCTGTGTTTCTTTAGGATTATTATGAATATAAATTAAAAGAGACTTTATATAGTTTTCATCCTTAACCTTTATTCTTTTAAAATGCTTTTCAAATAAGCTTCCCGTACGTCCTGCAAATTTATTGAATGCCTTTGCATAAGCATTGAAAAAATCGGAAATACTCTTAGTAAATTCTTCCGGTTTCGAATTAACTTGAATAAGAAAATGGAAGTGATTATCCATTAAACAATAACCAAAAACTTCAACATTCTGAGCAACATATTTTCCAAATAATTGAAGAAAATAGCGTTTGTTTTCTTCAGTCTTAAAAATATTCTCCCCATTAATACCTCGATTGTAAATATGGTAGTAATGTGATTGTTCAATTGTTTCTAGTTTCATAATCCTTCGTTTTTAATACCTACAAGGTCTTAGAGACCTTGCAGGATGTCTTAGAGACCTTGCAGGATGGTTTCAAAACCTTACCAAAACGCAGACGAGTTACAGTATATTAGACACCCTTTGAGTTGTTTTTTGGTTTTCCAAAACTTTTAAAGTTTCTGTGCTTGCTGCGGTTACTGAAAGAGGTAAAACCAAGATAATTCCAACCACAGGAATTAATAGTACAAGCATAAATACAATACCGTTTCCTATTGCCAAACCTCGGTTTTTCTTAACAAATTGAATGCTTTCAGCATATTTAAAATGTCGCTCTAACGTATAGTCCATATTTCCAAAGCCTGCGTAATAACTCTGTATTAAAAACAACAAAATTGATGATGCTATTCCAATTACAGGGATAAAACCGATTAGAATTATAGGTATGGTAATCATTAACTCCATCAATAAGTTTCGGACATTTAGTCGAATTCCTCGCCATAATTGCCCCGCATTGGTTGTGTTTCTATGCGAGTGGTCTATGTTGTCCACCCCGTATAAATGCTTTTCAATTTTTTCTGAAACAGGACTCATAAAAGGTGCACTAAGTGCCATTACAATATGCCTATAAAGAATAAGCCCAAGTGCAATGATAATTAAGGCTCCTATAAATTCGCTTATCGTTTTAAAAGTCTCCGCTCCCCATTCCCAAAACCAAACTTTTGATATAAATGCACCAAGATTATCACTTAAACCCCAAGCTGAAAACGCAATTAAGATTGCCGTAAAAAAACTAATTGCCATCGGCACTCCAAAGTACTTCCAAAGCCCAAGTTTACTTATAAGCTTGAAAGTTCCAACGTATGCTCTTATGCCTCTTAGAATGTTTTTAATCATAGTTTTGAGTTTCAAACGTTGCAGAATAACTATAATGACAAACTAGGCTATATAGACCAACTTATCATCAAATCTCTCAACCTCTTCAACAGTTTCAATCTTTGCCGCTTCCTCTGCTTTTTGTTTCAAAAAAGTTACAATTTCTTCCTCGCTTTTATTCTTTATTTCTTCATAAAAAATAATTCCCATTAAATTATTATGGATATCCATGGCTCTATCTAATGGTTCGTTAGGTGAGAAATCCTCGTGCCAATCGGTGAACTTTTTAGCCCAAGCTTTTGCTTTTTCCTCATCCCTCCTCCACTTTAAGCATCTTCGGATTATCAATATCACCCAGAGGGCGTGCCTAAATGCATTTGCCGGATTATTTAAATGATGCGTATTGCCATATTCTTTCTGTGCAATAAGCATACAATTTTTGGTGGCAAAAATGGTTGGAATTCCATAAAACGGATTTCTAATAAAAAGACCAAGCAACCCAAAGAGTTGCTTGAAATCTAATCTATTAAAAATTCGCCAAAGCATTTAATCTTGTTTGTATTCTTTTACAGCTTCTATAAAAGCACCTGCATTCTCAATTGGAATATTAGGTAAAATACCGTGTCCTAAATTTACTATATAACGATCTTTTCCAAACTCATCAATCATCTGTTTCACCATCTTTTTAATTTCAGACGGCGGACTGAAAAGTCTAGTCGGATCAAAGTTACCTTGTAGGGTAATGTTTCCTCCTGTTAGGTATCTAGCGTTTTTAGGAGAACAAGTCCAATCTACACCTAATGCAGAAGCACCACTTTTAGCCATTACATCTAAGGCAAACCAGCATCCTTTTCCAAATACAATAACTGGAGATTCATCTTTTAATGCGTCGATAATCTGTTGAATATATTTCCAACTAAATTCTTGATAATCGGTTGGTGAAAGCATTCCACCCCAACTATCAAAAACCTGAACAGCATTAACACCTGCTTTTACCTTTTCTTTTAAGTATAAAATTGTAGTATCAGTAATCTTCTGAAGCAATTCGTGTGCAGCAACTGGTTGTGTAAAACAAAACTCTTTTGCTTTGTCAAAATTCTTACTTCCTTGACCTTGCACACAGTAGCATAAAATTGTCCATGGACTTCCAGCAAAACCAATCAATGGAATTTCATCGTTTAATTTTTCCTTGGTCATTTTAATAGCTTCCATTACATAGCCAAGTGTGTCATTAATATCTGGTACAATAACGCGTTCCAAATCTTTTTGAGAACGGATTGGCTCTGGAACCCACGGGCCAATTCCAGGTTTCATTTCTACGTGAATATTCATGGCCTGTGGAATCACCAAAATATCACTAAATAAAATAGCAGCATCCATTCCGTAGCGACGGATAGGTTGTACTGTAATTTCACTAGCGAGTTCAGGAGTTTGGCAACGAGTAAAGAAATCGTATTTCTCTTTAATCTCCATAAACTCCGGAAGATATCTTCCTGCTTGACGCATCATCCATACAGGTGGACGCTCCACGGTTTCTCCGCGAAGTGCTTTTAAGAATAAATCGTTTTTTATCATAGCATTATTATTATAAACCTAACAGATTTAACCCCATAGGCTTACAGATATTAAGTTCGTAACATTTTTACAGTCTTCGCTATTACACTTTCAACAATTGTAGCGTTTGAAACAACTACATGATCTGTGTAATTTTTAGCTTCTGAAGCAGTTGTTGTGCCAATGCACACAGCCAAGGCTTCAGTTTTATTTTCTCTAAAATAACTTCTTACACCACTCGGACTAAAAAACATGATTGCATCAAATTGTCTTTCAATCTTTTTTGGTTGTAAGCTTGTATTGTATACTTTTATTTCTTCGAAAGAGACATTATTTTCATTTAAAGCTGAAGGGATAACGTCGCTTCTTATATTTCCACAGAAAAAATAAAAATGATCGTTTTTATGATTTTCAACTAAATATGGCGCTAATTCCGAAGCATATTCAGTCATTTTGATCACTTTTTGACCATTTTTCTCTAAAAGTGCCTTAGTCTTTTCTCCTACACAATAGCAATTCTGAATTTTAATATTCGCATGTTGAATAGCACTTACAGAGTTTTGACTCGTAATTATAGCATTATCAATTTCAGAAGGCGCTTTAAAGTCTATAAAGTCGATTTTTATTGCGTTGTATTCTACCAATGATATCCCTGCGTTAAGCAACAATTCCCTTTGGGAAAAGCTCAGTTTTTTGGTAGACAGAACGCTCTTCATTACAACATTATTAGCAGCCTATTTATTGGTATGCTGTTTAATTTCGGCCATTAATTCTTTTCCTCCATTAGACAGTATGTTTAAAGCACATTCTCTTCCAAATCTTTTATAATCTGATGTTTTTACCCTTTTTTCAATTTCAAGCATATCTTTTCCATCTAAAGAAAATAAGCATCCTTTAAACATCACCTCATCGTCAATAATTTGAGCATAAGCACCAATTGGCGCAGTACACCCACCCTCTAAAGTATTTAAAAATTCTCTTTCTATATGGGTGCATATTTCTGAAGCGGAATGATTCAATTTTGATGTAGCTTCTATTGAAAACGGATCGTTCTCCATTGCAACTATCACCATCGCGCCTTGTGCTGGCGCAGGAATCATCCAATCTAAGTCGATGAATTTTCCTGGCAACACATTAATTCTTTCCAATCCTGCTTTAGCAAAAATTGCTCCCTCCCATTTATTGTCTTTCAATTTCTGTAAACGGGTGTTTACATTTCCGCGTAAATCAACCAAATTATGATTGGGATATCTGTGTAGCCATTGTGCTTGTCTTCGAAGACTTCCAGTTGCGATTGTACAAGGTTTTTCAAAGTCAACCTCAGATTCAACTACTAGAATATCCTGTGATGTAGCTCTTTCTAATACTGCAGTTTGCACTATTCCTTTAGGTAAAAGAGTAGGTACATCTTTCATACTGTGCACAGCTATATCAACAATACCGTTAATCATAGCTACATCTAGCGTTTTGGTAAATATACCAGTAATACCCATCTCGTAAAGAGGCTTGTCTAGGACTAAGTCTCCTTCTGATTTTACGGGCATTAGCTCGGTTTTATAACCTAGATTTTCTAGTTTAGATTTTACAGTATTGGCTTGCCAAAGTGCTAATTCACTATCGCGGGTACCAATTCGAATGGTTTTTTTCAAGACTAAGCAGTTTCAAGTTGGAAAACTCTTCTAATTAGTTCAATACTTTCGGCAGAGCCTTCTTCGCCTTTTAAGTGATTGACAAAATGTGTAGTAATTTTTTGAATTAGCCTATCGCTGATAATATCGGCTTGTTCTTGATTAAAGCCTTCTATCTTTTTACTTTGATAGTCTATCTCACCTTCTTTAATTTCAGCAAGCTTAAGTTTTAAAGCTCTAATGGTAGGAGCAAATTTTCTGTTGTCCGCCCATTTATTGAAATCTTTTTCAATTTCAGAAATAATCTTTCTCGCTTTTGGCAATTGTGATGCACGTTGTTCTAACGTTTCATCGGTTAATGCTGAAAGTTCATCCAAATGAACTAGCGTTACCAATTCATTTTCTAAAACATTTTCAGAAACGTTTTTAGGAATTGAAAGATCTAAAATTAAAAGTGGTCTTTTTAAATATAAAAGTTCCTTTGAAATAGTTGGCTGTTGTGCGCCTGTTGCAACAATAAGAATATCGGTTTGCGCTATTTCACTTTGTATATCGGCATAATCCTTAACCACCAAATTAAATTTACCTGCAACTTTCTCAGCAGTTTCTTTGGTGCGGTTTATAAGGGTTATATGATCGTTTTTTGTGTGTTTTATTAAGTTCTCACAAGTATTTCTACCAATTTTTCCAGTTCCGAAAAGTAAAATATTTTTTTCTGAAACCTCTGGAACCATCTTCATAATGTATTGCACCGCGGCAAAACTAACAGATGTTGCTCCTGAAGAAATTTTAGTCTCATTTTTTATACGCTTACTTGCTTGAATAACTGCATTTGCAAGACGCTCCATAAATGGATTGAAAATATCGTGTTTTTTAGACTCGCGAAACGAATTACGCAACTGACTAATAATCTCGAAATCTCCTAAAATCTGACTATCTAATCCAGTTCCAACAGTAAAAATATGCGAAACGGCATCGTGGTTTTTATAAATATAGGCTACTTTTTCAAACTCTTCTACAGTACCATTTGTATATTCGCATAGTAACTTTATAAGCTGATATGGATGTTGTGCAAAACCATAAAGCTCCGTACGATTACAAGTAGAAATAACGGTAAGTGATGGAATTCCATTTTCTTTCGCTTGCTTTAAGATTTGCTTTTTTGTATTATCATCAATACTAAAATGACCGCGTATCTCGGCATCTGCTTTTTTATAGTTTAGTCCAATCGCGTAAAAATGACCCTCAAGGGTTTCACCAGAATATGACTTTAAGTTATTTTTCATCCACAAAGAATATTTGAGAAATAGAAATTAAGGATGCCTAGCTTATTCATTTCTGTAGTATGTAAAAAATTTTTAGGCATAATATTTAAAACTAGGCAAATGTACTGTCATACTTTTTCAAAAAGTAACGCTAGCGGTATCTTTTGTATCGCTACGTGTTAAAATTAATCAAAATATGACATTTATCATATATAATGCCCTAATTTAGCGGTTTCCCAACAAATATAACATATTTTTATTTAGAACTATTCTAAATAAATCAATTCAATATTTAAATGAATAATCAAAAAAATACCGCTCAAAGTTTACATGAAAACGGGGTAGGTTTTTATGAAGAAATAGCAATTGAAACTGGTTTTTTCATTTTAAAATTCAACAACGAAACTAATGATAATCAAATATTTAAGCGAGAAGTAAGTTCTAACTTTATTCAATTTCACTTTTGCATAAAAGGAGCGGCATCATTTTCATTCAACAATGGTAACTACGTTCTACCTATAAAAGAAAATAACTCACTTTTACTATATAACCCTCAAAGAGATTTACCGTTAGATTTGCACGTAACCCCTAACACCTGGGTGCTTTCAGTATTGCTTCCTATTAATAAGTTCCACAGTTTTTTTTCAACGGAAGCCGATTATATCACCTTCTTAAATGAAGAAAATAAAGACCGGAAATATTATAAGGACAGTCCAATTTCACCTTCTATGGCAATTGTGTTGAATCAATTGATGAATTACAACTTACACCCAACTATAAAACCTCTATATTTTAAAGGGAAAGCTTATGAGTTGCTAAGTTTATATTTTAATCGCCCTGCCGATGCCGACATAGAGCAATGTCCGTTTTTAGCAGATGAAGTGAATATTTCAAAAATTAAACAGGCCAAGCAAATTATTATCTCTAGGATGGCTGAGCCACCTACCCTACAACAGCTTGCCGATGAAATTAATTTACCAATTAACAGATTAAAAGAAGGGTTTAAGCAAATTTACGGCGATTCGGTGTTTAGTTTTTTATTCGACTATAAAATGGAAGTTGCACGTCAATTATTAGCTACAGGATCACATAACGTAAACGAAGTTGGACTTAAAGTAGGATATAGTACTTCAAGTCATTTTATATCCGCATTTAAAAAGAAATTCGGCACTACTCCAAAGAAATTTTTAATGGGTCTTAATGTTTAAACATCCTAAATACTAAAGTTTTTAAATGTCTATTGAAACTGAACTAGTAGAAACTATCTTTAAAAATCTCACTTTCACTTTTGAAGAGAAACAATTACTAGCGCAAAGTTTTAAAAAACTAAATCTTCCAAAACACAGTTTATTGCTAGAAGCTGGACAGCAGGTTTACGACCAATACTTTGTTGCAGACGGATGTTTACGTACATATTATATAGACCCAGAAGGGAAGGAACACACGGTTCAATTTGCAATAGAAGATTGGTGGATTAGCGATTACACCGCATTTTTTAGCAGCAGCAAAGCAGTAATGAATATTGAATGTATTCAGGATGCTATACTTTTTAAAATATCTAAGGAAGACATGGAATTGCTTTATTTAAAGATTCCAAAGCTAGAATCTTTCTTTCGCAAAAAAATGGAGCGCGCCTTTGCCTCTTTTCAAAAAAGAATAATTTCTAATCTCGCTCAATCTGCCTCCGAGCGTTATTTAAGTTTTGTAAACTTCTATCCTAATATAGAGCAAAACGTAAAAAACTACCATATTGCTTCCTATCTAGGAATTACCACCCAAAGCCTTAGCCGAATTCGCAAAGAACTAGTAAAAGGTTGATTTATTACCATAGGTCAATTTTTTTGACAATTCTACCCGCTACCTTTGCTGTTATAAATAAGTGAATAGAGTTTAAAGGCTATGAAGTTATTCATTAAACCGAATTTAATTCTTTTTACGGTGATAATCACCTCGTTAACTTCTTCTTGTGGAAACTCACAAAAAGACGAGATAACAAATGAAGAATTAAAGCCATTAACACAAGAAAAGATGAAAAAGGTATTATTTGTATTAACAAGTCACTCCGATTTAGGAGATACAGGAGAGAAAACGGGATTTTGGGTAGAAGAATTTGCTGCTCCTTATTATTTACTTAAAGATAAAGGTGTTGAAATTACAATAGCTTCTCCTAAAGGAGGTCAACCACCGATAGACCCAAAAAGCGAATCTCCGGAATCACAAACCCCAGCTACGGTAAGGTTTTATAAGGATAAAGAAACGCAAGCCATACTTGCCAACACAGTAAAATTAGAAACAGTAGATCAGGCAAACTTCGACGCTGTTTTCTATCCTGGTGGACACGGACCGTTATGGGATTTAGCTGAAGACAAAAATTCTATTGCACTTATAGAGTCATTTTATAATAACGACAAAACAATTGCAGCTGTATGTCACGCTCCTGCAGTATTCAAGAATACTAAAAAAGCAGTTAGCACACCTTTAGTTAAAGGAAAAAAGGTTACAGGTTTTACTAATAGCGAAGAAGATGCAGTACAATTAACCAATGTTGTTCCATTTTTAGTTGAAGACATGTTGAAAGAAAATGGAGGAGAATATTCTAAAGGTGAAGATTGGGCTGTTTATGCAGTTGAAGATGGACTATTAATTACAGGTCAAAACCCAGCATCTTCAGAATTAGTTGCTGAGAAATTATTAGAAAAATTAAATAAGTAAAAGTTAAGAAAACCATAGATATATGAAATTAATTGAAGATTTGAAGTGGCGTTATGCTACTAAAAAAATGAATGGAGAAACCATTCCACAAGAAAAACTTGATTATATATTAGAAGCAGCGCGATTAGCTCCTTCGTCTTCTGGACTTCAACCTTATAAAATATTTGTAATCACTAATAAAGAGTTATTACTTAAATTAAAGCCAGCAGCTTGGGATCAAAGTCAGATTTTGGATGCTTCACACGTTTTAGTTTTTGCTTCTTGGGATGGGTATACTTTAGACAGAATAGAATCTGTTTTCAATTACACAATGAATGAGCGTGGATTACCGCTTGAAACTATGGACGCATATAAAAACAACCTTTGGAGTATGTACGAACCACTAAGTCAAGAGTGGCATGCACATCACGCTGCTAAACAAGCTTATATTTCATTTGGTTTGGCTATTGCAGCTGCAGCTGAGCAAAAAATTGACGCTACACCTATGGAAGGATTTACTCCTGAAACTGTAGATGAGCTTCTAGACTTAAAGAAACAAGGTCTAAAGAGTACACTTATTTTAACGCTAGGTTACCGCGATGAATCGGAAGACTGGTTGGTAAATATGAAAAAAGTACGTACTCCAAAAGAAGAATTTATAACTGAGATAAGTTAGAGTCTGATTAATTGTTAGTTTGTAAACCCCCGATATTCAAGGAAAATTGAATTTTCGGGGTTTTTTTTGTTTTAATCTTTTCTGCTTCAGCAATTAAGGCTTAAATAACACATAAGCTTTTCTAATATTGCCATAGGATTAATTACCAATATCAATCTTGAAGGTTCAATTTTAAAAGAGTAATTTTGTTTTTTTTAAATTTAAATCACAAATGAAAGGAGTTCTCCTAGTAAATCTCGGTTCACCTGATAGCACCGACCCGAAAGACTTAAAAAAATATCTTGACGAGTTTTTGATGGATCCACGGGTTATTGACGTTCCCTTTTGGCTTCGCTCTTTTATAGTAAGAGGGATTATATTAAACACACGACCTAAGAAATCAGCCGAAGCTTACAAAAAGATTTGGTGGGATGAGGGGTCTCCTTTAATTGTAATTTCAGAACGACTTCAAGAAAAAATTCAGAAAAAAATTACAATTCCTGTTGCTTTGGCCATGCGTTATGGAAGTATGACCTTAAAAAAAGGGCTACAAGAATTGGTTGATCAAGATGTGGATGAAGTTTTAACGATTCCTTTATACCCGCAATTTGCAATGGCTACAACCGAAACCATTGATGTGAAAGTGGAAGAACTAAAAAAGGAGTTTTTTCCGCAACTTGAAATAACATCACTTCCGGCTTTTTACAATAAGCCAGAATATATTGAAGTACTTTCAAAAAGTATTGCCGAAAGTTTGGAAGGTGTAGATTATGAGCATTTGCTGTTTAGTTATCACGGTGTCCCTGAACGACATATTTACAAAAGAGATATAACTAAAAGTCATTGTAAAATAGACGGCAGCTGTTGTGTAACAGATTCTCCAGCCCACGAATATTGCTATCGTCATCAATGTTTTAAAACAACCGAATTAGTTGCCGAAAAGTTAAACTTAAAACCTGGAACATATTCTAATGCCTTTCAGTCGCGTTTAGGTTTTGATCCTTGGTTAAAACCACCTACAGACAGAACAATTGAAAGATTTGGATTAGAAGGAGCTAAAAAAATTGCAGTTGTAACACCTGCTTTTGTGAGTGATTGCCTAGAAACACTGGAAGAAATCGCTATGGAAGGAGAAGAAATTTTTCACGAAGCTGGCGGAAAAGAATTCACAACAATACCTTGTCTAAACGATCGTGACGATTGGGTTGATGTTTTAACAGGATGGATTGACCAATGGAGAATTGCAGATGTAAAAACGGCAATTGCCTAATTGAACCATATCTCTTTATATAAAGAGAATGCAATTTTCAGGGTAATAAATTTTCAGAAACTATATGAAACCTAATCAGTCTGATGCTCTTGGCACCGATGCTATTGGTAGCTTATTGGTAAAACAAGCTTTACCCGCATCAATCGGAATTTTAGTGATGTCACTCAATGTAGTGGTAGACACTATTTTTGTTGGGAATTGGATTGGTTCTATTGCCATTGCAGCAATAAATGTAGTTCTACCTGTATCATTTTTTATTGCCGCTTTGGGTATGGCAATTGGTATTGGAGGATCTTCTATTATATCTAGAGCTTTAGGTTCTAACAACAGAGCGAGAGCTCTTAAAACTTTTGGAAATCAAATCACACTAACGCTATTGCTTACTGTAGCAATGGTGATTTTTGGATTAACTTTTATTAACGATTTAATTCCAGCTTTCGGAGGTAAAGGCGACATATTTGAGCCTGCAAAAATTTATTATCGCATAGTATTATACGGAGTGCCCCTTCTCGCCCTTAGTATGATGGGAAACAATGTAATCCGCGCTGAAGGGAAACCAAAATTCGCAATGATTGCGATGATTATTCCTTCTATAGGGAACCTCCTTTTAGACTATATTTTCATTTATATCTTCGATATGGGGATGGCAGGTGCCGCATGGGCGACCACTATTTCATACTCCTTATCTTTCTTTTACATACTTTATTATTTCTTAAGCGATAAAGCTGAACTAAAAATAAACTGGTCACATTTTGGTTTAGACCTTCCCATTTTAAAGGAAATATCGGCTTTAGGATTTGTAACCTTAGCGAGGCAGGCAGTAGTTAGTGTAACCTACCTGTTAATGAATAATATTCTCTTTAATTTTGGCGGTGAAGCTTCAGTTGCAGCCTATGGAATTATTGGGAGAATGTTGATGTTTGCACTCTTCCCAGTTCTAGGAGTTACCCAAGGATTTTTACCTATCGCAGGTTATAATTATGGCGCAAATAAATACAAACGCGTAAGAGAAAGCATTAACACAGCCATATTATACGCAGGAGGATTAGGGATTTTAATTTTCATAATAATAATGTCGTTTCCTGAAGCCATAACTTCCGTATTTACTAATGACCCCGACATTCTTTCAGAAACCCCACATTATATGCGCTGGGTGTTTGCTGCTACTCCTATTATCGCAATTCAACTTATAGGTTCGGCATACTTTCAAGCAGTTGGAAAAGCAGTTCCCGCTTTACTGCTAACATTAACAAGGCAAGGTTTTTTCTTTATCCCATTAATATTTATTCTGCCACATTACTTTGGTGAATTAGGGGTTTGGATTTCTTTCCCTGTGGCAGATATACTGTCTACTATCGTTACTGGATATTTTTTAAATAGAGAAATTCGAAAAACCCTAAAAGAATAAATATTAAAAGGTTACTTTTAAACTGTTTTTCTATACTATTTCAATGGAACAATACTACCTATACATAAAATCATTACACCTTATTTTTATAGTTACTTGGTTTGCAGGACTTTTTTATATAGTTCGCTTGTTTGTCTATCAAATTGAAGCTTCACAAAAACCTTCTCCTGAAAAAGAAATTTTAGGAAAACAACTCAACATAATGGCTTCTCGATTATGGAATATCATTACTTGGCCAAGTATGATTCTAGCAGTATTTTTCGGAATATGGCTTATTAGTATGCGAATGTTTTGGCTTACAGATGCTTGGATGCAAGTAAAATTAGCGTTTGTAGTCGCACTTATTATTTATCACTTTAAGTGCCATCAAATTTTTAAACAACTTCAAAAAGGGGTAATTAAACACACTTCAAATTCAATGCGACTCTTTAATGAAGTGCCGACCATCATTCTCTTTGCTGTTGTATTCTTAGTAATCCTAAAAAGTGCTGTAAACTGGATTTACGGAACTGTAGGAATCATCGCTTTTTCTATGTTATTGATGATGGGATATAAAATGTATAAAAGAATTAGAGAAGAAAAGAACAATTAAGAATTATGAAATTTAAATTCTGAATTAAAGCGGATTAATTATTGCTATCTTTCTTCTTCAAAATGATATAAGTGTACTTTTATAAAAAATCGCTACGTACTAGAATCTTTCTCTCCATGATTTTCTTAGTCATTGGAGCCTCAGTACTTATTGTTATTGTTACCGTTAATCAGTACAAAACAGAAGCTGAAGATTATCATCGTGATCGATTGTTACGTAAAGAATCGGCTATTCGTGCTAACATTAAATACGTATTAGACAATACTACCTATCCCGAAGAAACAAACCAAATTCCTCTAATTTTTAAGGATAAGATTTACGAAATAAAAGATATCCACGGACTCGAAATTTTCCTTTACGACCTCGATGGGAATCTTTTAAAATCTTCAAGACCTTCTTTTTTCAGAGATACAGTCTCACAAAAAATCCCAGACTTAGTTTTGGATAAGCTTCAAAATTCATCAAATAAAAACTATATAAAAGCATTTGAAGAAGGAGGCCAAAAATACCAATCGTCTTACACTTACATTACAGATAGTTATTTTAAACCCTTAGCGATACTTAACCTACCGTATATAGAAGACGACGACCTAATCAACAAAGAGCTTATAGACTATCTCTACAGGCTTGGAATCGCCTATTTACTAATGTTATTAGTGGCGATTGCAATGGCATATTTTCTTTCAAAATATATTACTCGATCTTTAAAGGAAATAAGTGAAAAGTTAGCAGAAACCCGTTTTGATACTCGAAACAAGAAAATACATCTTAGCGACACTCCTTCCGAAATCTCAACACTTATCAATGCGTATAATAGAATGATTGACGAATTGGAAAAAAGTGCCGCACAGCTCGCAGCTAGCGAACGTGAAACTGCTTGGCGTGAAATGGCAAAGCAAGTAGCACACGAAATTAAAAATCCGCTTACCCCTATGCGACTTACAGTTCAGAGTTTTGAACGGAAATTTGATCGGAACGACCCAGATATTGAACAAAAAATTGCTGAGTACACCAACACCATGCTTCAGCAAATAGACACTTTGAGCTCCATTTCTTCGGCATTTTCAACCTATGCAAAAATGCCAGCACAGCAAGATGAAACACTAAACGTAGTTAAAATCACAAAATTAGCCTTAGAGATTTTTACTGAAGATTATATATATTTCTTTTCAGAAGAAGAGGAAGTTCGCGTACTATTCGACAGAACCCAGCTAGTTAGGGTGGTTACCAATTTGGTTAAAAACAGTATTCAATCTATTGAGCAGAAAAACCCTGAAGAGCCACGAATTGATGTGGAAGTAATAGCTAAAGAAGCTTTCGTAAGTATACGCGTTACAGACAATGGAATTGGCGTACCTAACGAAAACAAAGAAAGAATTTTTGAACCGCAATTTACCACTAAATCTAGCGGAATGGGACTTGGCTTGGGAATGGTGAAAAATATAGTTGAGAGATACGGCGGAACAATATCGCTAACTTCGACTTCAGAAAGTACCACTTTTGAAGTTTCATTCCCAGCAATACAATAGGATTTTAGTAGCTTTGTGGTAACAAATTTTATAAACGTAATTTCTTGCTGTCGCCGAAATAAAATTCCGTACAGATTGGCATCTGCAACTAATAGAATCGAGACCTTAAACTGAAAAAAGTTAGTGTAAATACGAAAAAGATTATCTAAAAAAATATAAAATGAGCTATCAAAACATACTTACCGAAACTGATAATGGGATTACTACCATCACAATTAATCGTCCATCAAAGTTAAACGCTTTAAACTGTGAAACTATACAAGAACTTCACAATGCTTTTAAAGAAGCAGATGAATCTTCAGAGACAAAAGTGATTATTGTTACTGGTAGTGGAGAGAAAGCTTTCGTAGCAGGTGCGGATATTAGTGAATTTGCAGATTTTTCAATAGCTGAAGGTGGAAATCTTGCCGCTAAAGGCCAAGAATTACTTTTCGACTTTGTTGCAAACCTAACAACGCCTGTAATTGCAGCTGTTAATGGTTTTGCTCTTGGTGGCGGCTTGGAATTAGCTATGGCAGCGCACTTCCGTATAGCTTCAGACAATGCTAAAATGGGATTACCAGAAGTTTCACTAGGTGTAATTCCTGGATATGGAGGTACACAACGCCTTCCTCAGCTGGTTGGTAAAGGTCGTGCTATGGAAATGATTATGACAGCGGGAATGATTGATGCTAACCAAGCCTTGCAGTACGGATTAGTAAATCAAGTAACTACTCCTGAAGCGTTAATTGAAACTACTGAAAAGATTGCTGGGAAAATTATGAGAAACTCCTCTGTTGCAATTAAATCGGCTATAAAAGCGATAAACGCTAATTACGAAGACGGCGTTAACGGATTTAATGTTGAAATTGAAGAATTCGGAAACTGCTTTGGTACCGAAGACTTTAAGGAAGGAACACAAGCATTTCTTAATAAGAGAAAACCAGATTTTCCAGGTAAATAATACCAAGTAAGATATTCAATTTAAAGCCTAGCATTCTTGCTAGGCTTTTTGTTTTTTAACAAGGACTTACTACATGTTTATCTGAAAAACTCCACACTTTTCTTAGGAAAAAATTGTTTTCAACCCATTTATTACAATTTTAAATATTAAGTGTTTTTAGACTCCTAAAAACGCAACGAATAACGGGTTCAAAACTGACAAGTTCTGACAGAAAATTAGATTAAAAGTTTGCGAAATATAAACAACGTAATATTTTGACCTGTGAGAGTATTTTTAGAAATGAATAATTATTAACCTAAATATATTTTATATGACTAACATTACATTCAATGAATTGCTTAACGAGCACAAACACCTTTTAAAGGACTCTACTTACGTAAAAGTATATGATTTTTATATAAGTGGAAATACAGATCATGAAAAGCTTCAAGGTATATTATTTCACGAAGAAACCGATTGGATTTACGATTCAAGTTGGGACAAATCGGATAGAGCCAATGGAAAAAACCCAATGAGACAAGAATACACCGATAAAATGAATAAAAAAGGACCTCATTAGGTGTTAGTCCGCTTACTGAAAATGGATATAATCCAGATAAAACATCTAAGAATTTCTGTATTTCGATTATAAAAAACTCGCCAAAGCACAGAGATCTTTAGCATTATAAGTGAATTTTCGAGTTTCAGGATTTTCGTGAAAAGCTATCCGTAAATCAAGGTTTGAAGTATAGCCAATGTAAAACCGGATCATTCTCAAAAGTTGTGTGTGAATTGAAATAGAATTCTGATTTTTGTTTTTTAAAACAAAGCTTTGGACAATTATCTAGACCTACTGAAACTTATCCTGCCTGAAT
>NZ_VDMC01000011.1 GCF_006346335.1 Aequorivita sinensis
CACGTAGGATCTGAAGTATTTCGAGCCGTTACACTATAAGTACCGGAGGTTAAGCCATCAAAATCTACTGATGCCTGATAATCCGTGCCATTTATACTGTATTCAAATCCTACACCTAGTGGAGCTGTAATTGAAATTTTACCTGTTGGTACTGCACACGTTGGTTGAACTACATCAGCAGTTGGTGTAGCTGGTGCATTTGGCACATCATTAATCGTTACAGATAAAGCTGTAGAAACACACGTAGGATCTGAAGTATTTCGAGCCGTTACACTATAAGTACCAGAGTTTAAGTTAATAAAGTCTACTGAAGCCTGATAGTTCGTGCCATCAATACTGTATTCAAATCCTGCACCCAATGGAGCTGTAATTGAAATTTTACCTGAAGGTGTTTCACAGGTTGGTTGAACTACATCAGCAGTTGGTTGGTCTGGTGCTTTAACTATTTTAACAGTAGTTGTGGCAGTTTTATTACATCCGTTGGTACTATATGAATAAGTTACAGTATAAGTACCTAGATTACTATTCTGAATATCAATTGTTCCTGTTGTAGAATCAATGCTTAAACCTGCTGGTGATGCAGAATATGTTCCTCCTGTAATACCAGTTTGGTTAACCATAATATTACCCCCACCTTCACAAAAACTTCCATCTCCGCCGTAATCAATTTCTGCAGTCCCGAAACTAAGTTCAACTTGAATTGGAGAAACAAAATCATTTAATGATGCTGTAGAAGATGTAGATTGTTTGGTTTTTACTAATAAAGTTTTAATACTAACTCCAATACATGGGTCAGGTAATGAGCCAAAAAAATCTGTTAAATTTATAGCTGCTTCTGCAAATTGATAAGGAATATAATTATTGGATCCAAAGCTTCCAAAAGGCACATTTACATTTACAGTATTTGTGGCTCCAAATCCATTAGGACCTAAAGTTTGTGAAACATATCCATAATTTGATCCTCCAAGATGTTTCCATAAATACAAATGAACGGTTGGCGATGATCCACCATTAGCGTACTCAACAGTTAAAAGTATATCATTTATAGTACGACCACCATCTGGTCCAGCTGAACTAAATCCCCCACTAGTAACACCTGTAGTAGTTATTGTATTCTGTAAAAATTCAAAGTCTATATAACTAGTACCATTTGTTTCCATACGGTCACCCCCAACAAAAATCCATTCATCCCCACTAGTCTGTTCCTTACCTAGGTGATACATTACGTTATTAATATCACCTTTACCTGTAGCTTTTCCTAAGGCCCAAGTCCAAGTATTAGGGTCGTCATTTAATTTCCCTTGTTTTAATATATTATCTCCACCGTTATATTCATCACGTACCAACCTAGTAATGTTGGGGTCAACAGGAGTACCATTATTGTTTAATACAAATCCACCTAAACCAATAGGTCCCTGTACCCAATCTCCAACACCAGTTGCTGGAGTATTGGACGCTAAATCTCCATCCATTTGAAATCCTCCGGTTGGAACGGTAACATTAACCGTTTGCGAATGTAAAACCCCAATACTTGAAATTAAACATATAAGTATAAAAAGAGAGAATCTTTTTATGTGTTTGTAAGAAGTAATTTTATACATATCCTCAGTTTTTTTAATCCTTTTTTAAAAAGAAAAATGCTACTACGCTAGCATTAGGTAATTAACAAGTCTGCTTTACAACAAGAAAATTGTGAATTCCATTTCCATAAAACATTCTGTATTTATTATATATGGGTCGTTTATTTTCATATTTATAGTAAGAACCTTAATCAGTCAAGAAAGCCACTCAATTATTCGAGTAAAAACTCATATTGATTAGTTTCTAAACAAATTATTGTACACAAAATCTAAAGGCGCCTGTGGGGATAAGTGAACTAGCCTATGAGTTCAAAAAATATCTTTAAATAAAATATATCCTAAATGACCAGTGAGGAGTTGGGTCTGAGTTTAATATAACTTTACTTTATTTCTTTCAAATAAGAATTTAGGGTATATATTCTTATGTAACTATAATATCATTTTTTAAAACAAAACTTGAGAGGAGACAGTCTTAAAATCTTAAATTTATAATCAATTATCAAGATTGAAGTGGGGAATTCTTGATACAAAACTTTTAAAAAAAAGCTTCTATGGGGATAGTTTTAGAAAAGCAATTTACACGTTCAAATGAACAACAACTACTTAACTTTAGAACAAACGTACCATAATTTTCCAAAATATCATATACGTACTAACACGTATATCCTAACGTTTTTATAATAAAACACGCTATAATGTTAAACAAAGTTAACGATTTAACAGACATGCTCGACATTTACACAATTAATAAACTAAATCACGCCTTCAATTTTAGTTTATTTCAACAACAAAATGAAGTGTATAATCTAAGGCAATAGAAGTTCATTCATTAAATATATTTATAACCTTCCTATAGCAAAAATGCTTGAGTCTAAATATATATTAGGCATTTTTAAACCTTTATAAAATACAACTATATAATAATTCCCCTCTTTTTACGACCGCATCAGTTTATTTCTCCAATAACAAACTTTATCTTTGCAACATATACGAAAAACGATTATGTCTTTAACAAAAGAAATTAAGCGCCGAAGAACTTTCGGTATTATTGCGCATCCCGATGCTGGTAAAACTACACTTACAGAAAAACTTCTACTCTTTGGTGGAGCTATTAATGAAGCTGGAGCTGTAAAAAACAACAAGATTAAAAAAGGTGCTACTAGTGACTTTATGGAAATAGAACGACAACGTGGTATTTCTGTAGCAACTTCAGTTTTGGCATTTGAATATGAAGGTATAAAGATTAATATTCTCGATACTCCAGGACACAAGGATTTTGCTGAAGATACATTTAGAACACTTACTGCTGTGGATAGCGTAATTGTTGTTATAGACGTTGCAAAAGGGGTTGAGGAACAAACTGAAAAGCTTGTAGAAGTATGTAGAATGCGAAACATCCCAATGATTGTGTTCGTGAATAAACTTGATAGAGAAGGAAGAGATGCTTTTGATTTGTTAGACGAAATTGAACAAAAGCTTCACTTACGTGTTACGCCTCTTAGTTTTCCAATTGGAATGGGTTACGACTTTAAGGGAATCTATAACGTTTGGGAAAAAAATATAAACCTTTTTAGTGGTGATAGTAGAAAAAACATAGAGGAAACGATTGAAATAGAAGACTTAAATAGTTCAGAACTAGACAAATTAGTTGGTGAAAAAGCAGCTGAAACTCTTCGTGAAGAAATTGAGTTAGTACAAGAAGTTTATCCGGATTTTGACGGGCAAGAGTATTTAGATGGAGAGTTACAACCTGTATTTTTTGGATCTGCTTTAAATAATTTTGGTGTACGTGAATTGCTGGATTGCTTCATTGAAATAGCTCCTACTCCACGTCCAAAAGAAAGCAATACTCGTTTAGTCCATCCAGATGAAAAAGCTTTTTCAGGTTTTGTATTTAAAATTCACGCAAATATGGACCCTAAGCATCGCGATAGATTGGCTTTCGTAAAAATTGTATCAGGTACTTTCGAACGAAACTCACCTTATCTACACGTTCGCAATGGTAAAAAAATGAAATTTAGTAGCCCGAATGCTTTCTTTGCTGAAAAGAAACAAATAGTAGATATCTCCTACCCTGGCGATATAGTAGGACTGCACGATACAGGGAACTTTAAAATTGGCGATACGCTTACTGAAGGTGAAGAAATGCTCTATAAAGGAATTCCTAGCTTTTCACCAGAACACTTTAAATATATCAACAATGCTGATCCTATGAAGAGCAAGCAACTTGAAAAAGGTATTGACCAATTAATGGACGAAGGTGTTGCACAGTTATTTACACTTGAATTAAACGGACGTAAAGTAATAGGAACTGTTGGTGCTCTTCAGTTTGAAGTTATTCAGTACAGACTTGAACACGAATATGGCGCAAGTTGTTCTTATGAAAACTTGAATGTACACAAAGCTTGTTGGGTAGAAGCGCAAGATCCTAAAAGCGCTGAATTCGCCGATTTCAAAAGAGTTAAATCCAAATTTTTAGCAAAGGATAAACGCGGTCAACTTGTATTCTTCGCCGATTCAGCATTTACACTACAAATGACCCAATCTAAATATCCAAATGTGAAATTGCATTTTGTAAGTGAGTTTGAGAAATAGAATAAAAAGCCTTCAAAAGCTTAATACGAAGCAACGTTTGCTGCCTTTATTTTAAGTAGAAATATAGGTTTAGTTTATTAAAAATTAAAGCATAAAAAAAGCCCCAAAAATTGGGGCTTTTTTTATGCTTCGCCTGTTGGGCCAAAGTTCAAAGGCATAGGCGGTTGCTCATAGTCTTTGATTTCGCCGTGGGCTTGTTCAAATCGTTTAACATTATCGTTTAATGCCTTTAAAAATCGCTTAGCGTGTTGTGGTGTCAAGATAATTCTAGACTTCACTTTACTCTTAGGAACTCCTGGCATTATAGTTACAAAGTCAACCACAAATTCAGAAACAGAATGATTAATGATAGCTAAATTGCTGTATATACCTTGGGCTACACCTTCGTCTAACTCAATATTTATCTGGCCTTGTTTGGGTTGTTTCTTTTGATCTGACATTGCTAAAAATTTGCTGTTTTATACTATATTATTTAATGAATAAAAACTGAAAATATAAAAGGTGCGTTTCTAAAAACGCACCTTTATATAAAAATTAGTTATAATTAACTTCTTCTTTAGCTTTATTCATTTCTTCCAATTCTTGTTTCGATCCCACTATTATAGTGTCATATCTACGCATACCTGTACCGGCTGGTATCTTATGACCTACAATAACGTTTTCTTTCAAGCCTTCTAATGTATCAACCTTACCAGCCACAGCTGCTTCGTTTAACACTTTAGTAGTTTCCTGGAAGGAAGCTGCAGAGATGAATGACTTAGTCTGTAACGACGCTCTCGTAATACCTTGAAGTACAGGAGTAGCAGTTGCAGTAACAACATCACGAGCCTCTACAAGCTCTTTATCATTTCTTCTCAATAAAGAGTTTTCATCACGAAGGGCACGAGGAGAAAGAATTTGACCTTCTTTCAAGTTTTCAGAATCACCTGAATTTGTAACCACTTTCATTCCGAATAACTTATCGTTTTCTTCGATAAAGTCATCTTTATGAGCTAATTGATTCTCAAGGAAAGTAGTATCTCCCGGATCTTCAATTCTCACCTTACGCATCATTTGACGAACAACAACCTCGAAGTGCTTGTCGTTAATCTTCACCCCTTGCAGACGGTAAACCTCTTGAACTTCGTTCACAAGATATTGCTGTACTGCAGATGGGCCTTTAATGCGAAGAATGTCTTCTGGAGTAATAGAACCATCAGATAATGGCATACCTGCTCGAACGTAATCGTTTTCTTGAACTAGAATTTGGCTTGATAATTTTACCAAATACTTTTTTACTTCGCCTAATTTAGACTCAACGATAATCTCTCGGTTACCTCGTTTAATTTTACCAAATGAAACCACACCATCAATTTCGCTAACCACAGCTGGATTTGAAGGATTACGCGCTTCGAAAAGCTCGGTAACACGAGGAAGACCTCCTGTAATATCTCCTGATTTTGCAGATTTACGTGGAATCTTAACAAGCACCTTTCCTACTTTAATCTTATCGTTGTCGTCCACCATAATGTGTGCACCAACTGGTAAGTTGTAAGAACGAATTACTTCGTCTTTCTTACCTAGAATTTGTAGGGTTGGAATACGTTTTTTATCCCTTGATTCAGAAATTACTTTTTCCTGGAATCCTGTTTGCTCATCAATCTCAACTTGATACGTTACACCTTGAACGATGTTTTCGTATTTAATTTTTCCAGCAAATTCTGAAATAATTACACCGTTATATGGATCCCAAGTACAGATTACATCTCCTGCTTTTACTGAATCACCACTCTTAACAAGTAATGTTGAACCGTAAGGAATGTTATTTGTACTAAGCGTAATTCCTGTTTGTTTATCTACTAATTTCAATTCTGAAGTACGAGAAATAACAATATCCACAGCATTTCCTTGATTATCTTCACCTTTTACAGTTTTAAGATCTTCAATTTCAGCCTTTCCGTCAAATTTAACCGTTAAGTTATTTTGTTCAGAAATGTTACCTGCAATACCTCCCACGTGGAAAGTACGAAGTGTAAGCTGAGTTCCAGGTTCTCCAATTGATTGAGCTGCTACAACACCAACTGCCTCACCTCGTTGTACCATTTTATTGGTTGCAAGGTTACGACCGTAACACTGTGCACATATACCTTTTTTAGCCTCACAAGTTAATGCAGAACGAACTTCTACACTATCTAATGGTGATGCCTCAATAGCATCTGCTATCTCTTCGTAAATGTGTTCTCCAGCACTTACTAATACTTCTTTAGTTAGTGGGTGAATAACGTCGTTAAGCGCAGTACGCCCAACAATTCTAGCTCCTAAAGTCTCTACTACTTCTTCGTTTTTCTTTAATGCTGAAACTTCAATACCACGTAATGTACCACAGTCTTCTTCATTAACAATAACATCTTGTGAAACATCAACTAGACGACGTGTTAAGTAACCCGCATCTGCCGTTTTAAGTGCGGTATCCGCAAGACCTTTACGAGCACCGTGAGTAGAGATAAAGTATTCAAGAATTGAAAGACCTTCCTTAAAGTTAGAAAGAATTGGGTTTTCAATAATTTCACCTCCACCTGAGTTCGATTTCTTAGGTTTTGCCATCAACCCACGCATACCTGTTAACTGACGAATTTGTTCTTTAGAACCCCTCGCACCAGAATCAAGCATCATATACACCGAGTTAAATCCTTGCTGATCTTCGCGTATACGCTTCATAGATAGCTCGGTAAGCTCTGCGTTAGTTGCAGTCCAAATATCAATAACTTGGTTGTAACGTTCGTTATTGGTAATAAGACCCATGTTATAACTGTTGATAATACCGTCAACTTGTGAGTTTGCATTATCAATCATACTTTGTTTTTCAGCAGGGATAATAATATCACCTAAGCTGAATGAAAGTCCGCCTTCAAAAGCGAATTTATATCCTAAAGTTTTAATTTCATCTAGGAAGTCTGCAGTAACAGGTACTGAAGTTACTTTTAAGATTTTCCCGATAATATCACGAAGAGATTTTTTAGTCAATACTTCGTTAACAAAACCAGCTTCAGCAGGAACCTTTTCGTTAAAGATTACTCTACCTAAAGTGGTAGTGATAATTTGCATTGTTAACTCACCATTTTCGTTGAAATCTTTAGTTCTAATTTTAATTTCAGCGTTCAAATCTACTTGTCCATCGTTGTAAGCAATAATTGCTTCTTCAGCCGAATAGAAAGTAAGACCCTCACCTTTTACCTTAACATCTTCAGTAGATTTTCTTAGTTTGGTCATATAGTAAAGACCTAAAACCATATCCTGAGAAGGTACAGCAACTGGCGAACCATTTGCAGGGTTTAGAATGTTGTGAGATGCAAGCATCAATAACTGACATTCTAAAATTGCCTCTGGCCCTAGTGGTAAGTGAACAGCCATCTGGTCACCATCGAAATCCGCGTTAAACGCAGTACACACTAATGGGTGTAGTTGTATTGCTTTACCTTCAATTAATTTAGGTTGGAAAGCTTGAATACCTAGCCTGTGCAAAGTAGGGGCACGGTTAAGCATTACCGGGTGACCTTTTAATACATTCTCAAGGATGTCCCAAACTACAGGCTCTTTTTTATCTATAATTTTCTTTGCAGATTTTACAGTTTTTACAATTCCTCTTTCAATCAATTTACGGATTACAAAAGGCTTGTAAAGCTCGGCAGCCATATCTTTAGGAAGACCACACTCAAATAATTTAAGTTCTGGTCCTACAACAATTACCGAACGCGCTGAATAATCTACACGTTTACCAAGTAAGTTTTGACGGAAACGACCTTGCTTACCTTTCAATGAATCTGAAAGTGATTTAAGCGGACGGTTACTGTCAGTTTTTACTGCAGAAGATTTACGCGTGTTATCAAGTAATGAATCTACCGCTTCTTGAAGCATACGCTTTTCGTTACGTAGAATTACCTCTGGAGCTTTAATCTCCATTAATCGCTTCAAACGGTTGTTACGAATAATTACACGACGGTATAAATCATTTAAATCTGAAGTCGCGAAACGACCACCATCAAGGGGTACTAATGGACGAAGTTCTGGTGGAATTACCGGAACTACTTTCATAATCATCCACTCAGCTTTGTTCTCGCGGTTTTTATTAGCATCACGAAGTGCTTCTACAACTTGAAGACGCTTTAAAGCTTCTGTTTTACGTTGTTTAGAAGTTTCGTTGTTTGCTTTATGACGTAAGTCGTACGATAAAGTGTCCAAGTCAATTCTTTGCAAAAGATCGATCAAGCACTCTGCTCCCATCTTCGCAATAAATTTGTTAGGATCTGTATCTTCCAAGTACTGGTTATCTTGTGGAATTGTTTCTAAAATATCAAGATACTCTTCTTCTGTAAGGAAGTCTAGTTTCTTAACATCTTCTCCACTTTCATATTTAGCTACACCTGGTTGAATTACTACGTAACGTTCGTAGTAAATAATCATATCCAGTTTCTTAGATGGTAATCCAAGAAGGTAACCAATTTTGTTAGGAAGACTACGGAAGTACCAAATGTGTGCAACAGGAACAACTAAGTTGATATGCCCAACACGGTCACGACGCACTTTTTTCTCTGTTACTTCTACACCACAACGGTCACAAACGATACCTTTGTAGCGAATTCTTTTATATTTACCACAGGCACACTCGTAATCCTTTACAGGACCAAAAATACGCTCACAGAAAAGTCCGTCACGCTCTGGCTTGTGCGTACGGTAGTTTATTGTTTCGGGTTTTAGAACTTCTCCACGTGATTCTGCCAAAATAGATTCAGGAGAGGCCAAACCAATAGAAATCTTGTCGAATTTCTGTACTGTGTTTTCTTTATTTCTGTTCATCATGATTTAAAATAAACTTTGTTGTTAAATGAGGGTTTAATTCCTCGGAAGAAATTTAAGATTTCCCTTCACGGTTGTGAAGGGGTTTATCTTTATTCTTCTAATCTAATGTCAAGACCCAATCCTTTCAATTCGTGCATAAGTACGTTGAACGATTCTGGTAATCCTGGTTCTGGCATAGTTTCACCTTTTACGATTGCCTCGTAGGTTTTAGCCCTTCCAATAACATCATCAGATTTAACAGTCAATATTTCTCTAAGCGTACTAGATGCACCGTATGCTTCTAGAGCCCAAACCTCCATTTCTCCAAAACGCTGACCACCAAATTGTGCTTTACCACCAAGTGGTTGTTGCGTAATAAGTGAGTATGGTCCAATGGAACGCGCGTGCATCTTATCATCTACCATGTGACCTAGTTTCAACATATAAATCACACCTACAGTTGCAGGTTGATCGAAACGCTTACCAGTTCCACCATCATATAAGTAAGTATGCCCGTATCTTGGTATTCCAGCTTCATCAGTATATTCATTTATCTGATCGATGACTGCACCATCAAAAATTGGAGTTGCGAATTTGCGACCTAATTTTTGACCAGCCCATCCAAGAACGGTTTCGTATATCTGCCCAATGTTCATACGAGATGGTACACCAAGTGGGTTCAATACAATATCTACAGGAGTTCCGTCTTCTAGGAATGGCATGTCTTCTTCACGTACAATACGTGCAACAATACCCTTGTTTCCGTGACGTCCTGCCATTTTATCCCCAACTTTAAGTTTACGCTTTTTAGCGATGTAAACTTTTGCTAGTTTTAAAATTCCAGAAGGAAGCTCATCTCCTACAGAGATAGTAAACTTCTCACGACGCAAGTTACCTTGAAGGTCGTTTTCCTTAATTTTATAGTTGTGCATTAAATCTGCAACCAACGCATTGGTTTCATCATCGGTTGTCCAAGTACCTCCAGTTAAGTGGGTGTAATCGTCAACAGAGTTAAGCATTTTTAATGTAAACTTTTTACCTTTAGGGAATACTATTTCACCTAAATCATTGCTTATTCCTTGAGCAGTTTTACCTCCTACGATTGTGAATAGTTTTTCAACTAACTTATCTTGTAAGGCTACGAATTTGCTTTCGTATTTTGCTTCAAGTTCTGCGATGTCTTCTTTATCCTTCGCACGTTTGCGCTTATCTTTAACAGCACGAGCAAACAATTTCTTGTCTATTACTACACCGTTTAATGAAGGTGAAGCTTTTAACGATGCATCTTTTACATCACCAGCTTTATCACCAAAAATAGCGCGAAGAAGTTTCTCTTCCGGAGTTGGATCACTTTCTCCTTTTGGAGTAATTTTTCCGATAAGAATGTCACCAGGTTTTACCTCGGCACCAATTCTAATCATTCCATACTCATCCAAGTCTTTAGTAGCTTCTTCCGAAACGTTTGGAATATCATTTGTCAATTCTTCGTTACCTAACTTAGTATCTCGAACTTCTAATGAGTATTCGTCAATATGAATAGAGGTGAATATATCTTCACGTACTACTCTTTCAGAAATTACAATTGCATCCTCAAAGTTATAACCTTTCCAAGGCATGAAGGCAACCTTCATATTACGCCCTAGCGCTAGTTCACCTTTTTCAGTAGCATAACCTTGGCAAAGAACCTGTCCTTTTTTAACTCTATCCCCTTTGCTTACAATAGGCTTAAGGTTAATAGAAGTTCCTTGGTTTGTCTTTCTGAATTTTACTAGTTGATATGTTTTAGAATCGCTATCAAAACTTACCATACGTTCGTTTTCAGTACGGTCGTATTTAATAGTAATTTCGTTTGCATCAACGTATTCAACTACACCATCTCCTTCTGCGTTAATCAAAACACGGCTATCAGAAGCAACTTGTCTTTCAAGACCAGTTCCAACGATTGGAGAATCTGCAATTAATAAAGGTACAGCCTGACGCATCATGTTCGATCCCATCAATGCACGGTTAGCATCATCATGCTCCAAGAATGGAATTAGAGATGCAGAAATAGATGCAATCTGGTTAGGCGCAACATCGGCATAGTTTAAAGTTACAGGATCCACAAGTGGGAAATCACCTTCCATTCGCGCAATAACCTTATCGGTATCGATAACACCATCGTCTGTTAATGGAATGTTTGCCTGTGCAATGTGCATATCTTCCTCTTCTTCAGCAGAAAGGTAGATTGGCTCATTTTTAAAATCTATTTTTCCGTCATTTACTTTACGGTATGGAGTTTCAATAAACCCAAGGTTATTAACCTTTGCATAAACCGAAAGTGATGAAATAAGACCAATGTTTGGCCCTTCAGGAGTTTCAATAGGACAAAGACGACCATAGTGTGTATAGTGAACGTCACGAACCTCGAAACCTGCTCTTTCACGTGATAAACCTCCTGGCCCTAATGCAGATAGACGACGCTTATGCGTAATCTCAGCAAGTGGGTTTGTTTGGTCCATAAACTGTGAAAGCTGGTTTGTACCAAAAAATGAGTTAATTACAGAAGACAATGTCTTTGCATTAATCAAATCGATAGGTGTAAACACCTCGTTATCACGAACGTTCATACGCTCGCGAATAGTACGCGCCATACGAGCAAGACCAACACCAAACTGTTGAGATAATTGCTCACCTACAGTACGTACACGACGGTTGCTAAGGTGGTCAATATCATCAATCTCAGCTTTAGAGTTAATAAGCTCGATTAAATATTTTACAATGGTAATGATATCTTCTTTAGTAAGCACCTGCTTATCCATTGCGATATCAAGACCAAGTTTTTTGTTCATTCTATAACGCCCAACCTCACCAAGATTATATCTTTGGTCGCTAAAGAAAAGCTTATGGATAATTCCACGAGCAGTTTCCTCATCTGGCGGCTCAGCATTACGAAGTTGTCTATATATGTGTTCTACTGCTTCTTTTTCAGAGTTAGTAGGGTCTTTTTGTAATGTATTGTGAATAATAGCATAGTCGGCTAACTGGTTTTCTTCTTTGTGTAAAAGAACAGTTTTGCTTCCTGAATCTATAATTTCGTCAATGTGTTCTTTTTCAAGAACAGTATCACGGTCCAAGATAATTTCGTTACGTTCAATAGAAACTACTTCACCAGTATCTTCATCAACGAAATCTTCGTGCCAAGTTTTTAGCACACGGGCAGCTAGTTTACGCCCAATATATTTTTTAAGTCCTGTTTTTGAAGCCTTAACTTCTTCTGCAAGATCAAAAATTTCGAGAATATCTTTATCTCTTTCAAAACCGATAGCTCTGAAAAGGGTTGTAACAGGTAATTTTTTCTTACGGTCAATGTACGCGTACATTACGCTGTTAATATCTGTGGCAAATTCAATCCACGATCCTTTAAAAGGAATTACTCTGGCAGAGTATAGTTTAGTTCCGTTGGCGTGAAAAGACTGACCAAAGAACACCCCTGGAGAACGGTGAAGTTGAGAAACAACAACACGTTCAGCTCCATTAACGCAGAAAGTTCCGCTAGGAGTCATATAAGGGATAGTACCTAGGTAAACATCCTGAACAATAGTTTCAAAGTCTTCGTGCTCTGCGTCTGTACAGTATAGTTTTAACCTTGCTTTTAAAGGCACACTATAAGTAAGACCACGTTCAATACATTCCTGGATGGAATATCTTGGCGGATCCACGAAATAGTCTAAGAACTCTAAAACGAATTGGTTACGAGTATCGGTAATTGGGAAATTTTCCAAAAAGGTTTTATATAAACCTTCTTGGCCTCTTTCTTCTGATTTGGTTTCCAATTGGAAAAAATCCTGGAAGGACTTTATCTGAATGTCCAAAAAGTCGGGATAATCCGGCTTATTTTTTACAGAGGAAAAATTCAATCTTTCAGTTTGCGTTGCTGACATCTATGGACGGAATTTTAATTAAAATAATATTGAATAAACGTATAAAAAAGGTGTTAACCATTATATACGCAAAATGGTTTAGGCCTTTCCGACCCCGATAATAACGGGACGGAAGACCTAAACCTTAGGGTTTGGAACGTAATAAGCTTACTTAAGCTCAACCTCTGCTCCAGCTTCTTCTAGTTGCGCTTTTAATGCTTCAGCTTCATCCTTAGCAATTCCTTCTTTAATTGGAGAAGGTGCGTTATCAACTAATTCTTTTGCTTCTTTAAGACCAGCACCAGTTAATTCTTTAACTAGTTTTACTACTGCAAGTTTAGATGCACCAGCACCTTTAAGAATTACATCAAATTCTGATTGCTCATCTGCAGCGTCTCCACCAGCAGCAGCACCACCAGCAGCAACAGCAACAGCTGCAGCAGCAGGCTCAATACCGTACTCGTCTTTTAATATTGTAGCTAACTCATTAACTTCTTTTACTGTTAGGTTAACCAATTGTTCTGCGAAATCTTTCAAATCTGCCATTTCTATCGTTTTTAAAAATAATTGTGTTTATATAAATTAATTAGTGCAATGTTTGTTTTATCCTTCTCTTTCGGATAAGGTCTTAACAAGGCCTGCAATTGTAGTACTTCCACTCTTAAGAGCTGAAATAACATTTTTAGCAGGAGATTGTAGTAACCCAATAACTTCTCCAATAAGCTCTTCTTTAGATTTAAGCTCTACTAAGCTATCCAATTGTTCATCGCCAACGTAAATTGACTCTTGGATGTAAGCTCCTTTTAATAAAGGCCTATCAGATTTTTTTCTGAATTCTTTAATTACTTTGGCAGGTGCATTACCTGTTTCAGAAAACATAATGGAAGTATTTCCTTTAAGTACTTCTGGTAAGCTTCCAAAGTCTTTATCTGAACTCTCCATTGCTTTTTTAAGCAATGTGTTCTTAACAACTGCTAACTGAACTCCTGCTTTAAAACAAGCACGACGTAAGTTAGTAGTAGTCCCTGCGTTTAAGCCTGAAATATCTGCTAAATAGATATTTTCATTATCAGACAACTGCGCAGTTAACGTTTCAATTACTTGTGATTTTTCTTCTCTAGTCATAATTTCCAGTTTTTACTGCTCAGTAAACCTTTTTGTGTCAATCTCAACACTTGGACTCATTGTGCTAGACATATAGATACTCTTTATGTAAACACCTTTTGCCGCTTGTGGCTTTAGTTTAACGAGGGTTGTTAATAATTCTCTTGCGTTTCCTGCAATTTTTTCAGCATCAAAAGACGCTTTTCCTATTGCTGCGTGTACGATACCTGTTTTATCAACTTTAAAGTCGATTTTACCAGCTTTCACATCAGAAACTGCCTTAGCAACGTCCATAGTTACTGTACCAGTCTTTGGGTTTGGCATAAGACCACGAGGACCTAATACACGTCCTAAAGGACCTAATTTACCCATTACACTTGGCATAGTTACAATTACGTCAACATCTGTCCATCCTCCTTTAATTTTATCGAGGTACTCATCAAGACCAACGTAGTCTGCTCCAGCTTCTTTAGCTTCAGCTTCCTTATCTGGAGTTACTAATGCTAATACTTTAACGTCTTTACCAGTTCCGTGAGGAAGGGTTACAACGCCTCTTACCATTTGGTTCGCTTTACGTGGATCCACGTTAAGACGTACCGCAAGGTCAACTGAAGGATCGAACTTTACGTTAGATATTTCTTTTATTAAAGCAGAAGCTTCGGCAACGGTATAGGTTCTATCCTCTACCTTAAGCTTGGCTTCCTTTTGCTTTTTTGTTAATCGTGCCATTTATAGATTCTTTTTTCAGATTAAAAAGGTGCGTCACCTTTTACTTTAACTCCCATAGAACGTGCAGTACCAGCTACCATTTTCATAGCAGACTCAACAGTAAATGCGTTAAGATCGGGCATTTTATCTTCCGCGATCGCTTTAACTTGTTCCCAAGAGATTGTGGCTACTTTTTTTGCATGTGGTTCACCGGAGCCTTTTTTTGCTTTAGCAGCTTCAAGTATTTGAACTGCAGCGGGTGGAGTCTTAATAACAAAATCGAAAGATTTGTCTTTATAAACTGTAATCGCTACTGGCAATACTTTTCCTTGCTTATCCTGAGTTCTAGCATTAAACTGCTTACAGAACTCCATGATATTAACACCGGCAGCACCAAGAGCAGGTCCTACTGGTGGTGATGGGTTAGCAGCACCTCCGCGAACTTGCAACTTAACTACTTTACTAATTTCTTTTGCCATTTCTAAATTTTTGTGTGGTTCTTCAAAAGTGGAAGCCTTAGAAGGAACCTATTAAGCGTAACAATTAAACTTTTTCAACTTGCATATAACTTAATTCTAATGGTGTTTTTCTTCCAAAAATCTTAACCATTACCTCAAGTTTGCGTTTTTCTTCATTTATTTTTTCAACAGTTCCATTAAATCCATTGAAAGGACCATCAATAACTTTTACAGTCTCTCCCACAGTATATGGAATGTTTACACTATCCTCTTTAACAGAAAGCTCATCAACTTTTCCTAACATTCTGTTTACTTCAGATTGTCTCAACGGTACAGGATCACCTCCTTTAACCTCACCTAAAAAGCCAATAACACCATTAATAGACTTAATGATGTGAGGAATTTCACCACCTAAATTTGCTTTTATCATGATGTAACCTGGAAAATAAACACGTTCTTTATTTACTTTCTTTCCGTTACGGATTTGAATAACTTTTTCGGTTGGTACGAGAACCTGATCAATATAATCTTCAAGCTCTAATCGTTTTATCTCAGTATCGATATACGATTTGATTTTGTTTTCCTGTCCACTAACTGAACGGACTACATACCACTTTTTTGTTTTTGTTGTTTCGGTCATTTCTTACGATTTGATCCAATCAAAATATAAACCAACCATTTTGCTGAAAACGGTATCTACACCCCAAACCGCTAAGGCCAATACAATAGAAAAAACCGCAACAACTACGGTTAATTTCTGAGCCTCTGCCCAAGTTGGCCAGGTTACGTGGTTTTTAAGTTCTTTATACGATTCTGTAATATAGTTTACCATTTTGTTGTCGTATTAATATTATTCCTCCAGAGAGGTGAAGTTTCCTATTTTAGCTGTAAATCTACTTTGAAGCTTATGCAGGAATATTGCACGGGTTGAGAGACTCGAACTCACGACACCTGGTTTTGGAGACCAGTGCTCTACCAACTGAGCTAAACCCGTATTTAATTCAGATTCTAGAATTTAAAACCTAACTTCTGAATATTTTTTGTCAACTCATATAGAGCTTACCTAGTTAAAAAAGCCAAGGTATCCCGAATTAAATTCAGGACACCTATAGCTTATATATATTAGATGATTATTCTACAATTTCAGTAACCTGACCTGCACCTACAGTACGTCCACCTTCACGGATTGCGAAACGAAGACCTACGTTCATTGCGATTGGCTGTAACAACTCAACATTGATTGTTAAGTTATCTCCAGGCATAACCATTTCAACACCATCAGGAAGCGTAATTGTTCCAGTTACATCAGTTGTACGTACGTAGAACTGTGGACGGTAATTGTTGTGGAATGGAGTGTGACGTCCACCTTCTTCTTTCTTAAGGATATAAACCTCAGCTTTAAACTTAGCGTGTGGAGTTACAGATCCTGGCTTAACGATTACCATACCTCTAGAGATTTGAGTTTTCTCAATACCTCTTAATAGGATACCAGCGTTATCTCCAGCCTCTCCTCTATCAAGGATTTGACGGAACATTTCAATACCAGTAATAGTAGAAGTTAATTTCTCAGCTCCCATACCGATAATTTCAACTGGGTCTCCAGTTTTAGCAATACCAGTTTCGATACGACCTGTAGCAACAGTTCCACGACCAGTAATAGAGAATACGTCTTCAATTGGCATCAAGAAAGGCTTTTCGTTATCACGAACAGGCTCTTCAATCCAGTTATCAACTTCTTCCATTAATTTAAGAAGAGCATCTACCCATTTTTGCTCACCGTTAAGTGCACCTAAAGCAGAACCTTGAACAACAGGACCATTATCACCATCATACTCGTAGAAGCTTAAAAGATCTCTGATCTCCATTTCTACTAGCTCAAGTAATTCCTCATCATCAACTAAGTCAACTTTGTTCATGAATACAACAATTCTAGGAATACCAACCTGGCGACCTAAAAGGATGTGCTCACGAGTTTGTGGCATAGGACCATCAGTAGCAGCAACAACAAGAATAGCACCGTCCATTTGAGCAGCACCAGTAACCATGTTCTTTACGTAATCCGCGTGACCAGGACAGTCAACGTGTGCGTAGTGACGTTTTGCTGTTTGATATTCTACGTGAGAAGAGTTAATTGTAATACCTCTTTCTTTTTCTTCTGGCGCATTATCAATTTGATCAAATGATGTTGCTGCAGAGAAACCTGCATCAGCCAAAACTTTAGTAATAGCTGCAGTCGTAGTTGTTTTTCCGTGATCTACGTGTCCAATTGTACCAATATTTAAGTGTGGTTTTGACCGATCGAATTTTTCTTTTGCCATTTTGTATTAATTTTAATCTTAGTTATATATTAGTGTTCTATTGTATTTGCAACTTGAGCCAATGATGGGAATTGAACCCATGACCTCTTCCTTACCAAGGAAACGCTCTACCCCTGAGCTACATCGGCCTTTTAACTAGCCCTTCAACGTTGCTCAGGGTAAACAGTTCAAAAGCTTAAAGCTCAATGCTGTTTTTTAAAAAACAACAATAAACCCTAAACTAGAAACCATTTTAGAGCGGGAGACCGGGTTCGAACCGGCGACATTCAGCTTGGAAGGCTGACGCTCTACCAACTGAGCTACTCCCGCATTTTATGAGCAAATTCCCTCCCCGACAAGCGTCGAGACTGTTTCATATCCAGAGAAGGAAACCGAAACTTTTTAGAGAATCTAATCAAAAGATTATTCAATCTATAAATGAACTACTTCAAACTTTGCGCAAAACTAACATAATTTTACTTATTACGTTTGAAATTTTCAACTTTTTATTGAAAATAAAAAATAGTAGTGGGGAGAGCAGGATTCGAACCTGCGAAGACGTAGTCAGCAGATTTACAGTCTGCCCTCGTTGGCCGCTTGAGTATCTCCCCAATTCTTCAATTATGAATTAAGAATATAAAATTCACAACTAAAACTTTCAATAATTCTAATGAACTTGTAGATTTAAAAATCTACTTATTTGTTTTTCATAATTCCGAATATACAATTCTGAATTACTGAGCCGATTGAGGGACTCCCTTCGACTGCGCTCAGGATAAACTTCTCGCCCCGATTAAACCAAGCTCTAATTTTAAAACTCTAGTTTAATTCCTGATCCACTTTTCAAAATTTCAGAGCCGATGGAGGGACTCGAACCCACGACCTGCTGATTACAAATCAGCTGCTCTAGCCAGCTGAGCTACATCGGCTTTTTTCAATTTTTATGAGTTGCTTTCTAACTCGTAAAAAAGCTCGTTATTTCTAACGGAGTGCAAATGTATATAAACTTCTCGTTTCAAACAAAACTTTTTCAAAACTTTTTTTAAAAAAATTTCTATAAATACGATTTTTCTTTCTGTTTGCGCTTCTTTAGTTGTCTCTCCAAAGCTCGTGACGCCTCGTCGGTAGCAGCTTCAAAGGTCTTAGCTTCCTTTTTCACCATAATGTCATCTCCTGGCACACTTAATAACACCTCTACTATTTTATTTTCTTTTTCACTCGTTTTTTGAACCTTCAAAAAGACATCTGCGAACACAATTTTGTCGTAAAATTGTTCGAGCTTCGACAACCTTTTTTTAACAAAAAACACCAACTCTTCTTTCGCCGTAAAATTTGGCGCTTGTACGTTTACTTTCATATCACTATAATTTTATAATTGCTAAGTAGTTTTACACCATAAATGCCATTTAAAATTAACTACGAGGATGTGAGTTTCTATAAATCTCTTTCAATTTAGCGATACTGTTTTGAGTATAAACTTGAGTAGATGCTAAACTAGAATGACCTAATAACTCTTTAACCGAATTTATATCAGCACCTTCATTTAAAAGATGAGTTGCAAATGAATGCCTTAATATATGAGGACTCTTTTTTACTTTTTCAGATGCCTTACTAAAGTAGACATTAATAATGCGATACACAAGAGTTTCATACACTTTCAAACCTTTTGCCGTGAGAAACAAATACTCATCATCTATTATATTCTCAAGCTCATCTCGTACAGACATGTAGGCACGAATAGTATCAAGCACTGCTGGCAACAAAGGAATTATCCGCTCCTTATTACGCTTACCTAATACCTTAATCGTTTTCTGGGCGAAGGAAATACTGTCAATCTTAATATTAATTAACTCCGCTCTTCTTATACCTGTTGAATAAAACAACTCGACCACCAGACGATCTCGCAATCCCTCAAAATCATCGTTGCCTTGAAGCAATTCCATTACGTTTACTATTTCATTTTCAGAAAATGGAACTTGTATTTTTTTTGAAGTTTTTAATGCTTTGTGTTTCGCCAACGGACTAACCTGTATTTGTCCTGTCTTTAAAAGAAATTTATAATAGGTTTTAAGGGAAGATATTTTCCTATTTACAGTTCTATTTGAAACACCAGAATCAACCAAAGACACTATCCAGCTTCGAATTACCGAGTAGTTTACATCTAGTATATCCCCGTACTGAAACTCTTCTGAAGCAAATTGCTGAAATCCATCTAGATCTTTTAAATATGCTACAACCGTATGTGGTGAGTATTTTTTTTCAAGTTCTAAATAGTCTTTAAAAGAAGAAAATGGCATTTGCAGGTTTTTAGGTTGTAGCCAACTGCACATTAAATTAGAAGTTGACGTTAATCGCTACCTCAAACAGTGGTTCTACAAAATAACTCAATTACCCCACAAACTAATAATTTTTAATCATAAAAAAATCCGTTGGAAAAAATTCCAACGGATTTATATGATATAGATTCAAAAAGAACACTAAATATCTTCCTGATCTCTAAGATTCTGGATGTATTGCGCTTTTTGCATTTGCGCTCTTTTCTTAACAGATGGCTTTGTAAAAGCTTGTCTTGCACGCAACTGGCGCATTGTTCCTGTACGGTCAAACTTACGCTTGAAACGCTTCAGTGCTCTGTCGATATTTTCTCCGTCTTTAACTGGTATAATTAACATAGTGTCATCACCTCCTCTCTTTAGGGCGGCAAAGATATGAAAAATTTTGACTTATAAAAAACAACTTACAAGATTTTTTATAAAAAAGCAGTTTACACCCAAAATTGCCCAATTAAAATATCATAATTTATTTTTCAGATAATGACGAAATTAGTTAAAACCTAAATAAGACTAGATTAATTTTTATACAATGAAGCTCTTTTGCTTAAATCTAAAATCAACTTTTCTTCTTCTTTACTTTCTAATAATACGTTATAAGTTTTCCAAAAAGCTTCATTGTAAGGCTTGCTAGAAAATATATCGGCAGACCAGTCATTTTGCTGTAATTCTTCTTTTACAAGCTCGGTATCTTGAATTATATCGGTAAACAGTATTTCCTGAACAGTATAATAATATTGTTCTCCTTTATCAAAACCAGGTTCTGCTTCAGTTTTAACTCTATCGGAAGACCTATCTCCTGTATTTACAAGTTTTGGAGTTTCATAATAAATATAATTAGGATACATCTTTCCATTATACTCCATATAAGTCATGGTTAACTTATGTATGGTTTGAGTATCAAACAAACTCTTGCTTCTTCTTTTCTGAACATCAGAAGCTGCTGTCAACTCATACTCCACTCTTTTAATCGCGTAATTATCATAATAGATGTAAATCCACCCTTTTGGCTCAAACCCTTCGTTATAGATGTTAGGCGTATTCAAACCGACAAAATCCTTGCCTTTTGTGATTTCAATTTTATAAATTTTCCTCCCGTTATCTACTAAAATCGTATCCAGGTTAAACTCATGTTTTTCTAACATATTTTTTCCCAACAAAGCCTCTGTTGTATTACTATTCCTCAATAGATTTAACTTTCCTATAAATAGATTTTCTAATCCATTTACACGACTATCATTCCATTTAATAGCATTAATCAAAGCTGACTTCTTAACAGAATTTAAATTTACATTACCAGCATTAGACCCTATACTTTTTAAGTAAGCAGAATACGTAAAAAGACTGTCGATATCCCTTAAATCGTAACTTTTTCGGGTTTCATCTACGTTTATTTTTATAAAATCTTTTGCTCCAGCGGCATAACTAGAATCGTATAATGTAATCGCACTTTCTATAAGCCACTTGTATTCCTTTTTATTTCGTTCTTTGTGACGTAAAAATCCTTTTTGAAGATAAGCCTGTTCTGGTAAGTTTGCCGGAAGCCTTTCGATAGCTTTTTGCACTATTCCATTACCAGTAGTTGGCCGTGGATCGGCAACAATTACAACTTCATCTAGGGAAGCAACATCTTCTTCAAGAAAAATATCGGAACCATTTTCAAAGCCTTCAATTACCACCTTATAGCTTTTATAACCTATAGAAGATATTACCAAGGTATCATTTAAATGTTCTTTGGGAACTTTTAAGGCAAAATTACCATCACTGTTAGAAATAGTTCCAATGGTAGTATTTTTGATATACACACTAGCACTTTCTATAGGCTGAAAAGTTAAGAAATCTGCAACCTTCCCATTTAGGTTGGTTTGTGAAAAGGTGGTCGCAGTTATGAACATTACGATCACACTTAATAAATGCTTTAATTTAAAGTGCTTCATTATTTTGAAAAGATTAAAATTTTAAACTTTGAACATCCATCATTATACATTAACATTTAGGCGCTATTTGATATTATTTTTAAATATCAGCTTTAAGTCTACACCTAAATACAACCCGACCAAAACTAGGCACGGTAATCAATAAAAAAGACATTTAAAAAATGATTGTAAATAGTATCTTTTGATTCAATTTCAATCAGTTTTAAAACGTCTTCTTTCGTAACTTCCAAATCTAAAGCTTAGGTTATGTAGCTGGCTTGTATGATACTCCTTCAATAACCATCTTAGAAATAATTTCTCTTAGAATTTCAGAAGTACCACCACCAATAGGACCTAATCTACTATCGCGTAATAGTCTTGCCAATGGATAATCTTCCATATAACCATATCCTCCTAAAAACTGAAGACATTCCGTCATCACCTCATCTGCTACTTTAGTCGAAATAAGTTTACTCATTGTGGCTTCTTTTACAACGTATTCCCCATCGTTTAGACGTTGTGCGGTTACGTAGTTAAATGTTTTTGCAACTTCCACTTCACTTGCTAGTTGTGCAACTCTATGCCGTAGTGCTTGAAACTTCGAAATACTCTTACCAAAAGCAAATCTATCTTTCATATATTGAATGGTGTAATCTAATGCAAACTCACTACGTGCGTGTGCGTTAATCCCCATTATAAGTCTTTCTAATGCGAAATGTTGCATAATATATGGGAACCCCATGTTCTCCTCGCCCATTAGGCTTGATGCTGGGATTTCAACATTATCGAATGCTATTTCTCCTGTATCACTTGCTCTCCATCCAAGTTTGTCGAGTTTTGTTGCAGAAATACCTTTTATATCACGGTCCATAACAAAAATGCTAATTCCTTTGTTACCTAATTCTGGAGCCGTTTTAGCGGCAACTACAAGGTAATCGCTGTAAATTCCATTTGTGATAAAGGTTTTAGAACCGTTGATTATATATTTATCTCCTTTTTTAACCGCAGTTGTACGCATTCCAGAAACATCACTTCCTCCAAATGGTTCAGTAATACACAGACAGCCTATTTTATCACCCGAAATACTCGGTGCTAAATATTTTTCTTTTTGTTCGTGATTAGCTTCTTTTTTAAGATGCGTCATTGCAAGATAAGCGTGTGCCCACATTGCTGCAGCAAAACCACCACTGTTTACTTTTTGTAATTCTTCTAAGAAAATCACCGTATAGAAAAGATCTAAATCTAATCCGCCGTATTCTTCAGGCTGATAAATTCCAAAGTAACCCATTTCACCAAATTTTTTCCATATAAAACGGTCGATGGTACCTGTTTCTTCCCACTTTTCAATGTGAGGCACTACTTCTTTTTGAAGAAAATCCTGAAAACTTTTTCTGAAAAAATCGTGTTCTTCTGTAAAATGTAAATTCATCTGTAAATCTTATCTTGAAATTATTATGTTTGAAATTATTGAGTGACACCCACTAATCAAGGTTCTACAAATACACTTTTACTGTATGTAGAGTGATGTGGCAGCATTTCTAAGCCTTACTCAGCAGACAAATATAACTGAATTAGCTGTAACTTTCTTTGGCTCATACCTTCAATTTTATTTAGTTCTTCCACGTTCGTAATTTTTTCACGTAGTCTTCGATATTCCCAAATCTTTTTAGCCAACTCAAAGGATACTCCTGGAATAGTCGCAATATCTGATGCCGAAGCATTGTTTACGTTAATCTTAATTATCTCTTTTGGTGTTTTTACAGTGAAGACGTTTAATGTTCGTTCTACAACTTCGGGGCTTAAACCATAAACCGCATAAAGCTGTTTTTCGTCGCTAAAACCACCTATTGACTCACGATAAGAAACAATTCGTTTACTTAGCGCTTCTCCAATTCCGCTCACCTGTTGTAATTGAGTTTCGGTTGCTTGGTTTAAATCTATTTTTTGACTGAATGGTCGCGCTACAAAACCTTTATTTTGGTTAATTGAGGTAGCACTTACTTTTGAAGCAGAATTATTCACCCATTCTGGAAATTTAAAGTAAGGCCTTATCTCAGCTAATAAAGAATCAGAAACTCCCGTTACTCTTTTAAAATCTGCAGCAGAATTTATCCATTTCCCTTCCTTTCTATATTGAAGCAACCTGTCTATTTCTTCATTAGACAACCCCAAAACATAACCGGAATAATCTGTAATGAAATTAGGGTTAAACTCAGACCTCTTTGGTTTACGTTTCTCTATTTCAATTAGACGAAGTGAATCTATTTCATTTTTTATGGAAGTAATTTCTTCAGAAGAAGTATCAAAACTTTCCGATTCTGAAAAATCGACAAACCAAAACAAGCATAGCAAAGTGACTATAAGTAACAACAAAAACAAAATCCCACTTCGTTGCTGTTTCGAGAACGTGAAGTGGGATTTTAATTCCATAATAATTCTAGTTATAAATGTTTGGACATATCTTCTAGTCCGTCGTCAATAGCCTGGTGTTTAATCTTTATGGCTTTCATATATCGATTAAGTTCCTTCCGTACTACTGGCGTTAATATCACCACCCCAATAATATTAGGAACTACCATTGCGAAAATCATTGCATCGGAAAAGTTAATTACCGATCCAAGGCTAATAACCGAACCAATCCAAATAAAGATACAAAATAGCAGTTTATATACAAGTTCTGTTACTTTTCCTCTTCCGAAAAGATAAACCCAACCTTGCATTCCGTAATAGGACCAAGAAATCATCGTAGAGAAAGCAAACATTATTACAGCAATTGTAAGGACGATTGAAAAGTGAGGGATTACACTATCAAAAGCAGTTGCTGTAAGCTCTACCCCTTCCTTAACTTCTACTCCGTATTGAATTATATTGTTGTCGAAATTTGTAATTACAATCACTAAAGCCGTCATAGTACAAATAACCACTGTGTCGATAAACGGTTCTAAAAGTGCTACAATACCTTCAGAGGCTGGATACTTAGTTCGTACTGCAGAGTGAGCAATAGCCGCTGATCCAACTCCCGCTTCATTAGAAAATGCACCACGACGAATACCTTGAATCATAACACCTACAAGTCCACCTGCAATACCAAGTCCAGAAAAAGCTCCTTCAAAAATAAGAGCAAATGCATCCCCAATATGATTGTAGTTTGCTATTAGAATAATAAGTGCGCCAAGTACATAAATACCGGCCATAAAAGGAACAATTTTTTCAGTAACCTTTGCAATTCTTTTAATACCCCCAATTATAACAAAGGCTACAATTATAGCCATTACAATTCCAAACCATATCGAAGCACTTGTACCTTGAAGGTCGAAGAGTTGAACAAATTGCGCTGCGGCTTGATTGGCTTGAAACATATTTCCTCCACCAAAAGAACCACCAATAACAAAAATTGCGAATATTACCGCGAGTACTTTTCCTAGTCCGCCCATCCCTTTTTGAGCTAACCCTTTTTTAAGATAGTACATCGGACCACCATATACAGTTCCGTCTGGACCTACATCTCGGAATTTAACCCCTAGAGTACATTCGGCAAACTTGGAAGCCATACCTAGTATACCAGCTAAGATCATCCAGAAAGTTGCACCTGGACCACCAATAGACAGTGCCACCGCAACTCCAGCAATATTACCAAGACCAACAGTAGCAGAAAGCGCAGCCGTTAATGCTTGAAAGTGTGAAACTTCACCATCAGCACTATCATCGCGAATTGTTTCTATAAGGTTTTCTTGTTCGTTAGGAGTTACATCACCGTATAAGGTATCCACCCCGTGTTTTTCAATGTCTTCATACTTACCCATTACAACTTTCACAGCCGTGTAAAACCCAGTAACATTTATAAGTTTAAAATAAATAGTAAAGTAAAGAGCCCCTCCAATAAGTACTATTAATACCCAAGGAATTTGAAAGGATTCAGAAAATGGAATTTCGTAAAAAATACCATCAACAAACCAACCTGTATATTTTTTAAAATTTAAATCTATCCTTTCAGAAGTGGAAAGTTCTTGTGCGAAAGTGAAAAATGGAATGATAAAAGTGATAAGTGAAAGAAGAAATTTCTTCATAGTGGATTTTTAAAATTTAACATTGTTATATTTAAAACGAAGCAAGATGCTTAAAAAAAATTAGAATTTCAAAAAATCACCCTATAAATTGTTAAGGCTTTCCTAAACCCCGTATTCTCTTTTAAGACTTTCAATTTGTTCAGGACGCCCAATCAAAATTAATTTTGAATCTTTTTGTATCAATAAGGATGGTTCTGGATTTACTATATATTCACCTGTAGGAGCCCTATACCCTATAATAGAACATCCGGTTTTTTTTCGAACATCTAAGTCTTTTATAGCTTGTTCTTTTCCATCAGGACACATTTTTTCGAAAGGGATTTGCTCTACGTTAATACTATCTTGTTCTCCAGATACCGTAAGATTGTCTAAAAACTCAACTAAATCTGGCACCACAACTAACGAAGCCATATGATCGCCTCCTATTTTATCTGGCATTATTACATTATCAGCGCCAGCAAGCTTTAGCTTTTTATAACTTGTCTCTTCACTAGCACGACTTATAATTTTCAAGTTCTTATTCATCTGCCTGGCAGAAAGAACCATAAATAGATTATCGGCATCATTAGGAGTGGCACAAATTAGTGTAGAAGCTTTTTCGATTCCAGCTTTCAGTAAAACATCATCTTCTATTGCATCCCCTTGAACGAAAAGTATTTTTTCATTAGAAAAACGATCGATCACTTCTTCATCTTTTTCTATTATCACAAATTGCTTATTATAAGCTAGAAGTTTTTGAGCAGCTTGTTTTCCATTCCTACCGTATCCACAAACTATTATATGGTCTTTCATAGATTTTAATTTTTTTAGAACCGTTTTCTCTCTAAAACGTCCCAAATTTTTGCTTATTAAATATTCCGTAATTACAGAAATGGCGTAACCTACAATAAAGATACTCGAAATGATAAAAAGAGAAACAAAAACTTTCTCTTGAGGATTCAAAGGCATAACCTCTCCATAACCAACCGTTGTAATGGTAATAACGGTCATATACAAAGCATCTATCCAACTGTATTCAGATATAAAATGAAATCCAAAAACACCCGACATAAAAACGATAAGTAGCAAAAGCAGGGCGACGGTTATTTTTGAATTGAATTTTTTAATCATAAATCGAATACTGAAGTACGCTTAGTATTAACAAGATCCTTAAGTTTTAATAAAAATGCCATGGTAAGATATATAGCAAAGCCAACACCTAATGTGGCAAACGAAACATATATAAAGAATAGCCTAACGCTTTTGGCACGCATCCCTAAACGGTCTGCCAATCGTGAAGACACATAAAAACCTCTTTTTTCAAGGTAGTGACGTAATTTATAAACGGCTTGCAACATATTCGCAAATTACAATTTTGTAGTTAAATACAGTAGTACGGAATCAAAATTAAAAGTTTATTATTTCCCTTCTTCTGAATTCATAATCGAGTTTCCAATTGCGCATTGTAAACATTTATTTTTATCGCAGTATTCATTTTTAAGCTGAAGTAAGGCTTGGCTTTGATAAGCGTTTATGGAAACAGACTTTAAAGAATTAAACTTTTTTACAATGGAATTTTCTTCTGAAGCAATTTCAGAAGTTAAATTTATTATCTCCTCTGAAGCATCCCTTCCTTCTCGTCTAGCATAACAGAACTTAATAGGAATAATAGTATTGATAATAAGAAGATCTATAAAACTTTTGGTTATTTGCTTTTTTCTATTAGCGGAAGGAATTCCAAAGTTATAATGATTATTCCAATAGGAACTTGCCTGAATATCGAAGAGCCTATATAACTCATCTAGCTTTTCTGAAGCAATTACCTTTGAAAAAAGATTTGTTTTATTAGCATACAAATTAGCCAATTGCGATAGCCTAATAGTTGGAAAATTAGGAGGTCTTAACCTGAAGTATTTTGGTATTATCACACTACTATTTTCAAGTTTAAATTTGTGTTTCAAATATTCGTATTTACTCTTTAAAGCTTTAAAGTAATGATCTTCCTTATCGCCCTCAAGCATTCCTGCCTGCCCTAACAGCAACGCTTCCAAACTCTCTAAATCCTGACTACATTTTTTTACAACTGAAAAGTTTACCGACTTTCCAATGCTAAAAAACGAATCGCCATTAATTTTTAGGCCAAAGTTTTTACACAGCATTTTAAATAGCAAGCTTTCCCAATGATTTTGAGAATCTTCCAACTCACTTATAATTAAGGTTTCTTTCTTTTGTAGCCTTTCGAAATAAAGCCGCTCCAACCAATTTTCAATCACAAACTCATCTACATCAGCAAAGTTGTTTTCACAATTAATCCATTTCTTAGATTTTGAAAACAGCTTTTGATATTGTGTTATTGCACTTTTTGGAGTGTGGTTTTTAATTACAAAAGTCGGAATCACTGAACCGTCTTTTCTATGAACCTCAACATCGTGAATCCAAACAACGTGGAGAATTACATTGTCATAAGCGGGATCCAATTCGTGATTGTGCGCATACCAATCTGAAGATTTGATATGAATTTCAACATTGCCAGCCCAAAGTTGATTATCTATTTCAATTTGGGCATTAAAGAAATCGGGGCCTGAATTAAAGTTATGGCTCCCTTGATTTACAATGTGTAATTTCTCATTCGTCGAAGTGTAAAACTTAGATGTATCGAACTTCTGAAATTTCCACAAATAATGTAGAAAGTCCTCGTTCATTTCAAAAATCATTAAGAATTTTAAATAAGCCTTAGTAAATATACTGAAATATTACTTGGCTTCCACTTCAACCCTAGAGTCTTTAGGTTGTTGCTTTTTCTCTACTGGTTCAGGAATTGTATCGACAAACAAAATACGATTCCATTTATAAAGCCTACGCATAAGTAGCATATACCGGATTATACCAACAGCTAAAAAAATAACACATACTCCAAGGGCTACGTATCCCAACCACTTTATACTCTCAAAATCTTTTAACTGTAAAATTCCAATCCCCCCTATTAGCAAATATAACGAGGAGCGTATATATGAAAGTAACGTTCGCTCGTTGGCTAACTTTGTGCGCTCCAATGCTAAAATCTCATTGGTATTTGTTGGCACAGGCTTAGTACGTAGAAAGCGGAAAAGTTTTTTAGCTTCGTTTTTCATTATTACAGTTAAAGTTTAATTTTTTCTACTCCGAGAATTCCGTTTGCCTGAACTTTGTCAAGATATACTTAGTCGTAGGCTTTTTCCTAATCCACAATAGTTCACACCTAAAAGGAATCTCTTTATGGTGATTACTACTCTCTAGAGCAGTTCAGTTAAGATACAAAAATAAAACTTATAGCCTTAAAACCGATTAATCAGTTATAATCAAGGAATAATCTTAGCTACTTATCCCTCGTCCTCCACAAAGCCTTGCTCACGCATCCACTCGTCGTTATACATTTTCCCAACGTAACGACTTCCGTGATCGTGGAAAAGAACTACAACCACATCGTCTTTTGTAAAATGCTCTTTTAATTGAAGCAACCCTTTAATCGCTGCTCCAGCAGAATTCCCTAAAAAGAAACCTTCCATTTTAGCAAGTTTCTGAGTATAAATTGCCGCATCCTTATCGGTTACTTTCGTAAAACCATCGATAATACTGAAGTCTACATTTTTCGGTAGAATGTCTTCACCAATTCCTTCGGTTATATACGGATAGATTTCGTTTTCGTCAAAAATCCCCGTTTCGTGATATTTTTTGAAAACACTTCCGTAGGTATCAATTCCCCAAACTTTCACATTCGGATTTTGCTCTTTTAGGTATTTACCTACACCGCTAATTGTTCCGCCAGTACCAACACCAACTACAAAATGAGTCACTTTTCCATCCGTTTGTTTCCAAATTTCCGGCCCTGTACTTTGGTAATGTGCTTTTGCATTACTTGGGTTGTCGTATTGGTTTACATACCAACTATTAGGTGTTTCTTCTGCTAATCTTTTTGAAACAGAATAATAACTGCGTGGATCTTCGGGAGCAACATCTGTTGGACAAACTACCACTTCGCTACCTACCGCTCTAAGAATATCAACTTTTTCCTTACTCTGTTTATCGCTAATTACACAAACCATTTTGTAGCCTTTAACGATTGCGGCAAGTGCAAGACCCATTCCGGTGTTTCCAGAAGTTCCTTCTATAATTGTTCCGCCTGGTTTTAACCTACCATCAGCCTCAGCATCTTCAATCATGGTTAATGCCATTCTATCCTTTACCGAGTTACCAGGGTTAAAAGTTTCGTATTTGGCAAGTACCAAAGCAGGAATGTCTCCAATTATTTTGTTGATTTTTACCATGGGTGTATTCCCAATAGTACCTAGTATATTTTCTGCGTATTCCATAACAAATTTTAAGAGTGCAAAGATATCATTCTTAATTAAGAGTTGCGAATACAGATATATTAATTCCAGAAAGGATTTTTAAAACCTATGATACAAAATAGTATTCGAACAGAAAAAATATATTAGTTACTACTTAATTCTACTTAAAAAATCAGTTCTTCTATTACGAGATACGGGAACTTTACAGTTATTTTTTAGTATAACGGTCCCTTCATTTAAATACTTATCTATATGATGAAGATTGATTAGATGGGATTTATGTACTAAGTAAAAATCATGATTTTCTAACAACGAATTAAAATGGCCAATACTATGAGAACTCAATATTTGTTTTCGATTTTTAAAGTAAATTCTTGTATACCCATCTTCACCTTCACAACGAATTATTTCTTTAATTTTAATAAATTCCATTCCCGCTAATGTAGGTATAACTATTTTCTTTTTCTGAAAAGTTCGAACTTCTAAGTTTTCAATCAATAGTTGATTTTTTTTAAAGGAAGTTTTTTCTTCAATATTCTGAATCGCCTTATCTACGGTTGCGATTAAATCCTGACTTTTCACAGGTTTTACGAGATACCCGATAGCACAGTGTTTTATGGCATCTATGGCATAATTGTCAAAGGCTGTAACAAAGATAACCTCAAAAGAAGGTGTTTTTATCGATGCCAAAAGGTCAAAACCACTCATTCCGGGCATGGCAACATCTAAAAAGACAAGCTGTGGAATCAATTTGTCTATGAGTATTAAAGCCTCCTTAGGATTTCTTGTTTCGCCAACAATAGAAATTCCTGGACATAAACGTTCCAGTTTATTCTTTAAAATCGCAAGGGATTTTCGTTCGTCATCTACAAGTAATGCTGTTATCTTCATTTTAAATAATATTGCTTAAGTATAAGAGTCACCAAAGTTCCAGTAGCAAATTTTTCGATCAATGACCGATCTTCTATACTATATTTTACGTTCCATTTTTTACTTTGTTTTAAAAGCTCTAATCTTTCATTTAAAACATTTGATGAACTTGTTTGATAACTTTTAGATGAATTTTTATATATCTTCTTTGATTTCAGTATTCCAATACCATCGTCCTGGATCGTTACCATAAATGATGAAGGATTTTTATAGGTAAATCGTATTTCTATTTTCCCATTTGCCTCTTTGTGAAATAAGCCATGATTAACAGCATTTTCAACAATAGGTTGTAAGATCATAGATGGTAAAAGTTGCTCATCATTATCAATTTTGTCATCAACCATAATTTCATACTCTAATTTATCCTCAAATCGAAGTTTTTCAACGTCCAAATAATTCCTTAATAGAAAAACTTCTTCTTCAATACTTATACTACCTCTTCGGGAATATTTAAAGAAAAGACGAATTAAGGTTGCGAATTTTGAAAGGTAGTCCTCTGAAAGCTCTACCTCATGCCGTTGAATATAATATTGAATAGCATTCAATGAATTATGAATAAAATGTGGATTCATTTGCGAGCGTAAAGCTCTGAGTTCTAATTGGGCTAACTGCCTCTCTTGAATTATTTTTTTATTACGTTTTTTTCTAAGATTTACACTAATCATCCAAATAACAATAGTCACAAAAATTAAAAATAGGCATGTCACAGCCCATTTAAATTTTGAAGTTTGCCACCAATTTGGTAACACTGAAACGGTTACCCCCTTAATTTTGGTTATTCCGTTGTGACTTACTTTAAGTTCCAACTTATAATTTTCAGGTTCTAAAGAGTATAGATTCACCTCACCCGATGATGTAGTAGTCCAATTGGCTTGTGTAGGTCTTAGGCGATATTCATAAGTAGTATTATTAGAATCAAAAAAATTAATTGATCCAAAGTTAACTTTTAGGTTTATATTCTTTTCGTAAAAGTAAGCTAATGAATCTAAGTCTTTCCTAGTTTCATTTAAATAGATGCTTTTTACGTAGGGTGTAAAATAACTTGTCTGCTTAATTTCAGACTTATTAATAATATTTAAACCTGTAGTTGTTCCTAAATACAACTTATTATTATGAAAAAGGACTGAAATTAAATTATTTGTTGGCAATCCATTTATTTGACTATATCTACTAATTGAAAAGCACCCATTATCATCTAATTTATAATGAAGTAAAATCCCTTCGGAAATCGCCCAAATAGACTTGGGGTTTTCAACAGAAATTTGATTTATCACTGCGGTGTCGTCCGGTATTAATTTATAAAGTTTCCCGTCAGAAAAACGATACAATCCGTCTCCCTCAGTACCTATATAATTTTGATCGGCATATTGTGAGTTAGTTAAAAATTTTTGTCCAATCTCTTCTTTCTTAAAATTTTGGAAGGCGTCAGTTTCATTATTATAGAATAGCATCTGTTTAAAACTAAAAGAAAATAGCGAATCGTCTTGTTCGAAGAGTCCTTGATAGTAAGGATGATTAACATATCCCTTCTCAGGTTCTAGATTTTTATTTAATCTCCAAATTCCAGAATTACCTTCCGAGAAGCAAATGTTATTATAGTTTAATATTTTTTTACCATAAACAAATGTTGTGTTTGATGGTTCGGTTATTTTAAAACCTAATCCGTCCTCTATAATTAAATAAAATCTAAAATTGTAACAAATCATTTCCCTAAATGTGGAGATGTTATTCAACCCATTTTTTTCTTTTACCCACAACGTGGGCTTATTCTTATCTAGTTTATAAACTCCAACTTCGTCAACCCCAACATAAACAACATTATTAATTTCTATTAATTTTGAAATTTGCTTACCTGCGAAATAATTGGAAATTGAACTATACCCAATTGGCAATTTATAAACTCCATTTGTATTTGTGGCAACCCAAATAAATCCATCTTTATCTTGGAAACTATGGGTGGAATTTAAACTAGTGGGTATAACAAATGTTTCACCTACCTCCAACTTATTATTAAGTGTTATAAGCCAATTACGGCCAGAAAGTTGGAGCCTTTTATTTGCTTGATTAAAGTTTACAAGACTTTTCAAGTTTTCATAATTCTTGAAATGAGGTAAGTCGCCATAGACAGCCTCAAAACTATTTAAATTAATGATTTCATAATAACTATCTAAGGCTCTAACTAATAGGGAATCATTAAATTGATAGAAGGTCCTATAAACCGGATTTTTTTTTAACCTTGAAAGAATACACCCGTGATTGTCCTCAAGCTGTACTTCTCTATCCGTACTGTCTGAAACTATAAACACATCCCTATTAAGCAATTGTATTTTACAAGTTTGATTCTCTTTGGAGAGCCAAATGGTGTCTGAAAAAGCATAAGAAACTCGATAGTCAATAAAGGAAATATCATTTCCCGATTGAAAGAGACGCCCGTTCGGGTTCATCATCTTGCCATTGCTGGCTTTAAATTTAAATACACTATCATTTTTAATAAACCCCAACTCATCACTTCTTGAAAAATACCAAATCCTATTATCGGGAGTAATACGGATATGCCAATTATCATTGGTGGGTAAACCATCTTTAGTGGTGTAATTTTTAAAAAATTTACCATCAAACTTGCTAATACCCTTATCAGTTAAAAACCAAATGAATCCCTCGCTATCTTGGGTCATTCTATATACAAAATTACTCGCCAGCCCATCTTTTTCGGTATAGTTAATGTAGTCCTGAGCAAAGCAGATATACCCTATAAAGAATAACAAAAGTAGGATAATATGTTGCCGAGTTCGAAGCACCTTTTTTTATAAATGTAAAAAATATAAACAATTAATTTACAGTGTTTTATGAATTTCATTAAACATTATTTCATATTATTAAAATATAAAACTTTATACCTACTTGAATTTATGGCTGACACAACAATACTTTTCAAAAAAACACCCCCCAATTTTAATGATAATTGGAGGGTGCTTTTAATTATAACCAAATAATTATGAAGTAAGTATTTCTTTTATTCGACGAATATTAATTTTGCACTATTACGGAATAGTTACCACTTCCAAATTGAGTTGTGGTAGCTATATGACCATCTCCTGTCTGGTATGTTTCTGCACAATTTAAGTTGCCCACTTGTAAAGTACTCGCAAAATTAGTGTTTCCTATTTGCTCTGTTGTATTACAATTATCATTTCCGTATTGTTGTACGTCTACCATATTGAAGTTTCCATCCTGCAAAATCTCATTAGTATTTCGATCTCCTTCTTGTATAGACAAATTCATATTTCCATTTCCAATTTGATAGGCCACAGAGAAATTATCATCTCCTTCTTGGTCTATATCAGACATATTTCCATTACCATCTTGTAAATTATATGCTAGATTTCCATCTCCTAATTGGTCAATGTCAGACATATTATCATTTCCTTCCTGATCTATGACAGCCAAATTAAAATTGCCTTCCTGTCCTACATTGGCATAATTACGATTCCCATTTTGATGAATTTCAGAATAGTTAAAATTCCCTTCTTGATTTACTGCCGCCATGTTCTGATTACCCACTTGTACTACGCAAGATAGATTATTGTTTCCCAATTGGTCTATATCAGCAGAATTACTATTACCTATTTGAGATGCACTAGAAATATTACTGTTACCTATTTGGTCGACTTCTATGTAGTTGTTATTACCAATTTGTTGAGTTTTTGAATTATTAAAATTACCAAACTGAAGTACGTTCAAATCATTTCTGTTTCCCACTTGTAGCCCATCACTACAATTGTCATCCCCTACCTGAACAACAGAAGCATTGTTTCTTCTTCCAACTTGTAATAATTTCGAACTATTGTCTTCTCCCCATTGAACTACAAATGCATTATTTCTATTTCCAAATTGTTGAGTTAAAGAATAGTTACGTTTACCTATTTGGTACGTTCTTGCATAATTAAAAAACCCAAATTGATCTATTCTACCGTAATGAGATGGAGTTGGTGTAGGTAATTCCCATTGATAAATGCCTGCATTATTAGTTACTCCTGTTTGATTGGTAAACGCACCTGGAGTAAAAGCTGGTGGTGGTGTACAGGTATCGCAAGGAACCTGTGCAAAGCATACACTTGTTAATAGCGCCATTGCGCCTAAGATTAAATTTTTCATGATAGTTGTATTTAAGTTGCTCCTACTCTATTTGTAAGGATTTTCAGATTACTCCCTTTTAATTTTTTACTAACATTTTTAAAATGATTTTTAAAAATTATTGACCTGTCTAAACAAATACAATTTAAATAGAGGAGAAAATCATTGAATAAAAGAAGAAATCAATATTAAATTAGTAAAAAATACTACTTGTTTTCGCGGTATTAGCTCTTCTTATTAAAACCAAAGGTTATGTTTATAAAAGAAATTAAAAAGAGACACTTTATAATCGGTCGTAATGAACTGATTATCCGTATATACAAGTTGATAATCAGTGTTTTAACAGAAAAAAAACTACTCAAACCGAATAGCCTTCACAGGAGATATTTTTGAAATAATAAATGAAGGAATTAAAAGCATTATTAAACACAGTAGAAAAGTACCTGCATTTAAAATAAGAATATAGTCTAAGCTTAAATAAACGGGAGCTTCGTTTACGTAATAAGTATCCGGGTTTAATTTGAAGATTTTACCGTACTTCTGAATTAGCAGTAAGCCAATTCCTATCACATTTCCCCAGAAAAGACCAACCCCTATTAAATACATCGCGTTGTAAAGAAAAACTTTCCTAACACTCCAATCGCTGCTACCCAGCGCTTTTAGAATTCCTATCATTTGGGTGCGTTCTAATATCAAGACCAATAAAGCTGTTATCATATTAATGCCCGCCACCAATATCATAATCCCGATAATCATAATAATATTAAAGTCGAAAAGATCAAGCCATTCAAAAATAGAGGCGTATTTCTGACGGATAGTCTGTGTGTCTAGCGTGCTACTGGTTTCATTATAAACCTCGTTTCCGATAGGAACTATATTATCAAAATCGTTTACAAATACTTCGAAAGCGCCAATTTGGTCATCTTCCCATTTATTCAAACGTTGTATGTGACGAATATCTGTTATAATAAACTGTTCATCAAACTGCTGAAAGCCGCTGTTGTAAATTCCAACAATATCGAAACCACGACTCCGTGGCGTTTTTGAAACCTCATCGTTTAAGAAAAAAGTGGTCACTTTATCACCCAACTTCAATTGAAGCCGATTTGCCAAATATTCCGAAATTAAAATATCTTCATTCAAATCACCTTTAAAATCGGGTAAATTCCCTTCAACCAAAAAATCTTCGAAAGCACTCCAATCGTAATCGCTGCCAACACCTTTTACCACGACCCCCTCAAAATCATTTTCGGTACGTATTACGCCACCTTTTGAAGCCGTAACCTGCACGTGTTTTATTCCTTCAATAGTTTTAAATGTGGGATAAAAATCTTGGTTTTTGGAAATGGGATTCTGCGAATCGTTGGAAAAATTGGTGTCAAAATTCGTAATAATTATATCGCCGTTAAATGCAGAAACCTTTTCGCGGATTTTCTTTTGAAGTCCAACGCCCGTGGCGATTGAAACGAGCATCATAATAATCCCGATGGCGATTGCAGTGATTGCAATTTTTATAATCGGTGCCGAAATACTACTTTTATAGTCCTTGGAAGCAATGATGCGCCGGGCGATGAAAAATTCGAAATTCACGGAAGTTTTTTGGGCTTAACTTTTTTCAAAAATACGGTTTTCTTTGACAATCTTATAGTTTAATTTTACAAGTTCATACTATGAGCATTACATAGTTTTTTTTAAAAGAAGCTTCTCCGCAAAGTATTGAAATATGAAAGATGGGGATATAATTTATTGCAAAAAAAAATCCCAAAGGTTATCAGAAACCTTTGGGGTCTTTAATATACTGCTTAAGCTTAGATAGGAATTTATTTAATAATTGTGAAAAAACCTTTCTCTCCATTTTGTCCGTCCCATTTCAACTCTCCATTAAACCAAACTTTCTGAACCCTTGGTTGATTATTATAAGTCCTGTCATATTCTGCTTGCAACGTATCGGTTTCATTTTCATTCCATTCAACATATGTTATTGGTAGCTCTTCCGTTTCGACACTGTTTTGAAATATTCTTATTCTATACTCATTTTCATTTTGATAAATTAAAAAATTTCGAGGATAATCCATATTTGGATCAAAAATTTCCTGCTTTTCTCCATTTACTAAGTAGTAAATTTTAATTTCGTCGGCTCTATAGGCATTCTGATTATTTGGGTTTAGCATATCTATTCCACTGTGGTCTTTCAAGGAAATCTCTACAGCCGTATCAAAAAAAACAGCCACCTTTTCGGTCTCATTGTCTTTACTACATGCCGTTAAAAAGGTTAACACTATTAAAGTTACAATTGCTTTCATAATTTTAAGGTTTTATATTATATATCATTTTTAACTCATTAGTAAAATTATAAGGCCCTGGACTGAAATCATCGAATGAATACCAGCCATTATATGTTCCGTTCCACCCCCAATTCATTCTAAATTGCAGATACCAAGCGGCACCACCACCAGGAATACAGATTTTAGTACTTTTAGTTCCTTCACACACCCACATGTGACCTCCTGTATTTGTGCCACCGGTACTGGAAAGTATAACTGGTCTACTGGATTGCAATTCTTGCTTAACTATATCTTTATTATAATTTGCTTGGTTTGCAGTTGAATAACCGAAAGAGTTTTTAAAAATTCCGACAAAATTAAAAGTATTGACTACACTAGTGGCATTACAATTATAAGTAATTACTGGAATAGCATTATGAATATCTTTGATAAATAATGCTGTGGTGTTGGTTCCATTTCCTGGAAGCATTGCTGACCAATTATAGTTTGTGGGATACTGATGATATTTCATCACTTGTGCAACAGCAATGGGAACACAACCCGCTAAATATCTATTGCATTGACCCGTACAGGAAGAATATGGCATATATGTATTGTAATCGCAACCCTGCCCCCAAGTTGTATTAATTAAAGGTCCAAATTGATAATTTTCGTTTACGCAACCGTCATCTGGGTCTTCTTTGTTAAAATATACTAAATGATCCCATTGGTATTTTATTTCATTTGATTGTACCAAATTGTTTTCTCGAATGTATTCAATATTCTTAGTAACATTTGTTTGCCAATCAATTATACCTAATGGCTTATCATCTAAATCTACGTCAAAAAAATCACTTTCAGAATAAGCTAAAATAGGTTTAACTCTGTTGTCTGCCGAGAGTAAAAGAAACCCTCCATTTTGATAATTTATAACATAGAATGCAGCAACATTCCTTTTGTCATTAATAGGTACAATTTGACTAATTTGGATATTAGCGGAGTTTCCAATTCCCTTTGAACTCCCTTCAAATAAATTAGGAATAATCTCCGATCCAATTTTTGTAGCTTTTGATTGATCAATGAAATGCTCAATCTGTTGGTATTGCAGGGGCGGCTTATCATAAGCTTCCTCCTTTTGACAAGACAATAATGTAAAGATAAAAAGCAATATGAAAGTATATTGCCAGATTCGGGGTTTGATTTTCATAATACAAAAATTTAAAAGGATGGTAGGTAAAATTTTTGTACCGTAAAGTAGGTGCGCACCAGTACATTTACTAATACGGTGTAAATGAAAAAAAAAAAAACGAATTGTAGGAAATTTTTTAGTTAAATTTTTAAAACTTATTTTTTTGAAGCCTAACGCCCGTAGCAATAGAGATTAACATCATAATAATACCGAGCGCAATTGCAGTAATTGCAATTTTTATTATCGGTGCCGAAATACTACTTTTATAGTCCTTGGAAGCAATAATGCGCCGGGCGATGAAAAATTCGAAATTCACTATGATTTTATGGGCTTAACTTTTTTCAAAAATACAGTTTTATTGGTTGTTTTGACTATTTTTTCCTGCGGAAGTTCTACAGAGAAGAAAGAAGAAAGAGGAAAGAAAAAAGAGGGACTAGAAACAGAACTCAAGACTCAAGACGGACAAATCATCGTTGGTGCGGAGCAATTTCAGCTTTATTCTGAAATTTTGAAAGGTAAAAACGTGGGCGTGGTTGCAAATCAGACTTCTATTGTTCACGAAAAAACAAATCCCGCAGAGATTACCGGAAATATAAGTTATCTTGTTTTAAACACCCATTTAGTAGATTTTTTAATTTCGAAAAAAGTCTCTGTAAAAAAAGTTTTTGCACCAGAGCACGGTTTCCGAGGTACTGCAGATGCCGGCGAACACGTGAAGGATGGCGTGGATTCTAAAACTGGCGTTCCTTTAATTTCACTTTACGGCAGCAATAAAAAACCTTCGCAGGAACAATTAAAAGGAATTGACGTTGTGGTTTTTGATATACAAGATGTAGGCGCGCGGTTCTACACCTACATTTCTACGCTACATTATGTAATGGAAGCTTGCGCGGAGTTAGGAATTCCAGTAATCGTTCTCGACCGCCCAAATCCTAATGGACATTTTATTGACGGCCCAATCTTAGAAGCGGAAAATCAAAGTTTTGTAGGGATGCACCCAACTCCTATTGTACATGGAATGACAATAGCCGAATACGCAAAAATGATAAATGGGGAGGGCTGGTTAAAAAACAGTATAAAATGTGAATTGAGTGTGGTAACTATGAAAAATTACAATCATAAAATGGAGTATTCACTTCCTATAAAACCTTCACCAAACTTACCGAATGCTCAGTCCATAAACCTCTACCCTAGTCTTTGTTTTTTTGAAGGTACATTTATAAATGCTGGTCGCGGTACCGATATGCAATTTCAAGTATTTGGAGCGCCGAGCTTACCTGCTTCAAAATATAATTTCACATATACTCCACAATCTAATGAAGGGGCAAAAAATCCAAAATTTAAAGGAGAACTTTGTTACGGGAAAGACTTACGAAATGAGCCTAAACTTGAAAAAATCAACTTAGAGTGGTTGATTGATGCCTACAATGCCAATGGCCGAAAGAAAGATTTTTTTAATTCATTTTTCGTAAAACTAGCAGGTACTAAAAAACTACAACAACAAATTGAACAAGGTCTTACTGCCGAAGAAATTCGAGCAACTTGGAAGGAAGGACTTAATGAATTTGGAAAAGTAAGAGAGAAGTATTTGTTGTATAAATAATTTCATTTCGACTCCGATCAATGACCCTATTCAATCTCCGTTAAAAGGCCGGTTTTGGTGGTTGAGCGAAGTCGAAGCCACTATTTACTTAGGCAAGCGTTTCTTCATTTCCTCTACAATATTAAAAGCTGCTGGACAGATAGCTACGTTTTTCATTGTTAAGTTAGAAATCTGCTGAAACTTTTTTCTATCGGTATGTGGAAATTCGCGACAGGCTTTTGGGCGTACATCGTAGATGCTACAGTAATTATCCGCACCTAAAAAGGTACAAGGAACACTTTGCAGTACGTAATCTTTATCTTCATCAATCCGCAAGTAGGTTTCAATAAACTGTTGCGGTTTCATTCTAAAATGCTTAGAAATACGCTCGATATCTTTATCGGTGAAAAGCGGCCCTGTGGTTTTACAGCAATTGGCACAAGTAAGACAATCTGTTCGTTCAAACTCTTCCTCGTGTAGCGCTTGCATCAAAGTATCGAGATGCTTGGGTGGCTTCTTTTTTAGTTTGGCAAAAAACTTTTTGTTTTCGGCTTCGGCTTCCTTTGCTTTTTGTGGAAGTTGACTTAGAATGTTCTTCATTTCAATTTTACTTTGCGCTCTTTGCGCCTCTGCGGTGCATTCTTACCACATAGTCTTTATTTATTCAGCTTCGTAAACCAATTCGCCATTAATAAAAGTTGCAACCACCTTAGTGTTTGGTAATTCTTTTTCATCAACAGTCATAATGTCTTTGTCTAGTATCGTAAAGTCAGCAAACTTACCTACCTCTATACTTCCTTTTTCATCTTCTTCAAAATTTGCAAAAGCTGCCCAAATAGTCATTCCTTTTAACGCTTCCTCACGTGTTAACGCATCTTTCATTTGGAAACCCTCTTCAGGAAAGTGTTCTAAATCTTTTCTCGCTACTGCCGAATAGAATGTATACATCGGATTTACGTGTTCAACAGGAAAATCGGTACCTAATGCAATACTTCCAGCCTTGTCTAACAAACCCTTGTAAGCATAAGCCCCTTGCATTCGCTCTGCTCCTATCCTATCTTCTGCCCAATACATATCGCTGGTACAATGTGTTGGCTGTACAGAAGGAAGTACATTATTATGGTCGTTGAAATATTCAAAGTCTTCCATCGAAATAATCTGAGCGTGTTCTACCCTCCAACGCTTATCATTTTTACCAGTTAATGCCTCTTTGTAGGCACGTAAAACAGCAATATTTGCCGAATCACCGATTGCATGTGAATTCATTTGAAACTCTGAATTAGCCAACTTGGTTGCAATAGAGTTTAACTGTTCAGAAGAAGTCATCATTGCTCCGTAATGGCCCGGCATATCACTATAAGGCTCACGCATTGCAGCTCCTCTTGAACCTAATGCTCCATCGGAATAGATTTTAAACGAACGCACATTTAGCCTGTCGGTTTTATAGGTCCCCTTATCTAAATAATAATCTAAATTCTCTGGACTATTACTCACCATTGCATACATTCTAAGCTTAAATTTTCCTTGCTTTTGAAGTGTATCAATCAATTCAATAATATTTCTATCTAAGCCTGCGTCGTCTACAGTAGTTAGCCCATATTTTAAAGCTTCTTTTTCTGCATCTAAAAGCGCTTCAATGGAAACTTCTTTTGTTATTTCTGGGTACGTTTTAAAAACCAATTCCATAGGGCTATCCACTAACACCCCTGTTGGCTGGCCATTTTCTAAAATAACTTCCCCACCTGGCATTTTAGTTTTTGCTGTAATTCCAGCCAATTTCAATGCTTTAGAGTTTACTAAAAGGGCGTGACCATCAATTCGTCGTAATGCCACAGGAGTATCTGGGAAAAGTGAATCTAATTTTTCCTTAGTTGGAAAGTTTTTGTCCTCCCAATCATTTTGATCCCATCCGCGTCCAATGATGTAATCTACTTTCTGCTCCAATTGGAATGTAACAACTCGTTCCAACACCTCATCATAACTCTTAGTTCCAATTAAATCTACTCTTTGTAAGCCTAAACCTAGACCATATAAATGTGCGTGTGCATCGATTAACCCAGGAACAATAGTATTGTTTTTTGCATCGTAGGTTTCCTTGATTTTATATTTTAATTCTAGTTCAGGCTTTAGGCCTATCTCTAAGATTTTCCCATCCTTTACAACTAGCGCGTTCGCCACACTAAAATCTTTATCTACTGTGTAAATTGTCGCATTTTTAATGAGTAAATCGGCAGGGATTTTCTCAGGCGCACAGGAAAAAATTGAGACGGTAAGTAAAAGAAGTAATAGTTTTTTCATCGGAATGAAGTGTTTTAGTAAAGCTGTAAAAATAGAAAACATCCGCCAAAGACGGATGTTTTCAAAGTGTTATTTTAAAAGTGATTACCAATCAAATTTATACGTAACTCCAGCTAGGCCTTGAATTCCTTGAACTGGATAATTCATCCACTTTTTATAGTTGTCGCCAAATAAATTGCTTCCTTTTACAAAGGCTGAAAGCCTATCTGTAAATCTGTAGCCAAAACTAAGGTTAGCATCAACAAATCCGTCTAAGGTAATTTCCTCTCCTATGAATCCGGCGTTTGATATATCCTTGCGCTCTCCAACATAAAATAAGGATGCACTACCATACAGTTTTTCAGTAATATTAAAATTAGAGAATACAGAAGCTTTTAAACTTGGTAAATTCCATGCTTCACTTTGCACATCGGTACTATAGCTGTAGTAGTTAGCATTAACCCCAACAGAAAATTGTCCTGAAACATCAACCTTAACCTCTCCAAAAAACGCTAATGTATTTATATCGTCGTAAACTACATTAAATGAATTTCCATAATGATATCCTTCATTTTGTGAAGTAGTAAAGTTTATATCGTTTGATTGAAATAAAGCACTGTTTTCATCTTTACCATAAGATACTCTCGCGTTGTAAGCGAAAGCATTAGAAAGCTTTCCTTTAATCCCTCCAAATGCTTCATATAATTTTTTAGTAGGTGCAATATTTAAGGTTGGGGAAACAAATGGATTTTCCTCTTTAAAATCATAATAGGTATTCTGCTTAATTCCACCCTCTGCACCACCATATGCAATTACAGTTTCGTCAAGCAATCTATACGAAACATTCACTTTTGGATAAAGTGAAAAGTTGGTGTCGCTATTTTCAGTGTCTAAACTCACATACCCTGCAACCCCCAAAGAAACACTAAGATCGTTATTTACAAAGTTGATAGATGGCGCCAGTCCTACATTTAAATAACTGTACTTTATATCGGTTGAGCCTGAATAATCTTTATCAAAACTCCCCACCAAATAATCTAAATCCCCATCAAGTTTGAAGGTTACATTTTCTAAAGGAAAAGAGAATTCTGGTTTCAACTTAGCATTTAGCTCAGAAGAAGAAAACGAATCTCCGGTATAACGTATAGAAGCCGCTGCTTTATCAAAAAACGAATCGTCTAAAGCAATGCTACCTCCCACATATCCGCTTAAATAGTTTTGTTTCGTATCAATTCTAGCAAGGTCTTCATCTGAATAATATCCTTTTGGAACTCCATACCAGTTGAATAATTGATGTTCTACTCCTGCATCTAATCTATAGGTAACATCCCTTTGCCTACTTGTGTAGTTTGCGTCAAGGCTAGTGTCGTAATAGTGGTTGTCTAGTTTCACACCTTTTATATCGCCTTGTGAAGAATTGTGTCTGAAAAAGAAACCAGCATTATCTGTACGGCTTATTTCGAAATTACTGTATAATTCCCCTAAAATTGAAGTGTAATTCCCAAAACCTAAGGTGGCATAATTATCATACAACTTAACAGGTTTCGCTTTTTCTACATTTGTAGCTTTTCCTTTTGCAGGAGTGAATGTTGATGCTACAGGAACAGAAAATATACTATACTTCACATCTTTTTTAGCGGTTGAAACCGAATCGTTTAAGGACGGGGTTTCCTTTACTTTAAAAGCATCTGAAATAGTTGGAGTATATGGTTTTACAATATTTACCACTTCAGGATCTAATTCCTTTTCCTGTGCATTTGCAGAAAAATGAAAAAGAAATAATGCTGGGATTGAAAATAAAACTATTTGTTTTATGGACATATTTTCAAAAATTTATATTTATTGTTTTAATGATTTCTTTGCGTCCTTGGCGTCTCGGCGGTAAAAATTACACCGCAAAGTCGCAGAAAGCGCAGAGGTTTTTAGTTTCCGGTTTCTACAGATGAATTTGTTTTTGCTTCAGCGTTTTTAATCACAGCTAATTCTGCTTTTGCTTCTTCAACTACTTCTGGATATTCAGTGAAGTTTTTAGTAACGCTTTCCAAAATATAAGTTGCTTGATACGCGTCGTTTAGCGCATAAAAGTTTTTAGCCATTAGCACCAAACCTTTTGCTCCATAAAGCTTATATCCCGAATAATCTTTAGCTAATTTCTGAACCGATGCATTTGAAGCCTCATAATTTCCTTCTTTGTTTTTGAAATAGGCATCGAAGTACAAGGCTTCAGCAGCAAGCTGGCCTGTTGCAATTTTTTGAACTTCGGCATAAGCTGTTTTAGCTTTAGCTTCGTTGTTTGTTTTCATTGCAGAACGTGCAATAATTACTTGCGCATCACTCTTAATGGAGTTATCAATTTTTGAATTCTGTAAAACCTTTTCAGCATAGTTTACTGCTTCAGCATACTTCTTCAACTCGTAAGAAGCCTTCATACTGTTAGTCTGCGCAAAGATGATATTCTGTGGAAAATCTGCTTCAGCCTCTAATCTTGTTAAGTATTTTAAAGCACTCTTATAATCTTGCTTCCCTAAATACAATTCTGAAACTCTCGATAGTGCCTGTTCTGTAAATTCGCTTCTCTCACGATTTACAACATATTCAAAATGTGGAATAGCTTTATCTGAAGCCTTGTTTGCAAAATAAATCTGACCTAAATAGAAGTGCGCTTTTAATGCGTGTTGACCATTTGGAAACTCCTTTAAATATTCTTGAAAACGACCTTGTGCTTGTGACTGTTTGTTTTCTAGATAAGGTTGTTCCGCTGCGAGATAAGTTGCATCATCAAGCTCTGTATCGCCAACTTGCACATACTCTAAATCTTTTACCCAACGTGCATATTCATCTACATTACCTTGGTCTATATAAATGATTTTTGCAGATGATACTGCTTGTAAAGCTTCTTGTGTAGATGGAAAATCTTTCGCTACTCGTTTAAAAATAGCTAAGGCCTCATTACTCCTTCCGGTGTTGTCGTAAATAAGCGCTTTTTTAAGCAATGCCTTCGGAACGAAGATACTGTTTGGCGTATCGCGAATCATTTGATCGTAAGCCGAAATTGCTTCTGTGTTTTTATTTTGAGCTACATACGTATTTCCTAATTCGTATAAAGCATCATCACGGTAAACCGACTTTGGATATTTCTTAGAAAACGCAATTAACTCCTCTATTTTCTTTTCGCTTCTATCTACAAAACCATAGCTTATAGCTTTTTGGAATTCTGCATAGTCGTTGTTACCGCCTAATTCAACTGCAGTATTGTAATTTTCCATTGCCGGCCAGTATTGGCTTGTAACAAAATAACTATCTCCCAAACGTAAATAAGCATCTTTCTTTCTTACATTTTCGGTCGAAGATGAACTTACATAACTTTTAAAGTTTGAGATAGCATCAGCATAATTTTTTAGTTTGAATTGATTGTAAGCCACATTGTACTTCAAATTTTTATATTCTGAAGTATTTTGAGAGCCTGCTAACTTTGCAAACTTATTATAACCACTTAAAGACTTTTCATAGTTTGCCAATTGATAATCACTTTCTGCCTTCCAATATGTTGCGCGAGCAGTGAAATCTTGGGCTTGTGGTTCTTTCAAACTCTTATCGAAATAGACGATAGCTTCGTTGTAATTCGATTCGTTATAAAGCTCTATTCCTCTGAAAAAAGCAACTTTTTGGTAAGCCGCCTTATCTGCGAAATTCTTGTTGTTTTCCAGTAACTCAAGCGCTTCTTTATAGTTTTTGGAAGTGATGTAGCTGTCTATCAGTAACTTTTTAAGCTCATCGTTATTAGCGTTGTTTGGATATTTCTCTATAAAAGAAAGAATAACTTGTGGCGTGCTTTTGTAGCTATTCCCGATCTCGTAACTCAGTTTTGCATAGTTTAAATACGCATCTTCTTGAATTTCGGCACTGAAATCCATTTCTGAAGCATTTTTAAAAGCGTTTAATGCTTCTTGTTTTTTGTTCAGTTTTAAATAACTTTCAGCTAAATGGTAATAAGCATTTTGCGCAACTGCATTCTTTCCGTCAATAATTTTATTGAATTCACCAATAGCTTTTTCAAAATCTCCTTCTTTGTAATACGCATAACCTAGCAGGTAATAATCTGTATTATTCCATTTACCACGGGTTCCTTTGTATTCCTTTAAATAAGGAATAGCTTCGGAATATTGCCCTAGGTTAAAATAGCTTTCACCTATAATTTTTGAAAGTTGGCTTTTTTCAGCAGGAGAAGAATTATTAAATTGCTCCTTTCCCATATCTATTGCTTTCTGAAAGTTGCCAAGTTTGAAGTTCATATCGGCTTGGTAGTAGCTTAAGTCTTCCGAATAGCGCTCCTCCCCTTTTACATCTTCAAAGTTTTTATTTGCTTCCTCGTAATCATCACCTTCATAAGCGATAAACCCTAAATAGTATTTTGCTTGCGAACCGTATTCTTGTGATGTAATCACTCTATTGAAGTAGTTTTTTGCCTCGTCGTAACGTTTCGCTTTAAAATAAACGTATCCATTATTAAAGTTAAAACGCTCTTTCTCACTTCGGCTTAAACTAAATTCATCAACCTTGTTGTACCATTTTTGAGCGTGAGAATATTTTCCATTGTCGAAATAGTAATTTGCAACATCTATATACGCAGAGTTTCGTTTTAAACTAGTAGGATGATTTTCGACAAACGACTCCATTAATTGATCGGCATTTTGTTGATTTAAGCGAACAGCTGCATTAGCAATGTAGTAAGCACAGTCGCTTTGCACTGTTTCATCATCTGAACTATTTTTTATTTTATCGAAAAGACTTTGGGCTGCTAAGTACTGCCCATTATTATACATCTCCAAAGCCTGGTTGAATTCTGCCAGGTGATTTGTAAACACGGCTGTTTGCTGTGAAAAAGATGAAAATGAAAGGAATAGAAAAAGCGAAAAGACTAGAAAATTCTTAATCATTATTTACAGTTTTTGAATGCGTAAAGATATTTAACTTTAAGTGTAGCTTTCTTCTATACTGTAACTTTTAAGGTTTAATTAACGAATAATTTTAAGAGTGATTTTCCTTAGAAGATAACGCTGTAAATGGGAAATAAGTATGTAAAGCTAAAAGAGAATTTAACATTGATTAAAACACTTGAAAAAAATACTGTAATTTTAAATTTTTTAAATCATTAATCCTGTTGTTATGAAGAAGTTATTAATTATAAGTGTGGTTTTATTGACAGTTTCCGCCACTGCCCAACGCAATCCTTTTAAGAATTTAACCGAGAAAAACGGCAAAATAGGTATTGGCACTTCAAATCCAGACGAATTATTAACTGTAAAAGGAAAAATACACACCCAAGAGGTTTTAGTAGATTTGGATGGAGCGGTCGCACCTGATTATGTTTTTGAAAAATACTTTACTGGCACTTCTAGCTTGATGCCAGAATACAACTTAATTTCATTAGAAGAATTAGAATTGTATTTAAAAGAAAACAACCACTTGCCAAATATCCCATCGGCCGATACAATGAAAGCGGAAGGCATTTCGTTAAAAGAAATGAACTTGCTACTTCTTCAAAAAATTGAGGAATTAACGCTGTACACACTTCAGCAGCAAAAAGAAATTGATGCTTTAAAAGAAAAAATTTCAGATAATAAATAAGTAGTAGTAATCTGTTGCAGTTTGCGGTAATTCAAATTACTTTTGTCTCTCGGCTTCAATGGGAAACCTTAAACACTTATTACTCTTAACGCTTAACATACAACTTAAAAATGTCCAACCACGTATTACAATTAAAAGATGCCGTAATTTATCAAGGAGATAATTTGGTGCTTTCAGACGTTACTGTTTCTGTAGATAAAGGTGAATTTGTTTACCTAATCGGAAAAACAGGGACAGGAAAGAGTAGTTTTATGAAAACACTTTACGGAGATCTACCGCTTAAGGAAGGTCAGGGTGATATTGTTGGATACGATTTGGCTACTTTAAAAGAAAAAGACATTCCATTTTTAAGAAGAAAGTTAGGGGTAGTTTTTCAAGACTTTAAGTTGTTAAACGACCGTACTGTAAACGCCAATTTGCATTTTGTACTTACAGCAACCGGCTGGAAGGATAAGGCTGCTATGGAAAATAGAATAAACGAAGTGCTTGACAAAGTAGGGATGAAAACCAAAGCTTTTAAATACCCATATCAGCTTTCTGGTGGAGAGCAGCAACGTATTGCAATTGCTCGAGCTCTTTTAAACGACCCTGAACTAATTCTTGCCGATGAGCCTACGGGAAACTTAGACCCTCAAACAAGTGTTGAAGTGATGGAGGTTTTACGTGAAATAAACAAAAACGGAAATACTATTTTAATGGCAACTCACGATTATGCCTTACTACTAAAATACCCTTCAAAAACGCTAAAATGCGACGAAAATCAGATTTTTGAAGTTGTGCAGAAAACAGTATAAAAAAGTTGGTAGTCTTTAGTTGGAAGTAAAGTTTCGGGTAAAAGTCATGGTTCTCAACGACGTTATACAAAACGTCAATTCAAATTCAATCCTTCAGAATACTTGGATCGCGTAATTGAAGCTCACACTCTTTTTGAAGTGTTGGATCTATTTTTAGGTGGATTTTCCCTTTCGCATTTGGCTTTAGCACAGTATTTTTTCCAATTGTAATTCCTTTTTTAGACGTTAAGTTTAAACTGGCATCCTCTTTAAAAGTTTGATTTTGCAGTATTACTTCAGCGTGAGAAGTGAGTTTAAAATCCCATCGATTAAAACTTTGGTTTTCAATTGTAACAGGGCCTTTTTCAGCAAACATATCAAATACCATTTTTACAGCCCGTCCAGTATGTAGCATCCCTGCTCCGTATTTTCCGGCAAAAGGTTTGTTAGCTTCAATATGATCGATATTAGTAGATGTCATCTTTAAAATACTTTCAACTTCTGTAACCGGTAAACAAGGGTAAAGCGAAAACATCAACCCTATAGTTCCTGAAACTAATGGCGCTGCTGGTGAAGTTGCTTCAATAGTAATATAAACAGGTTTTCCTTCTTTAATACTATGAGTAAAACGCAATTGCCCATTGGATGGCGCTAAAATATCCACATCCTTATTTAAAGTAGTTACTGAAACAGGGTAAGTGCTAACGGCTTGAGTAATGTCGTTATTTTTAAACCCTCCTGTTCTCCCTACATATCCACGAATGTTTTCAATATAAAATTTATTATTATCGCTTTTTAAAATATTGTCTTCAATATTTTCGTATTTATAATTTACGGAAGAAACTGAAATAACATTATCATAGGAAGCTGGAAAGTAACTCATTTCGCCTTTATTTCTTTCCCATCCACGATTCCCGGCAGCTGCAACTAGTATGGTACCTCGCGCAAACATTTCATTTACCTCGTCTTGCACTTCTGGCGTGTTATAACTACCTACCCAACTACAATTAATAACTTTTGCCCCTGCTTTTGATAACTCTTGCAGTATTTCAAAAGTTCTAAATCTGCCATAAGTAGTGCCGTAGATAGCACAATCATAACAAACGCCTGGAATACCGTAACCGTTATCGCCTTGGGCTGCGGCTATCGCTGCTACCGAAGTGCCATGACCATCAACATCGGGAGATTTGTGGAATATCGTTGTTTTATCTTTTAAATCTATATTAGTGGTATCAATAGCTCCATCTGATATACCAATTACCGTTTTGCTATCTCCTGTAGTATAGTACCAAGCTTCGGGTAATCCGAGAAAATCTAAATAATCAAGGTTAACGGCAAACCCCTCATTCCCTCCTATCGTACTTGTAAGCCCATAATCATTAGGTTCAAAAATTTTCTTTTGTTCGTCAGGAATTATTTCCCCTCTTTTAAATAAACCTCCAGAAGTTTGAAGTAAATCTTCTAGTAAAAACGAATTGTCTGCAATTACAAAAAATGTTGCATTCAAATCTTCCTTTTTAGCTTTTCGATAGGTTTTTTTGAATTCAGAAATCTTATAGTTTTTGAGGACAGATTTCAACCTTGAATTGTTGCCGCTATATTTTAAATAATTCCCTTCTTTTACAAAGGGCACCTCAACGGTAGAATCTCTTGCGGTTAAATAAAACCAAGAATCACTCTGTGCTGTGGAGGGTATGGAGATGATTAAACAAAATATAACTATCAGGTAATGTTTCATAGTTTAGCAAAATTAGTGACAAGATAAGAAGTTCGTTTGACTTTTGCCGTTAGTTACTTAATTTCTAAAAGTCTTTAGCGTATTTTAGCAAGTTGAAAAGCAAAGTAAGAAAATGATATCTATTTTAATACCAACTTACAATTATAATATTTACGAGTTAGTAGCTAAAATACACGCTCAGGTAGTTAAGTGTAATGTAGCTTTTGAAATTATAGTTTGTGAAGACGCTTCGGATAGTTTTTTAACTGAAAACAGAAAGATTAAGGAACTTCGCCACACTGAACATCAGGTATTAAAAAATAACATAGGAAGAACCTCCCTTAGAGATTTACTGGCAAAAAAAGCCGTCCATAATTGGGTGCTGTTTTTAGATGCAGATGTGCTTCCAAAAAATGAGGATTTCATAAAAAACTATATAGTAACTATAAAAAATTCCGATTCCGAAGTAATATTAGGAGGTATTTGTTACAAAAAAGAGAAACCAGAACCTTCTAAAATGCTTCGATGGATATATGGGGTTGAACGTGAAACAAAACCTTTGGAAGCAAGAAACAAAGACCCATACACTATTGTTTCATCAAACCTTCTTATTAAGAAGGATATTTTTTTGGAAACCAATACGATAGACGAAAAGTTTTATGGTATGGACAACTTTTTTTCCAATCAATTAAAAAGAAAAGATATCAAAGTAAAACACATTGAAAATCCGGTTATCCATCTTGGATTAGAAGATAATAAGGTTTTTCTAAAAAAAGCCTTAGCCGCAGTTGAAACTACGGTTATTCTAGAAGAAAAAGGATTTATGGACAATAATATGCGACCCATTCAAAAAAGTTATTTAAAACTTAAAAAGTATCATTTAGTAAATAGCTTTAGTTTCATAGTTTCTAGGTTTAGAAAAACCATGGAGCGTAATTTCAATTCTGATAATCCAAATTTATTCTGGTTCGATCTTTATAGATTAAACTATTACATTCAACTTAAGAAAGAGCAAAATGCCTAGATTTTCTGTAATTATACCACTTTATAACAAAGAAGAGGATTTCCCATCCACTCTAAAAAGCGTTATGAGTCAAACCTTCAAAGATTTTGAAGTGATAATAGTTAACGATGGCTCTACAGATAACAGTTTAGCAGTTGCAGAATCCATTAAAGATAGTCGCATAAAAATATATAGCAAAGAAAATGAAGGTCTAGCAGCCACACGAAATTATGCAGTAGCAAAAGCCACTTCAGAAAATGTTGTATGGATAGATGCAGATGACTATTGGTTGCCTTGGCACTTAGAAAATATAGATGCTATTTTAGCAAAATTTCCAGAGGCGCATTGGTTTGCCACAGCATACAATAAAAAACACAATGATAAATTAACTCGAAAAATGGTTTCCCCCTTTGCAGATATAACTGAGGATTGGATTGGACAGGTAAACTATTTTGAATATAGTCTAGCCGATTCTGCGGCAACAGGTTCTAGTATCGGGTTTAAGAAGCGGTTTTTTCAAAACCTTGGAGGTCATAATACCGATATAACTTTCTCTGAAGATACCGATTTATGGATACGAGCTGCATTAAAAGCACCTTTGGCTTTTTCAAATAAAGTATCTACTGTTATAAATTTAGATTCGAACAATCGCCTTAATCACAGTAGCTTAAAATCACGAATTTACCCAGACTTCGATCTTTATGACAAAGAAGCAGAAACCAATCCGGCACTAAAGCAATATTTAAATGTACACAGATATTCTATTGCAATTCAGTATAAGCTAGCAGGAGATAAAGCAAATTTTGAAAAGTATAAAAGCAAATTGATTTTGGAAGGATTAAACGCCAAACAAAAATTATTACTTTCCCTACCAAGGCAAGTTTTAATAAAGTCGAAAGCGTTTAAAGAGTTCTTACATCAATCTGGCTTCTATTTCAGTACTTATCGGTAAAATTTCTCAAATTCTGAATATTCACGGATGTAATCCGACTCTAAGAAAACATCTGAAGAAAACACCACACAAATCGCTCCTGAAGAGAAATCGCCAAGTTCACGCCAAATACCTGTAGGAATAAGCAATCCTTTATTGGGCTTGTTTAAAGTAACTGTTTTCTTATTTATTCCATCGTCCAGTATTACCTCAAAACTTCCGCTAACTGCTATTAGGAACTCTTGTTGTTCTTTGTGGGCATGTCCTCCTCTATGGGCATCACTAGGAACATCATACAAATAATACACACGCTTAAAATCAAAAGGTAAGGTGTCTCCTTCTATAACCGCCAAATTTCCACGATGATCGGCAATTTTAGGAATATCTAACACCTGGCAATTATCAATTGTATTTTTCATTTGGTTTTGTTTTGTTGTAATCGGCTATACTTTTGAATCCAACTTTTATTTTATGAGGAATCTCCGACAGTGAAATATATTTTTTTCTATAGATAAAGAACACAAATTTGAACACCCAAATATAACTGAAAATTCCATAGTCATATGTTTTAATGGCCGCCTTAGCATACAGCAGTCTATCACTTTCTACATCATCACTAGAAGATAGTGGAGGATGTATGGTTATATATTCAGGATAAAAATATGGCGTTAATCCAAGCTTTTTTGCATCGGTAAGAAAAACAAAGTTTTCAGCATCTTCAAATTGTGCTCCTAGCCCGAATCGTTCATCAAAAAACAATTTTTTATTTAAGACCTCAGAAAGCTTAAATGATATTTCAATAGACAGTGTTTTCTGAGTTACAAACCTGTTATGATCCATCCCTTTTTTAGGATACTCCCAATAATCTTTTCCTTCGGTGGTAAGCGTTTTAAACGTAATAATTGGATTTGGATGTGTATTATAAGCTTTTACAATTACTGCTGCAAAGCCTTTCATAAACACTACGTCATCATCTGTATTAAAACACAATGGCCCAATTGCATTTTGAATGGCTAGGTTTCTACTTTTTGAAAGTCCTTTTTCAAAAGAATTAATTACACGAATGTTTGGGTTACTAGATTCTAAAATTGAGTTTTCATCCGTTTGATTAACAATCAACACTTTAAACCCTTCCATTCCAGATTCCGCAAACATAGCATTTAGAAAGTCCAAGGATGTTCGGTGCATGGTCGCCACCAAAATCTCCAAATCTGTGGTTTTATATGTATATTCGGGCATCAATTTTCGTTTAAGCAAATGTATCGAAAATGAAATCGAAATCGAAGTTGAAATCGAAATCGAAATAATAAATTAGAGAATATTACATACCGATGAAAGTTTTATTAATAGGTGAATATAGCCGACTGCACAATTCATTAAAAAAAGGATTAGAGGTTTTAGGACACGAAGTAACGCTTGTGGGTACTGGCGATATGTTTAAAAAATTTCCTGTAGATGAAAGCATTAGAGCAGAATGGCTAAGTGATAAAACTTTCCCTTTATTGTTTAGAAAAATATGGTTACGTCTCTTTAAAAAAGATCCCGCACAATGGGAAATAGGCTATCGTTTTAAAAAATTACTGCCGAAACTTAAAGATTATGATGTTGTTCAACTCATAAATTCGCATAGTATTGGCACCTATCCTGAATCTGAAATAAAGCTTCTAAAAACACTATTTGCACAGAATGGAAAGGTGTTTTTAATGGGTTGTGGCGATGATTATCCGGTTATAAAATCATATCTAGACGGTAGTATGCGCTACCATATGCTTACGCCCTATTTAGAGCCAAATTCAAAAATGAAGGCAGATTTTGCCTTAAAATACCTTACCGAACCCTACAAAAAACTGTTTCACTTTGTATATAAAAATGCAAAAGCTGTTATTCCAAGCGATATGGATTATGTGATTCCCTGGCGAGGTTGGGACAAGGTTGCAGCACTTATTCCGAATCCAATTATAATTTCAGAAGAATATACTCCCATTAAAATTGAAAACAGAAAAATTAGAATCCTGTTTGGAATAAACACAATGAACTATGAGAAGAAGGGATATCGATTTTTTGATGAAGCATTAGATATAATCGAAGAGAAATATCCTGAACTAGTTGAAATTAAACGCACCAAAAACTTGCCGTTTAGCCAATATGTAAAAGAATTAGAGCATTGTGATATTTTAATGGACAATGTTTACGCTTACGATCAGGGTTATAATGCCCTGGAAGCTATGTCTCGTGGTAAAGTAGTGTTTGGAGGAGCCGAAAAAGAATTTATGGAGCATTTTAAGCTTAAGGAAAGAGTAGCCATAAATGCACTACCCGATGCTAAAAAAATTGCTGAAGAACTTGAATATCTAGTTTTAAATCCTGACAAAATTGAAAGCATTGGGAGTAATGCAAGGAAGTTTATTGAAAAAGAACACAACTATATAGTAGTTGCTGAAAAATATCTCGATGTTTGGAAATCTACTTAAACCTCAGCTTTTATTTTATTTTTTCTGAAATAACGTATTATTAAAAATAAAACTACCAAAAAGTAAATTACATATCTAAAGAAGTGTGCCATAACAATCCCCTCCATTCCATAACTATTAACCAAATAATTGGCAAATCCATAAAACAAAGCAATGGAGAGTATTTCAGTGAATACATAGTTTATTACTAGTTTTTTAGCCAAAAATTGATGTGCCAAAACCAAAGAAGCTAACCGAACAAAATCACCCATCAATTGCCATTTAAAAAGTTCGGCCATTTCGACTTGCCCCGGGTAAATTAACTCTATAATTATATTTCTAAATAAAAAAACCAATACCATCCCTCCTGCAAAAAGAGGCAGAAGCACTTTATAAATAGACAGCACTTCTTTTTTAAAATTTTCGGCACTGTGAATTCCAGCAAATTTCGGAATTACGTACAGGGTAAAAATTGAAGCTGAAAAAACCATGTAATTATTGGAAATAAAAGTCATATTAGTCCAGATACCAGACTCCCGTCCCGAAATTTTATCTTCCAGCATGGCGCGAATATCAATATCTACTAGAGGGATTAGAACTGACGAAACAAAAGACATTAAGGTAAAAGCCAAGAGTGCTCTTGCCATGGGAGCTTTTATTCTCAAGCTTTTAAACTGAATATATTCCCTGAGAACCTTAATAAAAAAAAACAACATTACCGAAACCTGAATAGCAGGAGTAATTATAATTGACACTAAAACCCCCTCTAGATTGAACTGAAAGAGAAAAAAAACTGTTAAAATTGTACTTAACAGATAGCTAAACAATTCAATTTTAGCAAATTTCTTATATTCGGAAAGACCGTTGATTATACCATTAAAGATTCTTTGAACAGCTATAAATGGAACGATTACAGCAATTAATTTCACTAAAAATGAAAACTCTGTAGTTGAAAATAAATACGTGCTTATTTCTGAAGAAAACAATAACAGTACTGTACTTGTTATCGAAACACCTATAATTAAAAATACAAAAACCGTAGAAAATAAACGTTGTAACTTTATTTCCTCATTTTTATATACTGCAATGTATTTTACAATTCCATTAAATGTCCCTAATGAAGTAACCGAAGTTAAAAGCTGCGAGAAACTTCTGAGTTGCCCTATTTTGTACTGCCCGACAGGCCCAACATACTCGGTCAATAATCGTTGGATGATAGCAGAAACAACCAATCTAATAAAGATCACCCCTGCATTCAAAGAGGTCATCTTCAACAATAAATTCCTCTTTATAAAACCTGGAATCTTCAATTAGTATGCGTTTAAAGTTTTTATAATCTTTTCCACATCAGCATCCGTCAATATCGGACTTATTGGAATACTTATCACTTCGTCATGAATCTTTTCAGTATTGGGAAAACTCAAATGTGAATATTCTGAAAGGGCTTCTTGCTTATGGGGTGGAATTGGGTAATGTATTAAATGACCTATTCCATTTCTATCCAAGTAATCTATAAATCCGTTTCTATTATCAACGCGAACAACAAACAAGTGAAAAATATGACTATCACTTTCGTCGTATTTTGGAAGGACTATCTTTTTATTGCTAATTTCAGCTCTATATTTTTTCGCAATCGTTCTTCTGCGTTCATTATCATCGTCTAAGTAAGGTAACTTACAATTCAAAAAAGCGGCTTGAAGCTCGTCAAGTCGAGAATTGAACCCTAAAATTTCATTTACATATTTAGTGATAGCCCCGTAATTTCGAAGTTTACTGATAACATCTGCCAGAGCATCGTCGTTCGTGGTAACCGCTCCCCCATCCCCAAGAGCGCCAAGGTTTTTGGTGGGATAAAAACTAAACCCCGCCGCATCCCCAAGATTCCCAGCTCGCTTTCCATTATTTGCTATTGCCCCATGGGCTTGGGCAGCATCTTCAATTACCAAAAGATTGTTTTCTTTAGCAATCGTTAAAATTTCATCTATAGCTGAAATCTGCCCGTAAAGATGCACAGGCATAATTGCTTTTGTGGTACCTGAAATTGAATTTTGTAAGGAAATTAAATCAAAATTGTAAGTGTCTAAATCTGCTTCTACAAGTACAGGTTTTAATCCCGCATGCTTAATGGCGAGTATCGTGGCTATATATGTATTAGAGGCTACTAGCACCTCATCGTTCTCTTTTAGCTTCCCAAGAACCTTGTACCCTTCTAAAATCAATCGTAAGGCATCCAATCCATTTCCTACACCCACACAATGATTTGTACCACAATAGCGCGCAAAATTGGCTTCAAAGAGCTTTACTTGGCTTCCCAAAATATAATAGCCTGAATCTAAAAACTTTTGAAAGCTATTCTGAAAGGCTGTTTCAAAGCGTTGATTTATACTTTTTAAATCTAGAAATGGAATCATACAAAAATGGATTCTAAGTTTTTATAGTTTGAAGTTTTCACTTTATAAAAAGACTGCGCGATACTTCTACCGCCAAAACATTCTTTCCAATAAAGTAAGCCTTCGTTAATATTTTTTCCTTGATTTTCGTTGGAAGCTCCAAAGTCAAAATACAACTTTTTAGCAAAGCGCTCTCGCAACAAGTATTCAAATAAAAAATCCAAAGTGCCCAGTTGTTGTTTATCCTGATTAGCCGAAATATATTGCGCGTGTGCAACTGTATCTGTTTCAAAGATAGTTGCGCCGCCAACAATTACAGTATCTTTATAAACATTAAATTGCTTAATGTTTTTAGGAAAAGAATTAGCTAATAATTTAATTTCCGCCAAACTATGAACAGGCGAAGCTCCGTGTTTCAGTGAGAGGTTTGGAGTAAGAATTTGATTCCAAAACGCTGCAAAATCATCAGTCTCTTCAATTTTAAGATTTTGGTTAATTCCTTTTTTAACCCCTTCCATTCTATTAGACGCAATTTTAATCGGGTTTCTATTATCAATTACACAAAGTAAATCTACGCGGTAAGGCTTTGCTTCCACAATATTTAACAACCAATCTAATTCGTCTGAAGGCACCCGATGATATATTCTAGGCGTTTGCTTTATGACAACCTCAACAATCTCCGCTTTATACAAATACTTTAAAATACTTTTAAAAATAAGAGCCGTCTCTTTAAACTTAACCGAAGTCTTGAGAATTATCCCGCCGTAACTTAGCCCTTGATGTGAGTAAACTTTGTTTTCTATCACATTGGCAGGGAATACGCCTACTACTTTGTTTTTCTTGTAAACAACAAGCGAATGGTCTTCAAAACGATCGGAATGATAGTCCATAAAATCTCTATGGAATAGAAATGTGCCGTTTTTTGAAGACATCACAAAGTTGTTCCACAAAGCTTTATCTTCAGGCGCATATTTTTTTACGGTAAAAGTACTAGTGTCCAATGATTTTGCTTTTAAAAATGACATTTTACATTATCCTGTAAAACTAAAATTTATTTTTAGTTTTACAGTTCTATAAATAACATATTAAAACCTCCAATTAATTGAAATATTCTTTAAAGTTTACAAAAGTTTCAAAAAAGGATATTTTATGGCTATTACTATATATTGGCGTTTTTATATATTTTGTTTTTCAACCTCCAATATATTCGCCAGACACTGGAAGCTATTGGCATCTGGATGTATTTCGATACCCCATCTACCCGCTGTTTTTAAGAGGATTCGAATTTATTTTTGGCAATAATTATTGGACTGCCGTTGTGGCTTTTCAATTACTATTCGTTTTAGGTTCTATTCAAGTTTTCTTTAAAAACATTTCAAATTTACTGAAACTAAACTTTGTATTGGAGTTGCTATTATTTGCAATACTATTATTTCCGATATTTCCTCCCTTACTTACCGCAAACAACTTAGCTTCCGAAGGACTTTCGTACCCGCTATATTTATTATTAATATCCTTCGCAATAGACTTTCTATTTAGAGAGAAGACAAAAAGAATTTATTTTTTTTCAGCCGTCTTTATTGCTTTAGCACTAACTCGCGGGCAGTTTGTAATTATCGTTCCAATTATTGTTTTCCTCTTACTTCTGAAACACAAGAAAAACATTTTCAGAAAATCGCATTTAAAATATTTGCTGTTGCTTATCCTACTACCTATAATAACCAACACCCTAGACGCCACTTATAGAAAAGCAGTTCATAAACACTTTATTACTACACCATTTACTTTTACAAATGCTCTTACGCTTCCTTTGTATATTTCAGAGAAAAAAGACAGTTCACTTTTTGAAAACCCAGCCCATAAAGCTATCTTTCTTAAAACGTATAAACGCATAGATAGTTTAGGGTTATTGAGCTCCAAAGTTAAAGGGGATTATAGCGCAAAATATCAAGTTTTTCACGATAACTTTCCTTATATATGCAATCAAAGTTTTCACAATATAGGGAGGGAATATTACAAAGATGAAAACGATCCCTTTAAAAGCGCTATAGATACAGAAATTGCTGCGAAACAAATGTTTCCGGAACTCTTAAAAGCACATTTTAAAGATTATATTTCGCTTTATTACACCAGTGTTATGCACGGCTTTTATTCGGTATTTATTTTTATTTTCTTTGTTATTATCTGTATTTACAGCGGCTTAAAATGTTTGAAAAAATTTAATTTAGAAAACGGTTTACTGTTTTTTGGAAGTCTTTTAATATTATCTAATGCATTAATTGTAGCTGTGGCAGTTCATACAATTATGAGGTATGTATTCTATAATTTTGCAATGGCATTTATTATAATAGTATTACTCTCTAAAAAATTAACCTACACAAGATGAATATAGAACTAAGCATAGTAATGCCGTGTCTGAACGAAGCTGAAACACTTGCAGTTTGTATAAATAAAGCGCAATCGTTTTTTGAACGCGAAAATATTAGCGGGGAAGTAATTATTGCGGATAATGGCAGTACCGATGGTTCTCAAAAAATTGCAACCGACTTAAACGCAAGGGTGGTTAATGTGCCTCAAAAAGGGTATGGAAGCGCCTTACGCGGGGGCATTGAAGCTGCAAATGGAAAATATGTAATTATGGGTGATGCCGATGACAGTTACGACTTTAGCAACCTAATGCCTTATGTGATTAAACTTCGTGAAGGGTATGATTTAGTAATGGGTAACCGTTTTAAAGGTGGTATTAAAAAAGGAGCTATGCCTTTTCTTCATAAATACTTAGGGAATCCTGTGCTCTCATTTATTGGAAGGCTATTCTTTAAAAGTAAAATTGGAGATTTTCATTGTGGTCTGCGTGGGTTTAGTAAAGAAGCCTATTACAAAATGGAGCTTAAAACTACGGGAATGGAGTTTGCCAGTGAAATGATTGTAAAATCCAGTCTTAAAGACTTAAAAATTACTGAGGTTAACACCATTCTCTCTCCAGATGGACGCTCCCGCCCTCCACATTTAAATACTTGGCGAGATGGATGGAGACATTTACGGTTTTTAGTGCTTTACAGTCCTAATTGGCTCTTTTTAATCCCAGGATTGTTACTTTTTATCTTTGGGATTATAACTTCTAGTTTTTTACTGTTTGGAACGGTAAGTATAGGCTCAGTTAATTTTGGAGTTCATACACTTCTCTTCACTTCAGGTTTTGTATTGATTGGCTTTCAATTTATTCTTTTTTATGGCCTTACTAAAGTGTTTACTGTAGAAAATGAATTACTCCCAAAATCGAATAAATATGATAAACTCTTTAAATTAATCAATTTAGAGAAAGGTTTGATTGTTGGGGCTATACTAGTGATAATTGGAATTATACTAAGTTTTTCTGCTTATTTTGATTGGCAAGCAATAAATTTTGGAGATATAGAAAACACTTCTACCCTCCGAAGCGTTATCCCCGCAATTACCCTAATGCTATTAGGCGTGCAAGTGATTTTGTTTAGCTTATTTTTCAGCATCCTAGGATTAAAAAAATAATAGCTTTTCTTAAATGCTTGTTGTAATAATTTAAATACTCGAGCGCTTCTAAAAAGGTAAAGTAATAGTTTCTGGTTTGATGAATTCTTTAGAATACGGATTTTCTAAAAAACTTAGCGGTGGTTTCTGAAACTTAAGAATATCTTCTCGCTCTATACCATAAACACTCCAATAATTAGAAAGCAACTGTGCAAAAATGTTTTCATCCCAAAATCCAAAAATTGGTTTTTCGGAAGTACCTTCTATTGGAAGCGCTTCAATAGTAATCCCATTTTCGCCGCTTTCAATATTAAACTCAGGTTTGTACTGTAGAATATAGTCTGAATAGTGGAAACGTGCATATAACTCTTCAAATTGAATAGGATGCAATACGTTTCCTTTCATTTTATCTAGAATATCTTTCTGACTTTCAGCAATGATACCAGCGTCTTGCAAACAAGCAATAAATCCAAAGCCATTTACACCAAACGAGAACATCAAGTTAATAGCATCATCGCGATAGCTAAAAATATCTGCTGAATATTTAAGCGGGAAAATTGCAATACTCCAAGGCTTTTTTCCAACAAATGACACAGGCTCAATAATAGATTGAAGCATTAAGTGAAATTGTCCAAAGCGTTCTCTTAAGGCTAGCGAGAGTTTAAAATCCTCGCCTAAGCGTAATAGCCTATCCCTTTCATATAGCATTTCGTAATAAAGCAGGCCATACACCATTCTACCCGACCATTGGAAAATAAGCTCCTCGTCGAGCGCTGCCATTCCTTCATAGCCATCTTTGTATGCTTCTTGAATTTTAAGGTCTAATTCATCAAAAGCTTTTTTCACTTTAGGTGAACACGGTAATTCCAAATCGGCATACGTATAAGACTTGGTTTTATCCATCATCTCAATCTTTTCATCTCCAAACTTAAAATGATCCATTAACCACTGAGGGAAAACCGACATTTTTTCATTTGTTAAATCTCCTGTAAGAAAACAAAAGTGTTCGTCAAAAATTAATTCTAAGTAAGGATTAAAAAGCATTTCGGCCATAAAAGTTCGGGAATTAATCTTAAGATATTTTTTTTTGCAAATATAGCCATTAGCTTACATTAGGTCTGATGCATTTGCAAAAAGATTGTTCCAAAAAAAAAGACGTAAGACTTGAGTTTAGTTTAAAAACTAAAATCAATTGTCTTACGTCCTCTATAAAAAGGTTATTTACCTTTAATTATATTTTGTTTCTCTTACGATCAACCTCTTTTAAGTGAATTTTACGAATTCTCAAGTGGTTTGGAGTAACCTCAACGTATTCATCTTTTTGAATGTACTCTAAAGCTTCTTCTAATGAAAACTTAATTGCAGGAACAATTTTCGCTTTATCATCAGCTCCAGAAGATCGTACGTTCGAAAGTTTTTTAGTTTTAGTGATGTTAACTGTCATATCATCTTGACGAGAGTTTTCACCAATTACCTGCCCTTCGTAAATATCTTCACCTGGATCTACAAAAAACTTACCTCTATCTTGTAACTTATCTATAGAATAAGGGATAGCTGTTCCTGTTTCCATAGAAACTAAAGATCCGTTTTGTCTTTCTGGAATTCCACCTTTTAACGGTTGGTATTCTAGAAAACGGTGCGTCATAATTGCTTCACCTGCTGTTGCTGTAAGTAATTGGTTACGCAAACCAATAATACCACGAGATGGAATTACGAATTTACAAACCATACGGTCTCCTTTTCCTTCCATACTCAGCATTTCCCCTTTACGAATGGTCACCATATTAATAGCGGTTCCACTTACGGTTTCAGGTAAATCGATAGTCATTTCTTCAACTGGCTCACATTTTACACCGTCAATTTCCTTAACGATAACTTGTGGTTGTCCAATTTGAAGTTCATAACCTTCACGACGCATTGTTTCAATTAAAACTGAAAGGTGCAAAACGCCACGGCCAAAAACCATAAATTTATCTGCACTATCCGTCGGCAGCATACGCAACGCAAGGTTTTTCTCTAATTCTTTTTCAAGTCTTTCCTTAATGTGGCGCGATGTAACGAATTTTCCATCTTTTCCAAAGAAAGGTGAATCGTTAATAGTGAAAAGCATACTCATTGTAGGCTCATCAATCGCTATTGTTTGTAGTGCTTCAGGATTTTCCGCATCGGCAATAGTATCACCAATTTCGAAACCTTCAAGACCTACTAAAGCACAGATATCTCCAGGTTGTACTTCCGTAACTTTCTTACGGCCCATCCCCTCAAAAGTGTGGATTTCTTTAATTTTTGACTTTACAATTGAGCCATCTCGCTTCACTAAGGCTACTTGTAAACCTTCTTTCAATACACCTCTTTGTAAACGACCAATTGCGATTCTTCCTGTGAATGAAGAAAAGTCTAAAGATGTAATCAACATTTGTAGCGATCCCTCTTCAGCTTTAAAAGAAGGTACGTGTTCTAAAACCATATCTAATAATGGTTCAAGAGAATCGGTTGGTTTTTGCCAATCTGTACTCATCCAGTTCTGTTTTGCCGAACCATATACAGTAGGGAAATCAAGTTGCCATTCTTCGGCACCTAATTCGAACATTAGGTCGAAAATAGATTCGTGTACCTCATCTGGAGTACAGTTATCTTTATCTACTTTATTTACAACCACACAAGGCTTTAAACCTAGATCGATAGCTTTTTGTAATACAAATCGAGTTTGTGGCATTGGACCTTCAAAAGCATCTACTAAAAGTAATACTCCGTCGGCCATATTCAATACTCTTTCTACTTCACCACCAAAATCGGCGTGACCAGGAGTATCGATAATATTTATTTTTGTGTCTTTATAAACTACAGAAACGTTTTTTGATGTAATAGTAATTCCTCTTTCACGTTCAAGGTCGTTGTTATCTAAGATAAGCTCACCAGACTGTTCGTTTTCACGGAAAAGACTACAGTGGTGCATAATTTTATCAACCAGGGTAGTTTTACCGTGGTCAACGTGGGCAATAATGGCGATGTTTTTAATTTTCATAAACTTCCTCCTTTTTTTTGGAGGGTGCAAAAGTAGTGTTTATAAGTGGATTAGAAACAAAAGTTAACATTTTATTTTTATTTGAGCAAACAAGTTAATTTTCAATTATTAACATCAAATAATATATGCAATATATCAGAAGTGTAAAATAACTATCTTTACAGTGTTAAAAATAAAATATGAAACTTGAATTAATCCCCCATATAAAACACCTCAATTCTAACAACTTTTTCCTACTTGCAGGACCTTGTGCTATTGAAGGTGAAGAAATGGCAATGCAGATTGCCGAAAAAATTGTAAAAATTACCGACAAGCTTGAAATCCCTTTCATCTTTAAGGGAAGTTTTAAAAAAGCAAACCGAAGTAGGATTGATAGCTTCACAGGAATTGGCGACGAAAAAGCATTGAAGATTCTTAAAAAAGTATCCAACACTTTTAATGTACCAACAGTTACCGATATTCACGAAGTAAGTGATGCAGCAATGGCTGCGGAATATGTTGATGTATTGCAAATCCCTGCATTTTTGGTTCGTCAAACAGACTTAGTTGTGGCTGCTGCTAATACAGGAAAAGTTGTGAATTTGAAGAAAGGACAATTTATGAGTCCTGAGAGCATGAAGCACGCGGTTACTAAAGTTACCGACTCCAATAACGAGCAAGTAATTATTACCGACCGCGGAACGATGTTTGGTTATCAGGATATGATTGTGGACTTTAGAGGAATTCCTACTATGAAACAATACGCGCCAGTAGTTTTAGATGTGACTCACAGTTTACAACAACCAAATCAATCGGCTGGAGTTACAGGTGGACGCCCAGAAATGATTTCTACAATCGCAAAGGCTGGAATTGCAACTGGCGTAGATGGAATATTTATTGAAACCCACTTCGACCCTGCAAATGCAAAAAGCGATGGTGCCAATATGTTAAATCTAAATTTGCTTGAAAAATTGCTATCAGATCTTGTAGCGATTAGAAAAACAATTAACCAACTATAACTGTATTCCTATTTAAGAATAAGGATTAGCTGCAGAAGCTATACATAATTTATAAATAAAATAAAGCGCCCTACCATCTCCTCAAATTGGTAGGGCACTTTTGGCTAAAAATCTTTATAAAAAAGACTCTTACATTTTATATCCAATTCTACGTAACAATTAAGCTATAAGAATTTAGATATGATACTTAATAACTCCCCAATTAAATAAGTATTCAAATATCAGTTTAATTACACATACAAAACAAGAGGTAAATCCCCCTAAATTTCCAATTAACCCCTGATTTTCAATATTTTAATGAAAAAATATACAAAGAGGTCCCTGCTTCACTCGGTAGGTATAAACAAGAAGAAAGATATTTGGTCGATTCACTCGAATATTATTGTTACTGACCTACTTTCATTGAGCAACAAAACATTCCTTTAAAATCAAACGCGAAGTTTCTAAAATAAAAAAGGCTGTCTATTAAAGACAACCTTTTTTTAGAATACTACATATTAACTCCCCAATTAATGTCTAGTGGTACAAAGGTGCTTCATTTGCAATCATCTTACAAGGGGGAAATCCCCCTATTTTGAAAAAAAATGAGAGTTTTTATTTATTCTATTACCTTTATTAGATTTAAAAATTAAAATAATGAGCTTATCATACCGAGAATAAGGAATTTAAAACCCTTATATCGGTCATTGCACTAAGTCGAACTAAATATTTCATTTTGAAAAAATCTAAATATCTTAAAAATTTTCTTATTTTTTTTTGAATTTTTGAGAATTATTATACTTTGCCATTTAATCTTCTTCCTCTAATGATATTTTTTCGAATAGCTGTATTAACCCTATTTCTTACGATAACACATCTCGGCTTTTCGCAAGAAAGACTTGAAGCAAAATTTGGAGAACCCTCAAAAAGTGATTTTGCTTTAAAAATGTATGAAAAAGATACTACTGCAGCTGCTGTTGTACTATATGAACAAGGTTATTATTATTATGATGCCGTTGGTGACCATATTAAATTAATTAAAGAAGTACATAGAAAGATAAAAATTTTTGATTCAAAATCTTATGATTTTGGCACTCAAGAAATTCCACTATACAGTTCTGATGAGGACAGTGAGAAAGTGAAAAACTTTATGGCTTGGACTTATAATGGTAATATTAAAACCAAGGTATCCTCTGATGCAGTATTTATAACCTCTGATCCGGAATTTGGAAAAGTTTTTAAAATTATTTTTCCTAATGTTACAAATGGTAGTATAATAGAATACGTATATAAAATTGAATCTCCTTTTCTATTTAATTTTTATGGATGGCATTTTCAAGGTATGCTACCAAAAATATACAGTGAATTTTTATTTAAAATTCCGCTCAAGTTTCAATTTAATAAGGTGCTATACGGTAAGCAGTCTTTAGATTTAAACATATCGCAGGTTGTAAAGGATTGTTTACAAACAAATTCTAACACATGGATTGCTGCATGCCCCATGACCCTCTATGCAATGATGGATGTGCCAGCGTTTCATGAAGAGGATTATATGCTTTCTACTAAAAATTATGTTTCTAGGATTGAATTTGAACCTAAAGAACTTCTAACTCCATCTGGATGGAGCAGGTCCAAAAAGTTTGCCAAAGAATGGAAAGATGTAGATAAGTTCATAAAAAAAGGAGAAATGGGTAGTCAACTTAAAAATGCTGATTATTTTAAGAAAAACTTACCCGACTCCATACTAACAAAAACAAATGATCTTGAAAAAGCAAAGGCAATTTACAGTTTCATTCAAAACCATTATACTTGGGACGGTACATTTTACAGCTCAGAGACAGAAGTGAAAGACGCATATGATGAAAAAATCGGAAGTGTACCAGAAATTAACCTATCCCTAATTAATGCATTTGAAGCAGCAAATCTGGACGCGAAATTAATGTTATTATCAACTAGAGAAAATGGTCTTCCGACCGCTCTTTATCCAGTGATGACCAAGTTTAATTACACCATTGCGGTGCTTAAACTGGACGGTGAAAAATATTTACTCGATGCCACTAATAAGCAATCACCTTTCGGCATTATTCCTTTTAGAGCATTAAATGTACAAGGCCGCGTAATGGATTTTAAAAAAGGCAGCTATTGGATGCCTATTGAACCTTTCAAAAAAAACGTTCATTTTGTAAATGCTAAAATTACCGCGAATGAAAATGGTAGTTTTAGCGGAATTGTTGACCAAGCAAACTACGGCTACATTGGTTTGGAGAAACGAAATGCTATTGCAGAGGAAACTTTTCAAGAATACAGAAAAACTCAAGAAAATAAAATAGCTGGGATTGAGGTTGAAAACTTTCAAATAGAGGAGCTTAATAATATTGAGAAACCACTTAAAGAAAACTATGAGGTAACTGTTGAACCTGAAATAGTAGGCGACAAAGTAATACTATATCCATTTTTCAATAAAACCTATATTTCTGAAAACCCGTTTAAAATGGAGGAACGCAGCTATCCAATGGACTTTGGGTTTCCATTTACCAATACCTATCTGGTTTCTATAGATTTAGGTGAAGAATATCAGGTAGAACACCTCCCTTCTAGTAGAAGCATAAAACTTCAAGGTGACGATGGCGAATGTTCTGTAACCTATATAGCTGATGGCAACAAAGTGAATATTCGTTTTAATATGAAATTAAATTCATATCGTTATGCTCCCGAAGCATACCCAGCCCTCAAAGAATTTTTTGGCACTATGGTTACCATGCTTAAAGATGAACCCATAATTTTAAAAAAAATATAATCCAACCATTCCTTATAATACCAATATGCCTTACTTCAAACACAGTATCCTAATTTTATTTTTATTTGTTTTCACTTTTACATTTTCACAATCACGAAAAACTGCGGTATTTGGCGAACCTACTTCCGAAGACTTCGAAATAAACTCGTACCATCAAGATCCTGAAGCAGCTGGAGTTGTTCTTTTTGAAAGCGCTAAGAATTATGTAGAACTAGTGGATAATCAGGTGAAACTAATTAAAGAGGTTCACGTAAAAACAAAAGTGTTTGACATTAGTAAATTCGATCAAGCGACAGTAAGAATACCATTTTACAACAAAAAGAATAACAGTGAGAAGGTCACTAAGATTACCGCGATAACCCATAATGGTGCTGTAAAAACATTTGTAAGTGATAAGGATATTTTTACTACAGATGAAACCCCCAAATGGTCGATTAAAAAATTTACTTTCCCAAACATACAGAACGGTAGTATTTTAGAATATACCTACCGAGTAGAATCTACTTACTTTTCAAATATTCGAGGTTGGAAATTTCAAGGACCACTTCCGAAATTATACGTAGAACTGTATACCGACATTCCTGGTAATTTTAAATACAATAGAACGCTTTACGGAAATCTACCTTTATATATTAATGACGCAATTAAATCTAAAGCCTGCTTCTCTATTGAAGGCTTTGATGTTCACGCCGATTGTGAAAAAGCGACTTACGCTATGATAAATGTACCAGCCGTAAAAGAGGAGAAGTTTATGCTTTCTCCCGACAACTATTTAGCTAGCATGAAATATGAGCTTATTGAATTTGTAGACTTTAACCGAACAGTTCACCGATATACCAATGAATGGAAAGATGTAGATAAACATTTTCAATATGATAAAGATTACGGACGACAACTTAAGCATTCCAAGTTTTTTAAAAATGAACTTCCAGCTTCCCTATTTTCAAAGCAAGATAAGGTGGAAAAGGCAAAAGACATTTACTACTACATTCAAAGCAATATGAATTGGAATGGGCGATATGGGTATTCGGAAGAAGTGCGCGTTAAAGATGCTTTTAATGAAAAATCTGGAAACAGTCATGAGATTAATTTCGCTCTATACAACGCACTTGATGCAGCAGGTCTGAATGTAAATACAATGCTTATTTCTACACGAGATTACGCCCTCCCTACAAAGCAATACCCTGTAATTGCCGATTTTATTTATGCAATTGTAGTCTTAGAAATTCAAGGTAACAAGTACTTTCTAGATGCGACAGACAAATTCACACCCTTTGGCGTCTTACCCTTCCGCGCTCTTAGCACAGAAGGGCGTTTAATGGACTTTAACAAAGGTAGTTATTGGGAAAAAATCATTCCTTTTAACAAAAACCTGCATTATGTAAATATGCAACTTACTGCAGACGAATCTGGATTATTCACCGGGAAAGCAAGTCAAGTCTCTACAGGATATGTATCGGTTGTAGAGCGAAAAGAGTACAACGATTACAGAAAAGATATAATCGACAGAAAGAAACAAAGTAGAAATGAAAGCTTGGAAATTTCAGATCTTAAAATTGAAAATGAAAAAGACTTAGACAAGCCGTATAAAGAGACCTTTAAATTAGCGCTTCACGAACAGCCAATAGCAGATAATCTTTTTCTATATCCGTTTTTAATGGAAACATATTTTGGTGAAAATCCTTTTGTGAAAAGAGAAAGAATTTTCCCTATAGATTTTGGTTTTCCCGTAATGAACAATTACTTAATAGCTATAGATGTCAACGATCAGTATAAAATTGAAAAAGTTCCTGCCAATAAGATTTTAAAACTTCCAGAAAATGATGGCGAGTTTTCAGTGGTTTACGATGTTTCAGGGAGTAAAATAAATATCAGACTTAGCGTAAAGCTGAACAATCCAAGTTTTGCTCCAGAAGCTTATAAATCACTACAAGAATTTTTTACTGAACTAATTAAAGTTCAAAACGAAGAGCCTATTCACTTAAAAAGAATTTAACTTTCAATAGTAATAAACCACTATTAATCCCGATTTTTTTCTTGTATTTTACGAATTATTGCTGTTGAAGTACGTCTCGGTAGAAAGCGAGGAAGTCTAGATAGAAACCTATTAATTTTACCTGGAACTGCCACAACTTTTCCCTTGAGCATTGCTTCATAACCATATTTAGCTACCTCTTTAGGACATCCAATATTAAATTTAATTTTATTATTCGATACATCTGCACCATTTGAAACTACTTGTTGAAATGATGTATTGGTTTGTCCAGGACATAAACAAGTAACCGTAACCCCTGAACCCTTTAGCTCATTGGCAATAGCTTCTGAAAAGGAAAGTATATACGCTTTTGATGCATAATACAAAGACATTAAAGGCCCAGGCTGAAATGCTGCAAGAGAGGACATGTTTAAAATTTTCCCCTCACCTCTTTCAAGCATTCCTTTTAAAACTAACTTGGTTAAATGTGTTGTAGTCATCACGTGAAGGTTTAGCATATCCATTTCACGCTGCCAATCGGTATTGCTGAAAGTTCCAAATATTCCAAAACCTGCATTATTGATTAATACGTCTATAGGTTTGCCTTGAGTAGCTTCAAAAATTTGTTCTGCAACATTACTCTTACTCAAGTCCTTTACAATAAGTTGAATTTCTGAAGCGTATTGACTTGCGAGATTTTCTTTAGCTTGTTGCAGTTTGTCAGCATCAATATCTGCTAAAATTAAATCATACCCATCCTTTGCTAATAATAAAGCAAGTTCGTATCCCAAGCCAGAAGCAGCTCCTGTTACAATTCCTATTTTTTTATCTCGTTCAATAATTTAGAATTTTTTTGCAATTATGTAAATGAGTATCTACTCAACACCATTTACATAATCTTTTAGGTACTCAAAATTTGAAGTAAGTTTTCCGTCGCCGGTTGTCATTTGCGAACGTTTCAAAATACCATCCTTATCGTTATTAAAAAACGCTGGTATTACGTGTTCAAAAAACATTTCGCCAAAACCTTCACTTGCATTTTTAGGTAATTCGCAAGGTAAGTTATCTACAGCCATTACAGCTATAGATCCAGGAGCGCCTAATTTAGTTTCACTTTCGGTTATAGGGTCATATCCATAAAAAGGGTCTGCGATTGTAGAAGCTCGAATCGTACAAGCAACAGGACCATCGATGTCACAAGAAACATCAGCGACAAAGTTGATTTTAAATTCAGGGTTTCTAGCATCTTCTCTAGTAAAAAGATATGGAGCATTATTTCCATAGAAGTGTCCAGAAATAAACATATCGCTCACTTTTGCATATTTCATAAAATCACTTTCATAACCTGAAGGATCTTTATAAAATTCCCTTTTATTGAACTCACCCCCATCTTTACGTTTATTGTATTCAGAAACATCAATCAAACAATAAACAGGCTCATCAAATTCTTTCGTAAGGTAATCTTCATCACTTACTTCACGAATTTTTAAATGGTCTAAAACTCTTTTTGCTCCTTTAGTTACTTTACCTGTTCCTGAAAGAACAATTTTCATATTCGGGATGGTAATTTTATCCAATTCTGCTTTTACAGCTTTTAAATCTGGCAGGTTTTCAACTTTAGGTAAATCGTATAAATTATCGCGTAAACCTAAGCCTCTAATACCATTATAAGCACCAACTAGTCCAGCGTAATAACCAAATCCAATTAATCGCTTATTAGATTTATTTACTATAGTTTCATGATCGAACATTTCTATATTTTTCTCCAACATAGCCTTTAATAGCTTACGATTATACGGCTGCTTTTTAATAGTATGACTGAAGTAGAAATATTTTTTATTAGGAATTAATGCCTCTACGGGAACTTCCTTTACACCCAACATTACATCTGCCTCTGACACATCCTCTAGAACTTCAAATCCTGCATTGCGGTAGGCCTCATCAGGAAAAATACGAACATCTGAAGATTCCACGATAATTCGTGCATCGGGAAACTCTTTTATGACTTCTTGACATTTTTCTGGTGAAAAAACTACGCGACGGTCTGGCGGATTCTTACGTTCTTTTATAATAGCAAAGGTTATTGGCATTTTGGTATATTTTTTGAACAAATGAGTATTGGAATTTATAGGAACGCAAATGTAATAGATTTCTTGTATCTTTGCACGTTTGTTAGTAGCTAGATGATAGAGAAAATGTAGCGTAAACGTTGTTTATTTCTGTTAATTATCTGAAAATCACTGACAAATAAATGGGGCCGACTGGTTTTGACAGCGGGTCTAATTGTATTGTAAGCATGCCGAGCGCTGGGATATAGCTCGTAAATATCATATTTCACACTTTTTAAACGGCGAGAATAACTACGCCCTAGCTGCATAATCCGAATCATAGTAGGATGTGCCTCGGCCCACAAGGTGGGCAAGCAGGAAGTCACTCAACGGCCTTGGTTTACGGCGGTTGATTTAGTGGCTTCGTAAAAGTAAACCTAGCGATGCTAGTGCTTTGATGGCATCGTGAAGCTCAAGTAAAGATAAGGAGTGCGTTGGTAGTTTTCGACCGGCAATCTCACGAAAATCTAAATGAAAACTAAGCATGTAGAAAGCATTATGGTTGCACGTTTGGACGGGAGTTCGAATCTCCCCGGCTCCACTGATCACATAGAAAACCACGCCAATAGGCGTGGTTTTGTTGTTTTATGGAGAAATTGAGCTCGCTCAAAATTTCAGAATAAAATTACAAAGCAAGGACGCAGTCCGTGGTTTTCTATTTGCAGGACTGGTGCCTATGGAGATCACATTTTTTATTGTAACCTCCCCGGCTCCACTGATCACTTAGAAAACCACGCCAATAGGTATGGTTTTGTTGTTTTATGAAGAAATTGAGCTGGCTCAAAATTTCGGAATAAAATAACAAAATAACTACGCAGTACGTGGTTTTCTATTTGCAGAACTGGTGCCCATGGAGATCACATTTTTTATTGTAATCTTTTCGGTTACACAATAAAAAATTACGAAAACAATAGTTCTAATGTTTAAGGCAGATACTCTTCAACCAACAACTTTACTCCAGTTGTAGCTTTCTCCTGTAGTACTAATAAATTTATACCTTTTTCCACATCAGGCTTTATATCAATATAAACTGTTTGAGCATCTACAGGAACAGACAGTAACAATGATCCCGCTGGTTGCACTACCATTGAAGTACCAACAATTACAAACAAATCTGCCGTTTCAGCTATTGTAATGGCTTTCTCAATTTCAGCAACTTCTTCCCCAAACCATACTATATGTGGTCTTAATTGACCTCCATCGGCTGCCAAATCACCAAGTTGAATATCTTTAGTGTACGGGTAAATATGGTTTTTATCTTTAATGCTTCTACATTTGGTCAGTTCACCATGCAAATGCAAAACATTTGTAGAGCCAGCTCTTTCGTGTAGGTTGTCTACATTTTGTGTAATAACAGACACTTCATACCTATCTTCTAATTCAGCAATTAATTTGTGCGCTAAGTTTGGTTGAGCTTTTTCAACCTCTCTTCTTCTTTCATTATAAAAATCCAATACAAGTTGTGGGTTTTTGTTAAACCCTTCTATAGAGGCTACTTCTTCAAGCTTATGGTTAGACCAGAGTCCGTTATTGTCTCTAAATGTAGGAATGCCACTTTCTTTACTAATCCCTGCACCGGTAAAAAATACTATGTGATGTTTGTGCTTCATAAGTTTGGTTTTCTATATGGTTATTACTTTTTTCCCTATTAATTTTATCTTCTTAACAAACGAGAATGATTTACCATCGTAAATAGCACTGTAATCTAAATCCCTTTTTAATAGCTCATCCTGAAGTAGCATTATATCGCTTTGCATTTCAATGCTGAAATGCGTTCGCCCAACGTACGTATTAAACAATTCGATAAGACCTATTTCGTCAAGTTCAATCAGTTTCTTCATATATTTTAATCTAGACTCTGGAATAGCCCCATGTTTCATTTTGATATTTCTTAATACAGATTGCTCTGCCTTCTGTACACCTATTTCTTTCCATACATTAAATTTAACGATTGGAAAATCAACCTCTCGAACCTCCTTCTCAACCTTTTCCTTATACCAGACGAAGTTCCCATCAGCATTTATTAAACTGCCTAACCAAGGAATATTTTTACAAGTAGGGTGAGGCTGATTAAGGTAAGGTGAATATGTATCTCCAGCACCATGTATTAACTCTTCATCAGCAAATACATAATCCCGTTTATTTACAAAACCCAAAGGGCGAAGCCGATTTTCAACAATTTGTATAAGGTTGTAAGGTGGAGAGACCATCTCAGCTACAACTAATAGTTTCCCATTAGTCTGTCCATTTAAATCAAACTTTGTAATAAAATCTTTCAATGTTCCAAACTTCTTGTTGACCGAGGCTACATTTATTATTAGACTTGAAAAGACGATGGGCATCTGGTCGTTATCTAAAAACTCTTGCCTGTTTTCCAATGTATTATTATTATTTCTCATAAATTCAAGTTTATTCCATCAAACAAATTTCATCACATTTAAATGCCCCATACTTTTTATAATACTGGCTTTCTCTATTCCACAATACAATATACTTAGCACGTGTTTGAATTCTAAAAGAACCTTTACTCGAAATCAAACTAAATCCTTTTCCAGAGAATTTAAATTCTTCATCAAAATACCAAATCTCATAGGGTGATACATTGGTGAAATCTAATAAAGCCACGACATTCTCAGCAGGTAAACATAACAAATAAGGAAATCTATCTTGTGTAATGATTTCTGATACATCAATAAAATCTTTTTCTATAGAAGAGAAAATCACATCAATTGGTTGTGAGATTTTTGAATTGCTTAAATTGACATTAGTGGGATTCATATTATTTATTAATTATAAGTTGTGGAGGTGATAGTTGGTGGTAATCTTTCACCTTAATAATTCTTGTATTTTTTAAGGTTGCTATATATCGTTTAAACTTTCCTACATCCGTAAATGATAAACGTTCGAATTGTTCCTCCTTATTCCTTTGAAAAAGAAACCACCCATTTCTGGTATATCTTCAATTAAATCAAAAGCGAGACAGTCTTTAGGAAGATTTTCGAAGATTAAAGTGAACGAGAAAATTGTCCCAGGCTTAACAAAGCACCAGTTAGGATATACTGCGATATTTTCACTAAAAAGCATTTTAGACTTCCTTGCAGTCTGATGGCATTTTAGGTAAGTGTTATTCCAAATTCGCAATCTTTGAACATCGCGATATGGACCTAAATCGATATGAATAATTACCTGAGATTCCGTATCTGTTTGTGTAGCAAATTTTTTCTTTATCTCCTTGGCGATTTGAATTTTTGGGTCTTCTATTTCTAGGCTTAAATTTGGAATTCCAGAGCCTTCATTAATGTTTAAAATAGTGTCTTTGAAATCAATTGGTGTTTTATTAAACCTCCTAATAATTGCTTTACGAATAGCTATTAAACGTAAAGCTTGTAAATGTACGCCCTCAATATTGGCTGTATGCGCACTTTTGTAATTGTCTATGAGTTCTTCATCAGACAAGTTTTCAAAAACTTCTAAGAAGTTTGAGATATGCAGTTCTCTCTCTCTTCTGCTTGATAAAAGATGTTCCATAATAGATTTAATTAAAAAATTAAACCATTACAAAAAAACAAATGAAATGTGTAGGATAACATATTTTTCCTGGACCGGCTCATCGTTTTAGCACCTTCGCCTGTTTGGGCAGGTTGCTGTTTCAATTAAGAAACTCGTAATGATACTACATAAATACAATTTATTTTTAAATAAGACAAGAATAAATTATGATTTTATCAATATACAATGAAACCAGTTTCATATAATACACATAGCTATAGCGGCGTATATAAATTTTTTGTGTTTTATTATATACTCAAAACCCAAGATAATAGTTGAGCCAGTTTGAAGTGCCGTTGCAGATATAATAAAGTATCTTGTAAAGTAAAAAATCACTTTTCAATTACAACAAAGAAGTGAGTCGCAAAATGTATTCAATAGAAACTCCAATCATCAACTTATTCCTAAGCCAATAACCGATTTCTCTAATAATCACCGAGTCGATATCTTAGAAATAAACTAAATTTTTATGACGTCAGATTTTCCTGAAAAAGAAATTGATCTAAAAAATTACTGCTTAGAAGCTTTTCTACTTCCTTCATACATTTCATAACGCACAAGTTTGGATTCTAATTTCCCGTTGAACAACTTAATTTTTCTGGAAGGCCGAAGTCCAACAAATTTAAGTGCTTCCATATTTGAAGTAATCATCCAAGCCTGAGTTCCAGGATAGCCACGTTTTAATGTATTCCCGATAGAGCTATAAAACTCCTGAACATCATTCACAGATATTCTTTCATCATAAGGCGGGTTGAAAACCATATACAACGACTTTTCTCCCTGTTTTTCACTTTCAAAAAAATCTTGTTGTCTTACCTCAATAAATTCTTGAAGATTTGCACTTTTTATATTCTCCTTAGATTTATGAACAGCAACAGGATCAGAATCGAAACCATAAATTTTATGAGGGAAATCACGAACTTTTTTAAGAGCTGCTTCTTCTATTTTCTCATATAAATCTACATCAAAGTCTGGCCAAGTTTCAAAACCAAATTCCTCACGATTTAGATTAGGTGGAATATTACATGCTATCATTGCAGCTTCAGTCAACATAGTTCCACTCCCACACATTGGATCTAAAAAGTCACACTGCCCTTGCCAACCAGATAGCATTAAAATACCTGCAGCTAAAACTTCATTTATTGGAGCAAGAGTACTTTCTACTTTATAACCACGTTTGTGTAATGACTCTCCAGAACTGTCTAATGAGATAGTACAGATATTACGATCAATATGTACATTTATTCGTAAGGTAGGGTGGTCTAAATCTACATCTGGCCTAACACCTTCCCTATCTCGAAAACGATCTACAATAGCATCTTTGGTCTTTAAAGCGATATATTGAGAATGTGTAAATACATCTGAAAAAACAGTAGCATTAACTGCTAACGAACCTTTTACGTCCATATAGTTTTCCCATGGCATCTCATAAACTTTTTTGTATAAATCTTCTTCTGTGAAAATATTAAAGGCTGTAATTGGCTTCAGAATTTTAATTGCAGTACGGCAGCATAAGTTTGCTTTATACATAAAGCCAGTGTCTCCTTCAAAGGAAACATTTCGGGTCCCTAATTCAATAGAAGACGCTCCTAATTGACGAAGTTCCTGAGCCAGTAGCTCTTCCATCCCGAAAAGGGTCTTAGCTACCATTTTAAAATTCTTTACCATAATATATAATCAGTTTTACTGCAAAAATACAGTATTTTAGCAGTGCGAAACGATAACTATGCAAAAAGAAAAAAACAATTGGTACGCTTCCTGGTTTAACACGCCATATTACCATATTCTCTATAAAGATAGAGACCACCGAGAAGCGGCGTTGTTTATGAACACGCTTACTAATTATTTAAAATTAAAAGAGAACGACAGTATTCTAGATCTGGCCTGTGGGAAAGGCAGACATTCAAAATATTTATATCGACAAGGGTTTAATGTAACAGGAGTAGATCTTTCTGAAGAAAGTATTGCTTATGCTAAACAATACGAAAAACCCAGGCTCCATTTTGAAGTCCACGATATGTGTTTACCATATCCCAAAAAGTTTGACGCTGTATTTAATCTTTATACAAGTTTTGGTTATTTTGAAAAAGAAGAAGATAACTTAAGAACAATTAAAGCAATAAAATCTGAATTAAAATCGAATGGATATGGGGTTATAGACTTTTTAAACGTCGATTTAGCTATAAAAAAATTAGTTCCTTCAGAAAAAAAAGAAATTGGTGGAATCTTATTTGATATTGAAAAATATGTTGAAGATGGTTATATCATAAAAAATATCCGATTCAATGATGAAGGAGATGACTATTATTTTACTGAAAGAGTAAAAGCATTAAGATTAGAAGACTTTCAAGACTACTTTGAGAAGGCAGGAGTAACGTTAAAAGCAGTTTTTGGAGATTACAAACTCAATAAATTTGATGAAAACACCTCAGAAAGATTAATCCTGATTTTTAACTAATGAATTATATTTTACTTTTTTTAGCCGTAGTAATAGGTTACATAGTCGCACTTTTCTTAAAGAAAAAGGAAATGCGCAATATGGAAGTTTTTCTAGCTTTTAGCGGTGGATTTCTTTTATCTATAACAGTTTTTGAATTGTTACCACACGTATTTGAAGACCATTCTAAAAGTATTGGAGTATATATAATGCTCGGAATACTCTTGCAGCTATTTCTAGAATTCTTCTCTAAAGGTGCAGAACACGGACACATTCATCTTCATTCAGAAAACAAACATTTTCCTTGGGTCCTTTTTATTAGTTTAGGCATACATGCCTTTATGGAAGGTTTTCCAATTTCTGAAGAAAACAATTTATTAACGGCTATTATTATTCATAAGGTGCCTGTTGCCATCATTCTATCCTTCTTTTTTATAACCGCTGGGTATAAAAGAACGACTACATTGTTATTCCTATTCTTTTTTGCCTTAATGACGCCTCTAGGGAACTATCTCTCGACTCATTACGACTTCTTCCATCAATACGAAACACCAATCACAGCGATTGTGATAGGGATCTTTTTACACGTTTCAACAACAATACTTTTTGAAAGCTCTAAAAACCATAAATTCAATCTTTCTAAAATGACAGCAGTTATCCTAGCTGTAATCATTGCTTATTTTATTTAATTTACTTTAGAAGTATTGGCTTGAGGTTTCCGTGCCTATCTCGAGTTGAAGTGCATTGGCAACCATTCGTAAGTCGCTATAAGTGAATTTATCATCAATTTAGCTTTTTAAATCGCCAAAACCCTTGTAGTCTTCGGTTTCCATTATTTTTTTGAGTTCGAGGTACTTTTCCACAGGCATTAATTCGGTGATTCCAATTTCACCCGTAGCAAGAAAAGTGCTGAGATGCCTTTCAATAGTTCCTACGGTAAAACCTCGTTCTTTAGCAATTTCGGCAATGCTCATTCCCGATTTGAATAAGTTGAAGGAGATTTGTTGTGTTTTACTTTTTTTAGGAACCAATTTGATTTCATTTTTTGGCTCCATTGCGTTTTCTTCGCAGTAATTATTAATTACTTCCAGGATTGCCGCACCGTATTTTTTAAGTCTAACTTTTCCGATGTCGGATATTTGTCGCAGTTGATTTACGTTTGTGGGAAATACTTCGCACATTTCATAAAGCGCTTTTTGGGTAAAAACTTGATAGGGAGGAATACCTTCTTGTTCCGAAAACATGGTGCGGAGTTCTCGCAGTAATTCAAATAATTTATTATTTTCAGTTGAAGCGTTAAAGTCGGATTTTTTGCGTTTTGGTTTTTCTACTTCCTGTAGTGCAGCTTTAGCCCGCAAATTGAGGTATTTCGAAGTATTGAAACCATCTTTTAAACCTTTAAAGCAATACTGTTTTACAACTATCAATTCTTCCAAATTATTAAGCTGATTTGTAATATCTTCTTTAATTGCTTTATTATCTGTGGCAAAATTTAAGTCGGCTAAAGGTTTTATAATAAAATCTTGCAAGTGTTTTTCAAAATAAAAAACTGCCTTTTTAAAGCGTTCCTGTAACTGAACATTATTTTCTGGAGCCTCGTGTTCACTTAGATTTTTTAATTGAATTTGGAAGTTCGTATTAACTTTTAAAAGCTCGGTCACTCCTTTTTCTTTTAAAATGGTTAATTGATCGAGTAAATTTCCGTTAATGCTGTCTTTATTTTTAAAGTAGATATCTATAATTCTGCCAATCGGATGTAGAAAAGGATGGAAATTAAAAATGTCGTTAATCAAGTTAAGTTGATACGCTATCTGCGAAGTTTCTAAAATAGAAGCATCTGGCTGGTTCTCTTCGGCATTTTTACTAAAGGAAGCAACTTCCAGATTGTTGATAATGCTTTTTCGAGAGAACGGACCGGTTAAAACGATTCCTTCCAAAGTTTTGCACCGGCTTAAAGCTACATAGGTTTGTCCGTGTGCGAATGCTTCTTGGGCATCGATAATTACTTTTTCAAAAGTGAGTCCCTGACTTTTATGAATAGTTATAGCCCAAGCCAAACGCAGCGGAATTTGTGTAAATGAACCAATTTCATCTTCCATTATTTCCTTTGTCTCTGGATTTATGGAGTATTGAATATTCTTCCATATTTCTGGGCTAGTAACAATATCAAATTCATCCCCGGGGCATCGCACTAGTACTTCATCTTCGTCTAAATCGACCACAGTACCAATCTTTCCATTGAAATAACGCTTTTCCGGAGAGCTGTCGTTTTTAACGAACATAACTTGCGCCCCAACCTTTAGCTTCAGCTCTAAATGGGTAGGATAGGTATATTCGGGAAACTTTTCTTCTACTTCTGCTTCGTAGATGAAGCTTTTCTCTTTTAGCTTTTTCAATTCTGCAGCATTTATTCTGTCAGCTCTATTGTTATGGGTGGTCAAAGTAATATACCCAGTGCTGTCTTGTGTAGAAAAATCGGGAATATACCGTTTGTTGAGTATTTCGGAAGATTCGTGAGTCAAGGAATTATTTCTAATTTCGTTTAATATTTTTATAAAATCCTCACTTTCCTGTCTGTAGATGTGTTTCAATTCAATGGTAAGCGCATTCGATTGTTGAAACGAATTGCTTCCAAAGAAAAATCCTGTATTGTAGTATTGTTTTAAGAGCTGCCATTCATCGTTTTTAATTACTGGCGAAAGCTGTTGCAAGTCGCCAATCATCAAAAGCTGGGCGCCACCAAAGGGTTTGCTTCTATCTCTAAACCTGCGCAAAACTTGGTCTATGCCATCGAGCAAATCGGCACGTACCATACTTACTTCATCGATAACTAACAAATCTAAAGACTTAATAATATTGATTTTCTTTTTACTGAATTTTTTAGAGAAAGAATTGCTTTGCGCATTTGCAGACTCGGGCAAGATGGGACCAAATGGCAACTGAAAAAAGGAATGAATAGTCACCCCTCCGGCATTGATAGCCGCCACTCCGGTGGGTGCTACAACTGCCATTCTCTTTAAGGAACCCGTTTTTAATCTATGTAGAAACGTAGTTTTTCCCGTCCCTGCTTTCCCGGTCAGAAAAATATTCCTATCGGTATAATTGACGAAGTTCCAAGCCAGATCGATTTCAGGATTTTCAATCATAACTAAAAATTGTGGAGGAGATTAGTGTATTTGGGTTATTAAATATAATAAATATAGCGTGGAAATAAAATTGGTAATTAAAATCTACAGGTTATAGGTTACATCAATATTAATTTAGCCTTGAAACAATTAATAAGTAGAAATCAGTTTTACAGTCCTAAAAGATTAAATCGGTAATTTGTTATTTCAGTTCAGGGCAAAAAAAGCTTTAATCACCTCCAATACTAAAAGGTTTCAAAAAAAGGAAGGCGGCTTGAGGAGTTAAAAACGGTTCTTGCGGGGTTACTTAGGTGACGCTGCAATCACCACCCACACTGTGAGCGAGTAGGACGTTTTGAGTTTAGGGCAAAAGAAGCCTTAATCACCTCCAATACTAAAAGGTTTCAAAAAAAGGAAGGCGGCTTGAGGAGTTAAAAACGGTTCTTGCAGGGTTACTTTGGTAACGCTGCAATCACCACCCACACTGTGAGCGAGTGGGACGTTTTGAGTTTAGGGCAAAAAAAGCTTTAATCACCTCCAATACTAAAAGGTTTCAAAAAAAGGAAGGCGGCTTAAGGAGTTAAAAACGGTTCTTGCAGGGTTACTTGGGTAACGCTGCAATCACCACCCACACTGTGGGCGAGTAGAAAGTTTTGAATTTAGGGCAAAAGAAGCCTTAATCACCTCCAATACTAAAAGGTTTCAAAAAAAGGAAGGCGGCTTGAGGAGTAAAAACGGTTCTTGCAGGGTTACTTTGGTAACGCTGCAATCACCACCCACAC
>NZ_VDMC01000012.1 GCF_006346335.1 Aequorivita sinensis
TGGGACGTAGGACTTAGGACGTAGGACAGTAGGACATAGGACGTAAGACTTAGGACGTAAGAGTCAAGAATTTAGAATTTAGACTTCTCTCAAATAATTACGATAAACACCCATGATCCTTCAATTAGCAATTAATATAACTCTAAACTCTCAATTTATAACTTTTAAAACCTAACTCCTAACTCATAACTCTGAATTCATAACTAGTAAATCCCAAATTCATAATTCATAATTTTTAACGCTGCACTCTTAACTCATAACTCATAACTCATAACTCTTAATTCATAACTCCTAACTCGCAAGGAAACCTCATAATTCTGAATTCCGCATTCTGAATTTTAAACTCCTAACTCCTAACTCATAACTCATAACTAATAAATTACTCATCATCCCCATAAATCAAGTTTATAAACTCTTCCTCATCAATATCACCAAAATATTCTTTTAGGTTCACATCTTTAAGGATTTCTGTGATGTCTTCTTTTTCGTACCGAGTTTCTTGTAATAGGTTTTCTAGGGTTTCTACAGGTTCTTTTCCAAAAAAATCGCCATATACTTTAAATTCCTTGATAAGTCCTTTATCGACAAAAATTCGCAAATCTATTTCTCCAACGGCAAAGCGTTTGCTGCGTTGAATGTTGAATTTTGGAGATTTACCATAATTCCAGTCCCAACTGTCGTACTTTTCTTCTTTCAATTGGTGTACAGCTTTCCATTCGTCTGCTGTGAGGCGGTAGGTTTCAAAAGGCTCACTTTCTTCATAAAGACCTTCAAGAAGTAATGTTCTAAATGCTTCTATAGTGAGTGGTTTATTTAAAAACTCTGAGATGTTAGCAACTCGACTTCTAACAGACTTATGACCTTTAGATTGAATTTTGCTCATTTTTACATTAAGGGCATTTACAACTTCTCCTAAATCTGTATCAAAAAGTAGCGTACCGTGGCTCACCATTCTTTTCCCTGTAGAAAACTGGGCAGTGCCAGATATCTTTTTCTCGTCTATTAATATATCATTACGCCCTTTCAATTCAGCATTAAGCCCTAAGTTATTTAAAACCTTAATTACAGGTGCAGTAAACTTTTTAAAGTTGTTTAAACTCTTTACGTCGTGATTGGTGATAAAACTAAAGTTAAGATTTCCAAGGTCGTGATAAACTGCGCCACCACCAGAAACTCTTCTCACAACATGAATATTATTTTGCTCAACATATTCGTGATTAATCTCTTCTAGAGTATTTTGATTTCTACCTATTATAATAGAAGGCTCGTTTATATAAAACAATAAATAATCGTTCTCTACACTAAAATTTCGTAAAATATACTCTTCTAAAGCTAAGTTTAGATGTGGATTGGTTACATCCTCATTTTCTATAAAAATCATAGTTCTTTGTTTGTGTTTTAGATTTGTAAAGATAAGATTTATCGGTGGTTTATTATCTTAAGAGGTTTGAAAAATCAATATTCTACTTAAAGACAATGGGTGCTAAGAGGTAAAGTATTTTAGGTGTTTAACTACTTTCAATTCAAGTGAATTTTAATTTTGTAATTTTGACTTTGAAAATTTGTTTCGGAATAAACAATAGAAATGTATTATTATAAGTTTAATTAAAACCTTATATTAGATGTATTTATCTTATATTTGCCGGTAGCAAAACCGACTTTCTCCCCAATAATTCTTGTTAATTTATTAATAAGCAAACACCCCTATGGATAAAGTTGTAATATATGGTGCTGGCCGACATGCAGAATTGACCGCCTATGAGATGAAACGAAATAATCTTCACGAAGTTGTTGCGTTCACTGTTAGGAATAAGTACTTAAATAAAACAGAGTTAAATGGACTTCCAATAGTTTCATACGAGGATATTTCACGGATTCACCCACCTAGTGAATTTAAAATGTTTATTGCTATTGGGCCGCAACAAATAAATCGTGCAAGGGAAGAAATTTTCCGAGATGCCAAGGAAAAGGGGTATCAATTTGTAAACTGTATATGGCCAAATCCTGAATTTTCAGAAGATCTTATCATTGGGGAAAATGTATATATTGGTCAAGAGTGTACTATTTCGAATTTTGTAGAGATTGGTGATAATGTAACGATAATTTCATCGAAGATTGGACATCATTGCAAAATTGGCCATAATGGCTTTATTTCTTGCAGTATATTAGCTGGTAACGTTAATGTAGAAGAGAATGTTTTTATTGGTTTGGGTTCTGCTATAGGTCCTAATATCACACTTGGAAAACATACCGTTGTAGGAATGGGGTGTGTAATTTCTAAGAGTACCGATCCCGCTTCGGTTTACTTAAACAGGGCAACGGAAAAGCAAAGTTTTGATTCTTCGAGATTAAAACTTTTATAAATACGAAATTTGAAGAAAAGTATAGTTTTCATAATCCACCTATACATAATATTAAATTTCTTAAAAACAAAATGCACAGATAGACTTACAGCGTACCATGGAAAAAATTTTGATTTATGGCACTGGGCGTCATGCGGAAGTAACAGCTCATTTAATGAGAAAATACAAGCTTCACCAAGTAGTGGCGTTTACTGTTAAAAAGGAGTTTTTTAAATAAATCGGAGCTAAATGGTTATCCCGTTTTTCCTTATGAGAATTTGGAACAATCGCGTTCTCCAGATAAATATAAAATGTTTATCGCTATTGGATCTCAAAATATGAATCGAGCAAGAGAAGAACTCTTTCAAGATGCTAAAAGAAAGGGATATAGCTTTGTAAACTGTATTTGTCCCTTTTCGAATCTTGCTGAAGACATTATTTAATGAATTGTGAAAGGCGAATTAAGTAGAAACTATTATAAAGTTAAAAAGTGATGTCAAAACCATTAGTAACAGTGCTTTGTATAACCTACAATCACAACCGTTTTATCAGAGCTTGTCTCGAGAGTATTGTAAGTCAACAATGCGATTTTCCTTTTGAAATAATTATTTATGACGATGCCTCCACCGATGGTACTCGTGACATTATTTTGGAATTTCAAGAAAAATATCCTGAGCTCATTCGCGTTATTTTACGCGAAGAAAATCAGTGGTCTAAAAACCCAGGTGTTATCGATATTTTATATAATAATCCGCAGGCAAAGGGTAATTATCTAGCTTTTTGCGAAGGCGATGACTTTTGGATCGGACAAGATAAGCTTCAAAAGCAAGTTGCCATTTTAGAAAAACACCCTGAATGTTCGATGACGTGTGGAGCGTATGTACTGATAGATGATGGGAAAGAAAAAGTAGTGCGTCAAAATAAATGGTTCACCAATCATCCCGAGGATGAACAAGGAAGAGTTTTTGAATTAGAAGATTTGAAAAATACATTTTTTATAAAAACATCTACGGCATTAGTTCGCAATCAACCAACGTTATTTGATCAGTTAAAAAAATATGAATTCTGTTTAGATATGCACATATTTTATCTGCTTTTAAGAGCCGGAAAAGGATATTACATAAAGGAAGTCTTGGCGGGTTATAACAGACATCAAGCTGGGGTTTATAGTGGAAGTCATCAGCTGGAAGTTTTGTTAGCGCAATATCTGATTCTTAAGGATTTGTATAAGAAAGATGGTGGAGAGTTTCTTAGAAAGCAATACTTGAAATTAGCGTTGTCAGTTCTCAATTTAAAAATATCAGGATTAATGTTGCGGAATAAAAATATAAAACAAAAATTTTTGCAAAATCGCAACCCTAGTGTTTTTGAGATTGTCAAAGACATCAAACCTGTGTTGCAAACCAAAGCAGAAAAACAGGAATTTTACAAAAATCTCATTCCAGTACAAGCTAAAGTATTAAAGCAAAGGATTAAACATGTTTTTACTAAGAATTAGAAAAATTACCTACACGCGATAACCAGGTTAATATCATATCAATACTTTAATGTTAAGATTTCGCTGATAAATATTTGTGAACTTTAAAGGAAAACTATAAAATGCAGGTGTTTTTATAATTATGTTTGGCGTTGCTTTATGCTTAGATAAAAACCTGTTAAATTACAAGTAACTATGCGCACGCTGGTAACAACATCAAATCACTTTTAAGGATATGAGTAAATCTAAAGGAATTCTAAAGGAATACACATTCGGATTTACCTTCTTCTATAGCCATCTTGGAAATAAGGTCTTTTTGATTTTATTGTTAAGTATCCTGATCAGTCTTTTAGACGCCATCGGACTTACGATGTTTTTGCCTTTGCTGCAAGTACTCAATCCAGAAGGTAGTATCGATCCCTCGGCGATGGGTAAACTGGGTTTTATAGTAGAAGCCATTCAGAACACGGGGATTACCCTTAGTTTAATGAAGATTGTGCTGGTTATGTTGGTGTTTTTTATCCTGAAAGGCATCGCTAAATACGTTGGTAATGTATACCTGATTATTTTACAGCAATCCTTCATTAAAAAGTTACGAGTTCACTTATTGCAAGGGTTAAACCGGATTAGTTTTAAGCAGTTTATGATTGCAGATTCAGGACGCATTCAAAACACACTAAGTGGCGAAGTAGATCGAGTCTCGAGTGCTTTCAGTACTTATTTCGGTACGCTTAGAAATGCACTTATGGCATTTGTCTATCTCTGCTTCGCTTTTCTTATAAACCCCGGCTTTGCGTTATTGGTCATTATATTCGGTTTTCTCTCACACTTTTTGTTTAGACTGATTTACAGTCGAACGCGTAAAGCGTCGAGAGGTTTAACTTCACAAAACCATATCTTTCAAGGACAGATTATTCAGCATGTTGCCCATTTTAAGTATTTGCGTTCTACAGGAATGGTTGACAGATTCTCAAAAAAACTCGAAGAGACAATTACTTCCATAGAATCGCATAGAAAGCGATTGGGGATGCTCTCAAGTATTGGAGAGGCAATAGGGGAGCCAATTGTGATTATAATTTTGGCATCTGTTATGTGGGTGCAATTTTATTTCTTTGAAGGAACTATCAGCAATGCCGTAGTGAGCTTGCTTTTCTTCCTTCGTGCTTTAATTTCACTAATCTCGCTTCAAGCACAATGGAATTCTTTTTTAAAGGTTTCAGGTTCCTTAGAAAATATAGATTCTTTTTCCGAATCTCTTAAGCAGCATCAATTCGAAGACGGTGAAATTCCTTTTAACTCTTTTGAAAGTGGAATTTCTATTGAGAATCTAAATTTTTCATACGGTTCAAAACCAATTTTAAAAAATATAAATCTTCATATCTCAAAAAATGAAAGTGTTGCATTTGTCGGCGAAAGTGGTAGTGGAAAAACAACCCTTATTAGCATACTTACTGGGCTGCTACACCCAAGTAATGGTAGTCTTACCATCGATGGAACTCCATTAATTAATTTTCAATCCAATTCCTATCAAAAACGTATAGGTTATGTAAGTCAAGATCCAGTAATTTTTGATGATAACCTTTATAATAACGTCACTTTATGGGCACCTAAAACACCGGAAAACCTTCTTAGGTTTAAGAACAGTGTACAAAAAGCATCTTTAGAAGATTTTATGACTGAATTGGATGAAAGAGAGAATACTATATTAGGAAATAACGGAATCAATTTGAGCGGAGGTCAAAAGCAAAGAGTTTCAATTGCGAGAGAACTTTACAAAGATATTGATCTATTAATTTTAGACGAAGCCACTTCAGCCTTAGACTCTGAAACTGAAAAGGCAATTCAAAAAAGCATAGAAGCACTTCAAGGAAAATATACTATTCTTATTGTAGCGCATAGATTATCAACAATAAAAAACGTTGATAAGATCGTCTTGATGGAAAAGGGGGAAATTATAGATATAGATAATTTTAATAATTTAATTAAAAAACAAGAACGGTTTGCCAGAATGGTAAACTTACAGGAGTTATAAATCAAAATTTGAACTAACTCTCATAGATTAATCCGAGTTTCTTTTATGAAAACCAATCTTGCTTCCGTTATCATTCCTACTTTTAATAGGTGCGAACTTATCTGTAGTACTTTAGATAGTGTTTGGGCTCAAACTTATAGGCCCATAGAAGTTGTGATAGTAGATGATGGTTCAACAGATAATACAAAGCAAATTATTAACGATTGGGTCATACAACACACAGATATGGCCTTTAAGGTTGTATATATTTATCAAAAAAATTCCGGAGCACCAAGCGCTCGAAATAATGGAATTAAGAATGCATCAGGTAGATACTTACAATTTTTAGATTCTGATGATTATTTAATGCCTGAAAAACTAGAGTTACAAATACAAAAAATGCAAATAGAAAAAACAGGAATTTGCATATGTGATTATTTTCATACCAATGAATATGGAGAAAATACATTATTTGCTTCCAATGATAGAAATATTGAACAAATTATAACTCAACATCGCTTTTTATCTACATCTATAGGAGTAATAGATATAAGTTTTTTTAAACCTGGGTTTTTAAAATGGAATCCTAAGATAAAGAAAGCACAAGACATAGATTTTTACCTCAAAATATTTTTAATTATAGATGACTTTTCATACGTAAATAAGGCTTTGTTTAAATGGATACGGCATACGGGACCAGGAATTTCCAATTCTACTTCCTTTACGCCTATAGAATATCTTATTAACTTAACTTCTATGTTAAAATTTCATTTCGTAAACAGACAATCTATTCAGGATTACAAAAAACCATATATTAACCGTTTATATAAAAAAGCTTTAGCGGCTATTTATTCCAAATCAATATTTTTCAAATTTTGTCAAAACCCTTTAAATTTTTTGAAAAAACCTTAGTGGTTGTCATATTGGTTATATTAAAACCAACTTTGCCAAGTAGAAAAAATACAACTAGAATTTAAATAATATTCAATCGATAATATTTAATACAAAATTGAGAAAATCAACTCCACATCAATTATCAATCAAGTCTAAAGTTAAAAGATTTTTAAGACAAAACTTGAGTCTAATGCTGCCTAAAGTTAGCAGGGTGATGCTTATTGATAGTTTTAATGCAGAAACAAATGCTATCGCGATGGCGAATTATATTTCTGAGAATTATAATTTACCTGTGTCATTTGTTGTAAAAAAGTCAAATAAAAATTCGATTGCTCCTTTACTTAAGCACAATGTTGAATTGATTATAATAGGAAGCTTAAAATTTAATTTAACTTATTTAACGAGCAAGTATATTCTTAGTACTCATGGATTTTTAAAAACCCCTAAAAGTCAAATTCATGTTAATCTATGGCATGGTGTAGGCCATAAAAAAATTAAAGCAGCTAGAGGTTATGGAGGAGTTCAAGCAGACATTACCGTAGCTACCTCAGAATTAACTCAGAACATGTTTTCTAATTTTTTTGAAGTGCCAATTGACAGTGTGTTTATTTCTGGTTACCCTAGAAATGATATAATGCTGAAGGCGAAAAGAGAGAAAAAATACATTATTAATCAAATAGATCCCGATTTAAACAGCTATAGTAAAATTATCTTATGGATGCCTACCTATAGGAGAATGCCTCCGGGGATAGATGTTGAAATGGGGGAAAACGGAATAAAACTAGATAATATATTTAATAGTGAAGGATTTGATGTGTCGACATTTAATAATATTCTAAAAAAACACAATGCTATATGCATTTTAAAGCCTCATTACTATTACGACACTTTAAGTAAAAAGAATATAGATAGTTTAAGTAATATCCTGATGATAAACGACCAATGGATACTTAATAAAAAAATAACCCTTTATCATTTAATTGGATGTACGGATATGCTAATTACCGATTTTTCATCGGTAATGACAGATTTTTCCTTATTAGACAAACCAATTATATGTTTTTGTACAGACTTGGATAAGGTTAAAAATAATGAAGAATTGTACTTTGAGGATATTGAAAATTGGTTGCCTTCAAAACTATATCAAAATCAAGGAGATTTTTTTGAATTTCTAAATGAACTCTTAACAACTGATCACGACCCTAATGTAGAAAAGAGAGTGAAAATGCGTAATTTGTATTTTAAATATAGGGATGATAAAAGTGCAGAACGCTTGGCGAACTTTATTTTTAATTCTAAGAAAAACTAAAAAAATCTAATTTTCTATTATAAGGTTATTAAAAGGTATTAAAATGAATTTTGAAGTATTCAAAAGTAAATATGAATTACAGCCTGTAATAGAAGTTCCAAATCAGGTAGATCAAAACCCTAAGTTAACAGTTTTGGTGTTAACCTATCAGCAAGCTCCATATATTAAAGAATGCCTCGATGGAGTTCTAATGCAAAAAACAAACTTTAATATTGAAATTATAATTGGTGAGGATGATTCCTCAGATGGAACTAGAAAAATATGTAAAGAATATGCAGAAAAAAATCCGGATAAAATTCGATTATTGCTACATAACAGGGAAAATAATATTAAAATAAACAACAGACCCTCACCACTTTTTAATTTATTCTACAGTACATTTTCCAGTAGGGGGAATTATGTAGCTATATGCGAGGGAGATGATTTTTGGACTGATCCTCAAAAGCTTCAAAAACAAGTTGATTTTTTGGAAGCAAATCCAAATTGCGTACTGTGCTATCACCCTACTGAGTGTGTTGATGAAAAAGATCCATTTTACAATCATATTAAACATCCTCCAAACCCCGAAAAATTACAGTTATTTAATATAAAAGATTACATATTGGGAGAGGGTTTAGGAATTTGGACCGTTTCAATAGTTGCGAAATCAGAATCTTTAAAAATTTTACCAAATTGGATTTTTAAGGCACCGCTTACCGATTTAGCTTTAAAGTTGTATTATGCTTACAATGGTGAAATTGGATATATACCAGGTACAATGGCAGTTTATAGAAGAAGAACGATTGGATCTTGGAGTGAATTTTCTAAAACGTTTGAATGGCAATTAAATCATATGGAAAGTAGGATTTGCACTTACAATCTTTTCAATAGTTTTTCAGAATATAAATACAACAAAGAAATTAAATCCATCAATAAGTGGTGGAAACAAAATTGTTTACCTGAAGCATATGGATATGCAAATAGGACTGAAAGGAGAAAATTACTATTTAATAATTTAGATTTTTTTTTAAACTTCCGATATAAAGGGAATTTTAGTCGTTGGTTAAGATTTTTATTTGGAAATCATTTAATATCTAAATTAAAAGGTAAATATAAAAAAACAACATAAGAGACATTGAATTATTACTTTCGTAAAACAATTAATATTATTTATTCGATTAGTTAACTAGCCAACTATTATTAAAATATAAACAATGTCAAAAAATATAGCAGTCATTCTTGCAGGCGGTATAGGCTCTAGAATGAATATGGAGCTACCAAAACAGTTTTTCAAAGTAGCGGGGAAAACAGTTTTAGAGCATACTGTACAGAGCTTTCAAAATCATAAAGGGATAGATGAAATTGTTATTGTTTGTCATTCCTTATATAAAACTCAGGTTGAAAACTTTGTGCTTATCAACAAATGGACTAAAGTTAAAAAAATTCTTCAAGGTGGAGAAGAACGATATGAATCAAGTTTGAGTGCTATTAATGCTTATCCTGCTGATTCAGATATTAATTTAATTTTTCACGACTCTGTCCGACCTTTAGTTAGTGATGATATTATTGATAATGTAATTCAAGCATTAAAAAAATATTCAGCTGTAAACACAGCAATTCCTTCTGCCGATACCATTATTCAGCTCAATTCGGAAAATAATATTATTAAAAGTATTCCAGAAAGAAAGTATTTGAGAAGGGGGCAGACCCCTCAGGCTTTTAAATACGAGGTTATAAAAAAAGCTTATGATTTAGCCCTTCAAGATCCATATTTTAAAACAACAGACGATTGTGGCGTCGTATTAAAATACTTACCAGAAGTTGAGATTTATGTTGTACCTGGAGAAGAGAATAATTTTAAGCTAACCTATAAGGAAGATAGTTTTCTATTAGATAAATTATTTCAATTAAAGACAATCAATTTTTATACAAACCCAGATTTATCAAAACTAAAAGACAAAGTGATAGTTGTTTTTGGTGGAGGATCCGGAATTGGGAAAGAAATAGTAAATATAGCTAAAGAATTAGGAGCTAAGGTTTATCCTTTCTCTCGTAGTTTAAACAATACCGAAATTTCAAATCCAATCCATGTTGCAACGGCTTTACAAACAGTGGCATCAAGAGAAAGTAAAATAGATTTTGTAATTAATACTGCTGCAGTATTAACTAAGGATGCATTAGTACACATGGAGACTGAGAAAATTGATGAAGCACTAAATACAAATTTAAAAGGAGTTATATGTATAGCTCGTGAAAGCTATTCTTTTCTTAGAAACTCTAATGGCCATTTATTAAATTTCACATCAAGTTCTTATACACGCGGAAGATCATTTTATAGTGTGTATTCAGCAACTAAAGCTGCAGTTGTTAATTTCACTCAAGCCTTGGCAGAGGAATGGAGTCCTGATAATATTCAAGTAAATTGTATAAACCCTGAACGTACAAATACGCCAATGCGTGTATCAAATTTCGGTCACGAACCTGTGGATAGTTTGTTGTGCGCTAGTGAAGTTGCAAAAATATCACTTGGTGTTTTACTTAGCCAATTAAATGGGCAAGTAATTGATGTGAAAAAATATGGAGTAAAGTAAATAATGATATTTTCAACCGTGTATAGCCCTTAAAATGTATAATGCTATAATCCCCATCTTGATATATAGAGTTCTGTTTTGAATTAATACAGCCTGTTGTTATGGGTAATAACTTTAAAGAATATCTTCAGCTCCATGTTAAAATTAAAAAACTTTATTAAAAAGTACTTCACAGACTTTACTTTTTTCTTTCGATACCTAAGGGGAAAAGTTTTTATAGCCTTTTTTTTGAGTGTTGCTGTAAGCTTTTTAGACGGATTAGGCTTAACAATGTTTATACCATTGCTTCAGGTTGTGAGTGAAAACAATATGGCTAATCCCGATAAAATGGGGTATTTAGGGATATTTATCAACGCATTAGAAGCAGTTGGAATATCTATGACTCTAAAGAGTACATTAATTTTAATGATTGTTTTTTTTGTATTAAAAGGAGTAGCTTTTTATATACGCAATATTTATCTAGTGATTTTACAACAGAGTTTTATTAAAAAAATTAGGCTCAATTTATTAGATCTACTTAGCCAAATAGATTTTAAACGCTTTATCCTTTCTGATGTTGGGCGTATTCAAAATACCATGACTGGGGAAGTAAGTAAGGTGTCGCTTTCATTTTCCGCATACTTCAATACCTTCCAACAATTGGTAATGGTAATGGTTTATATGAGCTTTGCGTTTATGGCTAACGCCCAATTTGCACTTTTAGTTAGTGTAGGAGGGGCTTTAACAAATATTCTTTACAAATACATTTATAAGCGAACAAAAGGAGCGTCTGGAAAATTGACACAGTATAACTCAGTTTTTCAAGGACAAGTAATTCAATACGTAGGCCATTTTAAATATTTAAAAGCCACAGGCAGTGCAATCTCTTATGGAGTAAAATTAAAAGATACTATTCTCAAAATTGAAGACTCCCTAAAGCGGATTGGTGCTTTAAACAGTATTGCAACAGCTGTTCGTGAACCGATTATGGTATTTATTATTGCCGTTGTGATTCTAATTCAAGTAAACTATTTTGAAGGGAATATTGGAGTAATTCTAATTAGTTTGTTATTTTTCTATAGAGCACTTACAGCATTAATGAGTTTACAGTGGTTTTGGAATAGCTATATGGAGGTTTCTGGTTCCTTAGAAAATATGAAAGACTTTCAAAGAGATTTGGAGTCGGGAAAAGAAAAGCAAGGAAATGTTAAAATTAATAATTTTAAAAATTCTATTGTTTTAAAAGATGTGGATTTTTCTTTTGGTAATGAACTTATCTTAAAGGGTATAAATTTAAAAATTACTAAATATCAATCTATAGCTTTGGTAGGAGAGAGTGGAAGTGGAAAATCGACCTTAGCCAATCTAATTGCAGGACTCTTAGCAGAGAGTGATGGAAGTATTTATATAGATGATATGTTATTGAAAGATCTAAATAAGGAATCTTACCAAAAACGAATAGGTTATGTAAGCCAGGACCCTGTAATATTTAACGATACTGTCTATAACAATGTAACCTTATGGGCTCAAAAGACTCCTGAAAACCTACAAAGGTATAAACTCAGTATAAAACAAGCTGCTTTAGAAGCTTTTCTAAATGAATTGCCTAGAGGGGAAGAGACACAACTCGGAAATAACGGAATAAATTTAAGTGGAGGACAAAAACAAAGAATTTCGATAGCACGTGAACTTTACAAAGAAATAGATATTCTAATTCTAGACGAAGCGACTTCTGCTTTAGATTCAGAGACTGAAAAAGCCATACAAGAGAGTATAGATGCATTGAAAGGAAAATACACTATAGTGATGGTAGCCCATCGTTTATCTACTATTCGCAATGTCAATAAGATAGTATTTATGGATAAAGGGAGAATTTTAGATATCGATTCTTTTGAAAATATGATTCTTAAACAAGAAAGATTTAAAAAAATGGTTGAGTTACAAGAGCTTTAAATAATTTAAAAAAATAGAAAGAGGTTAAAACTTAGCCTAAATTGGATAAATATACTTTAAACTTTCACTTCTATTCGGACTAATTTTATTTTAATCGAACTTTGTTTACTATACTTTATAGCATTTTTATTTATTTAACATAATTTTAAATTTATCTATCTTCGCAACTTTATATTGACCTTTTGTAAGATAAACTTGCTCTCCCCAATGGTTAATAAATATTGATTAATATTTACATGAATAAAATTCTCGTTACAAAACCATTTTTAGCACCTCGTGAAGAATATGAAACATATTTTAATAAAATATGGGACAATCAATGGTTAACAAATATGGGGCCTTTAGCAGTTGAACTAGAGGAGAAATTAATGGCACATATCGGCGTGAAAAATTTACTCTTTGTCTCTAATGGCACAATCGCGCTACAAATGGCAATTAAAGCATTGGGTTTAAAAGGCGAAATTATTACCACACCCTTTTCCTTCGTTGCTACTACACATAGTATTGTATGGGAAGGTTGTACGCCTGTATTTGTCGATATACAAATAGGTAGTTTAAATATAGATCCAAAGAAAATTGAAGAAGCAATTACCGAAAATACATCAGCTATATTGGCAACACATATTTTCGGGAATCCTTGTGATGTTGAAGCCATTCAAAAAATTGCAGATAAGCATAATCTGAAGGTTATTTATGATGCCGCTCATGCCTTTGAAATTAATTTTAAAGACAAATCTATTTTTGAATTTGGCGATATATCAACTTGTAGTTTACATGCCACAAAGTTCTATCATACCGGAGAAGGTGGATTAGTAATAGCTAAACATAAAGAAGTACTTAAGAAACTAGGTTATATTCGTAATCACGGACTACACGAAAAAGAAGGCTTTGCATCTATAGGTACTAATGCCAAAAACTCTGAATTTCACGCAGCTTTAGGTCTTGTCAATATTAATTATGTTGGTCAAATTTTACAAAAACGGAAACAGTTAGCTGAAATTTATGAGTTACAACTTCAAGACAAAGTGAAGTTTCAAACATGGAATAATGATGCCAGTAAAAATTATTGTTATTTTCCAGTTATATTTAAGACGGAACAAGAATTATTACGCGTTAAAGAATATTTAGAACAAAATAATATTTTTACCAGACGATATTTCTATCCTTCCTTAGCATCTTCACTACCTTATATGCCTGCTGTTTTTTTACCAAATACAGAAAGTATTTCAACAAGATGCCTGTGTTTACCAATCTATTTCGATCTCCCATTAAGTGACGCAAAAAAAATAAGTGAATTAATATTAGAATGTATTTAATACTAATGATGTTCGATTTATATAAGTATATTTCAAGCACCATCTGTTATAAAAAATCTTAAAAAACACATTAAATGTTATCAAGTCTTATATTCACAATAAAATTTATATTAATATTTACAGATTCAAGTGAGACTGCTTATAATCCTTATTAAAACTGTCCCATTCTACTACTTATAATCGAATGGTTATAAACATTGAATTAATTTCTCTGCCCTTTCAACATATACATTTTACTAATAAAACCGATTTATTCCTTATAGCTTCTATATCTTTGCACTCGCAAAAAAAAATAAGCCTTTTAACATTTTTATTAATTATTTAAATTATAAATAATTGTCCAATAATACAACAATAGCTAAAAACACCATGTTCCTATATTTTAGGATGTTCTTAACCATGGGTGTCGGATTATATACATCGCGCTTGATATTGGATGCTCTGGGTGTTGTAGACTATGGAATTTATGGCTTGGTAGGTGGCATTGTTACTATGTTTGCCTTTTTAAATTCTGCGATGTCCTCCGCTACGCAAAGATATCTTTCCTTTGACATCGGTAAAAATGACATGGAGCGATTGCAAAAAACTTTTAATGCCACGCTTAATATTCATTTCCTAGTTGCGATTATTATATTGATACTATCCGAAACCATTGGGTTATGGTTTGTTAATTATAAATTAGACATACCACCTGATAGAATGAATGCAGCTAACTGGGTATATCAATTTTCTATATTTACTTTTATTCTCAATGTAATACAGGTACCCTATAATGCTTTATTGATTGCACGCGAGCATATGAATATCTATGCTTATGTTAGTATTTTAGAAACCTTATTAAAGCTTTTTATTGCACTTTACCTTGTTCAAGCAAATAATGACCGATTAATCCTTTACGCCATCCTTATTTTTTCGATTTCGTTTATAATAAGAATGGTTTATAAAGTTTATTGTAAAAAGAAGTTCAAAGAATCGGTTTATAAATTTTATTTCGATAAGAATTATTACAAAGAATTAATGAGTTATTCTGGATGGAACCTTTTTGGTAATATTGCTGTAGTTGCAAGAAGTCAGGGGAGTAATATTTTATTAAATTTATTTTTCGGGCCAGTAGCGAATGCATCTTACACCTTAACAGTAATGGTACAAGGTATTATAAGTACATTCGTAAGTAACTTTCAAGTTGCAGTTAAACCACAAATCATAAAAAATTATTCTAAAGGCAATTATGAAGCATCACTTAATCTAATGTATAAGAGTGCTAAATTTTCCTTTTTCGCCATGTTTATTTTGACATTACCTTTTCTTTTTAATATAGATTTTGTCATGAATTTTTGGCTGAAGGAAATTCCTATATATGCCATTTCATTTATAAAGTTAGCTCTAATTTACTCTCTTATTGAAACAATTTCAAATCCTATGGTAACTGGAGCTCAAGCTACAGGAAAAATAAAAATCTATCAAATCGTTGTGGGTTCTTTTATATTCCTAACGCTTCCTACTGTTTGGTTAGTTTTTAAATTAACAAACGATCCTTTAAATATGTATTACGTATTGATAGGAAACTCAATTATTGCATTAATTATTAGGATTGGCTTTTTGATAAAAATGATGAATTTAAATATTTATACTTTTATTAAAGATGTAATTTTCAAAATTTTATTCGTAGTATTATTAGCTGTTTGCGCTAGCTTTTTAGTGAATCTATTAATTAATTTTAATAATGATGTAATAAACTTCTTTGTTAAAATCTCTTTAATTACTATGTTAAATATTTTAATTATATCAACGGTTGGATTAACCTTATCCGAAAGAAAGTTTGTATTAACCTTTGTTAAATCTAAAGTCAAAATTTAATCAAAATGTTTAAGAAAAAAATCTTTTGGGTAATCCTTATAATATCCATTACTGCGAATATATTGGTTGTCTGTTTAGATACAGTACCATTTATTTGGCCAAAAATAGAAAGGAATTTTTTGCCTGAGAAAACACTTCAGATTAACGACAATTCAATTAAAGTAATATTAAATCAATCCATCGAAATGATTGATACCCATAACAATAATGTTTGGAGTGACCCTAAAGGATTTACTGAAACTCTTTATAGCCTATACGTTCGAAAACCACAAAAAGAATTTAAGACCTATAATTACCCTAAAGCTTATTTATATTATGGCCTTTCATCTTATTTGTTAAAGAATAAAGATTCAATTAATCTATCTAAAGTAAAACTATCCTTTGATAAACTTTTAAACAGCAGAGGTGAACCAACCTTTAATTTCGATAAAGTTGATCAAGTACCATTTGGTTTAACTGCAATAAATCTTCACAAGGTCTATGGTGATGAAAAGTATCTTAAATTTTGTGAAGTACTGTTTAATAAAATAAAGTCTTTACAAAACGATGATGGTTTAATATTATATAGAGAGAATGGTTTAGTGCAACTTAATGATGTTCTAGGAATGATTGTGCCATTTTTAGTTGATTACAGTGAATATGTCAATCGACCAGAAGCTTTATTAATAGCAAAAAAACAACTGGAATTTTATGTGGAATACGGGGTGGATAAAGAAACTTATTTGCCAACTCATGGAATAGATTTACGTTCTAACACTAAAGTAGGCCCAACAAATTGGGGTCGTGGTATTGGATGGTATTTTTTAGGATTGTCTCATTATTATAAAGCAACTGGAGAATTTTCACAAGAATTTAAAGGATTGTCAAAAACCTTAGCTGAATTGCGTATGGAAAATGACTTGTGGTCGCAATTTCCGGGAAGTTCAAGTTTATTTGATGCTTCCAGTACCACTATGTTTATATATGCTATGGATATAAAGGGTGAATTAAGTAATAAAAAAGAGTTAATAAATAGTTTATTTTCTTATATCTCTCACGATGGTTTTATTTTACATACTTCAGGTGATACTTATGGAATTAATGATTATTCAAAATCATTTGGAACAAGTGAATTGTCACAGGGTTTTCTACTTTTAATACTATAAAAATATTTAAACATGCAAAAGCGAAAAATTGCAATTCTTACACAGCCTTTAAAAAATAATTACGGTGGCATAATTCAAAATTATGCTATGCAGAAGCTTCTTGTGGATAGAGGTTACAATACGGTAACTATTAATAGAAGAAAGGGAGACACTCGCTCTAAACCCATAATTCTTGCTAGTAAGTTTAAAGCGTTTTTTAAAAAATATGTGTTGCAGCAAAAAACGCCGACATATTTAGATTATGATAAAATTGCAGAAAACAACCTAAGATTTATAAAAAAATATATTAATTGGTCTCCTCTAATAGAATCAACAGACGGTTTAGCCGACTTTATTAATAAAGAAAATTTTAACGGTGTTGTTGTAGGTAGCGATCAAGTATGGAGACCGATATATTCTCCTAATATTTATAATTTTTTTCTAGATTTTCTACAAAATGATAAAAGTATTAAAAAAGTAGCTTATGCTGCTTCATTTGGAACTGAGGAATGGGAATATAATGAAGAGCAAACAAATGTTTGTAGTAAGTTAATTCAACAATTTCAAGGTGTTTCGGTAAGAGAAATGTCAGGTATAAAATTATGTCATGATAATTTAAATATAGGGGGTGTAATTGCAGTTTTAGATCCAACTATGCTCTTAAGTGCTGATGATTATAGTGAACTAATAGGTCAGCGAAAAAAGCAAATAGAATTGTTTACATACGTTTTAGATGACTCTGATGAGAAAAACAATTTTATTAAAAATTGTTCAATCAATTTAAATCTTAAACATCATACTAACCAAGCAAAATTTAAAATAACATCCTCTAAAGGAAAAAAATTAGAGGATTATATAATTCCCCCAATTGAAGGATGGCTGCAAGGTTTTAGAGATGCTGAATTTGTAATTACTGATTCATTTCATGGAACAGTATTTTCAATTCTTAATCAGAAGCCTTTCATTACAATAGTTAATAAAGGTCGTGGTGCTGCCCGATTTGAATCAATTCTTACACAGCTAGGTCTTGAAGATAGATTGGTTTATGATGTGAAAAATTTTGATAATTCGAAACTTGAATACAAGATTGATTACATTTCTGTTAATTCAAAATTAAATGTCTTGAGAAAAGCTTCTAAAGACTTTCTTAATAATTATTTTTAGAAATCAAAATGACTTCACCTTTAATTTCAGTTATAATCCCAGTCTATAATGTTGAAAAATACATTGAAAAATGTATAACTAGCATTGTTAAACAGACCTATGAAAATTTAGAGATTATTTTAATTAATGATGGATCTACGGATAATTCTCCAAATATTTGTAAAAAATTTGAGACATTAGATAGTCGTGTAAAATTTTTTACTCAAACCAATCAAGGGGTAAGTGCAGCGCGTAACTTGGGCTTAAATAAAGCAACAGGTGAATGGGTTTATTTCATTGATGCGGATGATTTTTTAGAATTAAATACATTTCAGCTTTTATCTAAAGAGTTTGCACCTGATCTGGATGTCATTCAATTTGGTTTATCTGCAATCAAAAACGAAAAAGTAATAGGAAGAAAACATCCACCTAAATATTTAAAAGTTTTTAACAAAAAAGAGATTTTTGAGAATATAATAATGAAACCTCTTTCCGCTTGTTTGGTTATAATAAGGAAGTCTGTTATAGATAAGAATAATATAAAATTTAATGAAACTCTTAAACATAATGAAGATTCATTATTTGTTTTTCAAGTTTTAGCTAATTGTAATGGGTTGTTGTTTTATAATAATGCATTCTATAATATGATTGTCCGCAATAATTCGGCCACTTCCAAGCCAATATCAATCAATCGAATAAACAACAAACTTTTATACTTGCAATTATTGATTAGCTACTTTAAAGAAAGGGGATTAGTTAAATTTATTATAAAAGACATTGAGAGTGGTTTAAAGAATTTTTTTGTTGATATATCGAATTATAATTTTAAAAACTCTAAAGAAAAGCTGAAGCTAAAGAAAAACTTTAAACAATTTTATACTATAAATAAACCATATTTAAAAGCCTTATTTATTCGTATGGCTAATATTAACATTTTTATTGTTGTAATATTTTTAAAATTGAAATATTTATTTCGTTAAAAAAAGCATATATGGTTGAATTGAATAACATTTATATCGAAGAGTCAAACGAATTGACTATTTTAAAATCAGACTGCATAATAAATGGAGTTCAGAAAATTTTATGGTATTCTACTTCAAAAGAAAATGAGAAGTTTATATCTACTTCTAATGCTGATGCTTTTATATTATTCATATTTATTTATTGTGTTTTTGAAAATTTAGAATTTAAATCGAATGTCCCAATATCTAAACGTCTGAAATTTGGTCTTTTAGAGATCTTGTTGCCAATTTTTCAAGAAATGGGTTTTAAGACAACTAAAGAAATGTTTGACCTTAAGCTAGAGGACGAAACCAAATACCCAGAAGCATCTGCTATTGGAACAGCTATGTCTTTTGGAGTAGATTCTTTTTTTTCCTACATAAAAGGAAGAGAATCTATAAATAAAATAAATTATTTAACCCTGTTTAATGCAGGGGCATTTGGACAATATGGAGGTAAGAAAGCTTTAGGATTATTTGAGGCCATGAAATTGAAAATAATTGACTTTGCTTCTCAAAATAAATTAGGATTTGTTTGGGTAAATACCAATTTAAATGAGGTTTTTAAAATGCTCTTTGTGCAAACTCATACCTTCAGAAATTTTGCTTGTGTATTGGTTTTTCAAAAGTTATTTAAAGGATATTATTATGCTTCGGGAATAAATATTAAGAACTTTAAACTGAATAAATTAGATCGAGCATATTATGATTGAATTAAAATCTTTTATCCTTTCTCCATCAAAAGAAAAAGTAACCTATCAATATGTAGTATCCAAAAAATATCAGAAATATTTTTCGGAAAGCTTATATGTTGATTTTAAAGAAAATATTTATAATGTTCCTAACTCTATAATTAATATACCTGCAATTACCAACTTAGTTGTTATATGTTGGTTTTTAGATTGTGATTTTTTTATTGATGAAATGGATGTTGAGTTATATAATTCATTGTTGGAGATTCAAAAGGAAATGAAAATAATGCATCCTCAAATTACAGATAGGAACGTTATTACATACAATAAATTGATACCACTAAAAATATCCAATGTCTCAAAGTCTTTGACATTGTTTAGTGGCGGAGTAGATGCATTTGCTACTTTATTTAGACATTATGATGAAAGTCCTATTTTGGTAAGGGTTTTTGGAGATAAAATGGATAATAAAAGTTTTGAAAAAGCTATAGATGAAGAGAAACAATATAATTCTGAAGAGTTATTAGATAAAAATGAAAAGAAGTATATTGTTTCTAATTTAAGAACTTTCTATTCAGATAAACTAAACAAGCTTCCGCAAAATGGTGGATGGTGGAGTGATGTGCAACACGGATATGCTTTAACTACATTACTTGCGCCTTTAGCATTTAAATATGAAGTAGGTACAATTTATATAGCCTCTTCATACACAGATAACATTAAGATTGCTTGGGGATCAACACCGGAAATTGATAATAAAATTTCATGGTCAGGAACTCATGTAATTCATGATGGTTATGAATTGAAAAGACAAGAAAAAATTGACCTAATATCAAACTTCACTAAGGATTTAAATAAAGGAGTGGTTTTAAGAGTATGCTATTCTCCTATAAATAAATACACAAATTGTTCAAAATGTGAAAAGTGTAGAAGAACCATATTCGGTTTAGTTTTAAGTGGTGCTAATCCTAATAACTATGGTTTTAAAGTTGGTCCAGAATTTTATGATGAATTGATTTATGATCTTAATAAGGGTTTCAAATCAGAAGGAGTACAATATTTTTGGAAGGAAATATACGATAAACTTAAAAACACATCTAAGGCATATTATATATTTGACGATATAAATATAGAAGGTAATAAGTTAAATGAAATACAATCCTTACTGAAAATTAAAGTTACCGAGCCAATCCCTAAAGATAATTCGCTTGTACTAGCAAAAAGAAAATTTATATCAATGTTTCCTGGGTTATTTAAAATGTATTTAAAATTTAGAATTGCTTTAATAAAAAGAAAATTATAATGCCTAAAGTATCAATCATTCTTCCTTGTTACAATGTAGAAAAGTACATTGCCAAAAGCATACAATCAATTTTAGATCAAACCTATTCTAACTTTGAGATCTTGGTTGTTATTGACGGTTCACCTGACAACACTTTAGCTATCGCTCAGTCATTTACCGATAAAAGAATAATTATTTTTGATAAACCTAATGGCGGCCTATCCGATGCTAGAAATTATGGTTTAGAAAGAGCAAAAGGAGAGTTTATCTATTTTATGGATCCCGACGACTGGATAGAACCCAATTTATTGGAAGATAACCTTAAAATAATTGAACAAAAACAATTAGATTTTGTGGTTTTTGGTTATTTTCAAGATAGTTTAGGATATTCTGAAAATTTGATTTCTACTATGGAATATATTCCAAAAGTTAAAGCATATTACAAAGATAAAGAAGAACCTAAAATAGATAATTATCATGTAGGATTATTGGGGTATGCCTGGAATAAAATATATCGAAAATCATTTTTAAAAAATAATAATTTTGAATTTATTAAAGGTGTTTCTTTAGTAGAAGACATCCTTTTTAATGCTCCTATTTATAAAGCTTCAGAAGCTATTTACTTTAATCAAAAAGCCTATTATCATTACATAGATAGAATAGCTGAATCCCAAATGAAGAGGTATCGTCCGGATTTTTTGAGACTTTATAAAATGAAATTTGAGGTTTTAAAATCTTGGCTTGACACGTGGAAGGTTTTTTACAAACAAGACATTTTAAGTACATCAATAATGGGAGGAATACGATATTCTATTGATAATATCTTTACTTCAAAAAACGAATTATCTTTTTTGGATAAACACAAAATGGTAAAAACTTTATTTAATGAAGTTGAAATCACTAAAAACATTAATTATTTTCAACCTAAATCACTGAAGGATAGGGTGTTTAAGTTTTTAGTGAAACATAAAATGTCTCTTACAACTAGTTTCATAGCAGAATTTATTAAGTAAATTACTTGTAAATTTTCAAAAACAAATAATTAAAATTAATGAAGCGTTATAGCCTTATATAGTTAAGTTTTTAAATAAAATTGGAATGAGTAAAATATTGGTTATTACCTATAAGAATAACAAAGTCGATGCAAAATCTGAAATTAAAAAGGCTTTTTCTTATATCGCGCCCCAAAATATTGACTCTAATATAGTTGTTTATCAATCAACTACATTATCTAATACCTATATAGGAGTTTTAAATCCAGAATTCGAGGTTAATTCGAAAACAGAACATATAGTTTCTGGATTTACAAGGGATATTAAGGGTGCTACTAATGTATTAGAAGATGGAGCATATTTCAAAATACAAATAAAGTCAGATAGTATTTCCTTTAATGTAGATAGATTTGAATCTAAATCTTTATGGTATTATCATGATGAAGAGAAATTTATTCTTACGAATTCACAACTATTAATTACAGCCTTAAAAAAGTCTTTTAATATTAACAAAAAAACGATAAGTTGGTTTTTATCCTCGGGATCTACAGGTTTCCAAAATGCATGGGATATTGAAACTAAAAAAGTTCTTCACAGTAACCAATATTCATTTTCCTTAAAAGATTGGCTTGTTTCTAAAACACCTACAAAATATGCTGTAGAAAACATAAAATTTTCAAACAAAAGAGAATTTTTACAAAAATACGCTTGTTTTACTGAACAAGTTTTTAAAAAACAGGCTAAAACAACCTCTGTCGATAAAATGGTTTTACCACTTTCAGGAGGAAATGATAGTAGGCTATTATTTTATATTTCTAATAAATTAAGAGAATATAAAAATTTAACTTTAGCAAATTGGGGGATAAAAAATAGTGAGGATACATTTGATGATAAAAAAGCTGCAAATAAAATTGCAAAAGCTTATAATAAAACTTTAAAAGATTTTTATTTACCTAGAGAGATTAGAAACTTAGATTCTTTTTTTGATGTTTTTATTAAAAATGGGGATTGTAGGATAGACCATTTTAACGCTTACACAGATAGCTTTAAGATATTTGAACAACTCCAGGATGAGAACTATAAATATATTATTAGGGGAGACATTCCTTTTACAGAGGGATTAGACTTAAATGATAAAATGTCTAGAGCACATATAGGAATTCAAAAATTTAAGGACTATGGAAATTGCAATTCCTATATTTTAGATGATTATATTCAGATACAAGAAGAAGATGTTGTGCCAATAACTAGGAAGAAAAATGAGTCCTTAATAGAATGGAGGGATAGGCTATATATCGATTTTAGAATACCAATAGTTATTTCTTCTTTTGATGATTTGATTAATTCCTTTATAGTTACTTTAGCTCCAATGATGTCTTATTCTCATTATCTTTTATACTGTGAACTAAAACCAAATCAAAGAGGTGATAAGGCACATATAGTTAATCTTTCTAAACAAATGGATAAATCGAAAGTGGGGTTTAATGCCTCTTCGTCGATTTTAGGTATGGGGGAATTGCTTAACACAGAAAAACATATTAATTATTTAAAAAAGTATTTAACACGAATGGATAATAATATATTTTCAAAGGAAATGATTGAGAGTGTTAACAAGCAATTGAGCTATTCTCCTTTATATAATAAATCTTTTAAATACAAATTTATCAATTTTATAAAGGAAAACTTGCCACCTAAGCTTAAAATGTATATTAAGGCAAAGTACACTAATAATATTAGTAGCTTAACCCTTGCTTACAGAATGGTAATGGTAGATAAGCTCTACAAAATATTTAATCAAGCAACACTATGATTTTTTCAAACGCATTAAGTTTTCGGAAGAAGTTTCGATTTAAACTGTTTTTGCAACAATTTAAATCTTTTGGTTATTTTAAAAACACCAAAATTGATAAAAACAAAAAGCAAGTCTATATATTTTTAGCAGCTGATTATGGAAACTTAGGGGACGTAGCTATTACCTATGCGCAAACTAAATTCTTAAAGGATATACTAGGAAATAATTTTGAAGTAATTGAAATTCCTATAAGTCATAGTTTAGAAGGACTTTATTTTGTAAAGAAAAATATTGAACACGGGGATATTATTACCTCTGTTGGCGGTGGGAATTTAGGGGATTTGTACGACCAAATAGAGTTTATTCGTCAATTGGCGGTACGGTCTTTTCCTAAAAATAAATTTATTTCCTTTCCCCAAACTTTTGATTTTTCTGAGACTAATGAAGGAAAGAAAGCCTTAGCGATTGCTAAAAAAGTTTACAATGCACACCCTAATTTATATATGGTGGCGCGCGAAAAGACATCTTACGCCTTGATGAACCAACATTTCGATAAAGCACATATATTACTTACTCCAGATATAGTGTTAAGTCTTAATAAAGAATATCCTAAGTTAGAGAGAAATGGAGCTGTTATTTGTATGCGGCAAGACAAAGAGAAAAATCTTACACAAAAACAAACTGCTTTTATTCAAAACGAGATTAATAATCGGTTCAAATCTGTTACAATGTATGATACGCATATTAATAGGGATAATATGAATATTGAAGAAAGGGAAGAGGAATTAGAAAAAATTTGGAATACATTTAAGTCGGCCGAATTAGTAGTGACAGACCGCTTACACGGCATGATTTTTTGCTATATTACAAACACTCCTTGTTTAGTTTTTCAAAATAACAATCATAAAGTAAGAGAGACTTATAGTTGGATTAATGAAAATAAAAATATTAATCTACTTAAGAGTTTTTCAGAGAAGGATATTAAAAAGTTTCTAAGTCAGAATAATTTTGATAGCGGCTCTTCTATAGATAACTCTTTAAATTATCAATCCTTAATAGAAGTGTTACAATAATATGCAACGTATACTACATATTACAGGAACCATGGATAGGGCAGGGGCAGAAACTATGATAATGAATCTTTATAGAGAGATTGATAAGACTCAAATACAATTTGATTTTGTTTTCTTCGGAAATCGTGTAGGAGATTACGAAGAAGAAATTAATATTATGGGTGGTAAAATTTATAGAATTGCTAAAAAAAATACAATAAGTCGGGTATTTGCATTAATAAAATTACTTAAAAAACATCCAGAATATAAAATCGTTCATAGTCATACTTTATTGAGTAGTGGTTTGAATTTATGGGCCGCATATCTTGCAAAAGTTCCTATGAGGATAGCACATGCGCACAGTACAAATGATGTGTCTCATCTAAGTTTTTTAGGTAGATTGTATAAAAAAGTATCCCTTTTAATGATTAGTAAATATGCTAATTATTACAATGCTTGTGGAATAGAGGCGTCCACTTTCTTGTTTCCTACTAAGAAAAATGTACTGATACTACCAAACTCAATAGATACCAAAAGATTTGCGGAAATTGGTGATAACTACAAGGAATATATAAACAACGAATTTAACTTAAATGATGAGGTGCTTAAAATTGTGCAAATTGGAAGATTGCAAAAGGTGAAAAATCATAAGTTCTCAATAAAAATCGCTAAAGCCTTAAAGGATAAAGGGGTGTTATTTAAAATGTTTTTTATAGGACAAGGGGAATTGTATGAGGAAATCTATCAAGAAATAATTAGACTTAATTTATCAAATGAAGTTATGCTATTAGGCTTGCGGACGGATATTCCAGAGATAATGGCTGGAGCAGATGTGATGATTATGCCTTCTCTTCATGAAGGATTTCCAGTTGTTTTAGTAGAATCTCAATCAGTCGGCCTGCCTGCTGTAGTCTCAGATTCTGTTTCTCCAGAAGTAGACCTCGATGTTGATCTAGTCGATTTCGAATCATTGGAGTCCTCGATTGAGACTTGGGTTGAAAAGCTATTAGCAATTAAAAATACAACTGTCAAAAACAAGCAGGTGAGAATAGAGGCGTTGTCAGTACAAGGGTTTGATATAAGTCAAAGTGTTAAAATATTAGTGAATCTATATAATGGCGTGTAATGTTTGACTTTATTCCAATAGATAGCTAAACGCCAATTTACTTTTATATCCTATTTTTTATGGTTGTAAGTATATTGCTACATAGTTATTCGCTACCTTTAATCAGTATTAAGACTATACGTTTTAACAATGTTTTTGGTGTTTGTGTATTTTTATTTGTGTTAGCCTATTTGGGGTTGAGACCAATAGATGGTGTTTTTATTGATATGACAACCTATGCAAGGCAATTTAGAAGAATTCAAAATGAAGGTTTAAGTTTTGAATCGCTAAATGATCCGTTGTATGCTGTTTTCTTATATTTATGCACACTGTTTATATCTGTAAAAACATTTTTCTTAATCTGTGCTTTTCTGTATGTCGTTCCTCTATATATAGTTTGTAAGAAATGGTTTAAAGAATACTCGTTTTATGGTTTTGTAATCTTAATTACGACATTTACATTTTGGGCTTATGGCATAAATGGAATAAGAAATGGAATCGCCACATCATTATTTGTTTTTGCTCTATCGAGAGAGTCTTTAAGAAGTAAGATTATTTTTTTTATTCTAAGTATTGGATTTCATAAGAGTATGATGCTCCCTTTGATTGGTTACCTACTGACTACTAATCTTAACATAAAAATTAAATACTTCTTTTATTTATGGTTAGCTTCTATTCCGCTTTCATTGGTAGGGGGTGGTTTATGGGAACAACTGTTTGCTAGTTTAGGCTTCGATGATGAACGATTAGGATATTTAACAGATGAGATTGTGGAAGGGCGATTCGCTAGTACTGGGTTTAGATGGGATTTTCTGATTTTTAGTGCTTTACCAGTGTTGTTCGGTTATTTTTATGTATATAAAAAAAAGTTTGTTGACAATATGTACTTAATAATTTTAAATACTTATTTGTTTGCAAATGCTTTTTGGATACTAGTGATACGTGCGAACTTTTCAAATAGGTTTGCTTATCTTTCTTGGTTTATTATGGGTCTTGTTATTATTTATCCTCTATTAAAGCAAAGAATGGTTTATCAACAACATAAAAAAATTGGTATAATCTTGCTAGGCTATTTTTCTTTTACATTTTTAATGAATGTAATATTAACTTAATTTATTATTTTAATGAATTTATTAAATAACCAATTTTCATCTCTATTAATGAATTTTTTTAGAGATTATAATCATCGAAAATATTGGAAACGAAGAGAGATTGTAATAGATCCCACTAATAAAAAACATTTACTAATAAAATTATATTTTTTATTATACATAAAGCGTTCAGATGCTAAAAATAACTGTTCATTTGGTACTAATTTAAATTCAGGTTCTATATTTAAGACTCCTCCATATTTGCCTCATGGCCCCAATGGAATTATTATTGGACATGATTTAGAATTTGGAGAAAATGTAATTATTTATCATCAAGTAACGATAGCTCATGGTGGAGGCAAAATTGGGGATAATGTATTATTTGGCGCAGGTAGTAAAGTGTTACCTGGTAAAAACATAGGGACTGGAGCTAAAATAGGTATGAATGCTGTAGTTGTAGAAGATATCCCACAAAATGCTACCGTGGTTCTCAATAAATCTAGAATAATAAATAAATGATAACAATAGCGATTCCATTTTACAACGCAGAGCACTATTTACTAGATGCTATTCGTTCAGTTTTCGCACAAACGTATGAAGATTGGGAGCTAATTTTAATCGATGATGGCTCGACGGATGCTTCTTTAGAAATAGCTAAGTCTATTAATGATCCAAGAGTGTGGGTTTTATCCGACGGTAATAATAAGAGGCTAGCTGCGCGCTTAAATGAAGTTACCAAATTGGCTAAATATGATTTTATTGCTAGGATGGATGCAGATGATTTAATGCTACCAAATAGGATTGCAGAGCAACTTAAATATTTTAAGATGTATCCTGAAGCGGATATTGTAACTTCTGGTGTTTTTTCAGTTTTAAATGATTTAAGTTTAAAGGGAATTAGAGGTCAAGAATTTCAATATCCATCATTTGAAGACATAGTTAGCAGAAAAAAAGGGGTGACCCACGCTGCATTAATTGCTAGAAAATCTTGGTATGAACGGAACCTATACAACGAAAATCTAAAAATTGCTCAAGATTTGGAATTGTGGATCAGAGCCTCAGCAAAAAACGACTTTAAAGTCATATCTATAGAGGATCCCTTATATATCTACAGGGAAGAGGATAATGTTACGGGAGATAAGTTATTAAGGGCGTATCACAATGAGAGGCATATGATTTCTAAATATTGTACAAAAGGATTGAAGATTAAATTACTTTTGAAATCAAATATGAAAACTTTATTTGTGAAACTTTTAATGGTTTTAGGTAAAGTGGAAATTCTTCAAAAAAGAAGGGCGAATACGGTAGTTAAAGAGAAAGATCTATTAACGTTAGACAACGCAATACGTATAATAAATTCAGTTAAGTTACCGATAAATAAATAATTAAGTTTATAATTCAGTCAAGTTAACTATTAATAAAAGTAACGATTAGTACATCCATGAAAGAAAAAAAACTACGTATTGTCCATTTGTTTTCTTCTCCTATGTCCGTATTCTATTTCATGGACAAGCAAATGCAATTCATGATAGAAAAAGATTGTGACATTCATGTGATAGTGCCCAAAGATGAGTTGTATATGCCTCAACTAAAAGTGAGAGATGCTAATGTGAATTTTCATGATGTATCCCTTAAAAGAGAAATTTCTCCATTTTGGGATTTAATTAGTTTGTTTCAAATTATTAAACTTCTATTTAGGATTAAGGCTGATGTTATTCACCTTCATACGCCTAAAGCATCTTTTCTTGGTGCGCTTGCGGCTAGAGTTACTTTTCAAAAAATGATTATATATCAAATGCATGGATTGGTGTCCACTGAAGGGGTTCATGTTAAAAAGAATGTGATTTATTATCTTGAGAAAGTCACGTGTAGTTTGGTCGATCGCGTATTTGCAGTGAGCCTAAGTTTGAAGAATTACGCCATTAAAAATAAGTATTGTAAGAGTTCAAAAATTGAAGTAATTGGTAATGGAACAATCAATGGAATTGATTGGCAAGAGCGATTTAATCCAAAAGAAGTGATTAATCCATCTAAATATTTAACTAAAACAGAAATTAAGGATAAATTTGTAATAGGCTTTATTGGGAGATTATCCGAAGAAAAAGGTGTTGTAGATTTTATTGATGTTGTAGCTGCTGTATCAAAAAAATATTCAATTTTGGCCGTACTTGTAGGTCCTAATGAGATGGGAGAAAAATTAAATAGGATACTCAAGAGTAATGAGAATCTCAATGACAATAACTTTAAACGAATAGAAGAGATTCATGATCCTGAAAACATACTAAGTGCCTTTGATGTCTTGTTGTTTCCAACAAAACGAGAAGGCTTCGGTTTAAGTGCTGCAGAGGCTAATGCTATGGAGGTGCCTGTAGTAGCTTATGATATTCCAGGAATTAAAGACGCTGTTGAAAATGGCGTTTCTGGTAAATTAGTTCCTTATGGAGACATAAAACGATTAGAAAAGTCTATTATTGAATACATACATAACCCTGAGGTGCGTAAAACTCATGGGGTTAATGGTAGGAATAGGGTGGTTGAACTTTATGATCGAAAAGCATTGTGGTTGAAGACCTTTAATAGATATCAAGAATTAGTAACAGGATGATGTCAGAACCAAATAAAATTGCTTTTATAGGCTACTCCGGCCATGCTTACGTATGCATTGAAACGGCACAGCAAATGGGCTATGAGATTATTGGTTACTATGACGTAAAAAAGGTTGAAGAAAACCCATACGATTTAAGCTTTTTAGGAAATGAAGAGGGCTTTGAAAACAATGAAGGCTTTCTGTTTGGCAGTATTGGGGATAATAAGATTCGTCAACACATCTATGATAAAATATCAAAAATAAAAAAGGGCGTATTCACGAGTCTAATACATCCTACAGCTATTATCTCAAATACGGTAGTGATAGAAGACAATACATTAGTTTCAGCTGCCGCCATCGTCAATGCTCTGAGTGTTATCGAAACTGGTTGTATTATTAATACAGGTGCTATTATTGAACATGAATGTCATATAAAAGCTTTTGTACATATTGCACCGAGAGCCGTTTTAGCGGGTAATGTTACGGTCAGAAAACGAAGTTTCATTGGGGTAGGTGCTGTAGTGAAACAAGGGATTACTATAGGTAAGGATGTTATTGTAGGAGCAGGAGCCGTGGTGGTTAAAGATATTCCAGATAATCAAGTGGTCGTTGGAAACCCTGCGAAACAGCTTAGGAAATGAAGGGGTGTAGGTAGAGAGGATGTTCGGCGTATGGATGTGGCGGTTCGGGTGATTGGAAAATATTGTTTCAGAAGATTCAAAGATTTAAGAATTCAAATAAACATCAGATATTTATATTCAAAAATTGAATAGAATGACATAGAGTTAAAGGATGCTATGGAACTAAAAAAAATGTTTGTTTAATGTCATTTTAAACATAGAATCTAAAGTACTATTGTACAAATAAAGTAATCTTTAAATCCTTGAATAATTGAATTCTTTGAATCCATAAATAAAAATAATCATTGAATCATTAAATAAATAAAAAATGATACCATTATCAATTCCAAAATTAGAAGGCAACGAATGGAAATACGTTTAAGATTGCCTAAACACAGGTTGGATTTCTTCAGCCGGATCTTATGTTAACCAATTTGAAGAAATGGTAGCGGACTATGCGGGTGCTAAATACGGCGTCGCCTGTATGAATGGAACGGTGGGTTTACATATTGCACAAATTTTATTGGGTATCAATGAAAATGATCATGTCATCGCGCCTAATATTACATTTATCGCCACATTAAATGCCATTAAATATACAGGAGCACAACCAATCCTCATAGATGTTGATGCTCATAACTGGCAAATGGATTTAAATCTATTAGAATAGTATCTTCAAGAAAACACCGAAATAAAAACTACGGATAAGGGTACTTTTTCTTTTGATAAGACCACCAAAAAACGAGTACGTGCGATTATGCCAGTACATGTTTTAGGAAATATGGGAGATATGGATCGTTTAATGGCTATTGCTAAAACTTATCATTTAGAGGTTATTGAAGATACCACCGAGGCTTTAGGGTCAACTTATAAAGACAAACACGCTGGAACCTTTGGTAAGATTGGGGTATTTAGTTTTAATGGGAATAAAATCATCTCTACGGGAGGTGGTGGTGTGATTGTTACCGATGATAAAGCCTTGGCTAAAAAAGCAAAACATTTAACTACGCAAGCTAAAGTTTCTGCTATGGATTATATTCATGATGAAATTGGCTTTAATTACCGTTTAGTGAATGTCTTAGCCGCTATTGGTGTTGCGCAAATGGAACAGTTCCCAGACATCTTAAAAGATAAAAGAAAAATGGATGCCTTCTATCGAGAGCAGTTACAAGGCGTAGGCGATATCAAGTTTCAAGAAATCCCAGAAGGAACCCATCCCAACGGATGGCTATTTACCTTTAGCACCTCACGAATGAGAGAGTTATTAGCCTATCTAAACGACAACGGCGTACAATCCAGACCATTCTGGATGCCAATGAACCAGTTAGAGATGTTTAAAGAGGATATCTACATCACGGATTCAGATGTGTCAGCCACAGTTCCACTTTCTTTAGAAAAACTTTTAGAGGGACAATTGGAATATATGCAGAACTATTTTTCAGTGATTGCAATATCTGCGGATAAAGAGAAGCTGAAAGCCTTGGGTGCTAAAAATACCTACGCTACGTATCATATTGAAATGACACGTAAAATAACTCCATTATCCGACTTAAAAGCGGTTTATAAATTATATAAGTATCTAAAAAAAGAAAAACCAGCAATTGTTCATACTCATACGCCTAAAGCTGGGATTGTAGGTATGTTCGCCTCTTGGTTAGCAGGGCTGCCCAATAGGTTGCACACAGTGGCTGGACTTCCATTGATGGAAGCCTCAGGAAATAAAAGAACCTTGTTAGATTTCGTTGAAAAACTAACCTATAAATTTGCCACTAAAGTTTATCCAAACTCGAAAGGACTTTTTGACTTTATAGTAGCTCAAAATCTTACTAAACGTGGGAAACTAAAAATAATAGGACAGGGAAGCAGCAATGGAATTAACACCCAGCATTTCGACCCATCCCTTTTTGAATCTACAAGAAATACACTACGCGAAAATTTAAATATTCCGCCAGATTCTATGGTGTATATTTTTGTAGGAAGATTAGTAGGTGATAAAGGTATCAACGAATTGATAACCGCATTTCAAAGTTTAAACGCGTCATATACCATTCCTACATCTCGATTATTGCTTGTCGGTCCATTAGAGGCTGAAATAGATCCTTTAAAAGAAGAGACACTAAAAGCTATTGAAAATAATCCAAACATAATTTCTGTAGGTTTCCAGAACGATGTCCGCCCTTATTTAGCGGCTGCAGATGTATTAACCTTCCCAAGTTACCGTGAAGGTTTTCCAAATGTAGTGATGCAAGCTGGAGCAATGGGATTGCCTTCAATTGTCAGTGATATAAATGGCTGCAATGAAATCATAATTCCAAATGTTAACGGAATAATTATTCCTCCTAAAAATACAAAAGCACTTAAGGAGGCAATGGTATTAATGCAAAATGATACCGTTTTATTTCAACATTTAAAAAATAATGCTAGAGAATTAATTGCAAGTCGCTACGAAAGACGAGAGGTTTGGGAAGCTTTGTTGGAAGAATATAAGACTTTGTTAAAGAAAAGTAAGAGTTAATCCGAATACACTCTTCAAAAATTTGGTTTCAGAATTTACAAAAAAGTTGTTGTTTCTCAATTCAAAGAAATGGCATGCAATAGAAATACTTTCAAATCTTAACAGACGCTACTGCTTCTTTTGCCTAACTCCTAGATAACCTCCTGAGTCAAATTGCTTAACTTTTCTCTTAAGTGTTGGATTTTTTAATAATCTTTCTGTTTCCTTGCTTCCTCAAGTTGCGAATTGTTATAAACTAAAAAAAGACCACCATCACGGCAGTCTTTTTTAAAATATAAGTATCTAAATGATTACTTTATCTCAAGTAATTCTAGTTCGAAAGTTAGATCTTGTCCTGCAAGTGGGTGGTTTGCATCAACGATAATAAAATCGTCTTTTACATCGGCAACGCGAAGTTGACGCTCAGATCCATCAGGGTTTTTAGATACTAACCCCATACCAACTTCTGGCTTTATTTCTTGCGGTAGATTTTCGTTAGGTATTTTTTGGAAAAGCTCTTTTTGAACATCCCCGTAAGCTTCCTCTTTTGGGATGGTGATGGTTTTCTTCTCATTCACTTTCATATCCACCAACCCCTTTTCAAAACCAGGGATTAAACGGCCTTCCCCAAGCTTAACCTCTAAAGGCTCACGCTGTAGCGAACTATCGAACACCTGTCCGTTGTTTAATTTTCCTGTGTAATGAAGTTTTACGGTTTCATTTCCTTGTACTTGACTCATAAATTTGTTTTTACAATTATTTCAATAAGTGAACAAAACTATAGGTTTGAATTGCCAATTCCACAGAAAATTGCCTATAATTCAAAGTTTTAGGTAAATTTTAGGAAAAAGATAAAGAGAAGAGAAAAAAAGAGGCAAGATTTAGGAACCAAGATTTTGTTTCAAGTATTTATACTGCTTTTTTAGAAATTTATAATTGTCAATTGCTTCCTAATATCAATCTCCTTTCACCATATATCCCAAATTCTATACTAAACTCATAACTCTTAACTCTTAACTCTTAACTCATAACTCTTAACTCTGAACTCACAACTCATAACTCATAACTTTACACCATAACTGTATAGTTTTTTTTATATAATTTTTAAAGTCGTTAATTCATAATTCTGAATTCATAATTCATAATTCTGAATTCCGAATTGACAATTGTGAATATCTATTTTATTTTTATAAAGTCAGTGGTGTTATAATTGATATTTTTGGGCTTTTAAAAAAATATTATGAGCGTAACTTGGTATGAATGTAAGGTGAAATCCAAAAAAACACACGAAACAGGAGAGCAAAAAGTAACAACGGATACTTATCTGCTTGATGCAGTTTCTTATACGGAAGCAGAAGCTAGAATTACCGAAGAGATGAAAACTTTTACTGAGGAAGATTTTAGGATTATGAATATTAAAGTAGCCAACTTTTCAGAAGTTCATCCCTTTGAAAATTCTGACCGCTGGTTTAAGTCTAAGGTTTCTTTAATAGCACTTGACGAAGAAAGTGGGAAAGAGAAAAAGACAAATATCTACTTGCTAGTTCAGGCAAACGATGTAAAGGAAGCTTTTGAAAACACTACAAAAGCTATGGAGCAAACCATGGGGGATTATAATATTCCTTCTATCACCGAATCACCAATTGTAGATGTTTTTCCTTATTTTACAGGAGAAGAAGAACAGTTAGAAAAATTTAAAGTACTTGATTCTCCAGAATTGGTTGAACAAGAAGATTAGGGTTAGAGGTGAATATTAAGAGAAGAGAAAAAAGAACAGAGAGAAGAGAGACTTGGATAACGATAATTGGAAATGGAGTCTAGTTTTTAGCATCTAGCATCTAGCATCTAGCGTCTGTCATCTAGCATCTAGATTCCAGCATCTAAACTCAAGAGGTCTTAGCTGTATAATAGCATATTAAAAATGTGTGTCGTATCTTTATTTTAAACTAAATGAATTATGAATAGTAATAGAAAATACGGAATCGGTGGGAGTACTGCGGAAGTGGAATTATCCAAATTAACCGAACCTACGGTAAAACCGTCTCCAATTAGTAAAGAGGAGTTTCAAAATAGAATTGATAAAGCTTGTGCAGCCTTAAAAAATAACGGATTAGACGCATTATACCTCAATGCTGGTACTAACTTATATTATTTTACAAATACCAAATGGAATCCTTCCGAACGCTTAGTGGGGGCGATTCTGTTTGCTGATGGGAGTTTAAAATACGTGGTTCCTGAGTTTGAAATAGGCACTTTTAACGATTACAAAGGAATCGATGGCGAAATAATTGCTTGGGCTGAACACGAGTGTCCTATTCAAAAAATTGCTGATAATGTTGAACAGGGGATAGGCCTTGCTTTAGACGATGTTACGCCATTTACCTTAGTTTCTCGTTTTCAAAACCACAAGGTGTTTCAAATAAGCAGTGCCGAAACCCTGATCCGAGATATTAGAATGCTTAAGAGTGATGCGGAAATTGCACAACTTCAATATGCAATGGACTTGACAATGCAAGTGCATAAGGCAACAGCCAAAATATTAAGACCAGGGATTACAACCGCTGAAGTAGAAGATTTCATAAATAAAGCACATAAAAAACTCGGAATTGCAAGTGGATCGTACTTTTGCATTGTTCTATTTGGAAAGGATTCTAGTTTTCCTCACGGGGTGAAATCGCCAAAACCACTTGAAGAAAATGATATAGTGTTAGTAGATACCGGAGCGCGATTCAATGGATATCTTTCCGATATCACTAGAACTTATATTTACGGGGAAGCAACTGCAAGGCAAAAAGAAATCTGGACAAATGAGAAAGACGCACAGCTAGCTGCCTTTAACGCTGCACAACTAGGGAAACCTTGTGGACATATTGATGACCAAGTACGCGTACAGCTTGTAAAAGATGGTTTAGGCCCTGATTACGATCTTCCCGGTCTGCCGCATAGAACAGGACACGGAATCGGACTAGATATTCACGAACATCCCTTTATTCTTAGAGGGAACGATATTGAGCTGCAAGCGGGAATGACCTTTAGTATAGAACCTATGATAGTTGTACCCAACGAATTTGGAATCCGTCTAGAAGATCATATTTACATGACCAGTGAAGGACCAAAATGGTTTACAGAGCCAGCACATAGTATTGATAATCCATTTGGAGTTTAGCGAAATAGCAAAGAACTTTTAAATAGTTGGTTTCAAATTTTTAGTTTAGCATTCTTTTAAGTATTTAATTAGGGCCTAATCCTTTAAAGTTGTTATTTTTGCGCACTTTTTTAAATTGAACTTGAATAAATATAATCAGTTAAATCTGATTGAATTGTGATGATTAAAAGCTCTAATATACAGCCTGATTTTGATAAGTTGACAGTCTATGATAGTGCTGTTCTTGCTTCTAAATACACTGCAAAGAAAATAGCAGAACTTATTCTTCAGAAACAAAAAGAAGGTAACCGCGCAATTTTAGGTCTTGCTACGGGGAATACGCCTAAAATGGTTTATGAGGAATTGATTCGTATGCATAAACACGAAGGTTTGAGCTTTAGCAATGTTGTAAGTTTTAACCTAGATGAATACTATCCAATTAGTGTAAATGACGAGCAGAGCTATACTTACTTTATGAATAACAACCTGTTTAATCACGTTGATATAAAAAAAGAAAACATTCACATTCCACATACCGATTGTACTTCAAACCAAATAAGTAAATACTGCTTAGATTACGAAAATAAAATCAAGAGCTATGGTGGCTTAGATTTGCAGTTGTTAGGCATTGGTAGAAACGGCCATATTGGTTTTAATGAGCCAGGTTCTAAATTTGATTCCATTACGAGATTAATCGATTTACATCCCCTAACAAGGGAAGATGCTATCGAGAATTTTGGAGATTTAGATAATGTTCCTCACCAGGCTATTACGATGGGCATCAATACCATTGTTCAAGCTAAAAAAATATTATTGTTAGCCTTAGGGGAAAGAAAATCTGAAATTATTAAGAAAGCGCTTAACGGTACCATCGCTACGGAAGTGCCATCGTCTATACTCCAAACACTACCACAAGTGGAATACATACTCGACCGAGAAGCAGCAGCATTGATACAGAAATAGCTTGCTTTATTCTCTATTATAAGAATTATTCCAAAGCTTTTATTACTGCATTTACAAATTCTTTACGGCCTTTAACTAGTTCTTTTGAACTAGCTTTTGGCCAAGCTGCAATTTGCGCGATTACGAGGTCTTTACTAGGGTCGATATAAATCATTTGTCCAAATATGCCTACAGCAGCATAGCTTCCGCTATTTGAACGCCACCACAAATATCCGTATCCGTCGCCTTCCTCGTTTGTTTTATATAAAACAGAAGTAGCGTCTTTTACCCACTCTTCAGCTAAAATAATATTGTTGTTTAATTTGCTTTCACGCAGCATAAGTGTTCCTAAGCGTGCAAAATCGCTAAGGCTAGCAGAAAGACCGCTTCCACCAATATTTTCATTGCTGCATTCGTCGGCAAGCCAGTACGCGCAATGCTCCATTCCCCAAGGCTTCCAAATTCTTTCTGAAAGGTATTCAGCCAAACTTTTTCCGGTAGCTTTCTGAACCAATATCCCGACTAAATCGGTTTCACCAGTACTGTAATTCCAAGTAGTGCCAGGTTTATTTGAAAATTCTAATTGCTTCATATATGTCAATATATGCGACTCGTTACCATCACAGGGTTGTAGATACATTTGAGCCACATCTGAATTGTGATCCTCATAATCTTCGTTCCAAGCAATACCAGAAGTCATTGTTAGTAATTGTCGTACACTTACTTCTCCATAATCGTATCCTTCAAGTTCAGTGATATATTTTTTTAAAGGATCGTCTAAACTTTCAATATCCCCTTCTTTTAATGCAACACCTACTAACATTGAGGAAACTGATTTAGCCACAGAAAATGAAGTCCATAAGGTTTCTTTATCAATTCCGTTTGAATACGCTTCGAGTTTAATTTTATTGTTTTGAATTACAATTACTCCCTGAACGTGATTGTCGCTCATATATGAAGTTAAAGTTGTTTTATCATCCCAAATTGGTGTAATATTTTCAGTTTTTTCTAATGAAGAACTTTTAGTAGTGCCTGAAACAAGTATGCTAGGATAAAGTTCGTGCATTATAGGAAAGCGTCTCTCTTTTTCTTCTTGCGACCAAAAGAGCAAACTCTCTAGTTTCTGCCCCATGGTTTCTCCGGGAATGTTTGCGATTTCAGCCTTAGCTTGCTCTGTCGTTAGAGTTGTACAGTCTTGAGCAGCTACTGTTAGCGAAGCCATCGCTAAACAAGTAGATAATATGAAGTTTTTGTAATGAATCATTATTAAAGTGAGTTTGTAAAGTTTACTATAAGACTTTGATTAACATCTTGAGAAGATGGCTGTCATTTACTTTCCGATGCAATATGTGAAGTCCTATTGATAATCAGCGATTTACATCTAAATAGAAACCGATTAGCAACAAAAAAGGTTGATTTTTAGCTAATTAAGGGCTAAAGATAGGAAAGATGGGAAGTTTTTAAACAAAAAAACCGCCCTAATAATAGGACGGTTTTCGGGGAAAACGTCAATCGCTTTTACGCAACTGTTACAGAACCTAAATGCGTACTATTGGAAACTTTGGTGCCATCTGCAGAAACAAATCCAAGATATACCTCAACCACGTCTCCAGTATACTCAGCTGGTAAGTTCAAGGTTTCAGATCCTGCTGTTCTAACAGGTCCACCTGTGGTATAAATACTTTCTTTCTTGTCCGGATTAAGGACTAAGATTAAAGATTTATCAGTGGCAAGGGCATTTCCGCTACTTGAGTTATTATCCCAAGAAATATCAATCTCTGCCGGAGTTGTGGAGGTAGCCGTTCCGTTGGCCACTCCTTTTAAATTACCGCGGCTTACCAATGCGTTCGGGTAGTCAATGTTGTAGTTGGGATAAGCACCAACCACTCCATTAAATAAATTGTACGACATTGCAGCGTTGAATTCTGTCATTTTTATAGCGTACAGTTTAAAACCTATTCGCAGGAAATCAGACATTGGTTGAAGAAAACGAAGCACGGTTGCAAATTTGGACCTTTGGTCTAATTGCCCTTCAGTTTTGGGGTTCGCTACGCTGGAAGGTTTGATTCGTAGGTAATCGATACCCTTCCAGGTTCCACCGATTACATTCCCGATTTGACCGGATACACCGCCGAGAATACCTTGATTAATAATAGCCATCTTTTTTAAATTTTATTTAGTTAAACAATCATTCGGACTTGGCACGGACTTGATTCGGCTTTGTCCCGTTCATTCAAAGTTAATTCAACAATTAGGCTCTTTTTTAACTTCGGAAAGCGTTGCTTTACTTTGCTCTTATTTGCTTTTATAATTCTTCTCATATTTCGGATTCGGCTTTTTAATTACTTCCTATTCCCTTTAATTATTTTTAAAAGAGAAAAGAAAAAAGAGAAAAAAATAAAAGAGAAAGCTTTTATTTAGGCGGGTTGGGAAGGGTTGTCAAGGTTTTTGGTGAAAATACTACCCGGAGGGTGGAGATTTTCATCAAAACCCGAAGGGCTTGACCTTTACAATCCGTTGATGCGGAGGGCTGGTGCGTACCCGCCTATATTCGCTTTTCTCTTTTATTTAATATTTCAATTTTAATTCAAAAGGATTAAAAAAAAGAGCCCCCTAAAAAGGGAGCTCTGACAACGTAACCTCTAACCAAAAGAGGCGGATGGTATAATCTACAACACCACAACGAACAACGCCCACAAAGAATGGACGACCTGACAACCGAACGCCCGCCAACAACCACCGGCTGCCACAACGGACTGAAAAAAGTGACTTATACATAGATGAAATAATTAAATTAAACATAGTGCCACTTCACAGGATCGGTGTGATTGATGCAAGGGCTGTGGAAAAAAAATACTACCCGCAGGGTGGAGATTTTTTTACCAAACAGGCGAAGCGAACCCTTGCAGCTTTCGCATCCGCAAGCCTGTACCTTTGCTCTATGTTTGAGTTATTTATTGTTCTGAAATTAAAACGGGATGGTGAAGTGGAGTATGTAAATCAGATGTATTCAAGATGCAATCGCAAGCATAAAACACATAAAGCCAATGAGTGATATAATTAAAATTTTCACCCATAAAGGACTATCGGTGTCTGTTTTCCAAATACTTTTTTCGTCTTTAGGAAAAGGTAGGTAGTAAAAATCCTCAAATAGCTCTTTCATAATAATCTAAAGCACTAAAAATTGTAATACGTATTCGCGCGAAAACGCAGGTAAACAAGCGTAGCTATAGTGGAAGCAAGGAATGGAGAGTAACGGAATGGATTGCTGGAACTATAATGCGAGCCGCCTGCGAGCGGAGCAAGGGTGGTGGCTGCAGAAGCCCGAAGAATGAGGGCGGCAGACGCCTACCGTTTACGGCAGGGCTGGCGCGATTTTTTGCTTCAGCGGCGGAAAAGGCAAGTGTGGCGTTTGAACGAAACGAAGCGGTGCCGGAGCCGTAATGGAGCAATGCCTAAAGAGTTACAATTTTGATGAGTGTTTTGTTTCGTTTATTAAGTTAAAAGTTAATTGAAGTAGACATTGGGGCATTGCGAAATGGAGGTACGAAGGCTCGCGCAGTGTAGTGAAATAGCCACTCTTGTGTGCGTTGCTGAAAGTGGGTGATTGTAGAGAGAGAGGCACGAACGAACGAAAAGAACCTACTGAAAGCAAATGGCGGATTGCAAAAAACGTGACAGCCCGATCAGCCCGCAGCGACCCGCAGGCTCGCACAATTAACAAGTGGCGGCAGACCCCCAATTAAAAAAGTGGTGAGCGGAGCGAACACCTTATCGGGGTTTGGGGGGATGGAGTAGCCACGGGTGAGGAAGGAGAGTAGCGTGTGAAGCAAAACAAGTGAACGGCAGGTGGCGAGCACCCACTGGAGCGCAAGGCACCTGGTAAGTGAACGGTATATGCAAGGGCGACCGCAGGGAGTTCATTTTACCCTTGCAGATATGTTTTTGCGGAACAAAGCGGAACGACTGACGAACACCGCTTTACCTGCGTTGGGATGTGCGTGGGGAAAAGCAAGGGTGCGACTGATTGAGGTGGAGAGTAACGGAACCGATTGAAGGAGTACTCTTGCTGCGCGTTGCTGGAAGTGGGTGATTGTAGAGAGTGAGGCACGAACGAACGTAAAGAACCGACTGGAAGCAAATGGCTGTGCGGTGGGTTTTTTTCCTTAAATTGGAATCATCTAATTCCGCTATAGAAGGAATAAGGTTAGCTTTAGTGGTGAGGAAATTAGGGTCAGTATATTAAGCACAATAATACAATATGATTAGTGATGTTAAAACCAAACTGGAAGTTCAACCAATGGTTCAATAATTAATGATAATGCAATTAATGGTTCATAAGAAAAAGCAGAAACGGCAATGGCTAATGAAATAGGTGAATTTCTTGCCGTAGTAGTTAATGTCAGGCTTACCCTGTCTGAATAGCTAAACTTTAGGGATTTGCCTGAGGATTTGACCAATAATAAATATCACAATGAAAAATATCAGTAGAGGAATGAGCAATTTATAAATGACATCTGGGTTGTCTATTAAGTTTTTGATGCGAACATAGCAACAACCGCTAGAGCAAGGAACATTTTTTTCGTTCGAGAAAAACAATCTTTTTGAAGCCAAGATAAGTATGCGGATGTTATAAATCCTTCCGTTGTATTCTCACAGCATTCAATATAGCCAAAAGAGCTACACCCACATCTGCGATAACGGCTTCCCATAAAGTAGCAACACCGCCTGCACCTAATGCAAGTACTATAATTTTGACTGTCATAGCGAGAATGATATTTTGCCAGACAATGTTTTTGGTGATTTTACCCGCCTTTATTGCTGCAACGATCTTTGACGGCTGGTCGTTTTGAATAACTACATCTGCTGTTTCGATGGTGGCATCACTACCGAGACCGCCCATTGCAATACCAACATCGGCGAGGGCAATAACCGGAGCATCGTTAACACCATCGCCTACAAAGGCCAATTTTACTCCTTCTTTTTTAAGAGCCTCCACTTTCTCCACTTTTTCGTCCGGAAGCAGTCCACCATAAGCTTCATCAATTCCCAAAACTTTTGCCACCTGATCTACCACTGTTTGTTTATCACCAGATAACATTACGGTTTTTATGTTTAGACGGTGCATTTCCTTGATGGCCTGATATGCATCTTCCTTTATTTCATCGGCAATAGTGATATAACCGGCGTACTTATTATCAATGGACAATACCACTATGGTATCTACAATCTGTTCGACTTCGGCAGGATAAGCTATGTCATATTTCTTTAAAAGTTTAAGGTTTCCAGCCAATACTTCCTTATTACCAACGATGCCTTTCAAGCCGTGTCCTGCTATTTCTTCAATGTTTGAAGTTTGTAGGCCTTGGTGTTTATTATCGGCATAATCCGTTACAGCTATGGCTATGGGATGGGTCGAGTTCTTTTCCAAAGCTGCTGCTACTTTGATCAGTTCTTCTTTTTCAATTCCTTCGGATACTACTTGCTGAACTTTAAAGACCCCTTTGGTCAAGGTGCCTGTTTTGTCCATCACCACTGTTTTTACTTGGGTCATAACATCCAAATAGTTTCCGCCTTTGAACAGGATTCCATTTCGGGAAGCAAGGCCGATACCTCCAAAGTAGCCCAGAGGTATGGAAACAACCAATGCACAGGGACAACTGATCACCAAGAATACCAAGGCACGATAAAACCATTCCCGAAACACATAATCATCCACAAAAAATATTGGGGTTACACAAAGTGCCAGTGCAAGGAAAAATACGATTGGGGTATATACTTTGGCAAAACGGGATATGAAGAGTTGGGTCTGTGATTTACGTGCGGTGGCATCCTGTACCATTTCCAAGATTTTGCTGAGTTTACTATCCCTAAACAGGGCGGTTACCTTTACTTCTGCAAGTGTATTTTGATTGATCATCCCGGCCAGTACCTGTTCACCTTTATATTTGGTATCTGGTTTGCTCTCCCCTGTTAATGCCGCAGTGTTGAAAGAGGCTTTTTCAGAAATGAGATCACCATCCAAGGCAACCTTTTCACCAGGTTTCACTTGTATCTTTTCTCCTATTTCTACTTCTGAAGGATGTATAACCTGTGATTTTCCGTTTCTTAGAACGATAACTTCATCAGGCCTTATATCAAGCAAGGCTTTAATGCTTCTTTTGGCGCGCTTAACTGCCGAGTCCTGAAACCATTCGCCTATTTGGTAAAATACCATTACGGCAACACCTTCTTCATATTCTCCAATGATGAATGCGCCGATTGTTGCCACACTCATCAATACAAATTCATTGAAGAAATCGCCTCTTTTTGACTTTCGCCAAGCGAGATCTAAAACTTTTCTTCCGGCGAGAAGATAAGCAATGAGGTTAATTGCCAATAAAGGTATAGTGGGTATGTCGAGGTTAAACCCATATTCCAATGTTAACAGTATAACCAAAATCAGCAAGGCAAGCAGAAGGTCCCAGTGGGTTTTCCAGCCTGTTTTTTCTTTATTAACTTTTGGGCTTAAGGGCCGGGATGTAGCTGCTTTCATTTTATTAAAATTTTCTTTAAAGATACTTTAAAAGGTTATGCACAGGAATTGCATTTGCATCAGCATTCATCTTTTCTTGTTAACTGGATAGGAGGACAGGGCAAAGAACCATAAGAACAGTAAACGCAACAGTCACCTTCTTTTGGTTTTAGAACAGTTTTACACTTCTCACATTCATAAAAGAATTGACAGGAATTTGTTGGCATATCTTCTACTTTTTTGTGTCCGCAGTTTGGACAGGTAATTTCTGATTTTAATATAGCTTCCATTGATTTTTATTTTTTCTTGTTACCTTGTAATTTGTTGCATTAATTGCTTCCTCAATTTTCACCTTCATTCGTTTTAGTATCGTCAAACTCAATGATCGCGTTACCATTTTCGTAAGGATTTAGGTTATCCAGTTCGGTTTTAAAATCTTCAAACATCCAGTCCATAACATTAGATTAATGGTTAAAAAGCTCCTTTTCTTTTTCAGGGTCTATTTCATCTTTTGACTTTTTGTCCAAAAAATAATCCAAGATAATGCCTACTGCAATAGCTCCCACAAACGCGGCATAAACTTTCCAATCAAATTGTATGACCAAAGAGAGGCTTATGATTATCGCCAAAATTGGCAGTATCGGAACTTTCCCAACAGATAAAGGAACTTTAAAGGGCCTGTCTTTATCTGGTGCTCTGAAACGCAATACGATAAGGGCAATGTTCACGGCGACAAAGACGAGCAACGCACCCAATGACGACATTCCCGCTACGATTTTAATATCGCCCAATAGCATAAAACCCGCAACTGCCGCCATAACCACAATGGTAGTAACCCACGGCACTTTATGTGCATTGGTTTTGGTCATAAATTTCGGAAGTTCGCCCACGCTTGCCATTCCAAACAGCAGCCTGCTGATAGAGATAATACCGCTAAAGGCCGCATTGGCAGTAGCAAAAAGTGCTGCGACCGCCAATGTCACGGGCAACCAACTGTTGAGATTTGATGCCGCAAGTGAAAGTGGCGAATCTACTTTTGCCAGTTCTGACGGGTCGGCAATGTTAAGTACCGTAAAAGCTATGAGAAGATAGATAACGGTTGTAAAAACCATTGTCAGTAGAAAGGCACGAGGAATGGTCTTGCCAGGGTTTTTTACTTCAGAACCCAATGCAGCCATATGCTCAAAACCTGTATAGACAAAAAACAAGGTTGCGGTAGCCGCCAAAGTACCGGAAAAGGATTCAACTTTAAAAAATTCAGCCTTTGGCGGGCCAGTTTCTGCAAGCCCGACCACAATAAGAATGAACAATCCCAAAAGTTGTATGCTAACCATTATAATATTGGCAGTAGATGATTTCTTGATTCCCGTAATGCTTATCAATGAAAGAATTATCAATACGCCATAACTTATCAATAGGGAAGGCACACTAAAAAAAGTGTTGAAATAACCTGAAAAGGCCAGCAATACAGCGGCTATCGTGGCAGAACTGTGAAAGGCAATTGTCCAGCCAGTGAGAAAGGAAGGAATGTCAATTTTCGGAAACGCTTTGCGTACAAAAATGAATTCGGCACCTGCATTGGGATAGGTAGAGGATAACTCTGCATAAGACAATGCCGAAACGCTGGCAGCAATTGCAGCGAAAACAAAACTCAACCAAAGGTCGGTACCTGCTTGTCCAGCTGCTGCGCCTATGACAGTATATATTCCTGCACCCACGATAGTGCCTACTCCATAAAAGGTAAGGCGAATTGTTCCCAATGATTTTTTTAATTCTGCCATAATATTTTTTAAGTTAGAGAAGGTGGAAGAAACCTGAACCTGACCATTGGACCCAAGGGTTCAGAATTCTGAAACTTCCATCTAATATTTTTGCCTGCATTTTTCACATATTCCCTTTAATATCAGGTTCACATTTCTCACTTCATAATCGTCTGGCAAGCTTTCTTTCGATATCTTATTCGGTAAACAGATTGTTCTTCTGCAATCGGTACAATGAAAATGCAGATGTAAATCTATACCGTATTTATCTTTGGCGTTTTCATCAGAAATAGCATATTTTGCCACTCCGACCCCATCATTAATCTGATGAATCAGCCCTTTATCCTCGAAAATCTTGAGATTTCGATAAAATGTCGTTCTGTTTGCTGTTTTATTGGTTTCGCTCTTTTGAACAAAAGCCTTTTTCAAATCGGAAAAGGACACGGCACTTTGCTTCCTTTTCAGGAACTTGTATATCTTCAACCTCATTTGAGTAGGTCGAATACCGTGATTTAATAGTATCTTTTCCGTTTTAGTCATTGCAATATTAATTCAAAAGCAAACCCTTTTTTCAAAACATATATTTGATGCTATTTCTTATAAGCCAAAAGCCTTAACGCATTAAAAACCACAAGTAATGTTGAGCCTTCGTGGATGACCACTGCAATACCGATATTGGCCCAACCCATAATGGTCGATGGGATAAGCAATGCCACAATACCGAGGCTTACCCAAAGGTTTTGCTTGATAATTGCCTTTGCCTTCCTGCTCAAGCCTATGGCAAAGGGCAGGGTTTCCAATTTATCGGCCATTAGGGCAATGTCTGCAGTTTCCAAGGCCACATCACTGCCCGCTGCACCCATTGCGATACCTACTGTGCTGTTTGCCATTGCAGGGGCATCGTTCACACCGTCGCCTACCATTGCGACTTTGGATTCCTGTTCTTTTAATTTTTTAATGGCATCTACCTTTTCCTCTGGCAACAGGCTTCCCCAGGCATCGGTCAACCCAATTTCTTTAGCAACGGCATCGGCAACCTTTTGATTATCCCCGGTTAGCATTATCATCCGCTTGATACCGATTTCCTTTAATTTTTTCAGTGTTTCCTTGGCCGCTTCCCGTGGGGTGTCCATCAGGGCGATGATACCTATATATTCTTTGTTCCTTCTTATGAGCATCGTAGTATTTCCACCACCTTCAAGTTCTTTTACTTTATTCGATATATCTTCGGATGGTTTTGCTTCATCGAGGTCTTCGTACAAGTCAAGGTTTCCAATATAGATTTTATCCTTGCCCAAAGAAGCTTTGATACCTTTTCCGAGAACTGCTTCCAAATCTGACGCATCGATAATATCAGTACCTTTCAGACGCTCTTTCCCATCCCTTACGACGGCTTTGGCCAAAGGGTGGTCGCTCAAGTTTTCAACGGCAACGGCTATCTTTAACAGTTCATTTTCTTCAATATCCCCCAATGGTACTACTTCGGTAAGTTTGGGCTTGCCTTCGGTAAGCGTGCCTGTTTTATCAAAAGCCAAAGCGGTTATGACCCCCAAATCCTCAAGTGGTCGCCCACCTTTGATGAGCACGCCGCCACGTGCTGCCCTTGCCACACCGCTCAATACGGCACTTGGTGTTGAAATGGCCAGTGCACAGGGACTTGCAGCTACCAATACCGCCATTGCACGATAAAAGCTGGCACTAAACGGTTCGTCAATGACCAGAAAGGCAAAGAGTAGGATACCAACCAGTATCAGTACGGATGGCACAAAGTATTTTTCGAACTTATCGGTCAGCAGTTGCGTGGGGGACTTCTGGGTCTGTGCCTCGTTGACCAATTTGACCAGTCGGGACAGGGTAGAGTCTTTGGCTTCTTTCATTACCTTTATTTCCAGCGTGTTATTACCGTTGATAGTTCCGGCAAATACCCGATTTTCATCCTTGATATCATCGTCTGCCGAATAGTCCCTGCCTGTATCTTCCACGGGAAGTTTATCCACGGGTACACTTTCCCCAGTAATAGGGGCCTGGTTTACACTGCTTTTTCCGTTGACCACGACGCCATCTGCGGATATTTTACTATTGGGCTTGACCACTATAATATCGCCAATACTCAATTGCTCAATTCCAACTTCTTCGGTCTTGCCATCTTTTTTAAGCAATGCTGTTTTTGGTGCAAGGTCTGCAAGCGCAGCAATGCTTTTTCTTGCTTTGTTCATTGCGTAATGTTCCAAGGCGTGCCCAAGGCTAAATAAAAACAACAACAGTGCACCTTCTGCCCATTCTCCCAGAATGGCGGCACCAATGGCAGCGACCAGCATTAAAAAATCAATTTCAAAACCACCCTTGGCCACAGTTTGAACCGCTTCCTTGGCCGTAAAGAAACCACCGAAAATGTACGCGCCAATGTACAAAGTAAGACTGACCCAATCCGGGATGGATTCCACATAAGAAAGCCCGAAACCTATCCCGAGAAGTGCCCCACAGATAATGGAAAAAATAAGCTCCGTATTTTTACCGAAAACCCCACCGTGGGCGTGCTCTTCTCCTTCCTCGTGGGTCTCGCCCTCCTTGTGCTCGTGGCCCTCTGTGGAAGTTTGCTCTTTAGTATCTTCCTTCTTTGAACGTTCCTGTTTTTTTTTGGATGCTTCGGTGTAATTATTTTCGTTTGAAGAACTCCGCTTAACCTGAAGGTCTTCCTTTTCAATCTGTTTACTTATTTCATCAAAATTTGTTTGCTTTTTATCAAACTCAAGGCGCACCATTCCAGAGACCGAAACGGAAGCCTCCAAAACCCCATTGATTGCCAAAAGACTTTTCTCTATGGAACGTGCCTGTCTTGTATGTCTGATTCCTTTAACCTCTATGAGCAAATGCCCGTATTTTTCGGTAATCTCGGCACCCGTCTGTTCTGCGAGAGATTGAATGCGGTCTATAGAAATGATATCGGGGTCATAATGAAAACAGAGCTGTGGTGTGTCATCTTCCTTTGTATCGGCAACGTGTACTTTTTCGATGCCCTCTTTAGCCTGTAATTCTTTTATAAGCCGCTCAACACAAGTATCTTTTTCGTTTGGAACTTGCGGAAGGATAACTGGAATTTTTAGTTGTATTTTTTTCATTTTTTACTATTTTTTTTTATCCATTCTTTGGCATCGTCTTTTTCTTCTGGCTTATAAAATTTTATATGAGCTTCTGAAAAAGGAAGCAATGCCTCGGTAAATTGCTCCTGCCATATAACGCTACCCACTAAAGCAACACGCTTTAAATGCGTTTCATTCGGAAGATTTAATTCAATGCCCTTCCAATATGCGTTTGCCGTCCAGCCTTCAAAATTATGCATTTCGATGTACCAAGAAACTTCCTGATATGCAGTTATATGTTCTATTAAGACCGGTATCAAGTTTTCATAATCCTTGGCATCCAGCTTATTCTCTGCCACCATATATACAGTAGCCTCTTTTTTATAGATTGTTATCATTGCTCACTATTTATAAATGATAATTGAATTTAAAAACCAAACGTTTAATCCAGATTGTCGCTGCATTTTTCGCAAATACCCTTTACCACCAAGTTAATGTCCTCGGTAATGTAGCCATCAGGTAAGTTGATATGAGGGATTTTATGCTCTGTTAAACAGACAGTTTCATTACAATTGTTGCAATGAAAGTGTAAATGAAGGTCGTTGCCAACCTCGCACTCACAATTTTCTTCGCAAAGGGCGTATTTTATAACACCTGTCCCATCCTCAATTTGATGTACAATACCTTTTTCCTCAAACGCTTTCATAGTCCTAAATAGGGTGCTTCTTTCACTGACCTTAAAATCCTTTTCCAAATCGCCAAGACTGATGGCCACCTCTAATTCTGCTAAACGCTTATAAGTCATAAGGCGCATAGCCGTAGGTCGTATCCCTTTGCTTTCAAGTAGTTGGACTATTTTTTCCATTTGTGATAAAGTGTTTTATAGGTCGTACCGTTTTAAGGAATCTCCAGTTTTAATCTGAAAGGCATCTTCAATATTTGCTATATATATAATACCATCTCCAGGCCCGTCGGTTTTGGCGTTGGCTATAATTGTTTCAATGGCCGCTTGGGCTTCCTCATTTTGGCAGACCAGTTCCAACTTAACCACTGGACTATCTGTTACGTGAAAATCCAACGACGGTCTTGCACCTTTTGATTTGAATGCGCCAGTGCCTTCTGCTTGTGAAAGGGTCATACTTTCAAATCCATTATCTGATAGTGCTTCAATGACTCTTTGGATTCGGTTCGGTTTTATAAATGCTTTTATTTCCTTCATATTATGAATTTTTTAAATTTTTAATCGATTTTGAACCGAGCCTGTTTTCTAATTTTTAACTAACCAATTAAGACGATAAACAAACTCGGAATCAAAATCTTTGATTATTATTGAATTAATGTCCGTGTTCCAGTTCGCCTTTAACCATTTCCGAAGACAGGTTATAAGCTCCTTTTATGACCACTTTGGCAACCGTTGAAACTTCGGCAGGTAAATTGACTTCAACAAAGCCCAAATCAGTAATACCAACCGTTACGGGTATCATTTTAAATTTCATTTTGTTCGCTTCCATTGCTTCATCTTCATCCAAAATAAAAATAAAGGATTGCTCGCCTTCTTTTATAATGGCAGCTTCCGGTACGGCAAAACCCTTTTTTTCGCCCTGCACTATGCGTCCTTCCACGTACATACCCGGCAACAGGTTTTTATCCTTGTTCTCAATGTCTGCAAGGACTTCCAAAGCCTTTGGGTCGGTATTGAAGGTTTTGCCAACAGACCTAACGGTTGCTTTAAGCAGTTCGTCTGGACGAGAAGCCGTTGAAAAATATATCTGTTGCCCTTTCTTGATTTGCTTTATGTCCTTCTCATATACTTTAAAGTTTACATAAATCTTCGAGTTATCGCTAATTGAGAACATCTTGGATTGCTGCGCCACGTAATCGCCAAGGCTAATCATTACTTCATCCACATAGCCACTTATGGGCGTGGTAATGGGAACTGCGGAATATATTTGGCCTTCAGCCACCTTGTCCGGGTTTATGCCCAACAGTCTCAATTGGGAACGCAGACCATTGACGCTGGATGTTGTGGAACGAAATTTTGACTGTGCCATCTGAAATTCCTTACCAGAAGAAACACCTTTATCATAAAGGGTCTGCTTGCGCTCAAAATCCTGTTTCAAAAAGACCAGTTCATCATTTTTTTCCTGATATTCCTGTTGCATTGCAATGATATCTGGGTGTTCTATATATGCCAACACCTGTCCTTTGCTTACGTTATCTCCAGGTATTACTTTTATGGAACTCACATTTCCACCAACAAACGGACTGATGTTCGCCTTATCCTGTGGGAAAAGTTCCAGCATACCTGTTACCTTAATGTTGTTCCCTAAATTCCGTTCCTCCAGAGGCTTCGTTTCCAAACCGATGGTTTCAGCCTGTTGCTTTGTAAGTTCGACGACGCCTTCTTCCTCGCTGTGACCACCTTCTTCCTCTCCTTCATCGTGGCCTTCTTCTCCGTGTGTATCTTCGCCCCCAGCCTCGGTTTTTGATACGCCTTCAGCTTCGTTATGCCCAAGTTCAGATTTTTGGCCATCGTTACAACTCATAAACATAAGTGTAAATAATACGGTACTTACTAATAGTATATTTTTCATTTCTCTTTTTTTAAGGTTATAAATTGCCCAATTGATGTTGCATATCAATGGTTTGCTGGTTATACTGATTGATGTATTGTAAATGGGTCTGTTTAATGCGGATGGCACTGTTGAGAATCGTGATGTAATTGACGTAATCTATTTCGCCTTCTTTAGAAGCCAACTGCGCTGTGGTAATTTGTTCTTCTGCCAACAATAGTGCGCCTTCTTCGTAATATTGCAAAATCTTCTTTGTTTTTTCGAGTGATTTGGTCAATTGTGAAACACGACTTTCTGTAACCGCTTTTTGCTCCAAATATTGATTCTCTGCTACCATTGCGTCTGCCTTGGCTGCCTTAACCCTTGACTTCTGCGGAAAAAACCATAACGGAATACTAATACCTGCCTGATAGGTATTAAACCCTGAAACATCATCCACAACCTGCCTGCCATATGATAAACTGAATTTCGGTAGGAATTGCGATTTTTCAACGCCCACATTTGCTTTACTTACTTCGGCATTTTGCAAGGCATATTGCAACATTGGGTTATTGGCAACCGAAGTTGAATCCAATGTCGCCATAAAATCCAATGGCTCGTAAAAACCATCTACCGTCTCGATGGTTTCATCCGTTCCCAAATATTGTTTTAAGGCACGTTTGGCAATTTCAATATCATCAAAAGCTTGTTGCCTCAACACTTGAATCTGTTGAAATTCGGAAGAGGCTGAAATAAATTCCAACTTGCCTGTTTCTCCAGTGTCATACCGAAGTTGGGCAGCGGACTGAAAATTGGCATAAATACTGTCCAATTGGTCTGCAAAACGCAACTGTGCCTTGTAATAATTAATTTGGTCATAGGCTTGCATCACATTGCGCACCAACTGTTGTTCACTGGCCACATAAAACTTTTCTCCCAAGGCAATGCGCTCTTTATAAAACTTCGATTTTGAAAATCCTGAAAGCAAATCAATGTTGCCTTGTTGCACGCCAACGGTTGTTTGCACTCCAGGAAGATTATTGCCATATTCTTCTTTGCCCGTGAAAACTTGTGTGCTACCAAGGTCAAAACTCGTTCCCTTTAGTGCCTTTTCCCGTTCAATAAATGCCTGACTTTCCTTAAGCGATGGATAATTCTGTTTTGCCATAGCAATGGCCTCATCTACAGTCAAGGTTTTTGGCATTGTTCCATTTTGATTGGTGTCTTGGGCAAAAGCAGTTCCAGAAGCCATCAAACCGCCAACCATCAATAATACGGTTACAATGTTCGTTGATTTGTTGACATAGCTTATAGCTCCATCGTTATTGTTTCGTTCTTTTCTCGATTCGAGCCAGTAATAAAGAATAGGAATAACCACCAAGGTCAGAAAGGTTGCCGTAAGCATTCCTCCAATCACTACTGTTGCCAATGGTCGTTGTACTTCGGCACCACCAGAGGTGGAAACCGCCATTGGGATAAAGCCCATAATTGTTGTAATGGCTGTCAATAAAATTGGACGTAAACGTTCGTGCGTAGCTTCGTATATACGTTTTTTTATATCTGTCATTCCACTGTCTTTTAGTTCATTGAATTTGTTTATAAGAATCAAGCCGTTTAATACGGCAACTCCGAAGAGTACGATAAACCCGACTCCCGCCGAAATACTGAAAGGCATTCCACGAATCCACAAAACGAAAACGCCACCTATGGCTGCCAAAGGTACCGCCATATAGATCATCAAGGCTTGTGAAAATGAATTCAAAGCAAAGTAAAGCAGAACAAATATTGTTATTAAAACGATTGGGACTACGATCATCAATCGGTCTGACGCACGTTGCAGGTTTTCAAATGACCCTCCGTAAGTAACATAATATCCCGGTGGCAGTTTCACTTCCGTTTCCAGTTTTTGCTGAATCTCCTCAACCATCGATTTTACATCTCGCCCACGAACATTGACACCAACTGAAATACGCCGCGAGGTATTGTCCCTTGAAATCTGCATTGGTCCTGGTTTGTAACTGATGTCCGCGACTTCCTTTAAAGGCACTTGCGCTCCGTTTGGCAAATCGATATACAAATTCTTAAGGCTGTTGATGTCTTGCCTAAAGTCTTCCGCCAAACGAATGACTACATCAAAGCGTTTTTCGCCCTCAAAAATCACACCTGCGGCTTCTCCTGAAAACGATGCACTCACATAATCATTCAGCTTGTCAACGGTTACTCCGTATTGAGCCATTTTTGCGCGGTTATACACCACGGTCATTTGGGGCAAACCACTTGTAGCCTCTACGTTAAGGTCTGCAGCACCCGGAACTTTCCGTATGACCGCAGCAATTTCCTGAACCTTATCTGCCAACACGTTTAAATCTTCTCCATATAATTTGATGGCTACGTCCTCACGAACGCCAGTCAGCAATTCATTAAATCGAAGTTCAACAGGTTGTGTAAACACAAAGTTTACACCAGGCACTACTGAAATTTTTTCTTGTATTTTTTCTATGAGCTCCTCCTTACTATCTGCGGAAGTCCATTTACTCTTGTCTTTTTCAAGAATAATGTAACTATCCGCAATATCCATAGGCATTGGGTCTGTTGGTATTTCGGCCACGCCAATCCTTGAAACTACCGTTTTTACTTCTGGAAATTCATTAATCAGATTCTGAAGTTTTTCTGAAGCCTCAATAGATTCTGTTAGACTGCTCCCTGGTTTTATCAAGGCCTGAAAGGCAATATCGCCTTCATCAAATTTAGGGACAAATTCTGCTCCCATATTACTGAAAACAAATCCGGCAATCAAGAATAGCGCAACCGCTCCAATAATGACTCCTGCTTTAAAACGAAGTGAAAAATTCAACAGGGGAAGATAGGCACGATTCAAAGCACCCATAATTTTATCACTGATCCTATCCATCTGGTTTTCAAATTTGGCAAACCAACTATTTTGATTTTTAGCAGGTTTTAAAAATAAGGACGACATCATTGGCACGTATGTAAGGCAAAGAATAATTGCTCCTAAAACGGCAAATCCAAAAGTAAATGCCATTGGTCGGAACATTTTTCCTTCTATACCTGTCAAAAACAGAATAGGTGTAAAAACTATAAGAACAATTAGTTGACCGAAGAAGGCAGAATTCATCATTTTACTTGAAGAGTCATAGGCGATTTCATCCATTTCAGCTTGGTTAATGGCGGTTGTGGATTTTTTCATCCGTCGATGTATGTGGAAAACCGTACCCTCCACTATAATTACCGCACCGTCAACAATAATCCCAAAATCAATTGCCCCCAAAGACATTAGGTTTGCCCAAATGCCAAATTGTTTCATTAAAATAAATGCAAATAATAAGCATAAGGGAATGATCGAAGCAGCTATCAAACCGCCACGAAAACTTCCCAAAAGAAGTACCAAAACAAAAATGACTATAAGCGCCCCTTCAATTAGATTTGTTTTTACGGTACTTGTGGTTCTTTCAATAAGCTCGCTTTGGCTTAAAAATGTATCTATATAAACCCCTTCCGGCAAGGATTTTTGAATTTCGGTTATACGCTTTTCAACATTGTCTATAACGGTGCTCGGGCTTTGTCCTTTTAACATCAATATTTGTCCCCCTACAGTTTCGTGGCCATCCTGTGTAAAAGCACCATAACGCACCTGGCTCCCATAGCCAACCTTTTCGGCCACATCACGGATTAGAATAGGGTTACCATTTTGTGTAGTGACCACTGTATTTTCCAAATCTGAAATGCTACGCGCCAAGCCTTCGCCACGTATAAAATTGGCCTGATGGTTTTTTTCAATATACGCCCCTCCCGTGTTTGCGTTATTTTCGCTTAATGCTTCAAAGACCTGGCTCATAGTAAGGCCAAAGCTTTTAAGTTTATCGGGGTTTAGAGCAACCTCATATTGTTTTACATATCCACCAAAAGCGTTTACTTCCACAACTCCTGGGACTAATGCCATTTGACGTTTAACGATCCAATCCTGGATGGTACGAAGCTCTGTTGCATCGTATTTATCTTCATAGCCTTCTTTTACTTTTAGGGTGTATTGGTAGATTTCGCCCAGACCTGTGGTTATGGGTGCCATAAATGGCGTACCAAAACCTTCAGGAATTTCTCCCTTCACTTCGGCTAATTTTTCTTGTACCAATTGCCGGGGAAGGTAGGTCCCCGCTTGATCTTTAAAGACAATGGTTACTACGGACAGACCAAACCGAGAGATCGAACGCAGCTCGATAACATCAGGAAGGTTTGCCATTGCCAATTCTACCGGATAGGTTACAAATTGCTCAATGTCCTCAGTACCTAAATTTGGTGCAACGGTAATAACCTGTACTTGGTTGTTGGTAATATCGGGTACAGAACCCAAGTTTATAGTGGCCATAGACCAAATGCCCGTACCTACAAGTGCCACTATAAAGAGCCCAATAATAAACTTGTTATTAATGGAAAATGAAATGATTTTGTTAATCATAGAAAAAGTATTAATTCAGTTTAAACATCGCAATGCAAAGAGATGCAATGCGTTTATGATGCGATACTTACTTTTAAAAGCATCACGGTAGGATATAGCTATCCTAAAAAAACTGAATTATACTTTAGGGGGTTGGAAAAGCGATTCCAGATATCTGGAAGTGAAGTTTACTTTATGTAAGTTAAACTGTTTTTTCTCTTCAAACTTTAGTCGATTGGTTAAAGCCGAATTGTTGTTCGCAATAATTAATACTAAAGGGTGACAACATTGATGATGGGAATGGACTGGTGTATTCTCCTTATCTGGGTTATTATGATGCCCTTCATTTTTTGCATCATTGTCAATGTAATCTTCAACTACATATTCAAGGAAAGAGTCTCCATAAACTTTATGGTCTTGATAATGGGTAATAATGCTTGAAATTTCTTTAATTGGTCCACAAAAGTCCATATCAATGCTAATTCCCTGAAAAAAGAATAAAATTGACATTGATATGGAAAAGAATATTTTCATAAAGTTTGACAAAGATACAAATTAATCGATGCACAGGTTGTGCAATTATAATGATACTCAGGAGTTGAAATAGCAAGTGTGGCCCTGAATGAATTGTAGTGCAACGGAAATGAATGGTGGGCTACTCTTGCTGCGCGTTGCTGGAAGTGGGTGATTGTAGAGAGTGAGGCACGAACGAACGAAAAGAACCGACCGGAAGCAAATGGGTGTGCGGGTAGGACTTTGTACAGGTGAACTTCAAGACGGACGAATACAGTTAATGTTTGTGTTTTGATAAATATGGATTGAAGGATTTTTATAAATACAGACCAGGTAATATGCTTTGAGGAATTAGATGCCGCAATGGTAATGTAATTAAACTCTCTTCACCGAATTCAAAATCAGAAAAATTACTAATGTCGCAAAAGGGGCGGTTTATTGTAGGCGTTTCTATACTAATATGAAAGCCGAACGGTATAAAAGTGATTTCCCCGAATGTTCGAGCGTATCCATCCATATTTGACCAAGATAATGGATTTCTTAAACTTATGGCACTGGACATATACATTAAAAGCCGAATGTCTGGTGGCAATGATTTACTTTTCCTGTCTAATATAAATTCCCTTATACTTGGTTTTTTTAGGAAGAAGCCGCTGTTATCAAGGGCAACAAACATCGTCAGTATCTGCTTCAGGACATTTAAAGGTTTTATTTCATATTCTGCGCAAATGAAATTATTGGCATAGACGCGATGTGTCAATACATATGCACCTTGTTTGGCGAAATCAATATAATCATTTGCATACCAGCTACCAGTATTCTTGTTGCAAGAACCACATAAATGATAACCACCAGCACCACGGTTACTTCGCTTACGACCTCCATAACGATAACTGGACTTGTCTAATAAGTTTTCTTTATCTTGAAAAAGAACAGGTGAGGAATTAAAAGCACCTTGGGGAGGAATATGTTCGAAAGTTAATGTTTCAAAGTTTCCGCATAATTTGCAAGTGTCTTTATTTCTCATTGTATTTTTTAAAAAAGCTACCAAGCCTTTTCATTATTGGCTTAAAATTAAGCTTATTATTACAACCTCGGATTCGATAGAAAAACAATTAGACCGATTCGACCTGTATTTCAAAAGCCTGTTCAATCAATTCCATTATATAATCTAATTCGGAAAGGTTTTCTAAACCAACCTCAACATCACCATTACCCCACCTTCCCAAACCGGATACATCTTTACAAATGCCTTTCGAGTCTTTTATCCGGTCAAATTCTGTATTTAATGAAAGTCTTAATCTTTTCTTCTGAGGCACTACGTCTACGAAGTTTGTTTGAGATTTAAAAGCAATGTAAAGTTTTTTAAATTCAACTCTTACAGAAGCATCCAAATTAAGAACTCGTTTTTCGAGGTTTTGAAATAACACCAACATATCGCCCTGTAAATGTTCATAGTTTTCAATGTTATAAACGGTTTGCTCCTTTGAGAGACCAGGCTCTTTATAAATGTCTAATCTTTCTTGTGACAAATGAGGTTCTTTCCAAACAATACAAGCACGTTGAGCTAAGGTTGAAGCACGTTTCAATATTGCCTGTTTATTCCAAATATCCGCTATTCTTACTGATTCGTTTAAAAATAAAGGACTCGTGTTAAAGCCTCCTTCGATAGTTTTTTTATTTGAAAAAGGCCTATCAGATAATTCAGAATTATATCCTGTTAAAGTAAGATTACCTAAGGTATGAAGATATTGGTTTTTAACCTTCTCCCAATCTTCTCCGAGCTCTTGTTGCCATTGTAGGGATAAATTTTGATTCTGTGGTAAGATATGTTCGATGGTATAATTTTCGGCGTTCACCAGTTCCTTGCGTTTCCAGTTTTCGAGAGATTCCAATAAATAGTTTCTGGACCTGAAATTATAAACATCTTTTACCTGTAAATCCTTTGTAAATTCCGCATCAGTGGGAAAACGTCTATAGCCATCCATTAATAAGAATGCTGCCTGAACGGATTCTAAATAGGTTTCTCTTTTAATACGCTTATAAAGGGTGCCAAAAGTTTTGTTCAAGCTATTAGTAGGAATTCCGCAAATTGCTCTTCTGAAAACATAATTTGAAACTAAAGATATAATTTGAATAAATTCATCCTTGTTGATTAGCTCATCTTCATAATCACCATAGACAGCAAGTAAAAAGGGATAAGAGGTATCGATTTTCAGCTTTGTAATTTCTTTAAGTTTTTTAGCGATATCCGGGTCTTGTTCCTTTAAAAGAGCAATGCGAACATAAAATTTTGAATATTTATGCAAGCTTTTTATAGCTTCATTGACAGATTTGAATCCATTTTTTGAATGCAGAAAATTTTTATATGTTTCATAAACAAGATTGATCTTTGGAATGGAAGCCTCTTTCATTGTGAGATAATCGCGAATAAACCAAGCAAGAGCACCTATATTTTCCCCAAAGCTTTGTTCCATCGGGTACCAATATCTTTCATAGAGAACAGTTTGTTGCTCCAAGGGCTGACCCATTAAAATATAATTGCGAATTAAATCAGCTTGGGATAAATCTAAACCAGTTGAATTTAAGCTTTCGAATATCAGTTGTGGATTGTCCTTATCTCTTTCCAGAATGACATCAACAATAATAAGCTTTTTGATACCGTGATAGATAGCCTGAACATTATCAGAATGAAGCTTCCCTTTAAAAAATTTATAATTTTCTAATACTCTCTTAGAATAATTCCCATCAATCTCTATTTCATCAATAAGATTTGTATAAGTGGCTTTGTCTTTACGAGTAAGAAGTAATTTGAATTTGGAGTCATCTTTTCTATGCTTATTTACAAGATATGTTTCCTGAATTTCTTCCCAAGTTTCGTCTTCAAGTGTAATGTTATCATTTTCTTTTAAAAAGTGAATTAACGCAAGAAGCATCAAGGAGACGGTTGTAAGTCTTTGTTGGCCATCTATAACAAGCAATTCAGGTACACTTGTTATCGGAGAGTTTCCGGGTTTGAAATAAACGATTGACCCTATAAAATGGGAAAGTTCGGAAGCGTCATTTCCTACCCTATAAATGTCATTAAATAATTGTTGACATTGCTTAATCTGCCAAGAGTAAGTTCTTTGATAGATTGGAATTGTGAATTGTTTTTTACCGTCCAATAGATTTAATAACTGTGCCTGCGTTGCTTCCATAGAGTTTTATTTGTTTATTTTACAAAAACCAAAGATTGTCTTTTCCATATTCGGGGATTTCGTTACCATCAAAATGAGGGAGCATTTCTGCGACCATTTCGGGATATTTAATGGTTACTGGTAAGTTTTGTTGTCGAACTGATTTCCAATACATTCTACTAAATTGATAAACTTGGTCTATCAATTCTTTCACTGTTTTTGTATCGTCCACTAATTCGGCTTGGGTACAGTATATTTTTAATTTTATTGGAAATGGGTAACCGTCTGAGAAATTAAAGTGATTGTTACTATACCTGGTATTGTTGAACAATAGAAATTTTTGACGCCCGATATTGATATATGAGCCACTTATAGGCATCAAATCTTTCCAATTCAAATCAAAAGCTACAATGTCTGAAGATTCTGTTTTATTTATTGAAACAATAAATACTGGTATGCTTAACCCTAACTTTTTTAATCCATCTTCTATTGGCTGTAGCTCTTCTTGACCCATTGTTTTGTAGAAGTGAATTACTAAGCGTTTTATATCAGGGTTGTGATTTGCATACTCTTTTACCGCTCTTATAATAGAACCGGCTAATTCCCTTGTTTGATTTTGTTGAAAGCACTCAAAGCGGTTGAACTTTCCATTATTGGAAAAGCTGAAAGCACTACCAATGTATTTAATATCAAAATCAGGGTTTTTGAACGCTCCTACACCAACAATCAATTCCTTTTTAATAGTGTTGTCCAAACGCCAAGGAGTACCTTTTAATTTAGCAAGAATGGCAATTGCAATGTTAGGGAGACTATAAAAATATTTGTCATTAGCCAATACTTTTTCTGCGTCTATTACTTGGGAGGAAATGCGCTTTTTTAGCAATAGTTCCTTCAATCTGTAATAAATCTTCCTTCTGGACTTATCGGGGGAATTTTTAGAAAAAGGACTGATGTAAATGGCTATATATTGAACATCAGGTTCAAAATATTTGTCGGTGATTTTGGTATAAATTTCGGGCCAAGGATTGTCTAAGTCCTCAAAACATATACTAAACCCTTTTTCAGTATAATATGGCGTATGAATAAATTTTGACAATCCACCAAAGCCTCTTTCAGTGCCCCTAAAATAGCTGTCAATCTTTTTTGTTGCTTGTACGTCGTCTTTATGGTAAATAAAGAAAAAATGAATTTTGGTGGTATCGCTGAAATCATAGGGGCCAAATTCTTTTATCCCATTCATCGGTACGATGTGGGATTGTCTTATTCCATCTTTCTCACCAAATAATAATTGGTTACTGTTGTTTTTCACCTTTCCTATTCTAAATTCTTCTACGGGGATAAATCCATTTGAATTTAGTGGAATTAGCTGTTTAAATTCTTCGTTATTTAAATACGTTTTGTAAAAGAAATCAATTCCATTTTTGAATTTAATGTATTTGTTGGATTTATCAGGAGCCTCGGTAGCTTCGCCCAAACCATCTCTGATATCGAAGTTCCATATTGGAAACACTTTATCATAAGCTCTTTTGCCGGCACTTGGCAAGTCTTCAAATTTATGAAGCTCATTTTCAAACATTACCCAATTGAAAGCGGTAGGAGAAACGAATTCTTGGAGTACCTCAACTGATTCTTTATATATTTTGGGAACTCCTTCGAAAGTAACGAGTAATTCCAGTTTTTTACTAACGGTTTTAAATTGAACTCGGAGACAATAGCGGTCATATAGATTGTATTTCCCCGAACTGTCGTATTTCTTGCTTGGTAGCCAAACCTCTGTATCGTGAATGAAATTAGGCTTTACCATTAACCCTTTATCAGTAAAATACTTATGGATTTTAGCGTTGTAATAGCGTTTTAAAATGGAAATAGAGAATGATGTATTGTGAACCTTTGCGGAATATTCTTCTCCATATTTATCAAGCTTTTTTTCATAAGTAGGATTGACAGATTTGGTGACTGGAAAAAAACCTTCTTTTTCTTCTTCAAAAGAGGTGTAATAATGTTCTTGTTGACCAAACTCTTGAATGACCTCATCGGGGACTAAGGTGTGATACATACGAGTGAGATTAATATCTTCCTTATCGGTAAAATATAATCTTAATTCTTCCTTTGGATGGTCGAAGGTCAGGATGTTGAAACAGAGGTTGGCCATTTTTACAGAGTTTATTACGGGTTCATCTAACTGGTATTAAAGGAAATTCATATTAGTTTGAATTATTTTTATATAAATCTGTTGACTTTAATCTTCTTAAATTTCTTACCCATTCCTAAAACAATTGCGGTGGCGTCTTTAATAATCAATTCGCCTAATGCCAATCCTGCAATAGCTTCTTTTATTTCTTGAAATTCATTCCCTGAAACACCAAAGAGATCCTTAATTACCGCATCTGTAATAGATTGTTGTTTCATAATGAGCGGGTACTGGGCGTTTGCATAAAAGTCAAAGAATTTTGATTTGTAACTATCCATATTTTGAGTAGCCAGAATAATACTAAGTCCTTTATTTCGTCCTACTGCTATTAAATCTCGCAAAGGCTTATTATCAAAGTCGAGCATATAGTGTGCTTCGTCAATAATAGTGAAGTGGCGGATTTGGACACATTGATCAGACACTTCTTGTTTTGGAAGCTTTTCGTAAATAGTATTGAGTTTGGAAATAATAAAATATACTATGGCCTTCGCCAAGGGGCCATCTTTTGGATAACCATCCATTTTCACAATAAAACTATTGTTGATAAGGTCGATGTTGTCTTCTTTTGAGAAGAGATTATTTCTTATGAGTTGCTTTAAAACTGATTTTATACTGTCGTCCTTACTTCTGTCTTTTTCATTTTGAAGATTATTATACTCATCTAAAATGATTTCGAAAGAAAGGGGTTTGTTTTTAGTTTTCCTGTAAGACGCAATAACTGCTTCTGCCAGCCTATTACTCATATTGGCGCTCATTCTTGCATTATCAATTGCACAAATGGCGTTGGCTAATTCAGAGGCATATAGATTGATTTCATTTTGAGTTTTTCCTTCAAAGTTTTTAAAAGGTGAAAATGGCAAAGGGGCTTTAATAGGGTCTAAAATTGCATTGTCTTCTAATTCAAAGTGATTGAACCAAGAACGATTGGCAGGGTCGGAAAACTCGCCTTTATAATCAAAAAAAAGGAAATTTACCGGGTACGCAGTTTCTATAGTTAAAGACCGCATTTCGCGCATTAAAACTGCCAATAAATTTGATTTACCTGATCCTGTGGAACCAGCAATTAAAATTTGTGTATTAGGAATCTCTCTACCGTTTAAGTTTAAAGTGGCAGGAATATCTCCTTCAAACATTCCTATATTTAAATCTAAGAATGGGATGGCACCAAATGACGCATTTCCAGATGTAGTTGTTATATTCAACCAATTATCTAAATTGTCATCATTCATCAAATACTTTAAGCCTTGTTGCATTTCGTAATTGATAACCCGGCTTCGGTTTGCGGCAACTGACCAGTCGAGTTCTAAATGATTGTAGCGATATTTTATTAAGCTGGACCACATTTGCTGTAAATCGAATTTGGTGAAGGTAGTTTCGTGGATCCGTAAACTATCCATAGAGAGTTTTTCAATTTCTGACCAATTCCGTTTGTGGTTTTGACTTAAACCCGCTGCTAATGCCAATCGTTGTAATAGATTATTGTTTAAACTTATGTGTTTAGTGTCTTTATGATATTCCACTAAGTTTAATTTTTTTTCTATTTTTTGTTTTAGAGGCAACAAGCTATCAATTAAGCCTTCACTTTGTCTAATATTATGTAATGCTACTTCTTCCATATTTAATTATTTATGGTGCGACCAAAATATCCTTCTTCTACGTCTGTTTTTTGTGCTTCTTTGTCTCTAATAAGTGTGTAGCTTTTAGAAATGAAAGGTTCTATCTTTTGTAAATCGGTAGCAGGTCGCACTTCACTATCTGAACTTAACAGAATGGTTTGATGGGACAGTTCTGGGAAATAATTTTCCAACAAGGTGGTTCTACTGGTTTCATCCAATACGCCCATAACCGTGTCAATCATAACAGGTGGATCGTAATCCCCAAATTCGTGTAGGGCTTTGAGAAGCACTTGCACTACAACTTGGGTAGATGCGGTGTTTAATTGACTTAAATAGATTTCGTTACCCGCTTTGTGATAAATACTAAAGTTTAAATTCTTTAAATCTTCCGATAGTTCTACACGGTCAATGACATCTTGATAGGCCGCCAAGTTTAAGTTTAGATCCCGCTTCATTGTAGATTCAATCTTATCTTTTTTGTTTTTCAATAAGGTATTGGCAATTTCATCAAATAAGGGTTGTAGTTTTTTAAGAGTTTCGAATTTAGGGTCAGGTTCCTCCGTTGTTGGAATATCAAACTGCTGTATTTTCCCTGAAATTTTTGTAATTTCTTTATCCTTATCTTCAATTTGGGTTTTTAAGTTTTTTATAGCACCCTCATTCTCTTCATAGGCCTTAATCAAAGAATAATCTTTTCCCGATATTTGAGATTTTAAATCTTCTATTTGCTTTTTGGTCTTATGGGCATTGGCAATATCCTTTTCTAAAATCTTTTTTCGATGGGTGATCGATGGATACGGATTTTGATAATTGCCGTTGACTAATTTCTTTAACGCTTCCACCTCTGAAGTCTGAAAGTAATCGTACTCTAAGTCCTGAGAGTTTTCATCTAAAGCTTTTAATACGGTTTCGGCAAGTTGGCTAATGGAAATATTTGCGAGATCAATTCCCTTTTTGGTCAACACATTAATTGCCTTTCCTAAAACGTTCTCTATCGCTTCTTTATTAAGGTGAGACAAAGCATCGGCATTTGAAGATTCTCTTTCATTTAAAATTAATGCAATGTCGTTTTGTAAAACCTCTACCAGTTTGGGAAGGCTTATATGCAGCTCAAAATTTTTAATAAATTCGTTGACATCACTTTTGTATTGCTTTTCTTCAATTTCGAGGTTGTTTATTTCTTCTTCTAACTGCTTTACTTTATTGTTGAGCGTAGATTCCTCATTCATTCCTGCCTTTAAAGTATCGTACAGCTCTTTATTCGATACTGAAAAATCTAAAGCTTCTTTACGTCGATCTTTTAAATCTTGATGGTTTTGATCTTCTTTTCGTTTTTGCTCTACCAGTTCAAGGTATTCCTTTTTCTCATTTTCCAAATCAAGCATTTGGGCTGTATAATCTTGCGTTAAGGCTTCGGCTGTTTTTCCAAAGGACAAGTAACGGTTAAAACCCATTACATTTTCTATATTTTCACGTATCACACGATTCAGCCTGTCTTCCTTTAATAAGTTGCCGGCTTCCATTGCATCAAATAAAAAGTAACGGCTGAGCTCTTCCGGTAGATTCCCTTTGATTATTTTATTGACCTGAGCTTCTTGCTCTGCTCGTTGTGCTGCCGGGGTTGCTGTGCCATACTGAAAAATGGAACCGTTCATATTCAACTTCACACTTTCTACTGGTCTCTTGGCCGTATTGAGCATATAAGTACGCGTCAACACATAAGATTGTTCTTGATTTAAAACCCGTCCAGAAAAAAACAATTCCAATTCAATGGTTTCAGCTACTTTACCCAAGGCTCCTGCATTGAGCAATTCGTTAAAGTGTTTTTCGTTAGATATGTTTAGACCGTATAGGGCGCCATAAATAGCATCAAAAAATGTAGTTTTACCACCACCATTGGCACCACCAATCAATACAATGGGTTTGTCTGGGTCAGTCTCGAGATTTAAATCTAACTCCAAATACGTCTTAAAGTTTTTGGCTCTTATCCTTTTTATCAGCATTGTTATTTCATTTTTTGAAGGGCTCTTTCTAACAATCTTTTTAAGGATTTTTCGTCCAAGTCCTCGTTTTTGATCTTCTTTTCGTGGTAGGCTTTTAATAAATATTCCTTTACCCACTCAGGGTCTATTTCATATTTTTCACAAATTTGCTCTATGGTAGCCATATCGTCTTTACGAATGCCATAGTGTACAAATAGTGAATCCAGTCCTTTGTTACTCATAACATATTGCTTTAATCTATTAATGACGGATCAAATGCTGTCCATCCTGTATGGTCATTGGCTTTATCAATAAGGTTATCGGCGTATTTCCAAACAGTATAATCCGATTTGCTTCTTGGCACAATCACACCACCTAATAGTGGCTTTTCAGTTGTACTTTTTTCTTGAATATAGTTGAAAAGGGCATTGTGCTTCCTTACGAAATTAGGGTCCGAATCTAACGTCTTGGTGTCAAACAAGGCAATAGGACCGTTTTTTAGTTTGATAACAAAATCGACATAAAACCCCCGAGTTATGCCATTAACATCTTCGTAGGTTACTGCAAAGTCCCCCTTGTTTTTGTCTCCATTTTTGTACCACCAGTCCAGGTGATCTTTATGATTTTCTAAAAAGCTTACAAACTCCTTTTCTGGCCTGCTGGCATTTTTGTATTCATAAAAGGGCTCTAAAGCGTGGTCTTCCACATTTCTTTGCTGGTAATATTCATTAAACAAGCGTTCTTTAGGCACCTCCCACTTTGTATGCTCTACACGTTTGGACATTTGAGCTGCCTTTTGTTGTAATAAGGCTTCGTGCTTTACCAAAGCCTGATCTATTAACTCGATAAACTTGGGCTTGTGGTTTTCAAACAGAATGATTTTAATGGCTCTGAATTCGTCCATTACCATATAATCTTCAAACAACATTTTTAATCCCAATTCTAAAACTGGTGTAGAATCTGCTTTTGCATAACCTCCCACGTGATCACGGCAAAACTGACGGAATAACACATTGAGTTCATTGGCAGTTTTTGCAAATTTCTCTTTGTCGTCTACACGTGTTGCTCCAACTTCAATGGCAATTTCTACATCTTTTGGAATAGGGATTTCAATTTTATCCACATCCAACTCAATAAACTTTGAAGCTAATTGATTTTTGTTGTATTCCTCTATGGTTAAGCCTCCTGTTTCTGTAGCATCACGAGTTAAACCAAAATACTCTTCGGCTGCTTCATACAAACACTTTCTAAAGTTTGAGCTTAAACGGTTACGCGTTAAACGTGTATTGATAAAGGAAGAATCTAAAGCTATTTCTTGATACTCGTCAATACGAGTAGCCTTGTTTTGTACGATATAATCAATTTCTTCGGGTTGGATAAAAATCATATCTTTACTTAAATTGGTATAGACATAGCCGTTGTTAAGTAATGGGTTTGGATAGTGCTTTTGCTCTGGCATACGCAGGATTCTCCCAACGGTTTGGATACCAAAATGCTCTTGTTTGATTTCTCTAAAAATCAATAAAACCGCTGCTCTTGGACAATCCCAACCTAGGGCAATGGCCTGTTTAAAAAGTAAGACATCGGTCATACAACCAGGTTCCTCAATGCCTACTAAATTTGATTTTTCATTACTTAACCAAACGGCCAAACGGTTGTTCTGAACCGTAATGTCTTTGGACATTAAATAGGTTTGCACTTCCTCGATAATTTGATTGTCGAGTGCAGATTCTTTTTTAGTTTCATTAGGTAATTGTATCAATAATAGCGGATTAATGTTGATACCCTTATCCTGATAGGCTTTGGCAAGCTCATTTCGCTTTTTTAAGGCTTCGTCCAATAAGACGTGATTTAAGGAACGGCCTTGTTGTGTACTTTGATCTAAAGCCGCATTAAGGATGACATTCTTTTTAATCATCTCGGCTTCTATGACTTCATCGCGCCTAATCGTGTAACCATAATCACTTTTAAACAAGGGCGTTGCCGAAACGTCTATCTCTATTTTGGCGTGTATTTTTTGTAGTAAAGCTTGCGCTTTTTTTCCCTGCACGTGGTAATGCGCTTCATCCAGAATACAGATAATTTCTATATCGTTGAGCATTGCATTGTACACAAACTTTAGCAGGTCTTTGCCTTGCTCGTTTTCTTTGATATAAAGATTATTTTCCTTGTTAACCGACTGCCAGTTGACGAACAGCATTTCATTGGGTTGCAATTTGCCATCGGTGATATCCTCAAACTGGATGGGTTTTATGGTGCGCAATTCCTCAAAATAATCCTTTAAAGAAAGGTACGACTGCAAATGCAATTGGTTTGGTGCAAACCAAATAAAGGCCACTTGACGTTTAGGCACGTCCAAACGGTCGGGAATTTCATTGCAAAGTTGGTTTAAAAAGGCCGCCATTGTTACGGTTTTACCCGCACCTGTGGGCGCTTTGAGTACCATTTTGTGTTGGGCTCCCGGTTTTTTAAGGAGGCTATAAGTATCTTTTAATAGGCGTTCTACGGCCTCTTCTTGGTATTTACGTAAGGTAATCATTTAGTTTAAGTCCAGTTTAGGTTCAACATTTACTATGTCCTCCTCTAATTCTGGGACAAATTCTTTGTTTTCTTTGGGTAATATATTTTGATAGGCCTTATAAATGGCATCGGGCAAAGCGGCCAGGGTAATATTATCTGCCAAGTCTTCAAACTCCTCGTGGTAGGCATATTGGCCATTGGCAAAAACATACACCTTAATACGGCTTTCTGGACTTTCCTTTTCTACAAAGGCGGTCAAGGCTGCAACTGCATCATCAATATAGAAATCATCATAGACCACATAAACGTATTGGCCTTGGCCGTTAGTAAAGCATTTGTTCCAGGCTTCTTGGTTGAGTTGGCTGGTTACTTCTTGGTAACAATCTTCTTTAATACACAACAGTTCGGTGGCGAGTTGGGTTAGCTGGCGTTTGTTGCTTAAGGAAGGTTCTCTGTCCACAAAAGTGGTTTGGTAGTAGCGGAGATTGTTGTTGTTTAAGCCTTTTACTGTTTTATTTTTAGTAGTTGTATATCCATTTATAACCTTTTTACTCCTTTCATAAGTTACTTCTTCTGCTATATTGTTTTCATTGTTAGTAACCAAAATACACTTTCTATTACCATTATCTATAGCATTGAGTTCCATAGTTGCGTGTAAAGATGTACCTGAACCAGCAAAGAAATCTAAAATAATCTTTGGATTAGGATGAATATTTTTAATTAAATATTGCGCGGCTGAAGTGACTTTAGGATATGGAAAATCTAATTTTAAGTCTTTCATCAACACTTCATCTGAAGAGCCATTATTATAAATAGATGGTGTTACTTCAGATAAATTTTCTTTAAGTAAATATTTTTTTTCTGGCTGTCTATTTTCATCGTCTCCAAAAATTATTAAACCTTCTTCCAACAATTTATCCATCGTTACATCTGGATTTCTCCAACCTTTGGATGGAACTGGACACGGTTTATTGGTAATGGGATGTATTAGAGGTCTATGAGAGCGTGTTTCGGGTTTATCTGGAGCAGCCATAGACACACCTCTGTAAACATTTCCTTTTTGATCTATAAATTTATAAGCCCTTTCTCCACCTGAAAAATCTTGCTTTGACAACCAAGATTGAAATTCTGAATTAACCAATTCTAAGTCATATTCTACTTCAAAATCTTTAAGTAATTCCTTCGAATAATTAAATGGTTTAATTACTTCTTTTATGGAATCTGGAATTTGTGTTTTCCCAATCTTATTAAACAAAGATTTGGCTTTGTTCAATATCGTTAACGCATTAGGTTTTGGCCTTGTCAGGATATTATCTAAAAGTTTAAAATTCTCTTTATTTTTCGCATAAACCAATACATATTCGTGCATAGTTGCGACTCCTGCAACTTCTCCTTTCGGATTTAATTTATTCCAAATTATCACGCCCAAAAAATCATTATTAGAGAAAACCTCTGTTTCTAATAATAAATTTAAAGCATCAAATTCATTTTCATCTATATGACATACAAAAACACCGTCTTCAGCTAATAACCTTTTGGCAATTTTTAATCTTTTAGACATAAAGTTCAACCACATAGAATGTTTAAAAGGATCTTCTTTTAAAACCCATTTGTCATTATATCTAAATTCATTTTCCTTTCCCGTATTATAAGGCGGATCAATATAAATAAGGTCAATTTTATTTTCGTGGGTAAAGGTCAGTGCGGTGAGGGCGTGCAGGTTGTCGCCCTCAATTAAAATATGGTTAGGGTGCTTTTGGGTATCGGTGTCGTTGATAATCGCGCGATCTTTTACTTCTTTAAGCACAGGGAGTTTTGTGCGTAGTTCTTCCTCTACGTCTTCGGGCTTGTCTTCCCATACCAGACCGTATTTCTTTTTGGTGTTTACCAGGTTTACGAGGTAAGCGCGTTCGTCTGGGTTAAGACCGTCGAGGGATTTAATTTTGTTGAGTATGTCTTTTTTGTTCATTCTAAATTAAGTGAAAAGTTAAAAGTGAATAGTGAAAAGTGTCACTTATCATTTTTTAAGGTTATTTTTTGCTGTTTTTACAGTTGCTACAAGCATTGTTATTAGTTCTTTACATTGCTGGCTAAGGTTAATATGTTGTTCTTTTGTAAGATAATTAGTGTCTTTTAATAGGTCTAACCAATAATCGGTTTCGTTGGCTTCTTTTAGAGCTTGGCTCATTTTATTGATAAAGTCTGGTTTACTTTGTGCAAATTCTCCTTCTCTAATAATGGCGCCAATGGCAGTACTACTTCTTAGTATTTGTTTACTTAAAGCAAACTCTCTATTGACGCCTTGTAAATTTTGCGCCAATTTGACTATTGCAATAGCAAATTGATAACTTTTATCTTTTAAAATAGACTTAGTCATAATTCTTCATTTTTCACTTTTCGTTTTTCATTATTTTCAACGCCAGTTCTAAACTTTCAATAGTGTCTTCTTCGTCGGCAATAGTTTTTAAAATTCGATCTGCCAACCAAAGGGTAATTAATTCCTTCTGTGGTTGTTTAAAAATTCTGGCCAGTTGGATAATGTCTTCCTTTTTAAACGGGCGTTCGCTGCGCTCCATTTTACTGAGCATAGCGGTATCCATTTGCATTGCGGCGGCCAGCTCGCGAAGTAGCATTTGGTCGGCTTCTCTTAGTTCTCTGATTCTTTTACCAATCATTGTTGTCTTTTTATATACTGACTTGTCAGATTTTGTACAATATAGAATTATTTTTTAAATAAAAATTGCGGAATACCGTATTGTAGGAAAAAAAAATTAAATTTTATTTTCGGTATTTGTGAGCGTTAAGGAAGGTGAGGGTTTTAAGGAAACCAAGGATTAGGAAACTGTCAAATCCCGGTGAGGTTGATAGTTTATTATGATTTGTGTATTTCACTACCTTCAAAAAAAACTTTCTGCCTTGTCAAAGAGAAATATTTCATCAGGTTATAGCCTGATAAACTTTAACGTATTGTCAGGTTATACCCTGACGGATAAAATATTCTCTTCGAGAAAATCCTTTTACTTATGTTTCCTTAGGTTGACCACTCGATTTTATTTTTTGGGGTGTGGTCGAATCTTTGGAAGAAAAGCCTCAATGGCTTATTTTTCCTTGATTTCCTGAACTTCCTCATTTTCCTCATTAATGAGATTTAAATAGTTGTCCTGCTGTTCGCGATGAATAAGGTTTGCCTTTATAAAGCTTGTAATATAACCTTCAGCTGTTTTTGCAGGAATTTTCAATGCTTTGGCAACTTCTAAATATTTCTGCCGGTTGAAGTGTTTTGGTAGATTGTGGAGAAACTTTTCCTTTCTGTTTTTGCGGGTGGGTTTCTGTTCCTCTTCGGGCAATTCGCTAAACACTTTACTGGAATGTATTATTAACACTTTAATCATTTCTAATGTAGTATTAAAATCTCTTTGCTCGCAGACGAGCTTATTGGAAATGTCGCCTGTCTCTAAAATACGCAATGCAGAAAACAACATACAGAAACGATACCCAATAAGCCCCAACCTGCGGATGGTTGCCATATAGTCCAAGCCTTGCAGGTTGATGTATTTGGTTTGGATATGGGCAAAGAACTTGTTGAATTGTTCTTGTTGGTCAACGGTGAGTTGAAATTGAAATTCGCCATTGTTCTTGAGCAATTTGTAGAGTTCGTAGAACTGGTTTCCGAGGTCTTCAAAGTAATCATCGAGACCGTTGTCTGTGGTGCTCGCGAATACATTTTTCCAAACAGGATTTATATTCATATAGTAAAAAATGAAACGGCTGAACAAGCCGTTTTCAGCATTGGGTATCAATGCCGAAACTTGTTTTGGTGTTCCCGAGAGCACCGTAGAAAGACACGGATTTTCAATGTCCACAAATTCGCGATCAGTTCTGCGGTAATAGGAAATGGTCTCGTGATGAAAGGCTTTTCTGAAACCATCGCTGTAATTTCCGTAATCGCTTTTAAAAGCGTGTGCCAAGGTATCGCCCTCGGTTTCAAAAATCAATCCTTTGCCATCGCTGTCGCCTAAAAGCTGATAGGCTCCCGTAGAACTATTGTTTGCAGGAATAAAGAGCATTTTTTCAGGAGGTCTTGCCGGCTTCTCTACACCTTCTTCTTTTCCTTTTTTGGCGTTGTATTCCGCTAAATCGAGTTCGTAATGTTGTTTATGCAATTTGGCTTCTTCTCTTAATTCTTTGTGGATTGGGTTAACCAATTGGCGACAATGCACCAATCGCCCTTTTCCTGCGGATGCCTGGGCGGTAATGAAAAGAAAGAGATTAGCGAATACTTTTTTACCGTCGTAAATGCCATAGACTTTGGGAAGGCAAGCACTGATTGCGGTCAAAGACCCAAGAAGTAGAATATCCTTTTCTTCATCGGAGGTGGCGACTGCAATTATTTTTTGCAGGAACTCGGGAAGTTCAGGATATAGGGATTTGGGGAATGTAGGCATAATTTCCTTAATGGGTTCTTCTTCCTGGTTTTCTTGTACCGGTATAGCCCTTGATGATTTGTAATTGTTATTATTAGCTTTATACTGGTCCTTGGATTGTGTTACGATAGAAACACCTGCTTGCTTGGCAAGAAAGAAAAAGGTTTTCAGTGAAACACCTTGACCTTTAGATTTTAAGCAATTGTCAAATTGCTTGTTGCATTCCTTTGTATTGTAGCCTGAATAATATTGGCTTACTCTATGGAATAGGCTTCTTCCAGACTCACCAAATTCATCAGCAAAGGCAAAGCCTATGTTAATCCAATCATTGTAATTGGGAGCTATATCAATATGATTAGCTTCTATATTCTGAATGACTTTTTCAACTTCTGAATTGTTATCTGTAACTGATTGGTGGTTTTGTTCTGTATGTTGCTGTTGTTGGTTTGGTTTTTCTATCCATTCCAACGGATTAAACGTCTTTTTTTCCATAATTTATAAATATTTTGGATTAATAAATACATTGGGGTCGTGAGGTAAAAAACAGGCTCTGGATATATCCTTACCGGAACCGTCCACCTTTAATTTGTATTGATGTGTGATATAATTGGCGACTGCCATAAAATAATCTTGATGTTTGACTGTGGTCAAATCAATAGGGATTATCCATTTTAAACCATCACCGGAAGGTGATGTAAAAAGAAGTTCAGTTTCAAAGTATTCATCTTTGAGCAAAGCTTCCTTTAAACTGGAAATATCTTTGAGGTGGTCAAAGTCAATAGTTAAAAGTCCCGAATGTTTTTTTAGGTTCTTATCGTTCCGTTTTGAAAACAAACCAGAAAAGGTTACATAATCGAAATGAAACGCCTTATACTTTCGGGCTTTTTTCACGTCTTGAATTTTGCGAAGTGTACTTGTACACGAAGCAAAATCATCTCCTTTGATGAGGTGGAACACCTCAACCAAAGAGGCTTGCCGATTTGGGATTATATTGGTAACAGGTTTTTGAAAATAGCTGAACACGGGCGAAGCCTGTGTTGCGATTTCGGGAAAATCAACCGCAGGTTGGAGTTCTTCTTGATTGTAAAAACTGTTCTTTTGACCAATACGCAGATGCAACTCTTCATTTAGTTTTAGCAATAGATCCTCTTCTTTCAAGGTTTTAAAATGATAGGTTGCAAACTCAAAAATATCTCCTTTAAAATCGGTTAGTTCTGTGTCATAGTGTCGGGCAACATTATCAACAATGTTTATCTGTAATGTGTCCTTTCCGCCATTAAATGGGTTGCGGGTTATCCCGCAGTCCCTTCCCTTTAGGGAAAGGACTGATTCAGGATAATACTGCCGTAGGATGTAGGCATACACTTTTAACCCATAATGCGTTTTGTTTAGAATTGCTTCTTTACTTATTTCCATCGCATTTGAAATTTGGGTTATAATAATTTGCCTGTAACAGCTTTTCTATGTCCGATACCTTGTAATAAAATTTACCGCGAATTTTACTGTATGGTATGGTTCCATTTGAACGAAGCGTCTGCAAGGTGCGTTGACTAATATGGAGCGTTTGCATTACGTCTTGGTTATCAATCCACGTATCTTTTAGGCGTTCTGCTCTCGTTGCCCTTATTATATCGATACGGTCTTTAATGTCCTTTAGCTCTTGGGAGAGTGCCTGGAGCAAATCAATTATTTCTATCATAGCTTCACCCTCCCTTTCTTAATTAGATAGTTAGCTGCTTCCTTGTCGATTTCTTCTTGGGTGGTATTGCGGTTACGCAATAGCCACTCTTCCAATTCGGCACGGTTGAAATACAGCTTCTTACCATTAGGTTTGTAATGTGGAATAGTGCCGGCACTTGTAAGTTTGTACAAGTGGGATTGTGATAGTTCTAAGTACTTACAAGCTTCATTGAAGTTGAGTACATTCTTCAGAATGATGTTCTGGTCTAATACGTGCTTTTCTATAATTTCAAGCCTTTTTAATATCTCTTCCATTTTATTTTGGATTAAAGAATTAGTAAAAGACTCTTGGCCAAAAGTCATATTCGATTTCCGAATACAGGGCTAAAGTAGGGTGACTATTAGGCTCTAATGGGGGGCAGGAGGTAGGTGCAGTGTAGAGTGCAGAGTGCAGAGTGGTCAAACAAAGGCAAAAACCCTTGTTTGATGAAAACAAGGGCTAAATAAAAACTGAAAAAGAATAGGGGGTGTAAAGTGTAGAGTAAGCTATTTGAGTAGGTTTATGGCTTTGTCGATTTTATCACCAGTGAGAGTTGGTCTTTTTAATGTCCTGAATTTCGAGCGGTCAAATGGTTCTCCATTTTCATCCACAAAGCAAATGCAGGTAACCTGCCATTGCTTTTGTTTCAAATCTTCTACCAATTTCAAATCGTTGTGAATGCTTTTAATGAAGTATGACAATTCGCTCGGGTTACCAGTCCATTTAACAGGGGTATTTATTTCAGTACCAGAGAAAATCTTTTTAAAGATATGTAGAGGTGTGTCGGCACTTATGAAACCGTTTAGTTTAAGACTATCCCACAAATCATTAATATTATCGGGATTTGTCGGCAGTTGTTTATAAGTGAACGAATGGAACTGAATAGGGCTATCAGCTTTTTTGATTTTCGTTTTTTTGATTGGTTCCGTTTCAATTTCCAGAATTTGGATTTTGCGAATAGGTAGTTTGTCAGGAATGGGTTCTTTTAGAAGTTGGGTATAAAAATCTTCTACAATAAACTCATCGTTCACCCATTCTTTAAACTTTTCCTGTACTTCCAAATACAGCTGCATAAGTGCGATTTTGAGTAATTGCATTATAAAAGTATTCGCCTTATGTTCCTGGTCTAATTGATAGGATGTGTTTTTTGGGTCAATGTAGGAAAGTGTAAAATCCTTTTCTTTTAAAAGTTTTCCAATGTCTTTTAAAAGAGTTTTCAAACGCTTGTTTAAAATATCGTTTAGGTAATAATGAATGAGGTTCTCGTTTCTATCTTCATCCATAGCCTCATAAATGGCATCAAAATGGGATTTGATGGAATTGCGGATTAAGAGATTGTAATACTTGGTCTTATTGTCAAATGGCCGTTCAAATTTAATTTCAAATTGTAGAGGATGTCTTGACGAGTATTCCTTTAAGCTATGGAATTTGGAATAAAATATTTCATCTACACTGTTATGATTAAGCCAAGGACGCAAACCGTGGTTTAGAATTTCATCGAACACTTTTATACGAACACTCATAAGTCAAGTTGAATTTTGTTAGCCGCTTCCTTTTTCTTTTCATCAATAACCTTAGCATAAATCTGAGTGGTTTTGAGCTCTCTATGGCCAAGAAGTTTTGAAACTGTATAAATATCAGTGCCGGCGGTTAATTGTAAAGTTGCATAGGTATGTCGGGCGCAATGAAAAGTAATGGTTTTGGAGATACCGGCTTTCATTACCCACTGCTGTAACTTTAGATTATGCCAGGCGGAATATTTCAATCCTTTGAAAACTCTTTCATCCTTATCTTGACGCTCACCAAGTAAGCCGAAGGCTTGCTCTGAGATAGGAAGTGTTTCTGCACCTTGGGTTTTCTTCTGGCGAAAGCGAATGTAATACCCCATTTCATTAGAGTGTTGAACTTCTGACCAAAGTAGCTTGTTTATGTCGGACCAGCGCAATCCAGTCAGACAAGAAAATATGAATGCTGTCTTCATCTGCGGAATTTCACATTCTTCTTTAACAACGGCTTGAAGTTCTTGTAGCGTTAAAAATTCGCGCTGAGGTTCGCCTTGTTTAAAACCTTCAATCCCTTCTGCCGGATTGGTAGGGATGATGCCATCTTTTACGGCTTGCTTTAATGCCGCTTTAAACTTATTAAAATAGGAGTATTTGGAATTTTGGGAAAGGTTTTGGTTGCTTTTCGTTTTCACTTCCTTATCCAAATACTCTTTGAAGCCCTGGACAAACTCTCTGTTTACTTCGGCAAAGGTAATATCCCAAGGAATATAAGCTTTTAAATGCTTTAACATACTGTCCCAATTGCCGTAATTGCCGGTACTGTCTTTTCTTTTTTCAGTAAGTGTTTCAATATAATTTGTGAAGCTTCCCTTTAATTTTTCATTATCGCGGAAGCCATAAACACCGTTTTGAATTTCGATTTGTCGTTGGGCTCTAATTGTTTCGGCTAACTGCAAAGTTTTTTTATTGACTTCTTTCTGCTCTTTGGTTTTGGCCGTGGGGTCAAGATAGAGCTTAAGGTATTCCGTTTTGCGTTTCCCTTTGTGGTAATAATCCAAGTATAAACTGGTTTTACCACCTTGATTGCGTTTTCTTAGTGTTACCTTCATTATTGAAAAAGTTTATCGATTTCGGCTCTCTTGATAATGGTACGTCTCCCAATTTTGCCGGCTTTTATATTTCCGCTCTTAATCTGACGATATATCGTCATTCGGCTTGTACCTAATAATTTGCAGGTTTCATCGATACTTAAGAAATCCTTATGCTTTAGTTGCTCTTGATTGTATTCCATTCGGTGAACACTAACCGGGGCCACTTGCTGAATTTTTTCATCACGCTTGCGTTTCTTGTAATTTCTGGAAGCGCACTTGTGACTACAGAATTTGGTTACCGTAGTTCGCGCGGTAAAAGAATTTCCGCAATCTTGACAAATTTTGAGTATTTCGATGTTGCTGCTCATTGTTTAACCTTTTCGGGCTTGTATCTGTAACTGGATATATCTGAAAATATCAGATTGTATCTGTATGTAACATTATTTCACCACGCACTAATAAATCTGTTGCTAACAACAGATTTGTTGCTGATAGCAACAAATTAGCAACTAAAGATAAGAAATAAAGAGCAAATTAGCAACAAGAAAAGGAAGATAAAACCTTTTAAAGTCAAGAAAGAGAAGGGATTAGCGTATCAAGTGATATGTAATTACTTTCCGATACAAAAATTAGCAAAAATATTACCTAGGAGCTCGTCGTTGGAAATTTCCCCGGTGATCTCACCAAAGTAATACAAGGCCTGACGTATATCAATAGCTAATAAATCTCCACTCAGGTTGTTGTCGATACCTTGTTGTACTTTAATTATTTCCTCTAAAGCTTTTAGCATCGAATCGTAATGACGGCTGTTTGTAACAATCGTTTCGTTATTGCGTAGGGCGCCAGTGTTTACAAAATCTAATAGTTTGTTTTGAAGTTCTTCAACCCCAAGATTTGATTTTGCTGAAAGTAATAAAGCGGAAGTGTTGTCAATTTCGCTCAGAGTAACCTTTAGTTTTTGTCTTTCCTCTTCAGAAAGTTTATCGGCTTTATTGGCTACAATTATTAAGTTTTTCTGAGGGTATTTGTTTTTGATGGTTTCTATTTCAACTTTGAATTTTGATTTTTGTCCCGAAACTTCAGAATTAAACTTTTCTGAATCGAATAAATAGATAACTACCTGCGCTTGTTCAATTTTCTGAAAGGTTTTTTGAATTCCTAACCCTTCAATTGTATCAGTAGTTTCACGTATTCCTGCAGTATCAATAAATCGAAAACCTATACCTCCAATTACAATTTCATCTTCTATAGTATCACGGGTGGTACCTGCAATGTCGCTAACGATGGCTCTTTCTTCGTTTAGTAATGCATTCAATAAAGTTGATTTCCCAACATTAGGCTCCCCAACAATCGCAACAGGAATACCATTTTTAAGTACATTTCCTGTGGCAAACGAATCTATAAGTCGTTTAAGAACGTGAGTAATTTTAGAAATTAGCTTTTGGAAGTCCTCACGATTTGCAAACTCTACATCTTCTTCAGCAAAATCTAATTCTAATTCAATTAAGGACGCAAAATTTAGAAGCTCTTCTCGAAGTCGTTTAATTTCAGAAGAGAAACCGCCACGCATTTGCTGAATTGCTAATTGATGACTAGCAGCACTATCACTCGCAATAAGGTCGGCAACGGCTTCGGCTTGACTTAAATCCATTTTTCCGTGGAGAAATGCTCTTAAGGTAAACTCACCAGCCTGAGCCATTCGGCATCCTTTACGAAGACATAGTTGAACAATTTCTTGTTGGATGTAATTACTACCGTGACAAGAAACTTCAATCACATCTTCTCCTGTATAACTATTTGGGTTTTTAAAAATTGAAACTAGAACTTCGTCTATAATTTTTTCACCATCCTTAATATGCCCTAAGTGTACGGTATGCGTTTTCTGTTCTGCTAGGGACTTACCCGAAACTGAAGTAAAAATAGAAGAAGCTATAGTAATAGCCTCAGGTCCTGAAAGCCTTAAAACGGCAATTGCTCCCGCACCAGCAGGAGTTGCCATAGCAACAATAGTATCTGTGTGTGTCATTGAGGCAAAGGTAAGATATAGTTTGATAAAACTTCAATCTTAAGTGGTGTTGAATTAAGCTTATATATTATCCGAATTCAATTTTCCGTATGCTTATCAAATGATTGTAAGTAAAAAAGTAGATAAACAAAAAATGCCCACCAAATTGGTAGACATTTTTTATTTT
>NZ_VDMC01000013.1 GCF_006346335.1 Aequorivita sinensis
AATTCAGGCAGGATAAGTTTCAGTAGGTCTAGATAATTGTCCAAAGCTTTGTTTTAAAAAACAAAAATCAGAATTCTATTTCAATTCACACACAACTTTTGAGAATGATCCGTTTTTACCATTTTAGGAATATATTTTAATCAAGCGATATAAGAAGTATTCCGTATTCCTGACTCCTCTAAATTGTGATCTAAAAGCCTTTACTTTGGCATTAAAGGATTCTGCTGTACCCTTAGGACGGTAGGACGTAGGATGGTAGGACGTAGGATGGTAGGACGTAGGACGGTAGGACGTAAGACGTAAGACGTAGGACTGTGGATGTTTGTACGTCTCTGATATAGGTTGACACTTAAAGCGTGGAAAACTATGAAGGCAAATATACATGACAACAGGAAGAGTTCGTGCGAGAACGGAGAGAAAGAAAGAGGAATTGAGCAGGGTGTTGTTCAAATAGAAGCATAACTAACCATTGTAAAGGACTAAACTAGTAAATCAATAAAATAGCATTGACTTCTTACTACAATAATTCTTTAAATAACACAACAAATCAAATTTGATTTCAAAACGGAAAATTTCTCATTTAATTCAATTCCCTTCAAGTACAAGCTCTATATAAATAGGGAAATGATCGGAACCAATATCTGAAAGTTTCTCTAGATTCTGCACACTAAATTCATCGGTAACAAATACGTGATCTAATGGCCACCTCAATAGAAAATTCTCAGCATTAAAACTATTAAAGAAACCTCTGCCTACTCTAACATCGTAGAGTATGCTTTTAGTGTTAGTTAATTTATCCACATTAGACCATACCACGTCGTTTAAATCACCAGCTACAACTGTTGGGTATTCGCGATTGTTAACCATTGCACCCACTTTTATCAAGGCCTTTTCTTTTTGTCCTGCATTATCAGGTAATTTTTTGAAATGAGTTGGCGGTACAGGATGCATACAAAACAAACTAAGTTTTTTCCCATTGTTTAATAAAATAGTACTTTCAAATGATGGTACATTTTTGTTATTGAGATAATAAATATCTTTTTTTAATAAGGGTAGCTTACTGAACAAAATCATTCCATAAGTGTTATCCAATATAACCTTCTGGGAAAAAGGATAATCGTTTACAAAGATTTCAAGTTTATTATCCCACCACTTATCAACCTCCATTGCTAAAATTAAATCAGGGTCTCTTTGGTTGATAATGGAAATTAGGTTTTGTGAATTTCTGTTAGACATTTTAACGTTAGCTAATAGTAAGCTAAACTGAGCACCTGTAGAACTTATTGTTTTTGAAGTAGGTACTGTTTCAGGCACCAACGATGTATAATTTATTATATATGATCCATTTACAACAATTCCAGATGTTATAAATAGCAAAATCAAGTACTTGTACCACCTCCACTTTTTTATAACAAATAAAATTACAATTAAGCAAAATACAGAAATTATAAAATACTGAATACGAGGAAAATCCATCATTTTTAAAATGCGATTTTCCGTATTTCTAAAAATTGAAAGTATAGAAAAAACTGCTATTAGTAGCGCAATGGTATAAAGAACAATCTTTAACACGTTTTTCAGCTTTTTCATTCTATGAAGTTATGTAAAAAATTTTAGAAAATATGATACATAAAAAAACACTTCACCCTATCTCCCCTAGAGCGGAATGCACCTATTGCCCTACAAATGAAAAGTTTTAAAAATTGATATGTGAAATCACTTTTGTAAATACAAAAAATTCTATTTGCATGAGTTAAATGAAAATGCATAAAAGAAAGAAATAATTCAGCATATTCTTTAGGCAACTAAAAGTATATAGTTGTTGGCAAGAATTAGATTTACTTTCAGAGAAGCCAGTTACCAACAAAGATTTCAAAATCGCACTTTTCTTGTTACTAATTATTTTAACGCTTTTTATCACAGGTTTACAATTTACTTAATATAGTAAACGCGCTGTGAATCTTATCTTTACATAAAAGAAAAATTAATTAAAAAATTAAAATTATGAATAAGAGAATAGCCATTTTGGCAACCGATGGATTTGAAGAAAGTGAATTAAAATCTCCAAAAGAAGCGATGGAGAAAGAAGGGTTTAACGTTCATATTGTAAGTCCGAACTCCGGAAAAATTAAAAGTTGGAGTGAAGGAAATTGGAGTGACGAATACGAAGTAGATAAGGTGTTGAAGGATGTGAGCGCTAACGATTACAATGCCCTAGTATTACCTGGTGGTGTTATTAATCCCGATAAGTTACGTACTAATGAAGATGCTATCGAATTTATAAGAGATTTCTTTAAACAAAAGAAACCGGTAGCAGCTATCTGCCACGGCCCTTGGTCTCTAATTAATGCAGAAGTTGTAGAAGGTAGAAAAATGACATCTTACGCTTCTATCCGAAAAGATTTAGAAAACGCAGGTGCGCACTGGGTTGACGAGGAAGTAGTTGTTGATCAGGCTTTTGTTACTAGCCGAAATCCAGACGATTTACCAGCATTCAATAGTAAATTAATTGAGGAAATTAAAGAGGGGAAGCACGAATTACAACACGCTTAATTACTTGATTAATTATAATCCTCCAAGTTTAGAAAATAGATTTGACCATCAGGTTAAATCCTATTTTTTTTTGAGAATAAATATGCTGAATTTATTAAATCTCTAGGAGATGTGGGGTGCGAGTTGTAGGGTTTAAGACGCAGGGTATAAGGACGTAGGATGTAAGGACGTAGGATGTAAGGACGTAGGACGGAAAGACGTAGGACGGAAAGACTTAGGGCGTAGGATATAGGAGTAAGTTGGGATTTTTTGCGGATAGGGTTATGGGATTAAGTAGATGCGAGTTTTACAATGAATTATGTTCTCAATCGTGAATTGAACTCAGCACAATCATCGTTTTAGTTATTAAAATGTTTTGACCTTAATTAGTTTAAGACCATCAACCCTGTATAAGAAATGTTTTGTATCCACAGCATTCCCGTCAGGTACACTGCGAATTTGTTTTGTAGCTTTATTAAACTTCCAAATTCTTAAATAATCCCAATCTTTCTGATGTGTAAAGATTTTGGTTTTAGGATTATATAGGTAGTATTTATCATAACAAGATCTACCACAACTAATCGGAACTGTAAAGTCTAAATAGCCATCCATATTGTAATCGAAAAAAGTAAGATGTACATAGCCTAAAGCAATATAATCTACAATATTCTTAATTGTTTGAATATGTGTTTGCCCCTTATAAACGTGAAGTTCTGAAATTCCACCGTATGCATATTCTTCACTAGGGAGATCCAAAGCCTCCTGCCAAACTGCTTTAAATGTAAAGCCATTAATACTTTTCGAAATATCCGTATTAGTAAATTTAAGAGTGACAGTCATGTCATCTTCTAAATTAACCCACCCTGACTCCTTACTTTCCTGAGAATAAAGTGACAAATTGAAAAGAATAAACAGAAATGCTAAATTCAATCTTGATTTCATTGGTTTGGTTTTTAAAGAGTTTGGCAAATATCGATTATTAAAACTCTATTTAATTCAGCCGCTATCTTCTAGAGTTTAAACATTTAAATTTTAGAATGCTGAACCCCCATATTTATCTACAATATCTATGTATTTATTCTGTAACCTTAAGAAGCTTTCAAGTTTATATTGAACGGCACCATTGGGAGCCTGTTCAATATGTTCTGGAAGAGGTTTATATTTTTCCATAAATTCATGGTACAACTCATTCAAATGCTTAAAATAATCCAGTACATATTCATAACCTGAAACATCAATATCAATATTTAAACTTTTAGATGTATATGTTATAAATGGATCTTTTTTTAGGTCATTAGGAATTGATATGTGGGATAAACATAAACTTTCTTTTCTATTCTTAAAGTACCAAATTAGTTTCTCTCTTTCAGTTTTAGCTTTTTGAAAATCAATTATTGCGTCAATTGCAATATGTTCTTTTGCCTTTATTTGGAATAGATCTTCAATTTCCATTATCAAATTGTATGCATTACTGTATAGATTGTATTCAAGAGCTATAAAAAGACCAAACTTATCTAAAAGTTTTTCAAGTTTCTGATAAGTTGGATACAAACGCTCCAAGCCATCAAGATTTGTAGATGGCTTCAGTAGTTCAATTTCAGCTAGTAATTGGTTGTATTCATCACGTATAGCTACATAATCTAAATTCGGGATAAAGCCAATTTTTTCATCGTGATAGAAATAAAATCCTAAATCATATTCTTTATCGAGCTCAATGAAGTTAACCAAGTCATGACATACATAAATGTCGTTTACAGCGCCATTCTTCTCTTCTATATAAAGATCTAAATAAAACCCTTGGTTGGTAATAAAAGTCATTCCTTCCCCTTTCTTATAGCACGATCGAGATGCACCAAAAAAAACATCATCGAATGCAGTACAACCTTCTTCTTTAAGAGCCTCAAACGATTTCGCTAAGCGTTTTAAGAATTGAGTTTTGGATACTTCCATATAAGACTTACCGTCCTCTAGCAAAGTATCTAGCTGGTTGATATCGAAATTTTTAATGGCTTGGATTATTTTTTGCAACATTATATGATTTAGAACTTATTAATATTTATTTATATAAATCAGAAAGGTCGAAACAATTATTAAAACAACAATTATTATAAAATGTTTAGTTTGCTTCTTTTGAAACTTTAAAAGACTTTCATTTATTGAAATAATTTCTTTATTAACCGCCCTAAAATTATGTTCAAAATTATCATTAATTATACTATCAACTTTTTCTATAGCCTCTTTTATCCAATTAAGCTCTTTTGATATTCCTAAGGATCCCTCTTTAAGTTCTGTTTGATTCTGAATAATTTGAGTAGTCTGTTCATAAAAATCAATAGCATTTAATTGGTCTTTTACACTATCCATAACATTAATTACAGCTTGGTGCTTATTGATAATGCTATTCAGAATTTCCTGATTTTGGGAAATTAAGTCCTCTGAACCCTTTTTATAATCTTTTGATATTTTATTAAGCTTTGTAGGTAAACTTTCTGAACTAAAACTAACCTTATCAACTAAAGAGTTTACTGATCCATCTAATTTTTCTGTAAGTTGAGACACATTTTTTTTGAATGAGCTTTGATGCGCTTCTAGCTTGCCTAATATATTCTCATGCTCATTAAGTAAATTGTTTTTTAAATCATTAAAGCTTTCAACCAAAGCTAGAACTTCCTTTGATAATTTTGAACTGCTATCTACTGAAGATAAAACTTGATTTCTTGCAGATTCTAAACTTTTTAAATTTTCTTCTATATTTATAAGTGATTGTTGTATTTTATCGCTACTCATAAGTTTCTAAATAATTAAATGTTATTTTATTTAATTCATGACTGTGAATAATAAGTTTAGCTTCGTCAACTAAAGAGCTATATTTTGAAGCGTCCATATAAACAGAAATCAATTTGTTGTATTTTTTAAATAATCTCCAGAATTTTTTTGCAGAATCTATTCTTTTAAACATTTCTTCCATTCCATCCAAATACCTCAAAGCCAACTGCTTTTCTAAAATTTCATTATTGTTAGTACCTAAATAAATAATTGTAAAGGCCTCCAATAATGCTAAGGCAGGATTAGTGTCAGTTAACGAACGAGAAATTAAACGTACAGCACCTTGAAGATGTTTAATGTTATCATTTGGTGTACCCACCCCCACTAAATCCTCTTCAATAACTTTTAGATATTTGAATAGAATTTCAGGACTTGATACTTTACCACCATCGGTATCATTTACTAAAGAATATGGTTCTCCATTATCGGCTATATAATCTGTTTTAGCATATTTGGAATTAAAATAGTAGTATATATAATCTTTTAATTCTTCATTTCTTTCAACCCATGATTTTTCTTCAGAAACACCTTCTAAACAAAAATTACGCATATCGTCTATAGCTCTTTTTCTTTTTTCTGATATTTTATCATATACAAATTCCGTTAAATAAGCTAAGCATTGATATATCTCTTGAGTAATTTCATTACCAACTCCCCCTTTTATTGGAATAGTCTTAGCCTTCTTTAGCTCTAATAAAGCTCTATCCCTTGTAAAATATTTTAATAGAAAATTAAGTAATCCCTTGAAATACTCACTTTTCTTTCTTCTAATAGCTACAATTCGAAATTGATTAATAGTATAGTCTTGTGTAAAATCTTCGATAAGTTCTATACAACATAATCTGTAGATTGCTTTATTAATATCTGTTACATTATCCTCGGTATAGGGAACATAAACGACGACACTTCCATTAATTTCTGCCTCAAGAATAGAACTTAAAAACCCTGTTTTAGTTTCCCGTACTTTAGATTGTTTATTATAAACATAAACTTCACTAACATTAAGCAGTTGGTGCATGAAGGTTTTTTCAACAATGTCTCCTTTAAAACTTTCGTTAAAAAAATACATTACAGACTGAAAGTCTGCACTTAAATATTGAAAATGTTTCTTACCTAACTTGAGCCCTTGTTCGTGTAGCTTTACATTTAATTCTGATTCTGTATGCCACCCTTTACTATCTTGATTTGCATTTTTCAATGTACAAGAACGAAATAAATTACATTCTTCATTACAATTACCGAATGCAAACATTCTATTGTCTTGTTTACAATGTAGTTTAACTAAGTCTTTAGAGGGGTTTGCGTATTCAAGAAATTCTTCGGGGACTTTTATATTATAGAAATCAAGTATGCGTTTAAGGTCTTTAGTTTTAAACCATCTATTTCTCAATGTTCCTATGGGAAATTCAACGCCAGTATAATTTGATTTAATTTTTACAATATCATAATCGGAAAATAAAATGACAGATAAAGCCATTTTTCGATCTCTACCGGCCCGTCCAGCTTCCTGCACGAAACTTTCTAATGAGCTAGAATAGTTCATATTAACAGTATACCTTACATTGGGTTTATCAATACCCATCCCAAAGGCTTTTGTCGCGACCATTAATGGTTGTTTATTATCTCTAAACAATTCCAGATTTTCCATTGAACTTTCATCTGTATCCTTACCTGTAAATGACCCTAGATCTGGTATCAACCTCCCTAAAGATTCTTTATTTTTAGAAACAGATATTCCTGTAGAATTAACATGAGGACAAAATACAATTCCCGCTTCATTATAATTTTCTTTTTTAGCATAATAATCTAAAGGCATTTCAACAGTTAAATCATTATCTAAATTATCATCATTATTTTGTCGTTCCTTAAATCTATTCTTAATTAAACTAATGTTTTCATCTAGCTGAAGTTCCTTTATATAGTCTGGAACCTTCGTAATATATTTCTTCAGGAATTTACTTTTAGAATCGAATACAGCCCTGTTGTTTGTGATATTGATGGCTCGAGGAAGATGAGGTGCTAGAACTTTAGCCTTGTCGAAGAATTTATCTTCTTCAAATTCTGCTTCAACTTTTTCTACTTTATATTGTAGTTCTAAACGATTCGTATTCTCATAACGTACAATCACTTCGGAATCTAGATAAAATGCCCCATTACCAGAAAGTTCTCGCTCTACATCTGCTAAAACATCAAATGAAGCTGTTGCCGTAAGCCCAAATAAAGAAATTTCATTCTCTTTTGCTTTTACATAGTTGTATAAATTTCGACCTAAGTGTAAATAAGAAAACCTAAAGTCATGCCCCCATTCCGACACACAATGAACCTCATCAATGACTCCATAGGAGAAATACACATTATAGTTATGCATATTCTTTAGCCGCTCTCTAAATTTTAAAATAGATAGTCTTTCAGGCGAAACAAAGGTGAAAAGCATCTCAGATGATTCAAGTTGCTTTTCTCTAAACTCTCTTTCCTTTTTAGTTAAAGAAGAGTTTAAATAGGTCGCCACGTCAATTCCACTGTTGATAAGACCATCGTATTGATCTTTCATTAAAGACTTCAATGGATCTATTATTAATGTGACTCCAGGCTGTAGTAGAGCTGCTATCTGATAGGTAAGTGATTTACCACCACCTGTTGGTAAGAGCCCAATTACAGGAAGGTTTTGTAAAGCTCTATCTAAAATAGGCAATTGACCCGGTCTAAAAGATTCTTTCCTAAAAAATAATTGTAAGAAATAAGTTAAATCAGATTTTTGTAACTCGTTCTCAATATAAACTCCTAAATCCGTTTTGGAAACTAAATTCTTATAATTGATTAAACTAGATGTATATATTGTGCGATCAGTTTTCTTTTGCTCTATCGTGCGAATATTGAAATAGCAATTATTCAGGCAATTAAATTTACTAAACCCTTTTGACTCTAAATCCTTGGATTTCAACATGGCTAAATTAACAACCATATCATACTGCTTAGAATAGTGTATAGATTTTGGTTCAATAAGAACTTTGTAATCTAGATGTAGAGGTGATTTATTAAATGTGGGATTACTTAAAATATCTAAATTTACTTTAGGGAACTTCAAGGTATCATAAGCTGTACTTAGTTGAGTAAGATGATTAAACGTTTGTTCTAAATCTTTAAGAGCAATTGCAGCGAAGGGAACATCATTCTCTTCCACTAAAATATGCCATTCTTCTTTTTCTAGCTCTAAGTGCCCTGTAATCAATGCTTCTATTACTAATTTCTGAAATCTAGCAATAGCAATTGGTGATAACAAGTGCTGTAAAATCTCTAAATCCTCATCAACTACTTCTGAGTCATTATCAAGAAGACTACTGAAACGCTCAACAAGATGGGCATAATCTATTTCTTCATCTGTGATATATCCTATTTCTCCTCTTACAACATGCTTTTTCGAAAGGCCAAAACTTTTAGAAAATACTTCTTCTATATATATACTAGACTTTGTCGGTAATCCCCTAGTTATAATATTATTAAGAACCGCTAAAATTGGATGTACATCGTCATAAACGCTTGCCCCAATATCAAAAGGAGCTGTGGTTTCGAAATGTGTTAAACTATTTAGCGACTCCATCTTACTTGCTCGTCGTGCTGACTTAATTATATCTAGTTCATAAGCCGCATGAAATTGAACTGATGGATAAAATTCAATAGGAATTAAATGACCTTGCTCGTTGTACTCAAGTTTATAAATTTTACATTTATATGTCCATTTCCTATTTTTAAAAAAACTATCCTCTTGGTTATAGATAAGTGGTACATCAAAATAGTTATAAAAAGCATCTATCCTTTTATTGGTAGGATTCAAAGGACCAACGCTTACAATATAATTATCAGATACAACAGATGCATCAATTAAATTTGCGAGATGCTTTAAATCTATTTGAGCAACATCTAATATGTTTGAGAAAATGTGAATTACCGGTAATCCTAATTTGCTTTTTATTTGTTCTGGAGTAATATTTTCAAAAAACTCGGAATAACCCGTAACAAAACTAGAATCAATATAAGCTTGTGTATGTAGTATAGCTCGCTCTAACGCCTTTTCCGAAGGTTCTATTAGTGTAACTCCCTTCACGTAATTAGTTATCCCTTGATTTTCTAAATAATCAAATAAATTAATGGTACCTAGTCCTTGGCCACAACCCCAATCAACAATTTCAAATCCGTTTTCAAAAATATCCCTTGGTAACTGTTTATAAGCATCCATTAATTTTGCTTGATGCATGTTACCAAACGACCATAGGTACTGACACATGTGCTCATGTGAATTAAGCAGTGCGGTACCTCTTTTTAATTCTTTCCAAAGCCGATCTCTTTCTGAACGTGTAACATGAGAAATACTGTCGTTTGCAATTTGCCTAATTTCTTGAAAAGAAGGTTTCGAAAGAGAAGATATTACCTCAATATAATTCTCCATATTAAGCGTATTATTTAATTACTCTAAAAGTTAAATTAACACGTTCTGCCTGTACTGTTTTTGTCTTTGGTACCTGGTGCTTCCAAAAGTGTTGTAATTCCCCCATCATAATTAATAAACTACCATGTTTTAAAACTATTTCAATCTTCTCATTAGTTTCCATATGTTTCAATTGAAATTTTCGTTCTGCACCAAAATTAACTGATGCTATAACTGGATTTTTACCTAATTCTTTTTCTGCATCTGTATGCCAAGAAATGGAATCATTTCCATCGCGATATCTATTTAGTAATACGCTATTGAAGTTAACTAAAGACTTTTGTTCTATATCCTGTTTTATTTCTAAAAGCTCTTTTGTCCATGGGTGAGGTTGTAAGGTTATTCCAGAGAAACTATATGGCTTATCACTATCTCCATACCAAGAGGTGAGACGAGGAAAAGGAATTTGTTTCCCATACATATTCATAGATTCCTGCTTCCATTTGATAGACTCTATAAAGGTATCTAAATACCTATCTGCCTTTACTTTATCATAAAAATTAGGTATATAAATATATTCACCATTATTAATTTTAATAGGTTTATTAAAGTCTCGTTCTGATTCGAACATATCTAGTTGTTCCATATGTTAGTTTTATAAATTATGCTTTTGAACTAAAATTGATTGTATTTAATAAACTAGAGCAAGATTTATTTTTAAACAGTTTGAATAAAATAATCACATTTTACCCTGTCCAAATTACTACAAACAAATATTTCTGATAACATTTTTAATTTTAAAAAAATAGAAAATTAATTTATTGGTAATACATTACTCAATAACCGGATAATTTATAACTCCCCAATCTTCTCCCCCATTGCTTATCATGATATCTATGATAATTGGTAAAAGAAATTCTAGTATCTGACTAGCATCTTTAACCTGAGAGCGATTTAGTTTGCTTTGATAGGTAGCTCCACCGTGAATTAATTGGTTACGAACTGTATATAATCTATCTAAAACTAACTCCAATAGTTTAGACACCTGTTGGTGTGCTAGATAATTTCTTGAATCTATTTGAGATTGTTTAAAACGTGACTCCCAATCTATTGAATCTCCACGTTGTGCGTCCCAAAATTGCTTGTATGCATATTTATTATCAATTAACAATCTTACAGGGCCTGGGAACTTATACCATAAAATTTTAAAGAATCTTTCTTCAGCATCGAAATCCACTAGCTTAGAAATAAAATCTCTAAACCGTTTCTTTTCAGACAACTCAAATTCATGTGCGTCATTATCGGCATAACAAGCATTAAAGGCAATCCACAACGTAATAAATTTTAGATCTGGATTGTTGGCTTGTTCTTCAGCACACTTCACCCAACTTATTGCACGATGTAATCGAATGGCATTATTTTCATCTAAATCGCCTGATAAGGATTTAAGTTTATTTTTTAAAAGTGATGCTTTTATAACCTCAATACTCTTGTTAGGATTGTTCATGTTAAATTAAATAATATCAAAAGTTTAAACTTGTTCTAAGTCTTTTCCGTTGAAATCTTTTCTGATTTGAAGGGCGATTTTTAAAATATAGAACAATAAGTTTCCATCCCATTTCGATATTTCACGAATGGAGCGAATTTAAAATTCTGGGGAGAGTTTCAAATATAACATTTAATTTAAGTTTTTTTTAAGAAGATTTATACCTTTTTAAATCTTAAATTTTATTGTTGTTATATTGAATACTTCGGTACAATTACTTGAATTAAAACCTTAAGGTTTTCGATTAAACTTAATAATATCTACTATCTTAGTTGGATTTCATTTGACGATCACCATTGGAAGAGAAAATAATATATGAGTGGAAAAAAACGACGCCCTTGCTATAACTGAATAAATAAGAATTATAAAACTTTTTTAAATGAACATACTATACCTACATGGGCTGGACAGCAGTCTTAATGCTGAAAAACGAGCTATTCTTGAGAAATATGGAACGGTTTATTCACCTCAAATCGACTACCGAAATGATGAAAGTAGTATAGAAAGTTTAATTAATCTGTACAAAGACAAAGACATCGATTCAGTTATTGGCAGTAGCATGGGAGGTTTTGCGGCATATTATGTAGCAGACAAGTTTCAACGCCCGGCATTACTATTTAATCCTGCCCTCGCCTACCGTTCTGTTCACCAAGAAGTTCCTGACATTAAAAACCCTCTATCCAACTTAAAACATCTGGTTTTAGGAGCAAAAGACGAGGTTATTGATCCAAAGTCAACTTTAGAATTTCTATCGAACTCAATTGGGATAGACAATTATAATATTAAAATCAGGCAAGATTTACAGCATCGAATACCTGAGGAAATATTTGAAGTTGAAGTGAAAGCATTTTTTAGGAAGTTGCTATTGAAATAAAGAAGTATATAATATCAATACTAGAAGTTCTTTGCTATTATCTTAATACAAGCCATAACGCTTTTTCAAACTTCGCAATCTAAATTTCAGGATTACAGCAATTACAGGTAACACAATAATTAGGAAAGGAAAAAGTACACAGAAAAAGAAAAAATTAATTTCGTAATACGAAGTTCCAGTCAGATTTGCGAGATTAATTGTGAAGTCTGTGCAATAGGCATAAATCACACCGCCTATATACATTATCGTCTGATATAGATTATTTAGATTTTCCATTGTACTGTCTTTTTAGTGCTTTAATTTCTAAAGTGTAATCAATAACTTTCACTAATGAATACCACATTATAAGTGGAAAGAGGATGACTAAAAAAATCACATTGGCAGCACCATAATTTCCAGTGGAATGCAAAGCACCTATCGCTCCAAAATAGATTTTATCAGTTATATCCATATGATCCTTAAGCAGTTTTACATGGTTTTGCTTACAATATGCAGTATCGCTATGTGCAGCCCATGTACATTTATCAGGCGTTCTTACATCTGAATTTATAGCTGTAATTCCTCTCAACGAATAGGGTGTTTCTTTTATCGTCGGGCGATAGGCTTCATTGATAATTATCATTAAGAGATATGGAAGTAAGAGAAGTGCTATATTTCTAAAAAATCTCATTTACTAGTAAATATTAGGTTATCAAATCTAAAAAACAAAAACCAACGGTTATTTCTTTCGCAACCATCCCAAGGCTTTATTATTATCAATTTCCCACTTTCCGTTGCTGTGTTTCAGTTTAAAAGTTTCTCGTGAGGGGCCATAAGGTCCCGGATTTTGTTGGATAATTTCTATTTTAGAATCTGTTACTTTTGAAATAATAGCTACGTGTCCATATTTATTGGTAGTTGTGCCATCAAAAACTAAAAGATCATCCACTTTGGGTTTACTATTGCTAGGGTTGGCATATTGAATTAAATTTCTTCGCTTACTTCTTTTTCCATCCCCTAATCCCTTCTCATAAAAATCTTTTGCATGCCCATAACTATCAGGCATTTTATGATTTAAATGTTGGTAGTAATATCGTTTTACAAATTCAACACATTGGTATTTAAGTCCGATGTTGTATCCATCGGCAGAAGTGTTCCTTCCTTTTACATTTCCAACATTGGCGTTGTAGTAAACATAAACGCCATTTAGGCTATCCAACTTATCCCCAACCTGCAATCCATTAGAATTCCATTTACGATATATGCGTTCGCAGGAAGTAAATATCGTCAGTCCAAATATTAATAGTAGCGATAAGCAAATTGCTTTATTGAGTTTAGAATATGTTTTCATGAACTACTTTTTGAAATTCGATATTTAGATGAAATTATTTCGAGACTCACAAAAGTAACTTCACTTTCCGATTCCACAAAAAATCATTCTATAACTAACTAATACCTTACACACTACACCGTATTAAAATATTTTAAACAAGCTTAGTTAGTTTTAAAAAGAATTTATTGATAAGTTTGTGGGGTAAACTTTAGGGGTGTTCTAAATATTTAGAACTGAGAAAGACCCTTTGAACCTGATCTGGTTAGTACCAGCGAAGGGAAAAGTTAGCAATACATCATCCAAATCGATAGATGTATTTATACACTTTTTATAAAAGTACAGCGTCTTAACCTGTGCCTTCATTTCAAACAATTCCCTTCTCAAAAACCTTTATCGTTTACAGCATAATTAAAATTATACTGTATGATGATTACTATTTTGGTTAACGAGAAAGCTATTGAAATCAACCCCGATTTCAATATCCTACAACTGCTAGATAAAATAAATTCACCTCAAGATGGTATTGCGGTAGCAGTAAACCACAGCATTATTTCAAAACATTCATGGAGCTCCACAAGCTTGTCTGCCAATGACGAGGTTTTAGTTATTCAAGCTACTCAAGGTGGATAATTGCTTCATTTTAATAAACTAACACAACTGAAAAAACTTCGATATGAAAAACAAGGACACTGCTCCAAAACAAGGAACAATCACAAGACAAGCATTTCCAAATTCAAAAAAGATATACGTACCGGGCAAATTGCATCCACAGATAAAAGTTGCCATGCGTGAAATTTCTTTAAGTGACACAAAAGATTCCCTAACAGGAAAAATAACCCCTAACGAACCTGTTACTGTTTATGACACTTCCGGCCCTTACACAGATCCAAATAAGTCGATTGACGTGCATAAAGGGATTGAAAGAATTCGAGAACAATGGATTTTAGATAGGAACAATGTGGAACAGCTAGAGGATTTCTCATCAGAATACGCAAGGGAACGATTAAACGACAAAAGTTTAGAGCATATGCGTTTTTCTAGCTTAAAGAAACCTTTGCGAGCAAAAAAAGGTCAGAATGTTACGCAATTACATTATGCCAAACAAGGGATTATTACACCAGAAATGGAGTATATCGCTATTCGTGAAAATCAGCGTATTGACGAAATGACCGAAATTAGAAAGCAACATAAAGGCGAGCATTTTGGTGCTGCTATTCCTTCTAAAATCACTCCGGAATTTGTACGAGATGAAGTTGCTAGAGGCCGAGCTGTAATTCCATCGAATATCAATCACCCAGAAGCAGAACCTATGATTCTAGGGAGAAACTTTTTGATAAAGATTAATGCTAATATTGGGAATTCTGCCACTACTTCTTCCATTGAAGAGGAAGTTGAAAAAGCAGTATGGGCTTGCCGCTGGGGTGCAGACAATATTATGGATTTATCTACTGGTAAAAACATACACGAAACCCGCGAATGGATTATTCGCAACTCTCCTGTTCCCGTTGGAACGGTTCCTATTTATCAAGCTTTAGAAAAAGTAAACGGCGTTGCAGAGGATTTAACCTGGGAGATTTTCCGAGATACTTTAATTGAACAAGCCGAACAAGGAGTAGATTATTTTACCATCCACGCAGGGGTTTTACTACGTTATGTTCCTATGACGGCAAACCGAGTAACTGGTATTGTTTCTCGCGGTGGTTCTATTATGGCCAAATGGTGTTTAGCGCATCACAAAGAGAGCTTCTTATACACACATTTTGAGGAAATTTGTGAGATTTTAAAGCAATATGATGTAGCCTTTTCATTAGGAGATGGTTTGCGTCCAGGTTCTATAGCCGATGCAAATGATGAAGCACAGTTTGCAGAATTAGAAACCTTAGGCGAACTGACAAAAATCGCACGAAAACACGATATACAGTGTTTTATTGAAGGTCCTGGTCACGTTCCTATGCATATGATTAAGGAGAATATGGAGAAGCAAATAGAAGTTTGCGATGAAGCTCCATTTTACACTTTAGGCCCTTTAACAACAGATATTGCTCCAGGCTACGACCATATTACCTCAGGAATTGGTGCTGCTATGATAGGTTGGTACGGATGTGCGATGCTGTGTTATGTAACTCCAAAAGAACATTTAGGCTTACCTAATAAAGAAGATGTTCGTGTAGGAGTGATAACTTACAAGCTAGCTGCGCACGCTGCCGATTTAGCCAAGGGGCATCCGGGAGCACAACATCGAGACAATGCTTTAAGTATGGCACGTTTTGAGTTCCGTTGGGAAGATCAGTTTAATTTAGGACTTGATCCGGAGCGCGCCCGAGAATACCACGATGAAACTCTGCCTGCTGCGGGAGCTAAATTGGCTCACTTCTGCTCTATGTGTGGTCCTAAATTTTGTTCTATGAAGATTTCACAAGAAGTACGGGACTTTGCTGCTGTAAACGATATTGTGGATAACGAAGTAATTAAAAAAGGGATGGAAGAAAAAGCGGAAGAGTTTAAAAATAAAGGTTCTGAAGTCTATTTATAATTTATGGTAATTGTTATTGCTCCTGAAGTAGATATTTCTACGGAAACAAACAGGTTAAACCAACTTTTTGAAGCTGGTTTAGCCTGTTATCACCTCAGAAAACCTAAGAAGAATTTCGAGGAACATATTGCTTATTTGAATGAAATACATCCAAGATTTCACAATCGGATTGTGGTGCATTTATTTCATGAACTAGCAAACGAATTTAATCTGAAAGGTGTTCATTTTCAGGAACAGAAAAGAAAGACATTACTAAGGAACAAAACGGTAAGTTATTTTGATAATCTTAAAGTTAAGGGTTTCACTATAAGTTCCTCTTTTCATAGTCCGGAGGATATTTCAAAGTGTACTATAGATTTCGACTACCATTTTTTAAGTCCTGTATTTACTTCCATATCAAAAAAAGAATATACCGGTCGCAAGTTTAATGTAAATAGTATAGACAAAACCGTAATTGGACTAGGTGGTATTCGTGCTGATAACATTGCAAAAATGAAAGCCCTCGGTTATAATGGCGTTGGCGTGTTAGGAGGTGTTTGGAACACTGATAACCCTGTAGAATCCTTTAAAAAAATAAAAGACAGTTTTGAACCATCATAAATACATCCTTAGCATTGCAGGTCACGACCCAAGCGGAGGTGCTGGAATTACTTCAGATATAAAAACATTTGAAGCGCACGGACTTTACGGCTTAAGTGTATGCACAGCAATTACTATACAACATGATAGTGATTTTAAACATTGTATTTGGATGGATACGGAAATTATTTTAGCGCAAATAGCTATTCTTTTTGAACGCTTTACTATTGATACCGTGAAAATTGGAGTAGTAGAGTCTTGGCAGTCATTGCTTCGCATTCTAGAAAAACTTCACAGTATAAAACCTTCTATAAAAGTTGTTTTGGATCCTATTTTTAAGGCAAGTGCAGGGTTTGATTTCCATTCCGAAGAAGATCAAAATAACCTAGATGAAATATTAAAACACTGCTATATTATCACGCCAAACTACGATGAAATTAAAAGCTTATATCCGAATTTAGATTATGAAGAAACGCTTCAGTATATAAAGAAATTCACCAATATCTATTTAAAAGGAGGGCACAGATTGGACAAAAAAGGTTGGGATGAACTGCATCCAACAAATCAACAAACCTATCACTTCCCTCCTATTACCGCAAGTATTTCTGAAAAACACGGAAGTGGCTGTGTGCTTTCTTCGGCTTTGGCTAGTAATATTCGTTTAGGACATACTTTACAAACTGCTTCTGATAAGGCAAAGCGGTATACCGAACAATTTTTAAACTCACACCCTTCCTTATTGGGAGTACACAACAAAATCGAAATTATATGATTCCTAATTTACACTATATCTCTCAAGGCGAAACTCCAGAACAACACCTAGAGAACATCCTAAAAGCTTGTACTCATGGAGCTGAATTAGTCCAACTTCGACTTAAAAACGAAGATGAAAACACTTTGTTGAAAACAGCTGAAAGGGCAAGGGAAATCACTAAGAAATTCCAAACGAAATTAATAATAAACGACCATTATAAAATCGCGAAAGCTGTACAAGCAGATGGCGTGCATTTAGGCAAAACAGATGCCTGCCCAAGGGTAGCGAGACAGCATTTGTACGATTGGCAAATTATTGGCGGAACAGCGAACAACCTACAAGACTGCCAAGAACTTATGAATAAAAAAGTAGACTATATAGGATTAGGTCCCTTCCGATTTACAAGCACGAAAAAAAATCTGAGTCCGATATTGGGCTTAGAATGCTTCGTATCCCTTTTAAATGAATTGCATTCAGAAACTCCCATTATTGCCATTGGCGGCATCACATTACATGACATTCCAGAACTATTAAAAACAAGCATCTATGGAGTTGCGGTTTCGGGAGCAATTACAAATGACTTTAATAATATAAAAGCCTTCCAAAAAATATTAAAAACCCCTGTTGATCAGGTGTGAAATTAAAAACTTAACAGAGCACAAAAATGACAGACACGCTAAAAATAGCAGATAAAACTTTCCGTTCCAGATTATTTACTGGGACGGGGAAATTTAGCAGTTCCAAATTAATGCAAGAGGCCATTATAGCTTCAGAAAGCGAATTGGTAACCGTGGCTTTAAAACGGGTAGATTTCCACAGTGAATATGACGATATATTAATGCATCTGAAGCAAGATCACATTAATCTATTACCTAACACCTCGGGAGTACGCACAGCAAAGGAAGCTGTTTTTGCTGCGCAATTGGCTAGAGAAGCTTTACAAACCAATTGGATAAAGTTAGAGATTCATCCAGATCCAAAATATCTATTACCCGACCCCATAGAAACACTTAAAGCCACCGAAATTTTGGTGAAAGAAGGTTTCATAGTAATGCCATATATACACGCAGATCCTGTATTGTGTAAACGATTGGAAGATCTTGGGGCGCAATGTGTCATGCCACTTGGAGCTCCAATAGGTAGTAATAAAGGGCTTATAACTAAAGATTTTCTGAAGATAATTATGGAACAAAGTAAGGTCCCTGTAATTGTAGATGCGGGAATAGGCGCACCTTCACATGCAGCTTATGCCATGGAATTAGGTGCCGATGCAGTTTTGGTAAATACAGCAATAGCTGTTTCTAAGAACCCAGTGCAAATGGGGATTGCTTTTAAGATGGCAGTGCAGGCTGGAAGGTTGGCATACCAAGCAAAATTAGCCGCAGTTAATCAATATGCAGAGGCAAGTAGTCCTTTAACTTCTTTTCTAAATGAGTAGTTTTAAAGACATATTCAATCAATATAATTGGGACACCGTAAAGCAGAAAGTCTATAGTTTTACTGCTACCGATGTGCAACAGGTATTGTTAAAAGACGAAATAAGCTTAGAGGATTTTCAAGTATTAATTTCACCTGCTGCCAAACCTTTTATCGAAAACTTGGCGCAACGAAGTCGAGCGCTTACTAGAAAAAGATTTGGAAACACCATTCAAATGTATGTCCCGATGTATCTCTCTAATGAATGCCAAAACATTTGTACCTATTGCGGGTTCAGCTTAACTAATAAAATCCCCAGGAAAACCCTTACTGACGAGGAAATTCTCAAGGAAGTAGCTTATATTAAACAGTTAGGCTATGACCATATTTTACTAGTAACCGGAGAAGCTAATAGTACCGTTGGAGTGGCTTATTTAAAAAACGCCATAAAATTAATTCGAGATCACTTTTCTAATATTAGTATAGAAGTACAACCACTAAATCAGGATGAATACGAAACTTTGATTGACGAGGGACTCTACGCAGTATTGGTATATCAGGAAACTTATAATCGCGCTACCTACAAAACCCATCACCCCAAAGGCAAAAAATCTAATTTCGATTATCGATTAGATACTCCCGATAGATTGGGAAAAGCTGGTATTCACAAAATCGGTTTAGGTGCTTTGTTTGGTTTGGATGATTGGAGGGTGGATAGTTTTTACACTGCCTTACACCTAAAATATTTACAGCAAACCTATTGGAAAACCAAGTATTCTATTTCCTTTCCAAGATTGCGACCTCACGAGGGAGAAGTGCAACCCAAAGTGGAAATGACCGATGCGGATCTTGTACAGTTAATTTGTGCTTATAGATTATTAGATGAAGATGTGGAATTATCTATGTCTACAAGAGAGAGTGAGACTTTTAGAAACAACGTCATAAACCTAGGAATCACTTCTATGAGTGCGGAATCTAAAACAAATCCAGGTGGGTATGTTGTGGATCGGCAATCCTTAGAGCAATTTGAAATTTCGGATGAACGAGGTACGAATAAAATTAAAGCTATGATACAATCCCAGGGCTATGAGGTAGTATGGAAAGACTGGGATACATCCTATTCTAAAAAATAAAAAATGAAATTAACCGCAGAAGAAACCTCTCAATATAGTAGACATCTTAGTCTTGAAGAATTTGGAGAAAGAGGTCAATTAAAGTTGAAGCAAGCAAAAGTTTTAGTTATTGGTGCTGGTGGCTTAAGTTGTCCGGCGCTGCAATATTTAGTCGCAGCAGGGGTTGGCAGCATAGGAGTTGTTGATGCTGATATCGTGGATCAAACCAATCTGCAACGACAAATTCTTTACACTCTTGAAGATATAGGAAAGTATAAAGTAGAAGCAGCTGTGTCCCGATTGAAAAAATTAAATCCTTTTGTTCAACTAAACAGCTACATTACCAAATTAAGTAATGACAATGCCCTTGATTTATTTGAAAACTACGATATCATTGTAGATGGCACCGATAATTTCCCTACTCGATATTTGATAAATGATGCTGCTGTAATTTTGGGAAAAACGGTAGTATTTGGGTCGATAAACAAGTTTGAAGGACAGCTTTCTGTGTTCAACTATCATAACGGACCCACATATAGATGCCTATTCCCTACCCCACCTTCGCCGAAACTAGTTCCTAACTGTTCAGAAGCAGGAGTATTGGGGATTCTACCAGGTATAATTGGAAGCTTACAAGCAAATGAAGTTTTAAAGATCATTTTAGGCTTAGGCAATATACTGTCTGGGAAGCTATTAACTTTTAATGCGCTTACATTAAAACAGGAAATATTTCATTTTAAAAAGAATCCTTTCCTTGTAATAGCATCTTTAGTGCAAGATTATCAAACGTTTTGTGGTCTGGATGATGGGTTTGAGGAAATAACGTATCAAGAATATCTGCAAGAGGCAGATACTTTTAATGTATTAGATGTAAGAAGCAAAGCGGAACGAGAGAAACTTTATATCGAAAGTTTTCATATTCCTTTAGAGGAATTGGAAGATAGATATACCGAGCTAACAGCAAACAAACCCTTATTGGCCTTTTGTAAATCTGGAGTACGCAGTAAGCTTGCAATTAAGATGCTTAAAAGTAAAAACTTCGAGAATAAACTAGTAAGTCTAAAAGGTGGCATTAACACTGCTGCTGTTATTCTTTAGTGCAATAGTTTTAGCATAAAAATTATAGCAATTGAGAATGTATATCCTAAAATAGTATAACCAATTACACTCAACAATCTTTCTATATCTTTGCAGGTGTACAACAACCATTAAGAAAATTAAAAATTGCTTTATGTTTAAAATTAAAAATATTAAGAAATTAGGTTTCCTTTTAGCAGCAACAGTTTTATTAGGATGTGGTTCTGATGACAACTGCAATTGCAGAGGAAAATTTCTTGGAAATGAAGGCGTTTTTTATGGCGATGTCGTTAATTGCAGCGACGGAGAGCCTGTACTTTCACAGCAAGCTAGTGAGGGAAACAACGTAACATATTTAGGTTGTGACGATTAAAAGGGGGTTTAAATCTGCTGTAAAACTGGATTTCTTAGCTACTTCACAAATCTATTATTGCTAAGTTTTTCTTCTTTAAATTTTTCAGGAAAATAGTTGAAATCGATTAAATAAATTTAGTAAGTTTGCCGTATGGGATTAGGTTTATTAGCAATATGGACTGTTGGACTTTTCTTAGCTCTATTCATTATTATGGAGCTACAAGAAAGACTATAACGGTTTAATAAATATCTTCAAATTACATTATTACTAGATTCATAAATCTAGCTTAATACTCTACACTCTTATTTTAAAAAAATTCAAGTCGATTTTTATTTCATAATAAGGTAAACAGGAAATTTTTATTTTATTATCTGACCATTTTTTTACAAGAATTTGCACAAATCTTCATAAAAAAATAATCACGCTCCAACATCCTCATTCCAAAGCTCAGGATTTTCAGAAATAAAGTAATCTACTAGTTGTTTACACCTTCTATCGTTTAACACAATCACCGAAACTCCATTTTCTATCAACATATCCTCCGCACCTAGATAATTGGTGTTTTCACCAATAACAACCTTTGGAATACCATAATGTAAAATAGCTCCAGCACACATCGGACAAGGAGATAAAGTGGTATATAAAACACTTTCCTTATAAATTGAAACAGATTGCCGTCCAGCATTTTCAATGGCATCCATTTCTGCGTGTATAATGGGACTATCTTTTTGCACTCTTTTATTATGTCCACGTCCAATAATTTCCCCATTATACACCAAAACAGCTCCAACAGGGATTCCGCCCTCTGCTATACCTATTTCTGCTTCTTTTAAAGCTTCTGAAAAAAATGTATCCATAATTAATATTCAAACTTTATAAGTTAATAAATTTCATACTCAAAAGTTCGGCTTTTTTAAAACCAAAGTATATTTAAATGTTACAACAAGGGGATTTTAATATTTAAATCAGAAATTTCTGAAATTAAATTTTGACGGGAAAGTCTATTATATAAATATTGTGGGGTAAATATTATTAATATTTCAACAACCCACTAAAATATACTTATACGCTTTTACCAAAGTAACAATTTCTAACGCATGAAAACAATACGTATTGCCACGTACTTATCAAGTACTAATACTCAAAAATTAGCTACAAGATCCAATTTAAATCTTAATTCCACCGAATTAATCTAATCGGTTTCCTGCATTTTCACGTGCCCAAACTCGGTAATTTTTAAACTGGGTTTCACTTAGTATTTTACTTAAAATATTGTCTTGAAGTTCGGTGCGCTCAAAGCTATTCATTTCCTTATTTCGGTTGTTATTATTCCAATTTTGCAATATTCTATTCCATTCACTATTAAATCTATTTACTTGCTCCTCCGTCATTCCTAGATCTACAAACATTTTTTGATTCTTAGCCTTAGCAGCTTCCTCAATCTGTTTACTTGATAATTCTTTGTTAGGAGTTTCTGTAGATAGCTGTTGAAATTTATTAGATCTATCACCTTTAACTGCAACATCAGTATTTGCTCTACCCCTATTGGTAGCTTCAACCGGATTTGAGTTAGTGTTTCTATCGGAATCTGTTTTTGTTACGCCGCAAGCGGTAAACAAACCTAATAAAGTGATTAATGACAAGCTTTTAATGGTATTCATAGTTATTATTTTAAAATTATTTTTCTCTTAAACATTAAAATTGTTCGTTTTTCCAATAGTTGAAAAAACGAACAAACTAATACTAACTTACGAAACATTTAGATCTTAACTAGTTTCTTATAATAGTAATTATAGCAATTATTACTCCATATTAAAAGCTCAACAACAATCTACATAATCTAGACTCACTTACTATCCAAACTGTATAATTGTATATCCAACTGTATAAAATTTATACACTTTTTGTAGCTGTAAATCCTCAAATGCTCAACAAAACCTAGTAAACCTCACACGGCACAACAGTTGCTAAACACTTCCTCGAACTGATAAACAATTTTTAAAAGCGATTAAAAATCAATTAAGGATTTAAAATGAACAACAACACACAAGACACTTCAGGAAATCATTTAGATAAATCTACAGAACAAGTAGCTACTAATTACACTAGCCAAAATAAGTCGGTTTCACGTACAAACCCTTGGGGGATATTTGTGCTTGCTAGTACTTTCTTATTAATTTTTATTGCTACCTATCTCTTTTTCTATCTAGATACCGACTTTGCCAATTTTCGTGAAGAACGTATTAGTTCCACCCTTGGTTATGGATTTTTAGTTATGGCCACTGCTCTTTTAGTCTTTAAAGCTGGGTTCTTTGTTTATACCCTTATTAGATATTTCAAATACAAACCTATAGCATCTGTAAGTGATGAGGAATTACCTACTTGTACAGTAATAGTTCCTGCTTACAATGAAGGGAAACAAGTGTGGGAAACATTAAAAAGTTTAGCCAACAGTGATTACCCAGCAGAAAAATTGCAATTATTAGCTATTGACGACGGGAGTAAAGATGATACTTGGCATTGGATGCAACAAGCCAAAAAAGAATTAGGAGATAGAGTTACTATATTTCAACAACCAAAAAACAAAGGTAAACGTCACGCGCTTTATCGTGGATTCAACATTGGTACTGGAGATGTGTTTGTAACTGTGGATAGTGATTCTGTTGTAAATGAAGATACTTTAAGAAATTTGGTTAGCCCGTTTATTCTAGATGAAAAATGCGGTGCCGTAGCTGGAAACATACGAGTATTAAACAATAAAAAAGCGCTTTTACCAAAAATGCTCGATGTAAGTTTCGTACTTAGTTTTGAATTTGTACGTTCCGCAGAAAGCAGCCTTAACTCAGTATTATGTACTCCAGGAGCATTAGCTGCCTACCGCCGAAGTGCTGTTTTTGCTGTACTTCCCGAATGGATAAACCAAACATTTATGGGGAAACCATCAGATATAGGCGAAGATAGAGCTATGACTAATATGATATTGAAACAAGGTAATAAAGTGTTGTTTCAGCGTAATGCTTATGCTTATACCAACGTACCTGAAAGTTATAAGGGACTATATAAAATGTTCATTAGATGGGGACGTAGTAATGTGCGCGAAAACATTGAAATGTCTAAATATGTTTTCACTAATTTTAGAGAAGAATCAAAATCTGGAATACGATTACTATTTATAAGTCAATCGTTGAAGATTATAATGAGCTATCCATTTATTCTGTTTATGTTATTCTTTATAGTAACACACCCGATATTGTTCTTTAGCTCTACGCTATTCGGAATTCTCATATTTTCAAGTTTCCCGATGTTGTTCTATGCTAAACGATACAATATATCAGAGTCTTTTTGGGCGTATTCATATAGCATATTATACACTTTTGCATTATTTTGGATTACTCCTTACGCAATCGCTACAGCTAGCAAAAGAGGCTGGTTAACGCGAGGATAACAGTTATAAATTAAGATCCGATAGGATTTCTGGCCAGCACCCAATTGACCAACTATTTATGTGCTGGCCTTTTTTATGGCTGTATTTAAAGAAGATTAATAATAAAAAGGGCTATTTCAATACACCTCTACTCGAAAAGCCGGGGTTAGGTAAGGTATTTTTTTAAATAAGTATCTATTATAGTCTTAAGGTAATCTTCATTAAGGGGCTTGTTATAAAAACCATGTACACTTTTAAATTCCATAGCTCTAGATTTATCTCTTTCGTCTATTGAATTACTTAGCATTGTAAGCACAACTTCTCCTTGCTGAGACACCGTAAGTTTTTCATATTCTTCCAAAAACTCCCATCCATTCATTCCTGGCATATTGATATCCAAAAATATCAATGTAGGCTGTGGGTGTTTACCGTCTAGTTCACTTTTTAGATATTCTAAGGCTTCATGTCCGCTATAGCATATATGAATATTATCGCTTATCCCCATTTTCTTGATTTTTCGAGCGTGATAGAAATTATCACTTTCCGAATCGTCAATAAGCAAAACATTCTTCAATTTTTTCATATAGTTATTTTTTTAAAGTAAAATGAACAGTGGTACCAACTCCAAAAGTAGAACTTACCCAAATGTTACCCAAATGAAGTTCGACTATTTTCTGACAAAATGCTAATCCTATCCCCTGACCTTCATAGTCTTTATTGCTATTAAGCCTGCTAAACATATCGAAAACCTTAGTGAAATCTTTCTCAGGAATACCTATTCCATTATCTTTTATATGAAAGTTGAAATAGTTAGCTGTTTCGTCGAAAGATATCTTAATGTTAGGTTTTACCTCTGGTTTGGTGAATTTTATAGCATTAGAAATGAGATTTTGAAATAATTGTTTTATTTCAATTCTGTACCCTGTTATTGTTGGTAAATGGTCGTGCTCTATTACAATTCCACGTTCTTCAATTACTACAGCGAAATCATCTTTAATTTTTTCTAATGTTTCATTTAAGTTCACTTCCTCCATCTGACCGATTGTACCAATTCTGGAAAAAGAAAGGAGTCCGCTAATAAGGTTTCGCATTCGTTCTACTGCCTTATTTATGAAGTTAAAATACATTACAGCTTCCCCTTCCACTCGTTCCGGGAAATCTTCTTGAAATATTTCTAAGTAGTTTGAAACTGTACGTAATGGTTCTTGCAAGTCGTGAGAAGCTACGTAGGCAAAATGATCTAATTGTTGATTTTTTACGATAAGAGATTCATTTAATTTATCTGCCTCTTCTATAGCCTTTTCTTTTGCTTTAATTTCCTTTTGCTTTTCGGCATTAGAAATTTTTAAATCTTTTAAAGTGTGTTGTAAGTTTTTATTTGAACGTTCTAAATCGGACTGTGTTTGGAGAAGCTCTTCTATTAAAGGTCTAATCTTTTTTATTAAGTTAAACAGACTAAGGAAAACTATAATAGTAGCAATCCCCAAACCTGCTAGAATTATAAGCTTCCAAGCAGTAAACTTTCTAATTCGTTTATCAAGAATAACATCGGCAGTTATTAACATATCTTTCAAAATTAATGCTACATCATCATTAAAATGAACATCTCGATGATTATCATTCTCAATTGAAGATAAATTAGAAGTTGGATTTAATAAAATACTGTCCAACAATTTAAGGTTAGCATCCATTTTAGCCTCAATCGTATTTACCCGTTTTACTTGTTGTTCTGTTTCACGAACTAAATATCTTAACGATTTTAATAATGTGTCGTATTCTTTTTCAGCTAACCTGAATTCTTCTTTATACTTAATATTATTAGTGTATCTATAGGTTAAGCCAAAGCTCTCCATTTTAGATATTGTTGAAGAAATTTGATCAATATTATTTTTTACCTTCCAACTTTCAGCAATTTCATCGGCAGAATCAGCATTTTGCATAAATGAAAATCCTATTAAGATAATCACAAGAATAAGCGAAGAGACTAGTAGTATAAAATTAGTTAAACCTACTTTTCTGATTCTTTTCATAGGCAAATGGTATAAGTTGTAAAAAAATACAGCTATCCTTTCAAAGGTAATGAACTAGATTTACATGACAATAATCCAAAAAATAATTTCAAATAATCCACCGAAAGTATAAAATGACAAAATAATTAGATAAATTTACTAGTCTAACCACAACCTATCCAAGATGGCTTTACCTGATAATATGAATTTTTTGATAGTTGAAGATTTAGTATCAGATACTTTTTTACTTCAACGACAGCTTAAAAAAATTTCAGTAAATCCTGAAATTCGATTTGTAGATAGCGAGATAAGTTTAATAAATGCTTTAAAAACATACATTCCAGATATGGTTATCACCGACTTTAAACTTGTAGGAATGAATGCATTTGATGTAATTAGAATTTCTAAAAATTATAACGACAATATTCCAATAGTAGTTATCACAGGAAATTTAAAATACGAAGGAGATAAGGATGAATTATTAAAGAGTGGTGCCGAAGGTTTTTTTCTAAAAGAACCTATTAATACCCTTAATGAAAGATTACTCCCGTTATTTGAGACTATTATAGCAAATAGTCAAGATAAAATGGACCGTATAGATAGGCAGAGACGAAAATACGATTCTAGCAAATCTCATAGCGACTTTTTAAGAGAATACACTTTTGGTGATGATTATGAAGAAGAGGATAAAGAGAACCAGAAAGAACCAACGATATTAGACAAGATATTGAACCTATTTAGGAAATAAAAAAGAGTCTGATTCTACTGTAGAATCAGACTCTTTTTTGTCTTTAACTTATTATCGATTATGGGTGAATTCCCCAACGGTTTTTATCGGCGTAAGCGAAATCCATCTGATATTTTTTAGGAATATCACCATTTAGCATAGAACCTTCCTTAATAGACGGGAATAGCTCTTCGTAAGTAATCATTTCATTTAATGATACTCTTCTATAAATATGAGTACGTGTAAGATTTCTAGTTTCATCTACACCAGTAGCTCCTAATAATTCCACGAAATTCTTAATTGTTTTTTCGTGATAATTAGCAACACGAGTTTTCTTATCTTCTGGAACCAAACCTACTGTTAACTTAGGGTCTTGAGTAGTAATACCTACAGGACATTTATTGGTGTTACAAAGTAAAGCTTGAATACACCCAATAGCCATTTTCATACCTCTCGCTTGGTAACATCCATCTGCTCCTAAAGCAATAGCACGAGCAATATGGAACGCAGAAGTAATTTTACCTGAAGCAATCACCTTAATATGTCGACGAATATTCATACCATTTAAGATGTTATGAACGAAATCTAAACCATCTAACAACGGTGCACCTACATAATTACTAAATTCTGGTGGTGCAGCTCCAGTTCCTCCTTCTCCTCCATCTACCGCAATAAAGTCTGGATACAAATCGAGTTCAACCATTGCTTGACAGATTGCAATAAACTCACTCTTATAACCAATACACAGTTTAAATCCAACTGGTTTACCTCCCGACAACTCTCTTAGTTTTTGAATAAACTTAATCATTTCCATAGGCGTATCAAACGCAGAATGGTAAGGTGGCGACACAACTTTTACGTGAGGTTTAATATGTCTAATTTTAGCAATTTCCTCAGAGTTTTTCTCTGCAGGAAGTATTCCACCATGCCCAGGTTTTGCTCCTTGAGAAATTTTAAGCTCAATCATCTTAACATTAGGATGTTTAGCTTTTTCTGCGAATAATTCAGGGTTAAACTTACCATCTTCGGTACGGCAACCAAAATAACCTGTTCCAATTTGCCAGATTAAATCTCCTCCGTGCTTTAAGTGATAATGACTTAAACCTCCTTCTCCAGTATTATGGGCGAAATTTCCAATTTTGGCACCAGCGTTTAAAGCTTCTACAGCATTGGAACTTAGCGCTCCAAAACTCATCGCAGAAATATTTAGAATACTAGCAGAATACGGTTGTGTACAATCCTTATTACCGATCATGATACGTGGATCGTTATTTAAGGTATCAAAAGCCTTTGGTGCTATTGAATGACAAATCCATTCGTAGCCTTCAGCATAAAGGTCTAATTGCGTTCCAAAAGGAATAGTATCTCTAACCCCTTTTGCTCTTTGATATACAGTTGAACGATCTACTCTATTAAAAGGACGACCATCAATGTCAGATTCAATAAAGTATTGATACAATTTTGGACGAAGTTCTTCAAGTACATAACGCAAACGACCGAAAACGGGATAATTTCGCATAATTGTATGCCGCGTTTGAAGTATGTCGTAATACCCTAAAGCAGTAAACAAGAAAACGATTACAAAAAACACATACCATGAAGGGTCTAGGTAGTAGCCTAATGCAAAAGTTATTATAAGCAAAACACTCGAAAATATAAAGAATTGAGTACGCATAATTGGGATTTATTGAAATTGGGTCTATGTTTTATAGAATATATTAGCTCTTATAAAATATAAAATTCTGATAATCAGTAAGCTGTAGATTTTAAATATTAAGGACGAAATTACAACTTATTTCTCAAGATACTAATATGAAAATAGAGTTTTTAAATGTATTAATATAAATGATAAATAAATGCCGCTAACTTTAAATCACTTAGATTCCTTTCAAAATAACTGTAATTATTAATTCAACAATTATAAGTTTTTACATAACTGAATAAAAGAGCAAAACTAATTATTCAATATCTATTCAACAACCAAATCACGCCCTTTTAACTTGCAAATATGCTAATTAATTGAATACAAATTAGGTTAGGCTAAATTCATATGTTTTCACCTTGATTTCCAAAAGAAATAACACTAAAACCCTATATTAATTAAAAAAGAAAATAATTATATAATCAATAATTAATCAAAGTAAAATCACAATACTTCATGCTTTTTGTCATATATATTCAATATATTCACTCAATTTTAACAATAATACATTTTAAAACACAATACATCCTATAATAAAACTTTACTTACTTCTCATTTTATTTTTAATTAGTTAGATAAGATTAAAGCACAAACAAAAAGAGTTCTTATAGAAGAAGGCACTGGTACTTGGTGTAATTGGTGTCCGTGCGGAATTGTTTTCGAACAACAAATGATTTAAGAACACGTCGTTATTTTTGTTGCAATACAAATGGGTAACGTAATGAAGAGCACGCCTGATTATGCTGCAGCCACTACCATCACTGGTTTACCGAATGGAAATGTTGATCGCGTTGCACTACGAGTTGGCACATTATATTGGAAAACTGAAGTAATCAACCAAATTAACAACACTCCCCCAACTGACATTTCAGTCAAAACTATTTTTAACCCTGGCACGTGTAATTTATCCATGACAGTTACTGCCGATTTCTTTACTGCATTATCAGGGGACTATACATTAGGAGCTGTGGTTGTTGAAGATGTTATAACAGGCACTAGTAGCGGTTACGATTAATATAATGCTTACTCTGGTGGCACTGTCGAAATGGGTGGTTGGGAAAACTTACCAGACCCTGTACCTGCTAGACAATTGGTTTACGACCACGTAGCCCGTTATTTAGCTACTGAATATGTAGGAGATGCTGGAAGTTTACCTAGTACGATTTCTGCAGGTTCACAACACTCTCATACCATTACTTGGACATTACCTGAAGAATATAATGGAGAATACACTCATGTAGTAGGTTATATTACAAATGCTACTACAGGTGAAATACTTAATGCGGGTAAAAGTGCATATCTTCCAGGCCATATTAATGCTTAATCATTTTTTGTATCTGAAGGTGAAACAAGTGCATTAGTTGGTGTAAATTATCATTATGAAATTTTAACCCACGATCCAGATAACTTAGACTTAACAATTACTGCTGTTGATATTCCCTATTGGATGACCTTAACAATAAAAGGTGAGACTACAGCTAGTTTAATAGGAACACCAACTAAAGAAGGAACTTATCTAGTTACACAAATGCTTTCGGATGGAAATTCCTCTGAACAACAATATTTTGAAGTTGAAGTAGTAGATTCTGGTGAAGTAGATTGGCATGTTGTAGGCCAAGAAGGGTTTACCGATGGTATTGCATATGATCTAAATTTAGAAATAAACAGTATTGGAGTTCCATAAGTAATGTCTGCAAATTCAAATAATGAAATATCAGTTTACACTTACGAAAATGATTCTTGGGCATTATTAGGTAATAAAACTACTGGCGAACAAGGACAAGCTGCAATGGCTCTAGCTCCCGATAGCACTCCATACATTATTACTGTAAATTGTTTATTAAAAGTTTATAAGTACGATGGTTCAAATTGGACTCAAGTAGGTGGCACAGTTGGCAACGGATACCATATGGATATAAACGTTGCAAATGATGGTACTCCTTATGTGTCTTATATGGACGTTACAAATAACAACTTTAATATTGTTGATTACCCTAATCCAAATTCTGGACAGTTTACCGTACTATCAAACTATAACGGAAAGTTCCAATTATTAGACATTCAAGGCAGAGTAATTTCAGAAGGCATTTTAGAAATTGTAGATGCTACAAGCAATAATTACACCTATACCTTTAATCACTCAAACTTATCGAAAGGATTGTATTTATTAAGTATAGCGAATGAACAAAAAAGATAAGTAGTGAAAATCAAAATTGAATAATTAACCAAGTTTAATTCAGTAAATAAAAAGCTTCCAATAATTTGGAAGCTTTTTTAATATCTTGGTTATTTAAGATTTTTCTTAAACTAAAGGATAGTGAAATCTATTAAACTAAAATGTATATCGTATATTTTTAGATTTTTTCTTATTTACAGTTTTATTTTTTTTCTTATTCCTGGCTCCTACTGTAGATTTCGATTTATTATGATTTTCATCAAGTGTTTCATTTTTGGATAACTTTAGCTGTAAGTTTAATTGAGCTATCAAACTTTCAGTTGTACTGCGAAGTATATCTATCCTATTCATAGCATTTAATTTGTTAGTTTTAATTTCGGTAATAAAATTAACACGAATAATTTTAGATTTACCCTACATAACATTTCCTTATGCCTTAATTATCATAAACTTAACATTAAGGATATAATATTGACAATTCAAAGTTTGATTTGGCTGCGAGAAGTAGTGTTTTAAGCAAAACTTCACATATTTAATTTCTCCACATTTGGTTTAAAAAGCAATCTAGCTTCCTATTTATTCAAGATTAACAGGTTTATTGTTTTAGGAAACGATGCTGACTAACAGTATCATTAAAAATCAACATTAATACATATACCCCATTTGGAAGGTTGGAAACATCGATAAAATCATCTTTATTTAATTGTTTAGAACAAACCAAACGCCCACCCATATCATATACTTTAGCTTGAGAAGAATTTGAGTTTCTGATAAAAAGTTGTGTAACTGCAGGATTAGGATATACCTGAAACTTCTTACTTTCTTTTTCCTCTACACCTAAAAGCTGTTCATTTATAACACCTACAGCATCCAGATCAAACCCACCTGAATGAAATGGGGTTGTAAAAGGATCGTTTATAATATTTCCATGACTATCATAACTTGCATAATTAGAATTTAGACTTCCCACAACATCTATTATCTTAATATGAGTAATATTATTTTTATCAAGTAGGGGATCTTCTTGTAATTCCGCAAGGTCGAATGGAGTTCCAAACATCGCCCGATATTTACCTGCTAGGTTATTTATATAGGTAGGATCTAATTCATCAAACCCTTCCACTTGAATCTCTGTTTGAGTTTGGCTATGAGAAGGAAATCTAAAAAAATCAATTCCGTTGGAGCTTACTTCAACAAAAGCTAATTCCAAATAAAAATCACTAAAACTATTTTCAAAAACAGCAAAATCAAAGCCGGGACCATCTTTTATGGGGCTATCAAAAGTTAATATGGCTTGCCCACCATCTCCCAAGCTTACCGCACTATTTGTGGCAGGACCTTTTGCATTATCGGGCTCACCATAAGTTGTAAAGTTACTACCGTTAGCCTGATAATCCGGATTCGAAATATCTACATAACCTCTTTCAATACTAACACCTGTTGCCCAAGAAACAAAAAGGGCACTATCCGCTGCAATGGCTGTTGACCCAACTTGGCCAGCTGCAGGCGCATAACTTTGCGCCTGCAGCGAACAAGTAGTCATCAGAAATAAGATAAAAATTACCCTCATTTTACAATTAACTTCTCTGTCGAAATATTTCCTTCAAAAGCTATTTGCACTAAGTAAACTCCAGCTTTTAAGTCGTTTACTTTTACCGTTTCATTGCTATAAACTCCAGCTTTTACCATTCTTCCTGATGTATCGTAAATCGAAATTTCTGCATTCCCATTAATATTGAGGTTGAAACCATCTGTCGCAGGATTAGGGTAGATCGCGATGTTATTCGCTACAAAATCTGACACCGATGCTGTTTGGGCTTCATATTTATATACTCCATTTGGTAATTGGCCTACAGTGTATTCTGTTTCAAAACTTCCATCTTCATTATAGATATAAACTTTCCCATCATTCACATAATTTACGGCATCGGTTAAATACAACTTATCAGCTATCTTATTAAACCCATAAGGAATTAGAACGTTGTTTGAAGATGTAATAATAAATGGCTGAGCTGGAAGTTCAGTATCCGTCAATGACATTTTGTAGATATTTCTATTTAATACGTAATAAAGATCAGTAGCATCTAGACCTAGAAATTCTGGATGATCTAAACCAGGAAATGTGAATTCTGTAGTGTTCTGATAGTCGTTTAGGCTAATTTTTACAATCTTTCCAGATGTTTCATTTCCTGAATAACTTGGATTTCCGGTGCAAAGAACATAAAGGAAGTCATCATCAACGCGTAAGGCTGAAGGCACATCGCCCACAGCTACCTCAGTAACCTCGTTAGTAGCAGCATCAATAATTGAAATAGAATTCCCAAAACCATAGCCTCCTTGATGTGCAACAAATAGAACACCATTTTTCTCAACTATTTCTTCTGGCCCTTCAGCAACAGGAATTGTTGAAGTAACTTCATTTGTTGTTAAATCTATAACAGCAACGAAATCGTCGGAATCATCTCCTGGATTACCCCAATTGGTGACATATGCTTTGTCACCTGAAAAGGCAATATTTCGAGGATAAACCATTTGGTCTGTGATGCTAGCAGCCATTTCAAAAGTTGTTCTATTCATCACTTTAACCTCATTACTATAATTTAAAACGACATAAGCAAAATCCTCTGTAAACCCCATTCCTTGACCAGTATCACCTAATGCCATACCCATGTTTTGATTTGAAAAAACATTATTTTCTAATGCACCATTTGAATTTAGAAATGAAACTGAAGCTGTTTCGGTTCCTATCATTCCTTCATTTAAGATAAATATTCCATCTTCATAATTTTGAGAATAACTACAAATACAAAATAATAATGTAGCCGCTACGGTTAGTAAGTTGTTGTAATAATTTTTCATGTTCACTTTTTTATAAAATTTATTTAGAATTGAATTTATTTGAGATTTAGTCTACCAATGATCACGCACTTGAATTACAAATCAAGTTTAAATCACTACTAATTTGCTTTGATTTACAAAAACCTAAACAGGAGTTTTTAAACACATTTAGGTTGATTAATTTGATTATATCTAAGTGTTTATCTTGAAAACATTTATAGTGATATTTTGTACACCTTAGGTTGGTAGAAAGCAGTGAAAACAATAACTTAGGATAGATTTTCTGAAGAAAAAATTTAAATACAGTTATGCCGTTTCTCTGAGCGAATCTCAGAAAATGGATAGTAATACAAATAATTAGTTTACAGCAGTAATCGTTCATAAACCTGAAGCTTTTTACCCGAAAGCCATTGTTTTATGTTATTAGGCATTTGGCAGGTCTCCTGGCTCGCGTCCTGTAATTTTCCTTCCCATTGGTTCACCAACAGTGGATTTTGAAGTTTTAATTACAGACGTCCCAATCTTGGGACTAAGCTTACAGTTGCGGGAACAGCTCAGGCTTTTATTAAGTGCAAAAATTCACTTTTCCTGATTCCCTTTTAATTGTGCTGAAATTTTTCAGCAACAAACCAAACGTGGCGCAAAACTAATTAAAATTTCATTGTGAATTATTACAAAACATGAGATTTTCAAAAATGTAAAACGACTTATATACCCTAATGTTTATCAATGAAATATGGAGCCAAAATGAAGGTTAAATAAGTTATCGCACTTAAAAATCTTCAAAATTGTCATGGTATTCTTATCTTGCAGACAATTATTCTTTAAAAATTATTCTATGAAATTATTACGTGTACTTTTTATCTTTTTATCCGTCCCTCTCTTTGCGCAGCAAGGAGGAATGTGGATTCCTTCGCTCTTAGAAGGAATGAATGAGTCTGAAATGAAAAATCTTGGAATGAAAATGTCTGCCCAAGATATTTACGATGTAAACAACGCTAGCTTAAAAGATGCGGTACCACATTTTAATGGTGGTTGTACTTCTGAAGTTATTAGTAACCAAGGACTTTTACTAACTAACCATCATTGCGGTTATTCGCAAATTCAAAGTCATTCAACACTCGAAAACGATTATTTAGAAAACGGTTTCTGGGCAATGAACTTGAAAGAAGAATTGCCAAACCCAGGAGTAACAGCAACTTTTATAATTAAAATTGAAGATGTTACCACTCAAGTAATGAACGGTGTTACAGAATCAATGCCTGAAGCCGATAAGCAGAAAAAAATAGAAGAAAACATCGCTCAAGTTTCACAAAGCTTTCCGAAAGAAGCTTGGCAAGAAAACCGAGTGCGTACATTCTTTGAAGGAAACCAATACATGCTATTTGTAGTTGAAACTTTTAAGGACGTTCGCCTCGTAGGAACCCCTCCTTCTTCTATCGGAAAATTTGGTAGCGATACCGACAACTGGATTTGGCCACGCCATACAGGTGATTTTGCACTTTTCAGAATTTATGCAGACAAAAACAATCGTCCAGCAGAATATTCGGAAGACAATGTACCTTATACTCCAAAACACTTCCTTCCAATTTCATTAGACGGAGTAGCTGAAAACGATTTCACAATGGTGTTTGGATTTCCAGGAACAACCGACGAATATTTACCCTCAGTAGCTATTGAACAAATTATAAATACGGTAAACCCTGCTCGTATTGCAATTCGCGATGCTGCCTTAGCTGTACAGGATAAATATATGCGTGCCGACCCACAAATTAAAATTCAATATGCATCAAAGTTTGCACGTATCGCAAACTATTGGAAAAAGTGGCAAGGGGAAACACTTGGATTGACAAAAAGTAATGCCGTTGGTATTAAACAGAAACAAGAAAAAGCGCTTACTAATCAAATAAACAAAAAAGGAAAGCAAAATGAATACGGAAATTTGCTACCCCAATTTGAGAAGTATTACGCCGAAATTGAACCTTACACTTTAGCTCGTGAGTATTTCTTTGAAACGGTTTTAAGAAATGTGGAGTTACTTCGCACTGGATTTCAAGCTTATCAGCTCACTCAAGTATATGATGCTAGAGGGGCTCAGTCTTTTGAAGATAGAAGAGATAATATGGTAGAGAGAATGTCTGGCCATTATAAAGACTACAGTGCAAAAGTTGACAAAGAGGTTTTTGAAGCTTTAATTGCTATCTATGCCGATAAAGTTCCACAGGAGTTTTTACCTGCTTCATTTAATAACATTGATTCAAAAGCACTAACTGAAGAGGTATACAGTAAGTCTGCTTTTGTAGATTACGACTCATTGAAGAAACTATTAGAAGGTGACGCCGAAACTGTAATTTCAAATCTTAACAACGACCCAGGTTTTAAAGTTGTGAAGGATATGGCAGAAGCATATTTCGAAAAAATCGCTCCTAAATATGAAGAAATTCAGCTAAACATTACTGGATTACAACGTGACTATATGAAAGCGTTGATTGAACTAAGCCCAAAAGAAGATCGAATTTTTCCTAACGCAAATGGGACACTACGTGTTACTTACGGAAAAGTAGCAGGTTACTCTCCTGCTGATGCTGTTTATTACGAGCCAGTAACACATCTTGAAGGTGTTATGCAAAAATACATTCCAGGAGATTATGAGTTTGATGTACCTCAAAAATTAATAGATTTATACGAAGCTAAAGATTACGGCCAATATGCTGAAAATGGAAAAATGCCTGTAAACTTTATCGGTACCAACCACACTACAGGTGGAAATAGCGGTAGCCCTGCTATCGACGCACACGGAAACCTAATCGGCCTAAACTTCGACCGTGTTTGGGAGGGTACAATGAGTGATTACTATTACGACCCTTCTCTTTCAAGAAACATTATGGTTGATATTCGCTACGTATTATTTATAGTAGATAAGTATGCAGGAGCAACAAATCTTATTGATGAAATGAAACTTGTTCACCCTAAAAAAGGAAATAAGAAATCTAAGAAGAGAAAGTAATAAGCCTAGGGTAATTACCTCAAATTTTTTTAAATTAAAAGCCCCCAACGAAAGTTGGGGGCTTTTAATTTCTACACCACAAATAAACGGTTTGTGGTTAATGCTTACTTTGAGAGATATTAGAATACTTCAAAGTACCCTACTTATTTCAGCCCTCTAGCTTTTAGCATAGGCTCTATTTTTGGATCACTTCCTCTCCAAGCTTTGTACATTGATTCAAGCTCCATAGTATTTCCTCTAGACAATACCATATCTCTAAAGCGCTGCCCGTTTTCACGTGTCATCCCTCCATTCTCTTCAAACCAATTGTAAGCATCGTGGTGTAGCATTTCGGTCCAAGAATACGAATAGTAACCTGCAGCGTAACCTCCAGCAAAAACGTGTGCAAAATACGTTGAACGGTATCTAGGAGGCACAGCGTGAACTACATCCAATTTAGTTCTATTTAAAGCGTCTTTTTCAAATTTAGCAACATCTTCTATCTTTTTATCAGCTGTAATAGTATGCCACTGCATATCTAAATTAGAAGCTGCTAAGTTTTCTGTAAGACTATAGCCCTGATTAAAAGTGCCAGAATTTTTAATTTTATCAATTAGTTCCTGTGGAATCTTTTCTCCTGTTTTATAATGCACTGCATAGTTTTTCAAAATTTCTGGATATAAGGCCCAGTTTTCATTGAACTGTGATGGAAACTCAACAAAATCGCGAGCAACTGCTGTTCCTGAAAGTGAAGGATATTGTTGGGCTGCAAAAAACCCGTGAAGCGCGTGACCGAATTCGTGGAACATAGTCTCTACCTCATCGTAAGTTAATAGTGCAGGTTCATTTCCAGCTGGTTTTGGATAATTACATACATTATAAATTACTGGCTTTTTGTTGTATAGCTTAGATTGTGTTACAAAATTAGACATCCAAGCTCCTCCTCTTTTGCTAGGGCGAGCAAAATAATCTACATAAAACAGTCCTAGTTGGTCACCATTTTCTTCGAATAACTCATAAACCTTTACATCCTCGTGATACACAGGAATGTCGGTTCTTTCTTTATGTGTAATTCCATAAAGCTTGTTTGCAGCATAGAAAACACCGTTCTCCAACACGTTATACATTTCGAAATAAGGCTTAATCTGATTCTCGTCTAGGTCGTATTTTTCTTTACGAACCATTTCAGCATAATAATTCCAATCCCAAGGTTCTAAAGTGAAATCTCTACCTTTAGATTTAATCATTTTTTGAATTTCATCAGACTCAACTTGAGCTTTTGCAGTTGCAGCAGCTATTAACCCCTCAAAAAACTTATTAATTGTTGCTGGACTTTTTGCCATTGTTTTCTGAAGACTCCATTCAGCATAATTGTTAAACCCTAAAAGTTTTGCCTTTTGAGCGCGAACCTCAACTAATTCTTTAATTATATCGCTAGTGTTATTTGCTCCTTGATCTGCTCTGTGGAATGCAGCCTTAAATAATTTTTCACGTGTTGCTCTATTTTCCAAAGACGACAATAGTGGTTGTTGGGTAGTATTTAATAAAGCTACTGTCCAACCTTTTCCATCCTCATTTTCAATCGACTTAAGATAATCTTCATCTAATCCAGCCAACTCTTCTTTATTTGTAAATGTAACTGCACCTGCATTGTTAGCATCTAAAAGCACTTTACCAAACTTATTAGTAAGTGTTGCTATTTTTTCGTTATACTGCTTTAGTTTTTCCTTATCTTCCGACGAAAGATTTGCTCCTGCTATTTCAAAATTCTCATAGTATACTTCTAAAAGCTTTAACGACTCAGCATCTAAATTTAATGACTCTCTTTTATCGTATAAAGTTTTAAAACGTTGAAATAATTTATCGTTTAGATAAATCATATCGTTTTGCGCTGCAAATTTTGGAGCCATTTCTTCTTGAATAGCTTGTAAGGTTTCGTTAGTATGCGAACCTGTTAGCGCATAAAACACTTGTGAAGCTCTTTCTAACAATTCTCCACTTTTTTCCAGTGCCAGAACTGTATTTTCAAAAGTAGGTTCCTCTTCAGAATTTGCTATGGCCTGCACTGCATTTTGTTGCTCTTCGATACCCTTAAGCAACGCTGGCTTATAGTGATGGTCATTTAACTTTGAAAAATCTGGAGCACCATAAGGCAAGGTGCTTTCAGAAAATAATGGATTTTCTGTACTCATTTCATCCTCGCTTTTACTCTTATTCTCTTTCTCTTTAGAATTGTTACAACCTACCACTAGCAACGCTAGGGTAAGAAACGGAATAACTTTTTTCATTATGTTGATTTTTTAAAATATAACTGTAAAGATACGTAATAACCTTTCGCAACAAAATTGAAAACCCCTTCAGCAAAAGCTGAAGGGGTCTCCTTTTTTTGATTGGTTATTTTATAGTTTGAATTATTCTACTATCAATCGTTTAACAGTACTTACGTTGTCACCAACAATTTGAACAACATACACTCCTGTAGCAAGAGTCGAAATATCAACTGCTTTCTCCCCTTGCATAGCGCTTAGGTTTATCTCGCTAACCATTTTACCACTCACATCGAAAATTGTCATCGACTCAAGAGCAATATTGGTTTTATTAACAAGGTTTACCATTGTGCTAGCTGGGTTAGGATACAATGTAACTCCAGTTTCTAAAGAGTTTTCATTTGCACCAAGCACAGTTTCAACAGTAAGTTCGAAGCTACAAGTAGAAGAATTTCCATATTCATCTGTTGCAGTTAAAGTAATTGTATGTACTCCATCTGGCAAGGCAGCTCCAGGAGCTGGATCTTGCGAAGTAATAGTAACAGGGTCTGTACAATTATCCATTGCAGTAGCTTCTCCTGTTGCAAAGTAATCTGGAACGATATAATATAAGTTTCCAACACCAGGATCAACTGTTTGATCTGCAGGACAAGTAATTTCTGGTCCTAATAAATCAACAACATTCACTTCTGCTACACATGAAGCAACGTTTCCGCTTGCGTCACTTACAAATACAGTTACCATTACTGTAGTTCCTATATCTGCGCAAGTTACAGTTGTTACATCAGTTGCTATAGTATCTATTCCACAAGCTTCATCTATGTTTGAAAGTAAAGCATAAGGGTCTATTGTAGCCGTTCCATCTGCACCAAGAGCAACATCTATCATGTTACCAGTTGCAGAAGTCTCGTAAGTAATCTCGAAGTTATCAACTCCAGCACCCCATCCCCATGAGCCTTCATCGTCAAAAGTAAAACGAACTTGAAGATTGGCGTTGGCGTATGGCATAACATCTATACTACCAGAGTTTGTAGGATCGGTATCAACCTCAACAAAAAGAATTTGCTGCCAAGCTGTACCATCGTATACATCTACTGTAAGTGTACCATCACCTGCGAATTCTTGCAATGCATAGTCAAATGATACAGATGCTGTAACAGCTCCTGTAATATCGTATGCTGGAGAGATTAATGATGCCATGTTTACTTGACCACTACCTGCTGCATCGTCATTAAAGATTGCTGCGTTTGTAGGGAAATCTCCTCCTGTAGGCATATCACCAGATCCGAAAGCCCAATCTGCTGTACCACTAAGCACCTCAGTTGTCCATCCAGAAGGTATAGTTGAACCTTCAAATTCTTCCAATTCTGTGGTTACAGGTACAACACCACAGGTAATTACTGGTGCGATGTTATCAATAACATTAACTACAGCTATACAAGTTGCAGTATTTCCGCTAGAATCGGTTACAGTAACTTCTACCAAGTTCTCACCTAGGTCGGCACATGTAAAATCAAGACCGGAACCACCACCTGTTACATAATGAACTGTACCATTAAATACTCTTGGTGCAAAAATTGGCGTTGTAAAAGGCGTATTAGAGGCAGCCCCCAAAGACATAGACATATCAGCATTAGAGAAATTTTGATTACTTCCATCACCATTTGTATAATAATGACCATGAGTAGCATCTAATACCAATGCAATACCGTAAGTGGTATTTGCACTTAATGTGATAGGATTATCTAATACAGCATTAGATGGAGCATCTTGCCCTGCACCTGTTCCAGAACCAACTGCAGCAGCTGTTCCCCACGCGGCGGCATTGGCCTCATTACCAACATAAGTCCCTACTAGAGTATAAACATCCATGGTAAATGCGCCTGGGTCTGCGGTATTTATATCAATTTCTGTAATATCTAAATCGCTTGGACCAACTGTAATATCGAAATATACGGCACCACCCATAGATCCATTATTTCCAGAAGCAAATAGACTTGTTAAGGAACCTTGAGCTCCTCCACCAACACCTCCAGCGGTAATTGTGTATCCACAAGCCTCTGTAACACCTGTTACAAGATCACTAGGATCAATACTTGCTACACCATTAGCATCAAGATATACGTCTAATCCACCACCTGAAGCAGCTTGATAGTTTAGTAAGAAGTTGTCTACACCGGCACCCCAGTTCCATCCTGTTTCATCATCAAAAGTGAATTTAACTTGGAAGGCATTGTTTATATATGCCGTTACATCAATTGCACCAGTGTTTGTAGGGTCGATATCTGCATTATCAGCTAAGAAAACTTCTTGCCAAGCAGCTCCATCCCAAACTTCGGCACGCAATAAACCTAAACCTGCGAAATCTTGAAGTGCATAATCGAATGAAATATCTGCAGCGGTTGCCCCCGTTAAATCGTAAACTGGAGAAATAAGCTCTGCAATATTATCTTCACTTCCCGCTGCGTCATCATCAAAAATGGCAGCATTGGTTGGGAAATCACCCCCAGTTGGCATTTCACCTGAACCGAAAGTCCAATCTTGAGAACCTAGAATTATATTAGTTGTCCATCCAGCAGGAACAGAAGCCGATTCAAAATCTTCAGACTCTGAAAAGTTTCCAAACCCTCCAACACAGAAAACCTCAGGTGCAGTAGTATCTTGAACAGTAACGGTAGCTGTACAGGTTGATGAATTTCCTGAGTTATCAGTTACCGTTAGGGTTACCGTATTTTCTCCAATCATTGAACAATCGAAACTTGAAATATCTAGAGTATAAGAAGCAATTCCACAATTATCGGTAGAACCATTATCTATATCTGTACCAGTAATTGAGGCCATTCCAGTTACGGAATCAAGATCTATTGTGATGTCTTGACAAACCGCAACAGGAGCTTCGTCATCTATTACATTAACTTCAAATTGGCAAGTAACAGTATTTCCATCACTATCGGTTGCAGAATACTCAACTACAGTTACCCCTAAAGGGAAGTCACTTCCACTAGCAGGACCAGCAGTTTGAGTTGTAGGAATCGCACCATCTTCAGTATCAAACGCAATCGCATCACTGAAATTTACCGCTGCAGTACATACGCCAGCCTCAGTATAGGCTGTGATATCCGTAGGACAAGAAATAACAGGTGGATTACCAACTACGGTTCCAACATTTACAGTGTAATCTTCAACTTCTCCAAAAGAGAAAGTACCACAAGGTCCAGGATCTGATGCTCCCCATTTCAATTTAATTCTCATACGAGTATCCCCAAGTGAGGCAGAAGCAGGAACCGTTATATTGATAGTATGAGGTCCACTAGTTCCAATAGGACCAGCGATGTTATACGCCTCACCGGCATCGTCCAAAACACCGTTTTGATTCCAATCGATAAATGCATATAAGTAATCACCACCATCAGGATCTATGGTGATTGATAATTGCTCAGTTCCACCAGGGCTAAGACTTGCAACCATACTTGTAAAATCGCTATATCCTGGATGAACGGTAGTAGAATTATTAATGCCCGCAAAGGTAACATTTGTAATATTTTCCCATGTGGTACTGTTTCCTGCAGCAGCACAATATTGGGCATTGGCTTGCCACCCCAAGGAGGTAAGAAATAATGCCATTAAGGTTAAAAAGGTAATTTTTTTCATAAAACATAATTTAAGTTAATAGTTAAAATCACGTTAAATGTACAGTATTTTATATTAATTGACAAATTATTATTAAAAGCATAATTAAAATATTAAACAACCCGCAATTTTATTTATACTTTAGCCTGATTTTCTAACAAATTAGGCAACTATCTTCTTTACAGACACATACAAAATCAAGGGACTCAAACTGTGAAAATTGTATAGCATACCGACTAAAATCAAATTTGTATTAGCCTAGTGTGAATGTAGTTTGTTTAACAATTTATCATAGGCTCTAAAACAGTATATGATCCACATTTAATGTGCTCACTGATCTATATGAAGTAAATTGTAAAAACTAGAAGAATGGTCTATACTGTTCTACGCGGAAATCTATTGTAGTTTTTTGGGGGAAATCTGCTTTCATTTTTTTATAAGAAGCAAGACTACCAACAGCCCTATTTGCAGCTCCAGATGGAGCTATGAGAGAAACTGTTTTTATTTCCCTACCGCTATTTGGCAATTGAAAAGTATGTATTCTAGGTATTTTGTTTGAAATTACCTTAAGTGAAATATTGTACTCTTTTAATTTTCTTCTAAAGAAGTATTCTGGCCCATTTTTACTATTTCCCCCTGTAAAAAGCAAGGTGTTGACCTTTGGATTTTGCTGAAGTATGACTACCAAATCACGTAGCTCTACATCGCTCATTCCAATATCTGAAGCATCAACCTTTTCTCGTTTTGCTGAGGCTACCATATCACAAACACCAATTCCTCGATTTATAAGAAATCGTTCACGCTGTTCTATAGCCACAGCAGTGTTTTCGAATTTTAAATTTAAATTGAATATTTTGTCTAAAATAAGCCACAATTGTCCATCACGACTTCCGTAACAAAAATCTACGTCCCCTTCTTTTAATTCCCCAGTAGTGAACCGTGGTGGTGGTAGCGTACCCACAATCAACTTCGTTGCTGTTTCAGGAATAAATGGAGGATATGGATGTAAATGATGAAACAAATGCACTGTAGAGTTTAGATTACTACTTTCAATTTAGGAATTTTAAAATGCTACCTTATAAAAACTGGTTCATTCTCTTTTTCGGTGTATTCTTCGCTATAACCGTAACCATCGTAATCAAAAGCTTTTAAATCTTCTAGAGTTTTTACTTCTTTATCTATTGCGAAGCGAGCCATACTACCTCTAGCTTTTTTAGCAAAGAAGGATATTATTTTAAGCTTTCCATTTTTGAATTCTTTAAAAACCGGAGAAATCACTGGAACTTTTAATTTTTTTTGGTCTATGGCGTTAAAATATTCAACACTTGCAAGATTGATAAAAAGCTCATCATCTTGTAATTCTTTGTTTACGGTTTCAGTAAGCTTTTTTTTCCAAAACTCATACAGGTCTTTTTTTCTATTTAGAGAAAACTTTGTCCCCATCTCTAACCGATAAGGCTGCATTAAATCTAAAGGACGTAGAACTCCATACATTCCTGAAAGAATACGGAGGGAGTCTTGTAAAAGATCGAGTTTTTCTAGTGAAATAGAATAAGCGTCTAAGCCCGCATAAACATCGCCAGCGAAAGCATAAACTGCAGGACGAGCATTTTCTGTCGTGAAAGGAGTATTAAATTCTTTATATCGTTGGTAGTTTAGTTCAGCAAGCTTATCACTAATATTCATTAAATCAGCAATTGCCTTTTTGCTCTTTCTTTCAAGTTTATTATTAATCAGCGCTGCTTCTTCTAAAAATTGTGGTTGAGTGGCACGAAGGGTTGGGAGTTTAGATTCAAAATCCAGCGTTTTTGCAGGGGAAACTACTATTTTCATTTTCTTAGCTTTTGCTTCAAAAATAACGAAAAGAAACACAACTAAACAAAATGTTATCAGCTAGAAACTTCTATAATTAAATAGTTATCGATTAACAAAAGATACCAAGTAGGAGAACTACTCTATCCTTTTTCCTGTTGTTGTAAAACTTAGGCCTTGCGCGCCGCGTAGCGATGTCATTATCGCTTCAAATATTGGTTCTGGTGTTGTCATTTTAGAAGACCATTCAAAAATAAAGTTGGCCCCGCTACCCCCATAGTTATCGGCTTCATCAATTACAATTTCTACTGTTTCAAGTGGTTTTAAAAAAATCGGTTTTTTAAAATATTGTCTAATCAGTTCGCCATTGGTATTGTAATAATTGGCATTAGATATAAAAACAGTATCAGTTTCACTTACATTTCTCAAACTTATCATAGCGGTAAGATTCTGAGTTTTCTTTAATGAAATACTATAAATGTGAGAATAAACACTTAGATAAGTTTTTCCGTTGTGAAACGAGTCATTCTTCAGTAAAAATAATTCATTTTCAATATAATGATCTTCCCAATGATTTGGGCTAAAAGAGCTTATTTCAGTAGTTTCTTCACAAGCCGAAAAAAATCCAAACAGAATAATTAATATGAAGAATTGTTTAATGCTCAACTAGGTTTTCTTTAATTGTTACAACCATAAAATTACGATAATTTATTGGTTTCAAACTTAACTATGCGTATTTCGTTTACGCAGCTGAGAACTCTCGAATATTTAAGGCTTTAAACACTTTTTTAATTCCTTTTTTATTTTCTGAAAGCACGATAAGAACATCATCTGCATCAATTACAGTATTTCCATTAGGTGTAATATACTTATCTCCTCTTTTTATCAATGCGATAATAGCGGTTTTAGGGAATTCTATATCTACTATCTGCTTTCCAACTACTTTATTTCCATTAGCAATTCCAATTTCGCGCATTTCCGTTTTAGGATGTTCTTCTAAAAACTTCTCGGAAGGTGTTAGTATTTTTTGACTACTTGGAATACTTACATTCAACCATTTTGCCACTACCGATAGCGTAGTTCCTTGAATTAAAATTGATGTAAGTGAAATAAAAAACACTATATTAAACATCATATTTGCTTTGTCGATTCCGGCTAACAGTGGATAGGTAGCAAACACAATTGGCACAGCTCCACGTAATCCAACCCACGAAATATAAAATCGCCTACGCAATTTCATTTTAAATGGAATTAAGCTCAGAAAAACTGCAACTGGTCGCGCAACGAAAATCAGAAACAATGATATTACAAGTCCGATACCAATTACCGGGACAATTTGCGAAGGAAATACCAAAAGCCCTAAGGTCAAGAATAGTACTATTTGCATCAGCCAAGCTAGACCGTCGTACATTTTTAAAATAGTCTTTTTGTGTATTAAATATTGGTTTCCTAAAAACACAGCACATATATAAATAGCTAAAAAGCCATTTCCTCCCACAAAATCTGTTACCGAAAAAGTGATAAACATCAATGCTATTACCAACACTGGGTAAAGACCTTCAAAGTCTAGCTTTATTCTGTTTATAATAATCTTACTTAATTTCCCAAAGCCAAAACCTGCAATTGTTCCAAGAATCATCTGCTGTAAAAACAAAGGAATCATCGAAACCAAACCTTGGTCTTGATTCACCACTAAGCCTAAAAATGCAATTGTAAGCACATAAGCCATTGGGTCGTTACTTCCGCTCTCCATTTCAAGAGTAGGTCGTAAATTGGCGCGTAGCGCAAGGTTTTTAGATCTTAAAATTGAAAAAACTGCCGCTGCATCTGTAGAGGAAACTATACTCCCTAAAAGTAAGCTTTCGTATATTGTAAAGTCTGTGACGTAATAAACAAATGTTCCTAAACCAATAGCCGTTAAAAAAACCCCAATTGTAGAAAGAGCAAACCCTTCTTTCATAATGGGTTTTACAGCTTTCCAATCGGTATCAAGCCCCCCAGAAAATAGAATAAAATTCAGTGAAATAATTCCTATTAACTGCGCTATTTGAGGATTGTTAAAGCTAATTCCTATTCCATCTTCTCCTGCTAACATTCCAATTCCCAAGAAAAGTACCAAGGTTGGAACGCCAAATTTATACGAAGTTTTACCTGCTATAATACTTATAAAAAGTAGAATTGAGCCAACAAGCAGAATGTTTTCAATGGTTAGATTCAATAACTTTATCTTTTAAAATGTTAGGAAGATTGCAAAATACAAATTAAAATTTGTAAAATTATCTACTATCTAAATTTTTAATTCTCAACAAAAATAACAACAAGGTACTTCTCGAAATAATAAGATTCTAAAATCTGTTATCATTGGCAGTTCAAGGTTTTGTAAAATTTTAATCACCCAATAATAACTTCACTTGTGTATTCTACTAGCATATTCACAAATAACACTAATTTTGTAAGCGATGACTAAGAATAAAATTGAACTCCGCACCGTTAACGTTACGCGCTACATCACCCCGCTTCGGGAAGGCGGTTCGTTACCTGCATTGGCAGAAGCCGATGACGATTTTAAATACGTTTTAAAGTTTAGAGGCGCCGGACATGGTGTTAAGGCATTAATCTCAGAATTGTTAGGTGGCGAAATTGCAAGAACAATGGGGCTACGAGTACCTGAATTAGTATTTGCAAACCTAGATGAAGCTTTTGGACGTAGTGAAGGAGATGAAGAAATTCAAGATTTATTAAAAGGAAGTCAAGGGCTAAATTTAGCTTTACATTTTCTCTCAGGTGCCTTAACATTCGATCCTGTAGTTACGGAAGTTGAAGAGAAACTAGCTTCAAAAATAGTTTGGCTGGATGCTTTTATCACCAATATAGACCGTACGGTAAAAAACACCAATATGCTTATTTGGCATAAAGAGCTGTGGCTTATCGATCACGGAGCAACATTTTATTTTCACCATTCTTGGGGCGATTGGAAAAAAGCGGCACAAAGTCCGTTTCCATATATAAAAGACCATGTTTTATTACCTCAAGCTACTAAAGTTGAAGAAATAAACAGTGAAATGATTTCTCTTTTCCCAGATGACAAACTACTAGAAATCACTAATCTTATCCCTATAGATTGGCTAAATTGGGAAGGCACTGATATGAATCCAGAGGAAATTAGAAATGTATATTATCAATTTTTAGTACTGAGAAGAGACAATGCCAACAATTTTGTAAAACAAATTCAAGATGCCAGGAAAATACTTATATGAATATGCGGTAATACGTTTGGTACCCCGCGTTGAACGTGAGGAGTTCTTGAATGTAGGTATTATACTTTTCAGTAAAGGTGCAAAATACTTGAACTGCAAGTACCATATCGACACTAAAAAACTTAAAGCCTTTTCCTGCGAACTTGAAGCTGAAGAGATTGAAGATAACCTCCAAGCTTTTGAGAAAATTTGTTTGGGAGCAAAACAAGGCGGGCCAGTTGCACAATGGGAAACTTCCGACAGATTTCGGTGGCTTACCGCACAACGAAGTTCATCATTGCAAACCTCACGCCCTCACAATGGATTTAGCAATGACCTAGATGCTACCTTAGAGAGATTGTTTGAAGAGTTAGTTTTATAAGGTATAAGAATTTCACTATTATGTGAATGTAAACAATACTACAACACCTTGGTTGCTAAATACTTTTGCACTTCGTAGATATCAATACTCTTGTTGAATTTCTTACTTACCGTTGGCGTGTCTTCGCTTGAAATCCAAATTTTTAGTTCTGCATCCAAATCGAATGTACCAGCTGTCTCTAATGAAAAGCGAGATATATGTTTATAAGGCAAGCATTTAAATTCTGCTTTGCTTCCAGTTACACCTTGAACATCAATTAGAATTAATCGTTTATTTGTAAACATAAAGACATCACGAAAAAGCTTAAAACCAAGTTCTATAACTTCTCCTTCTATTAATAGTCGGCTGTATTTTTCGGTTAATTTTTCTGAAGAAACCTCACTTGCGTTACCAAGTATTTTATTGAATAGACTCATAAATTATAAGAGTAAAGGATTAGTTCTTAATTATTTCGCGGAAATAATTTCACCGTAATAACTTATAGTTCCTCTGTTGTTACTACTAATGGTAAGCGTAGCATACCCAGAATTACTCACTGAAATTGATATTGAGAAAGTATCGTTAGCGTCTTCAACTTTGGTTTGCACGTGATATCCTTTGTCGTTATTTTCTATTTTAAAATCCTGTGGCTTGCCATTAAAACGCATTCCTTTATCCTTACTCAAATTCATACCGCTATATGCACGTCCATAAAATGGCAAATGACTCTTTACCATTTTTGGAGAAAAAATAATAGCATAATCACTCCCAACTAAGTTTTTTGAAGTTCCCCCTGTAGGATAAGCCGTATTTGCTATAAATTCAAAATTTTTGGAGTTTAATAAAGCTTCTATACTATTCTGTTCGGCTGAAATAGAAAGTTTATTTTTTGAGATCTTATCTTGAGCTTGTACGCTTGCAAATCCAAAAGAAAAAAGTACTGCGAATATTAAAATATGTTTTTTCATGATATTTATTTTTTTGAGTGAAACAAAGAATACAACAATTATACCGCATTCGGATTTCAGACTACAATATAAGACGAATTAATTTACGCTTTTAAATCGATTTCTTTTAAGTTTTGAATTCTATTACGTTCAAGGAAATCGTCAATACTTTCAAAATGCTCGATTACTCGTTTGTCTTTAAATTCAAAAACCTTTTCAGAGAGACCTTGAAGAAAATCACGATCGTGGGAAACCAAAATTAAGGTACCATCAAACTGAAGCAGGGCTTCTTTTAAAACGTCTTTCGACTTTAAATCTAAGTGGTTTGTAGGCTCATCGAGAATTAAAACGTTTACGGGTTCCAGTAATAATTTCACCATTGCTAAACGTGTTTTTTCACCTCCAGAAAGCAGGCCTACTTTTTTATCGATATCATCACCGCTAAACATAAAGCGACCGAGAATATTTTTAAGTTGGGTTCTAATTTCACCTTTAGCAACCTCATCTACCGTTTGAAAAACAGTAAGTTCCTTATCTAAAAGTGCTGCTTGATTTTGAGCAAAATATCCAACCTTAGCGTTGTGACCTAAAGCACAAGTTCCCTCAAAATCTATTTCGCCCATTATGGCTTTAATCATTGTTGATTTTCCTTCACCATTTCTTCCAACAAAACTTACTTTCTGACCTCGAGAAATACTCATATTAGCATCTTGAAATACCACGTGGTCGCCATATTTTTTCGTAAGCCCTTCAACGATAACAGGATAATCCCCACTTCGTTGTGCAGGTGGAAAACGCAAAGCTAGGGCCGAATTATCGATATCGTCTATCTCTATAAATTCAAGCTTTTCCAGCATTCGTTCGCGAGAGTTTACTTGATTGGTTTTTGAATAAGTTCCTTTAAAACGTTCTATAAACTGTTTTGTTTCTGCTATAAATTTTTGTTGCTCCTCATATGCTTTTATTTGATGAGCACGTCTATCGGCACGTAATTGTAAATAGTGGCTGTAATTGGCCTTATAGTCATAAATACGTCCCATTGTTACCTCAATGGTTCTGTTTGTAATATTATCGATAAAGGTTTTGTCGTGGGATATTACAATTACCGCTTTTGCTTTATTCAGCAAGAAATCTTCTAACCAAATAACCGACTCAATATCTACGTGGTTTGTTGGCTCATCTAATAGAATTAAATCTGGCTTTTGAAGTAAGAGTTTTGCAAGTTCAATACGCATACGCCATCCACCACTAAACTCTGAAGTTTGTCGATGTAAATCACTTCTTTTAAATCCTAAACCACGAAGCGCTTTTTCAACCTCAGCTTCATAATTTATCTCTTCAAGCGCGTAATACTTTTCACCTAACTCTGCAACTTTAGTTATGATATTCATATACTCATCACTTTCGTAATCTGTTCGAGTTTCGAGTTCTTTATTAAGGCGGTCTATTTCATCACGCATCTCAAATATCTGAGTGAAAGCTTTAGACGCCTCTTCAAATACAGTGCAATTATCTTCCGTTAATAAATGCTGAGGTAAATACGCAATTACCGTATCCTTTGGAGCACGTACATTCCCTCGTGTAGGTTTTTGAACCCCTGCTATTATTTTCATCATAGTACTTTTACCAGCACCATTCTTACCCATTAGGGCTATTTTGTCGTTTTCGTTTACTACGAATGACACATCACTAAAAAGCGTGTCTCCACTAAACTCAACCGCCAAATTATCTATTGAAATCATATTCTGATAGGTGTTTAATAGAACGTTGAACTTAAATTAAAGACAAATATTTTATCGTCAAAATATTTGTTACACGTCCAATCGTCATATTTTTTTTTTTTAAAGGCTGCAAAACTATTAAAAGAAAGTGGATTATAAGTTATAACCCTAGTAAAGTAAATCGAGATAATGTGAGATGAATTTTCACCAAGTTAGATTTTTTAATTAAATAATTCAGAGTCTATGTTGTAGAAAAAATTAAAGACTTAATAATCTTTAAATCAAATATTTAAACCCACTTTTTATTGACTATAAATACTTGTTTATCAATAAATAAATTGATATGTTTGTCCTTCTATCAAAAAAATCCCCCGTTATGATTAGACTTAGTAATTTTAATGAATGCGATAGGATTACTTCTCAGTTAAGAAAATCCTTAATTTCTTATTATAAATTATATACCATCTTTCCGATATAATCACACCATTTGTGTGTTATATGAGATAATATTTTTAAGGTATTTGAAGCTTTAAGATAAATTTTACACCAAAAAGTTTAGGTGTATAAGACAACGATTCACATTAAAATTCAAAGGCTAAATTTTTTAGCGATTCATAAAATTAATATTAGTTTGTTTTTTTTAAATAGTTGGTTTGATGATGAAAAGGGCCAATGTCGATTAATTTGACAGGCCCTTTTTCAGTTCTATATGGCCCCTTATTTAGCTCTTTTCATAAGTTTAGGACCAACCCAAAGCCAAACTCCGGTAATAACAAATAAGAATAAAGAAAGTCCCATTAAGGTGTTATAAAAAACTTTAAATGCTCCGTTTTTTATATTCAACCAATCGTCAACTATTGAACCGTCGTGAATCTCTTCAATTAAGTCGGATATTCTTCTGTCTACACTTAAAACTTCGCCAGTAGTGGCATCTAGTTGTATTTCGTGATAACCTTCTTCAAATACGAACTTCATCATTCCCTTGTCCGGTCTAGCATCAATCCGGTCTAATTCTAAAGATAAGTTAGAATCAACATTTTCGTGAAGAGTTTTTGTCGCTATGCTATGCAATTTATCTAAAGGCATCCATTCTTCAATATTTGTGGAGATTCCTTTTTCCGATTTCGGAAGCATTATTCCGTAACTGTGCTTCTTCCATCCCAATAACAACCCCGTAACAGCCATTATCAAAAACAGCACTGCAAGAAAAATCCCCATCAAACGATGAATTTTCCTAGTAGATCGCAATATGGCAGCGTGTTTTTTTCTATTCATATTATAAAATACGTCTATGTTTCTTCATCAATAAAGAAACAGCAATTATTACCGATTAAAAGTGAGCAGTTAACGATAAAATAAAATTTCGTCCTGCCCCTGAAATTCCCGAACTATAAGAACGGTAACGTTGATCTGTAATGTTTTCAACCCCTCCACTTATATCAAATGTATGTGAAATTTTATAAAGGGCTTTATAATTTAATGTATACCAAGACGGGGCATAAGGATTGCCATTTTCATCTAAAGCGTATATTTCAGTTTTTCCTTTTTCTCCTTCAGGTAAGTCGTCAAAATCGCGTTTTCCTTGGTAGAACACGTTCAACTCCATTCTCAATTTATTCTTCTTGTAATTTAAGCGTGATACTCCAAAAAATGGTGAAGAATGACGTGCGGGACTAGTTTTCCCGTTATCTAATTCTTCTTCTCCTTTCTGAAAGTTTATATCTGTAGAAAATCCAAATCCTTTTGGTAGTTTTAATTCAACTCCCGCCTGAACTCCATAAACATGTGCAACTGCAGCATTTTGAATTGCTTGCACTTGACTTAGTTCTCCTTCATAAATTATACTATCACGGCCATTAAGTTTAAAATCTCTTCGAACTAATGCATTTTTAAGTGAAGTATAGTATGCAGTAACATCAAGTTTTACAAAATCGCCAAATACTTTAGCAATCCCTAAATCTGCATTATAAGCATATTCCGGTTTTAAGTTGGGATTAGGAATAACAACACTTCCAGGTTCCGAATCGAAAACTTTACCGATATCATCCACATTTGGAGCTCTAAATGCTGTACCCAAGTTTGTACTTAATACTAATGTTTTAGTTGGTCTGTAAACACCTCCTATACTCCCAGTAAGTGCACCTTTGCTGATACTTGCTTTTGAAAAAGGAAAAGAGTAAAAACTTGTATCAAAGTCTGAATCCAACAAAATATGATTGTAACGCGCTCCTGCACTTAAAGTAAATTCTTCAGAAACTTTATATTCATCTGTGAAGTAAACCGCTAACGATTGCCAAGTTGAAACGGGGTATCTTGAAGGAGCGGCCTCTGTAATACCTGTAGTAATATCTTTAGCTTTCCCTTTAGAATTCACATCGTCTAGAACGTATTCCACACCATAAAAGAAGGTGTTATTATCGCTGGTACTTTTTACAAAGTCTAAGTTTACAGAATATGCACTAACTTCTTCTTCTTGATTGCTACGAGAAGTTTTATTGAAGTTTCTACTTAGCCTGCTCTCTTCAAACCATTGATGCGCCAATCGTATGCTCATTCGGTCAAATACTGCATTGTTGGCGGTATGGTTAATATTTAAATTATTCATCATCCATATTTGTGGCCCGTAATCCCACTCGGCATATCTTGGCAATCTATCTTTTAAGCGGTTATGCCTGTCGTATCTGCCATATGGAGAAGTTTCTGAATAGTGAAATCCATACTGAAAATCCCATTTATCATTTGGTTTAAAGCGAATTTTCTGCATTAAATTGACTTGTGAATAAGCTGAAGGGATTTGGAGTAATTCGTCGTCTTGCTGAATGATAATGTCCGAATCCCCTTGTCGCTGAACATAGAAATCTTTTATATAATCGTTTGGACCGTGCCTCCCTTGACGAAGATGATCGTAATCCCAAGAAGTAAAACTTGTAATGAACGCCCAGTTTTTAAAACCTAAATTTACATCTAAATGTCCCGTTTTTTCATTATTTGCTGAAGAATATCTAGCACTTGCTTTCCCTGTGATATAAGGTTTATCAGTGAAGGTGAATTTTGGGGTTAATGTTTGAAAACTCATTACCCCACCAATAGCATCACTACCGTAAATTACAGAACCTGGACCGAATAACACTTCGGTATTTTCAATTGCAAAAGGGTTTAAACTTATAACATTTTGAAGGTTTCCAGAACGAAAAATTGCGGTATTCATTCGTACACCATCTATAGAATAAAGTAAACGACTAGTAGCAAAACCACGAATTATAGGGCTTCCTCCTCCCTGCTGACTCTTTTGCACAAAAACCTTTCCTGAAGTACTCAGTAAATCTGCAGCTGTTTGAGGGTTTTGAAGCGCAACTTCCTTGGCAGAAATAGAAATAATTTTGGAAGCTACATCATCACTACTTTGTCGCCAACGCGAGCCAGATATAACTACCTCATCTAAGTTGAAGTTTGATATTTCTAAATAAATTTCAAAATTTTCAGACTCTAATTCTGCGTAGCTTTTAGTTATAGATTTATATCCTAGTGTTCGAATCTCTATCTTTTCAATATTTTTAAAAGCTGAAATATCAGCTTGTCCTTTGGCATTTGTAGTGGTATATAAATTCATTTTTACATTTGAAAGAGTAACCAATTCAATAGGCTCATTAGATTCTTCTTCCTTAATAGTTATTGTTTGACCAAAGCCATTAATCGCACAACCTATTAATAAAATTAAAGGGAAAATATATCTCATAGTTATAATCTTGAAGTAAAAACTTATTTCAGATGTTTAAATACTTTAAATTAAAATTTGCGCTAGTTATCTCCTTTGAAAACCTTCCAAAGCTTTTTCGCTCCTATTACAATAAGTAAGCAAATAAAGCCAATAATTAAGCCAACAATAAATTCACCTACAAAAGAAGGTAATGTTGGTAGGAAACTGTGAAAGTAATCTACATTATGAACAAAAATCCCTCCAGCAACCAATAATAAAGCAATAGTTCCAATTACACTTAAACTTTTAATTATAATTGGTAATGCCTGTACTAAGAATAGCCCTAACGATTTTTTAAAGCTTTTTCCTTCCTTGCTGCTTTTTATAAGCTTAAACCCTACTTCATCCATACGCACTATAAGTGCAACAATACCATAAACACCTACAGTAGCCAATAAAGCAATAATACTTACAACTATTATCTGTGTAGCAAGGGGCTGAGTAAGAACAGTTCCTAATGCAATAATCACTATTTCTAGCGAAAGAATAAAATCGGTTATAATGGCAGATTTCACACGCTCATTTTCGTAAGCTAATATTTCAGCTTCACTCATCTCTACGTCCACTTTCTCTTCTTTGGAATGAGCGTGAGGAAAAATGAATTCATATATTTTTTCTGCTCCTTCATAAGCTAGATATAGCCCTCCGAGTAGCAAAATAATTGTAACAGCAATCGGTATAAAAGCACTTAATAAGAATGCAATTGGAAGAATAATTAACTTGTTAATAAAAGAACCTTTAGTAATAGCCCACAAAACTGGAATTTCTCTGGAAGAAGCAAAACCTGAAGCTTTCTCAGCATTCACAGCTAGGTCGTCACCTAATATGCCTGCTGTTTTTTTTGCAGCAACTTTACTCATCACTGCCACATCATCAAGTAAAACTGCTATATCATCAAGTATTGCGAAGATTCCTGAAGCCATAAAATTTTCTTTTAAATTTTAGCAAAAATAGGCAAGTTGACTTTAAACTTCTTATAATTATTGCCCAATTTACTTTATATCTAGCTATATCAGTAAAATCAACTTATCTCATGGCTGCAAGACATCAAGTACGTAAATAAATTTTTCTTTTTGTATGAAAATAAAAACCCGATTTACTTTCTAAATTGAAAGCAAATCGGGTCTATTAAACAATAACTACTAAAAGACTAATAACGTGTTATCGCTCCAAATCCGTTAAACTTTGATAATTCCCCTTTGGGAAGGAAAACCACATCCCCGCCGAAGTCCATATTGGCTTCAATCATTTCGTCATAAATATCGTCAATCACTCCCTTATCGTTTCTCTTCTCCTCCGAAACATATACTATTTCATCATCCTTCAAAACTGCAGGTTGGAACAAACCTTGTTCGATAAATAGTGTTTGAATTTTCCCTTCAGAAATTGCTCGCCAAATTTCATTCGTATCACTCAAAAATTTATTCTGCCCAACTGCCTTCTTCAAATCTTCCTTTCTCGCATTATTTTTTTGAACGATATATTCTTTTACAACTTCCCAACTTTCTTCAACTATAGTGTGGGCAGGCTCGTTAATCATATTCTTATTAAGATACACCTCAAAAATACTAGTCTTATTATCGGCAATCTTTAGGTATTCATTATGGTTTTCTTCTAGCCCACAAATTAGAACTGGTAGTGGGTTTTCTTTTCGTACCTCATTCACCAATTTATCCGCTTGGTTAAAGTATTCAGCAATCAAACTTGTTTGTTTGGAAGCTATTGCAGCGGCAGCCCTATTTTTTGAGAAGAACTGGGTATTTTCATAAGGGAATGGATTTCCTACCTCCTGAATAACTTTGTCATTCATCACTTCAAGAAGTCTAGTTTTCTCCTGACTTAAAACCAAGATATAGTAATGAGTTTCTAAGTGCATAGCCCTAATTAAATCACGAGTAGCAAAAGTGTCGTCTATTATTACGCGATCTTCAACTTTTATCGGTAAACGAGTAAACTCAGCACTATCATCATTTACAAACAGCAACAGACTTTCTAAATTCTTGCTATGGTCGATAGACGAAGCTAGGTTGTTTAGTTTCTCTATCAAACCTGTAGCATTTCGCTTTGTAGTGTCTGCCATTAACCTATCTTCAGCTTCTTTTATAAGATTTTTTAAACGTAATCCATCATTTAAATAATCTGGTTTTGTTCTATGCGTAGTTGCAATAATTGTGATACAATTTTCAGAACGAATGTCTTTTAGTTTTTTCAATGTTATGTTCATATTATATATTTTTTAAGTTAATACTATTTCAAATCACAAAAATTCAGCTTTAAATTTCGTGTAGTTTTTATAAGAATCTAATTAAAACTCATAAATACTAACATAATCAATATAAACGTAAGAAACTATGACATAAGTCATTAACACAACATTAACGAAGTGTTGATTTTAAAATTAAAAGAAGTAAAAAATTAGTTTTTATTCTTTTAGTGAAGGAAATTTAGCTGGGGTTAAGAGTAGAATAATTAAAGTAACTAATCCCGCAACTACCATACTTAGATAAACATTATTAGTAGCATAAAAGAATGATTCTCTTAAATAAAGACTTACTTCTGAAACAGAAGTATGAGTTTGTAACACCTCAACCATTTTATTTACTCCTGGCAGTTTTCCTTGTAAAACCTCTGGAGCGTTTTGCAACTTATCGGATATTGTAGCGTTAAAGACAGCCGCAAATACAGCTGCCCCTATACTCTGCCCAAAATAACGCGAAAATATATTAGTACCCGTTACAACTCCCCTTTGCCCCCATACCACAGTAGACTGCACTCCAACCAAAAGTGGGGTAGTAATTAATCCAAAACCTGCCCCTAATGTCATTTGAATTGCAACTAAGCTCCACACTGGCCCTGGAAAAGGAATTAGCAGGAAACTTGCAGCACCTATTATAACTATTATAATTCCACAAAGAGCAGTGTTTCTGAATCCTACGCGCAGATAAAGCTTTCCTGATAAGGACGAAGACAATGGCCAAGTAATACTCATACTTGCCAAAATAAACCCAGCCGCCATAGCACCTACCCCGGAAACTGATTGCGCAAAAACAGGTAAATACATACTTGGCCCCATTGTAGCAATCCCCATTCCTATGGTTGCCAAATTAGCCCTTAGGATAACTTTCTTTTTCCATACCCATGCTGGTAAAATTGGTTCTACTGCTCTTCGTTCTATTCGTATTGTTATGTATATCAATAAAACTGCAAGGAATAAAATTCCCAAAGTATTAAGGGATAACCAAGGCCAAGACTGACCGCCTTGTAGTAAACCAAACATAATAACCGTTCCTGTTACTAACATCGCCAAGGCACCTGCCCAATCTATTTTGTGGAGGTTGTTAGGTTTTTTCTCGTGAAGATAAATGATTATTAATGCTATTGCCCCAGCGCCGATAGGGAGGTTAATTAGAAATATCCATCGCCACGATGCATAATCTGCCAAAGCTCCACCCACTGCAGGTCCCATTATTGCAGAAACACCCCAAACACTAGACAACCAACCTTGAATTTTAGCGCGTTCTTGAATAGTATAAATATCTCCTGCTATGGTATTTACAGTAGCCATTATTGCCCCAGCTCCAACAGCTTGTAACCCTCTAAAAAAAATTAATGAATGCATATTCCAAGCGGCAGCACAGGCAGCAGAACCGAGAAGAAATATTAAAATTCCCAAAATGAGTATTGGTTTCCGTCCATAGATATCTGCTAACTTTCCATAAATGGGAATAGTAACCGTTTGAACAAGTAAATAGATTGAAAACAACCAGCTAAAAAGTGAAAAGCCACCAAGATCACCAACTATTTGAGGAATGGCTGTAGCCACAATAGTATTATCCATTGCAGCTAGCATCATAGTAATCATGAGTGCAAATAACACCCAATTTCTACGCATTTCTTTTACTGGTTTGTCGTGCATTTTCCTATTTCACTTTTGCGCAAAGATAGCCCTTCAAATACTTCTGTATATTTTGAAATTGAATAAAAGTTCTATTAATAGTAAAGCAGTGACAACTAGATTTTCTTTGAAGAAATAATAAGAAATAACGAATCTTCAAAAAGATAAAAATCGCCTAAATACTATAAATAGAAACAATTAAGTTTAATGAAGACTTCTGGTTAACTCCTACTCAGCTTTATCAACGTTATTGAGAAAGTTTAAAATTTTCTTATTAACTACTTCAGCTTGGTCCACCGATACAAAGTGGCCTGCATTTGGAACGACTTCGGCGTGACTGCTTGATATATTTCTTTCTACAACACCAAGAGTTTTTTTGCCGTTAATTACATCATCATCACCAATCAATACAAGTGTAGGCATCTTTAAGGTTTGTAAACTTTTATTTGGAAATGGCGTCATTTGCATCATAAACTTAGGAAGAGTATCATTTTTTACTCCAATTCTATATTGTTTTAAATAATTCGTATTTATTGCGTTTACGTTGCTTGACATCGTTTCAAGCTCTCTTTCTAACTTCTTTTCATCAGAAGAAAGTGCATTGATTATATTTTTAATTAAATCGGTACTAGGCGGAATCCACATAAAAGTTTGTGCAGGACTTAACAAAACAAGGCTTTTAATATCTCTTTTACTTTTCGTTGCCAAATCAACGGCAAACCAACCTCCTCTTGAAGCGCCAATAAGATGAAAAGAATCTAATTTTAGCGCCCATAAAACCTCTTGATACCACTCAGTAATTTCATCTATATTATTAAAATCGGCTGTTTTATAAGATTTTCCTGGCTCAGACAATAGATCGATTGCGAATATTCTATAATCTTTCACCAAAGCTTTAGCATTGGGATACCACATAGTAGAACTAGCATTCATTCCGTGTAGCAAAACAACTGGAGTTGCTTTTCTATTTCCGCTTACTACCACATGCGCTATACCGTGAGAGGTAGTTATATAAAGCTCTTCATAATCAACACCCCATTGCTTCATAGTTTCATCGTAAGCCTCAAAATATGCTTTGTGTTTTTTACTTGGCTTTGAAATGTAGTCAGGCTTTTTAGAAAACTCGGCGTACTCGTTTTTACAAGCAGTAAATAATGCTAGAGTAAGAAAGATCAACAGAAATTTAAAGTTTTTCATTCACATATTATTTGGCGGTAAAAGTAGTAAAGAACTTTAGTGTTGATGGTTAATCTTTTTATAATAAACATTAGAAATAAAAAAGCCCACAAATCATATTATAAGACTTGTGGGCTTCAGTAAAAATTAAAAGTTTACTTATTTAGCTATTGTCATTTCATCAATAAGGTGAGTTGCACCAGCTAATTTGTCTATAATAAATAGTACATAACGTATATCTACATTAATAGTTCGTTGTAATTGGTCGTCAAAAATAACATCTCCAGCCATTGCCTCAATATTACCGTCAAATGCAAGACCAATTAACTCACCTTTTCCGTTAAGAACAGGAGAACCAGAATTACCACCTGTAATATCATTATCAGTTAAGAAGTTTACTGGAAGGTATCCATCCTTATCTGCATACTGACCAAAATCTCTCTTTTCATAAAGGTCGATTAGCTCCTTAGGCATATCAAACTCATCATCACCAGGCTGATACTTAGCTACTGTTCCTTTTAAAGTAGTATAGTAGTTTTTGTTAGCGTCGTTACGCTTATCTTCTGGCAATGAAATAACTTTCCCGTACGTTAAACGCAAAGTACTGTTCGCATCTGGGTAGTATTTCTCATCAGGATTTTGATCTCTCATTCCCTGAACCATCAATCTAAATGCACGGTCGAAATCGTGACCTAATTGAGTTTCTTCTTCCGACTTGAAACGGTAACGCTTTAACAAATCAACAGAAAGTTGGTATAGTGGATCATTTTTAAGAACCTCAGCATCTGGGTTAGCCATGAAGCCTTGCAGCTTTTCTTTAGATTCAAAAACACTGTTTTGTAGTGCATTGTTTAAATACTCCTTCCACCCATCTTCGGTTTTATTAGCTTCTGTAGCAATGTCAGCTATCATCGGAGCGATGTTTGTAGCTTTAGTAGAGTATAGTTTAAACTGAGCAGCCAACACATCTCTTTCTAATGGAAGGTAAAGTCCGTCGTAAAGATTATTAATTTCTGCTTCCAATTTTGGCTTTAACTCTGCTCTTTTTGCATCATTTTGCTCGATGTAATATTCAATAGCAGTTCCTAAACGGTAAGGAAGTGTAGCCATTCTTGTTCTTAACAATAAGCCTAAGTAATTATTATGACTACTTGCTTCATTTGTTTTTGCGTAGTAATCATTTATAGTTGGAATTACATTAGCATATTTTTTATTAGCTTTTTTAGAAGCCCATTTCTGAAATTTCGCTTCAGTTTCACGCTTAGTTTCAGCAGTTTTGTGATGTTTTAAAGCATCAATCATCCCTTGACGGTTTTTCCAATAGTTAGCAATAGACGCATAGCTAGATGCATAGTCTAATTTTACTTGCTGATCGCGGTCCATATAGTCCTTCATTACATCCATAGATGTTTTTGAAGCCTCAACCCAAGCAGGGTAAGCATATTCTACGTTTTGCTCAATACCACCCGCAGGCATCCAACGGTTTGTACGACCTGGGTATCCAAGAATCATAGCAAAGTCGTTTTCTTCAAATCCTTTGATACTTGTAGTTAGGTGATGTTTTGGCTTTAAAGGAACATTATCTTCAGAATACTCTGCTGGGTTACCATCTTTATCCGCATAAACTCTAAAAAGAGAGAAGTCTCCTGTGTGTCTTGGCCATTCCCAGTTATCGGTGTCTCCACCAAACTTTCCTATACTAGCAGGAGGTGTTCCAACTAAACGAACATCGTTATAATCTTGGTAAACGAAGTAGTAAAATTCATTTCCTTCATAAAATGATTTAACAGAAACGGTATATTTTCCACCTTCGTTATTTTCTTGTTCGATTAATGCAATTTCTTTATTGATTGCTGCTTCGCGTTCAAGTTCGGTCATTTTATCGTTAACCTTACTTAAAATACGTTTAGAAACATCGTCCATTCTTACAAAGAAACGAACAGAAAGACTCTTAGGCTTTAATTCCTCTTTGTGGTTTGCTGCCCAATATCCATTTGTTAAATAATCGTTTTCAGCAGTAGATAGCTCAGCAATTTGGCTATACCCACAGTGGTGGTTAGTCAACACAAGACCTTTATCAGAAATTATTTCAGCAGTACAACCACGGTTAAATTGAACAATAGCATCTTTTATACTAGAGTTGTTTATACTGTATATTTCTTCAGGTGTAAGTTGAAGCCCCATTTTTTGCATATCACGGTAATTCAACCGTTCAATGTGCATTAAGAACCACATACCTTCATTTGCTTGTACCGGCAAAACGAAGATTGCGATAAATAAAGAAAGAATTAATTTTTTCATTAGTGAATGTAATTATTGATTAAATATGAATTGAAAATGATCTTGTTATCACACAAAATTTTCAGCTTGTAAATATAGTAGATTAACCATTTTAACTGCGGAAATCCCTTTGAAAAGAGTTGCAATCATTAAAATTTAACTTTTTATTAGGAATGGCCAAGTTGAAAATAAGACCCCTTCCGTCTTTTGGTAAAACACCAAAAGACACCTTCCCCTAGAAGAAACTTAGAATATTTCATTAAAAATATATAGAAGGGGAAGGAGCTGTTTATATAAAAAATTATTATTCGTGTATGAAAGTATGAGTAAAACTCCCCAAACTGAAAGGAATAGCTGCCCAATGGGCGGGGTGGGAAACATTAAAAAAAAATAAAAACAATCTAGTCTCCACCCCTTCCGTCTTTTGGCAAAATACCAAAAGACACCTTCACCTAGAAGAAACTTAGAAATTTTCATTAAAAATATATAGAAGGGGAAGGAACTGTTTATATAAAAAATTATTATTCGTGTATAAAAGTATGAGTAAAACTCCCCAATCTGAAAGGAATAGCTGCCCAATGGGCGGGGTGGGAAACATTAAAAAAAAATAAAAACAATCTAGTCTCCACCCCTTCCGTCTTTTGGCAAAATACCAAAAGACACCTTCAC
>NZ_VDMC01000014.1 GCF_006346335.1 Aequorivita sinensis
CACCGTATATAGTAACCTTACTCCGCTCTTTTGTTCTTTCTGATTAATACTTAAAATTAACTTATTTAGTAAAAATCAAACTTAAGATGTGTATAAGCAATGGCTTGTCCTCGCCTACTTGGAAAATCCTGCGGAATTTCCACAGACAAGTACCTGTTTGCAATTGTCCGTGACGAGACACGCCACAGCTCATATACGTAACGTTGTGTGCCATTCCCGTGATAGTAGCCATCGCAAAGAAACGGCTATTATTACTTTTAAATCGAAAATCTATATATAATGAGAGGAAGTTTAATAAAAATGCTGAATGATTGGTTGTCTAGAAAAATACCTGAAACCGAAATAGGTAATCCTACAGTTTTAATAAGTAGGTTATATAATGACGCAACAAATAACCCCGCTATAGAAATTAGAGCAGCATATAAAAAAGTGGAGAATGCGTCTAGGGGGGAAACTTTCTTGCCTGCAACCATTCAAAGCAGTGACAGTTTTCGTATAACAATGAGAATGATAGAAATAGCACTCGATAATGAACTGATAAAAATTAATTATCATGGCATGTCTATTTTAAATCGGGATGGATTTGTGCATCATGCGGGTCTAGATGATGAATTGATTGTGAGAGAAATGAATATGTTCATTAATAATCTAAACAAGAAATTGAAAAAATTTCTGCCCTTTGCTCAAGTAGTTAATGAGTCTACCATATTGTTCCCGTACATAAGCGTAAGCCGAAAATAAACAAATGTGATTGTGAACGGTATAAAAGTAAAATCTGATCTTGACAGAATACTGAACGGCACACAACAGCGAATAAATGCAATTGCCAAATATATTCATGCCGGAAGTTCTTTTTCACGAATAATATTTATCATGGCCGAGAGAACTCAGTGCGCCTTGATTGGCAACTGACATATAGCCGCTAAACTTGTACACATTTGAAGAAAAATTCTGCAAACATTCAAAAATATACTCACCTTTGACGTAAGTAACGTAAAAAGGTATGATATTATCCTTTGGTTCAAAAGAAACCGAACAAATTTGGGACGGAATCCGAGTTAAGAAAATGCCGATTGATATTCAAAACGTTGGAGGGAGGAAATTAAGAACATTGAACAAATCGCAAGATATTTCCGATAAGAGAATTCCACCATCCAACCAACTGGAAAAACTGACCGGAAAATTTAGCAAATTTTACAGTATTCGAATTTATAAACAATGGCGGATTATTTTCATTTGGGATAAAGGAAACGCAAACGAAGTGCAAACCCGCCTGCCGGACGAGCAGGTAATTGATTATCATTAAAAAATATAAAAATGGAAAAGTTAGCAAATGTACATCCTGGACAAATCTTGAATTACGAATTTCTTGAGCCGTTGGAAATCACCGCATACCGACTTTCCAAAGACTTGAAAATACCTCAAACCAGAATTTCGGAAATTATTAAAGGAAACCGAAGAATTACGGCTGACACAGCTTTACGATTAAGCAAATATTTTGGGAATTCTGCAAAATTCTGGCTCGGTCTTCAAAATGATTTTAATATCGAAGAAGAAAAAGAAAATAAAGAAAAAGAACTGAGCGAAATAAAGCAACACGTGGATAAAAACGTTCCCTAACAAGCTATAACCGCAATTTGCTTTGCCAGTTCGTTACACTCGTGTCGGCAGATTCGACTACCAATCGCCTGCGCTCAGGGCAGGCTAGAATCTAATTGTAATTGCTTAAGTCTGTGTCAAACCGAAAATAATTGCTAATTTAACCTGTAGCCATATTTTAGGATAAGTCATTACCAAAAAAACCTGCGCATTCTATAACTTAACAAATTTAAAATCACAGATTTGTGAAATAAAAATAAAAATTAAAAAACATCTACCTATGAATAATATAATAGACCGTATTACAAAAATGGAAAACATATTAGACGAACTCACAATCGTCGTTGAAAAATCTGATAAAGCAATGAATGAACTTGCCGAATCTTTGGAAGATTTAGAGATATTAAAGAAATATTATGAATCTCAATATATGAAAGATGTTATGGCTGAGAAGAGGGGGGAGATCCCTCAAGATCTTAAACGCGGCGTTTTAAGTGAAGATGCTGTTCATATGCTTCTAACCGATTTAGTTGAATTATCATTCAAAATGAAAAAATTGAGTAAAAAAATAAGATAATTTTAATGTCAAATTACCCCGCTACCGCACGAGTCCTCTCCTACAGTTCAATAAAAAGCCCAGCTACCCGACCTAAATACAGAAAGGCAATAGCGGATATCGAATAAAGAAAAAAAAATAATTAAAATATTACTACATTAAAGCTTTAGAAACCACGCGATGCAATCGCTTAGGAACGGAGAAATAAAAAAGCAAATCCCATTCAAATCACTTTTTAGTCTTGCCTTCTTATTAATGGCCATTGGTTATTTTATAATGGCATTTAATAAAAGCTATTTTGGCATAATCTCAGGCTTAACCATTTCGAGTCTTGGAATTGGACTATTGCTTCCAAACGGCAATGTATGGCTCATAAAACATGTTCCTGTTTCAAATAGAGGAAAAATAATAGGCACCATGTCGTCTATGTTGTTTTTCTGTCAGTTTGTTTCCCCATTGATTATTGCATTGATAATTAGTCAATTTAATTTGACTTACGCATTTCATATCGCTTTTGGTTCAATGGCAGTATTAGCTATTATATTTTATTTAAGTAATTTTAAAAATCAAAAATAAGCCGTGTGAAATGGTTAATCGATAGTATAGAAAAACCGTATGACAATGAAGTTAAATAATACAAATGTGAATTTTTGGAAAGATGGCAATGGGAAAAATTTCATAGAATGGGCGGGAAAAGATGTGCCTACAAGTCAAAATAACTCAAATCTTTTCTATCAATATGATGAAGAAGTAGATGTTTTGGTTAAAAAGTGGATGAAAAATAACGATTTCAAAACCATTATGAAATCCTTACACAGTGGCACAGACGAAAATCTACCACAAGATTACCTCGATTTTAAGAAAAACTTAGAAAAAAAACCAGATTGGTTAGATGAAAAACTAATAAAAGTAGGTTCAGAATTATCTGAACGAAGCGGTTTAATAGGACTTTTGGTTTTAAGAAACTTTGCTCTGTTGGGCGGATATAATTTTGCAAACCTTACAAAACCTCTTGTTGCGACAGGCTCTTTGGATAAAGGTGCAGTTACCCGCCTTCATAATACTCTGAACTTTTGGGTGAATGTCTCAAGAACGGCAGCAGACTCCCAAAACAGGCGCCTCAATGCGTGTTTGAGCACGAGGTTGGTGCATAGTGCTTCTCGGTTAATGATTCAGGAAAAAATGCCGCACTGGGATCGGGAGAAGTATGGTATCGCCATCAATTATGCTGATATGGTAGCCACTAATATTGCCTTTACTGTTTACTATCTTTTTGGTCTGAAAAAGCTCAATTTTAAATATTCCCAAGAGGAAGAAAAAGGAATATTCCACTTGTGGAAATATGTAACCTATCTCTTGGGGGTACCTTTGGACATTATCCCAAATAATAAGGAGGAGGCTTTGGGATTCTTTAAATTTTGGACACAGTATCAGAACGCTCCCGACGAAGATTCTATGATACTGACCAATTCACTTTTGGATGAGAATACGCCCATCAGTCTATTAAAACTGGATATCGTTAAGAGGAATATGGGCTATATCCACCGAAGCATCGCCAATTATCTTATTGATAAAGAGACTCGTAATAGCTTGAATATACCACCGGTTAGATTTAAAAACATAATCCCTAGAGCAATACAATTAAAAAATGAAATTCAATTTGACAGAGACCATCAAATTAAAACAGGGAACACGGAGCAATTAAGTGTTTTGGCAGATTATAAAAATAGCATTGCCTAACATCGTACTTGTAAAAATCTGGGTTATGGGGTAATTTAGAATTTAGTAATATTTAGTCACTTCTCCTTTTCCGTTGTGGTTAATTAAGAAGAAACCGATAAAATACTTTTAATCTGATGAAGAATGGAATATAATTTTTGAATTTGCAAACTACCCCTAGGCAAGCTCATTAAGAATTAAAAGAAAAAAACGAATTGATTTCGAGGCAAGTTTCGGAGCATTTAAATCGCGATTTTATATTTAAAATTAATAGGTGTAAAAATGACATTTTAAATTCCAGGTAGATAATCATATACACTTATTCATTCTTTAAATCATCTGATATGAAATTTAAATTTTCAACCTTAAAATGAAAATAAAAACCAAAGCGGGAATCCTTAAAAGAAAATCCCGCTTTTAAAAAATCTTAATCAGATACTAGTGACCTAAAATAGTATCGACTTACTGTTAATTCTTAATAATCTTGTAAGTACCAATTTGTCCGTTTACAGTAATTTTCATTAAATATATTCCAGCGACCAAGTTAGAAAGGTCTAGTTGTGCCGATGCTGTAGACATATTACTTTGTTCAAAAACCCTATTACCTAATACGGAGTAAATCTCTACGTTATTGATTTTTTCTACTGATAAAAGATCGATTTTATCATTTACTGGATTGGGAGAAAAAGTAAAATCCTCGATATTGTTGTCGTTAACACTTAACCCCTCACCTATTACATAGTAAAAAGCATCTGCAAGAAAGTTTGATACATTAAAAATTCCATCCCAGCTACATCCGGCAGGTTTTCTCATAAAAATACCGAGGTCAAGCCTGTTAGGTAAAGTTGTTGATGCATAAGCAATTGGGTTGCCGGTAGCACTATCTAACAAACGTACTGCATCCGCTGTTACAAGAGGGTTTAAAGGAAATGCACCTGCATGATAATCGGAGAATTCTAGTTCACTTGCATGTGCTACAACAGGATGGTCAGCTTCGTATATTGTCCCAATACCATCACCACAAACTGTAAATAAAAAATCTAGAGGTTGATTTAATACAATATGCCATTCTCCTCCATTTTGCCATTCCCCTAGTAACTTCGAATTAAAAAGTGTACCATAATCATCCAAGGTATAAGAAGCAAGTATAACTCCTCCTCCAGAAGCAGCAAAGGCCGCCATATCATCACCGAGAGCTACAGCATCTGCAAAAGAAGAATTTCCTTGAATAAGAACTGCATCATAGGTCATTATTTGTGCTAATGATGGTTGATTTCCAATATTATCGCTAGCATTGTATGTGTCTACTATCTCGAAATGCCCTGTGGCAAATAAGTCAGTCGCAAGGTCTTCACATGCCTGCGCAGCATCAGGACCTGCTTCAGCATATATATAAGCAACTTTTGGCAGTTGGGCGCTAACCTTAAATGCAAAAAGCATAAATAAAAAAAAGAGTAAAGTATTTTTCATGATAGTAATTTTTAGGGGTTAAAAAGGGTATTTCACAAAATTACATATACTAAAACCTTTCCATCTAATAAAACATCATATAATTATACTTTTAACTAATATCCAATAGACTTTTTGTTAAACTACTAACTTGACTATTATCTAAAGCCCTTCTTCATTGAATAGTGTTTAATGGGAATTAAATAAAACTATTGACCAAGGTGAGAAAATTGCTAACCATTATAAAAGAATTTAGCAGGGAAGAAAGGCTCATTCCAAATTACAAGAACGAATAGTGAATGAATAACGTACTATAACATTCTATATAATTAATATCTAATTCTCAACTACTTACTTATCCCGATAGCTATCGGCACACGGATTTTCACTTCTTATAGTTCACTTTGTTCATTTTTAAATGGTTTGTATTTGCTAAATTACCAGCTTAAAAAACGTAACAATCCAGATACAAACACGGAATTTATCAACAAAAAACTCTGAATGGAAAGAATTCGAATACAAAAACATTCCATAGAAACTTTGTACTACAGTATATCGTTGATTTTGGAAAGAGCATCTTACTATGGTTTAAGATTACTGATTATTATATATATGACTGGAGAAGTCCTAAAAATGAATAGTACAGAAGCGTTAAGCATTTATGGGTTGTTCACGGGTTCCCTTATGCTTTCAAAAATTATTGGAGCCATTCTTGGGGACCTGGTTATTGGAAATAAAAAAGCTTTGTTTATAGGAGGAATGATTCAGGCAATTGGGGCTTTTTGTCTTTGTATTCCATCAACATTAGGATTATATCTTGGGTTATTTTTGATAGTTATTGGCAACGGATTTTACACATCAAATATTATCTCAAATTTTGGGAAATCATATCTAAACAATAAGAAACAATTGGATTCGGGTTTTTCGATTTTTTATTTGGCAACAAATTTAGGGGCATTTCTTGGCACTTTATTAATTGGCTTAATAGGAGAAAAATACGGATATAATTATGCTTTTATAATCGGTGGCTTATTAATGTTATCCTCCTTAATTCCTATACTTAGAACCAAAGAAAAAGTTGTAGAAAAAGAATTTAAGCACGATTTAACTATTAAGAAAAGAATTATAAATATTTCCATCGTTCTGATGGTAGTTGGACTTTTCTGGGCAATTTATGAAATCTCGTATTATAGGATTATAGACTTACAAGTTCAATTTAGAGATGTTATTACTATTGAAATGTTTAAAAATGATTGGCACTCAATTAATTCCCTCCTCATTTTGCCAATAGGTATAATTGCAATAATAGGATGGACATATTTCTATACTTCGCAATTCTTCAAATTAATTTTGGGTTTTATTTTTGGTGCTATTTCACTTATTGTTTTAATGTCAATTCCAGACGTTTTTACTGAAAAACATATGATCCTCTATTTGTTATCAATCCTTTTTATGGGCATTTCGGAAATCCATATTGCACCAATTCTTTATTCCACATTAACAAAGTATTCAAATCCAAAATATTTGGCAATTTTAATTAGCTTAGCCTTTATACCAACATCAATGTTAATTTTCAGTACTGGATTTTTTAATGACAGATTTTATGACAACCCAATTTTTGGATTAAAATTAGGAGTAACAATTATGATTATAGTTGCCATTGGTCTATTCGGATATATAGCCTGGAATAAAAAAACAGCTAAAACACTAAGTTAACTGATTTAGAGAAAATCAAACTTAAGATGTGTATAATTAATGGCTAGTTCTCACCTACTTACCAATCCCGATAGCTAACGGCACATGGTTTTATTTTCCACAGTGCACTTCACTCATGTCTAATTGTGATTTTTTTGTTAAATTGGTTACATCAACAAGCCACCAATCATACAAAGAACGGTTTAAGAAAGGTAAACCGATTTGAACTAAAGCCAAGACTTTTGCATATTCAATCATTCAATAATGGCAAAAACAACAATAGAGAAGCTAAAAAAATCTAACCATATATACGATTTACTGCGTATTTTGAAGGATTCTGACAAGCCCGAAGATATTAAAGCTATGCAAGAAATATGGGAGGAATGTGGTTTCTGGGCTAACTCAAAAAAGGAGGAAAATAAGTTTGTAGCTCCCTTTCAAGAAAATAGACGAAGTTTTGTTTTAACCGCTCCAGCCACTTGGGAAAAAGGTAAGTTTCCTCCGCCTGGTGATTATTCCTTTGCACTAGTTACTAAAAAAGGTCCAGGTATCAGAGAATCTTTTATTGAAACTACTGTGTTTTATTTTTACAAGGAAAACTACTTCTCCTTATCAAAATATCATAGAGGTTATTTATTCACTTGTTTAGAAGAAAAAAAGAATTTGTGTTTATTTGACTATTCAGTTATTAAGGACAAGAAATCTCCTTATTATGAAAAGTCCTTGCGGATGCAAAAAAGAGAACGAGAAGTAAAGCAAGAATGTGTGAAGTTTATTCCCGAATTGGCACATTACCTATGGCCGGACGAGCTAGATATTTCCGGTAGTTGGGAGGAAGAGAAACTTTCACATCCTAACTTCTTTAAAAAAACATTTGAAATGCTTAGCAGTGGATATTATTCCTATGTGGGTGCATGGACCTTCCCTTTTACACCTCTTGAGTGGGAGAATAATGAGGCTCAAATCGCGAAAGAAATCACTTACACAGCCGTTGATTATAATCATCAATATAATTATGGCGTTATTAAAAAAGGAGAGTTTAATGAAGACATAGGTATATGGCTAAAGCAAGAAGAAAACTATATTAGTTTCAAAGTCAAATTCAGAGATGGGGAAACTTCTTTTACTAATTTTAAGGGTAAACTTTATCCTGATTACATCGAGTTTTCTATTCCGTTTTATTTCAAATCCCCAAAAGAAAAAGCTTATTTAATTCGGCATTTTGATCAATATGGACTTCATATTACAAACTTATGAAGTTTAAAAGGCATACTCGATGTAGCAGATAATTCCCGATTTTAATTTTACAGATTTGAACAGATACGTATATAATAACAAAACAGATTTTAATTTTACAAATAATGTTAAGTATTTAAATAACGGCAACTTAGAAAAATGAAAGGAATACAGAAATGCAAATAATATCCTTCAAATGCACCTTATTCTATACTTCGGCACTAATTAAAACTCAGGAATTTAGATATGAATGACCATTTAATACATAACCTAAAAATATCAATACTTTGGAGATTACTGGTCAATATTATAACAGTTGGCTTGATTATATATTTATTCAATACCGTTAAGCGAATTGAATGGTATACCTGGTTGATATTATTAATTTATCCGATGTACTTAACAATAAAGGAACAGAAAATATTACTTGAAATAGGTGTTAATGGAGATCAGATAAGCCTAATAAGTTATTCCATTTTAGGTGGTAGAAAAGAACTAAAACTAAAAACTAGTGAAATTATTGAATTGGATCACTTTAAAGGATTTGTCGTTAAGTATAAAAACTCTTTCGGAAAAAAAACAGAAACTTTTCAAATTAATGCTGAACCGTGGAATAATATTTACGGACAAATAAAAATTCTGAAATTAGCAGTTCAAGAATTGGAAAAAAGAAAATCATAAGACATTTATTAAAATTAGCTGGATAGAATATTTTAGGCTTTATCTGCGTTAGTTTAAGGTTTACAGCACCCATTTTCATTCGAAAATTCCTTACATTTAATTCTATATAAACTTAAGTGTTTTTATTTTAACCTTATTAGTTAATTGAATATGAAGATCGTTTTCAAAGAAGAACAAAAATTCACACAATGGTGGCTTTGGTTAATTTTAATCGGAATAGGAGTATTACCCATTATAGGGATTTATAAACAATTAATTATCGAGGAAAAATTTGGTGATAATCCTATGTCCGATTTAGGGCTCATTATTTTTTCTATTTTCATTTTTGGCTTAATTACTTTGTTTTGGTTTATGCGACTAAAAACTATTATTGACCAAAATGAAATCCGAATGAGTTTCTTCCCCTTTGTCAAGAAAAAAGTAAATTGGAAAGATGTAAAAAGTGCTGAAGTAGTTAATTACGGATTTGTAGGTGGATGGGGCATCCGGCTTGGTACAAAATATGGAACTGTCTACAACATTAAAGGAAATAGAGGTTTAGCTATAGAACTTCTGAATGGAAAAAAATTTCTAACCGGAACGCAGAAAGAAACAGAACTTAGAGAAATATTAGCGAAAATCAAGAAATAATTTAATGTGAATAAATGATATTAGAATCTAAGGCTCTAATTTAAATTCAAAATCCTGTAGAATAGGTTTTCGAAGGAATGGTTAATGCCTAGGTGCATCAACATCATCAAAATTACAAATACATATTTCTATTTATCCTCCTTCATAATGATAATAGCAAATCGAGTCCATAAGTAACCGTAGTGCTTAGACTTTTCATGGCTTTTAAGTACAGGTTTAGTATTCATCTGAAAACAGCAAAATAATACTAAATAGCACTTCTAGATATTATTCGGTTAAAATGAAACTTCCACGCGGCAGACAAATAACAAAATTCTAAATACAACAAGTAGAGAGTACGATGCCTTATTTAGAAACCATCACTTTCTTTGTGCTGCTTCCAGCTTCTGAATGAATAGTTACGAGATACATACCTGCTGAAAAATCTCGCGTGCTAACAGAAACTGAGTGGTTCCGCACTTCGGACGAATAAATTTTCTTTCCATCTAGGGCTGTTATTTCAATTCGGTATATTAGAGCTTCTGAATTAATGAAAAAGAAACCATATGCAGGATTGGGATATATAGAAAACTCCAATTTAGAGTGATCTAACTTCCCTAACGAATTACAACGACGAAATATATCGAATCCTTCACCTTCTATAGACATCACATCTGTTAAACTCGCTCCCCCTTTGGTTACAACTCCTCCCGAACGTCTCGCAACACCAGGTATATCGTCATAAGAATAAACTGGAATTAAAGATTCGCAAGTAAGAAGAGATGGTGTTTGCTTTACATAAAAAACCCGATCCCCCCACTCGTTATATCTAGCATTTTTAGTTCCAACAGTAATAAGGCCCCCATCATCGGTTGGCGCTGAGGCGAAGGCTGCAAATTTCTCTTGCCCAAAATATTGATTTCCTTGTACAAAGTCGCCATTTACATTAGATTCTACCATTAAAAAACTCACTCCTCCTGACGCAACTCCACTAGCAACCAAATTGCCATTACCGATTAAGTCAATATCGTGAAAGCCTGAATAATGAGTTTGATTAACGTACTTATTGCTCCATTCTAAATTTCCATAGGCATCCAATTTCACAATATAACCATTTGGATATAGTCTCCCTGCAACGGCATATCCATCTCCAGGAATAGCAACTACGCCATAAGCTTTACTCCATTGAAAAGGGGTAATTAGCGTAGACCATTCAAGATTTCCTAAAGAATCTAACTTAACAATATAACTATCGGCTGAACCTTGATTTACATCAAAAGAGTCTGTTTCTCCAGCTATTATATAGCCTCCTTGTCCATCTAAGGTGGTATCAACTGCATGTGCTATATCATTTCCAAGCCCACCAATACTATTACTCCACTCAACCTCTCCCTCACTGTCCAACTTAACGATATATACATTTTTACCTTCACCTACTATTTGAGTAGAACCAACTATAACAAACCCATCATCTTCGGTTGCTTTAATTGCATTACCTTCTTGATTTCCTTCTATTTCACTCAAATTTTTCGACCATTCAATTTCTCCAGCGGAACTTAACTTCAACAGATAAATAGATTTTTTTTCAGTGAATTTAGCCTCCGAAGTTCCTGCAATGATAAACCCTCCATCTGGTGTAAGCTCTACAGAATTCCCCCACACCTTTCCTTCTATCTTAACGGTCTTAGACCATTTTGGTTCGAGACTGTCTGAAATTCTAAGAACATAAACTTCATCTTTGTTTTCAGGAATTCTCATCGTGTTACTTCCTACCATAATGTAACCGTCATTCGGCACAGTTTTAACTGCCTTAGCTCCATAATTTCCACTAGTCTGTTCCCCTTGATATACCCCACTGATATATTGTGCATGGGTGTTTTCTACAAGAGCAATAAAAAAGATAAAAAGGAATATAGCAGTAAATCTCATAATAGATACAAATTGGTTGTATCTACAAATATTGAAATTTAACATAACCTGAAGAAATAAATTAAAAGAAACTTACCCCTCAACATTTTCTGACAAGGGCTGATTTTAAAATTGGAATAGGGAGGGCATATAGTAAATCCTTAGAAGAAATTTTTAATGAAATTGTTAAGCCATAGGTAATAAGTAAGTACCTTATTTCAGAAAATAGTAGTAGGTTAGAATTAGGAAAAGAGATAATATGGAAGATTCCTGAATGTGATGGTTATTATCCTATATAGGGAGTCAAGATTGAAAATAGTCAAACTATTTCGTATGTATTGGCTCCGGAACCGGTGGTTATTATTACACTAAAAAATTATCAAGACAATAGCACAATTGTTAGAATAAACGAAAAAGGTAAAGAGCTAAAAGAAAAATACCTGAAATGGACTTTAGAAAACTCGGGAGGCTAAGAAAACACTTAAAAAAAGCACTTGGCAAACAATATGAAACCTATCAAAAAGAATTGCCTACGCTTATTCCATTCACAAAGAAATAAACTTAAAATGCTCGATTCATCTTGATTAAGAATCTTCTTTATATTGAATTGAGGGAATTAAATTCATAAAATAATGGCCCCAACTGGGGCCATTAATATTTAATCTAAGATGTTTACTAAATATTAGCTATTGCTTTAATTTCAGCAATAATCTTATCTGCTAAGCTATCTGCTTCTTCTTGCGATTTGGCTTCGGTATATATTCTAATAATAGGCTCTGTATTTGATTTACGTAAGTGTACCCAATTTTCAGGGAAATCAATTTTAACTCCATCTATGGTATTGATATCTTCTGATGCATACTTAGCTTCCATAGCTTTTAAAATTGCATCTACATCCAATGTTGGAGTAAGCTCAATTTTCTTCTTACTCATAAAATATGAGGTGTATGTTTTACGAAGTTCGCTAACAGCCATTTTTTGTTCCGCCAAATGACTTAAGAATAAAGCTACTCCTACCAAGCTATCACGACCGTAATGCAATTCTGGATAAATTATTCCACCATTACCTTCACCGCCAATTACAGCCTTGGTTTCTTTCATCATTTCAACCACATTCACCTCCCCAACTGCACTAGCCGTATAAGTTCCATTGTGTTTTTCGGTAACATCGCGTAAGGCTCTAGACGAAGACATATTGCTAACAGTGTTTCCTGGTGTATGTTTTAAAACATAATCAGCAACAGCTACTAAAGTGTATTCTTCCCCAAACATTTCACCTTTTTCATCAACAAAAGCTAAACGATCTACATCTGGATCTACTACAATTCCGAAATCGGCATTTTCATCTACTACCATTTTCATCAAATCGCCCAAATGCTCTTTTAAAGGCTCTGGGTTGTGAGGAAATTGACCGTTTGGAGTACAATACAATTTTACTGGCTCTACTCCTAAAGCTTCTAATAATAACGGTATCGCTATTCCTCCTGTTGAATTAACACCATCAACCACTACTTTGAACTTACAAGCTTTAATAGCATCGACATTTACTAGAGGTAAATCTAAAATTTCATCGATGTGTAAGTCTATATAGGCATCGTTTTTATGAATTTCGCCTAAGTCATCAACTTCTGCAAATTCTATATTTCCTCCTTCAGCAATATCAAGAATTTCTTGTCCCGCTGCAGCGTTCAAAAACTCACCTTTATTGTTCAATAATTTAAGAGCATTCCATTGCTTTGGATTGTGGCTAGCTGTAAGTATAATTCCACCGTCGGCGTGTTCCATCATTACTGCCATTTCAACTGTAGGAGTGGTAGAAAGATCTAGGTCTATTACCGTTATACCCATCCCTACTAAGGTGTTCATAACCAATTGCTGAATCATTTCACCAGAAATCCTGGCATCACGACCCACCACTACTCTATGTGTTTCTTTGTTGCGTTGTTTCTTTACCCAACTACCGTATGCAGCAGCGTATTTTACAGCATCGATTGGAGTTAAGTTTTCACTCTGTAGGCCGCCAATTGTTCCGCGTATACCTGATATAGATTTAATTAAAGTCATTTTCTAAATTTATTTTTCAATTTTAAAAAGTAAAGCTCAAAGTAAGTATACGATATATGAGCTATTAAAATAGTTCCTGCGAAGGTAAGCAGGAGCATCAAAAATACGGTTAATTTTTTATTAAGGTTTTGAAGGATTTCTAGTTCTAAAAACAAAAATACAACAGCGTTTAGAATTATGGCGTGATAAATATATATTCCGTACGAAATACTTCCTAAATGATTAATTATTTTATTATTCATTTCCACTCCGCGATTGTTGAATGCCAAGGTATGTACAAAGAATCCGAACAACAAACAGGTTATTAAAGAACGAAGCCACAAAGGTTCAAACATAAATATATCGGTAAAATAAAACAGCAATGTTGCCAAACAAACTAGCAGGGGAAAAAATTTTCTACGTTTAAAAACCTCTAACATTTTCTTTTCTTCAAGTATAGCAATAACTCCACCTGTGAAAAGGTAGAAAAACACAAAAGTATAATCGCGAAGTACTTCAAAAACATTTGACCAGTATAGAATAAAATACCCAAACAGCAAAGCGCTTAGAACTGGCAAAATCCACTTGGTTTTAATAAAAAACAGTAAAGGGGCTATGAATAAATAAAACTGTTCTTCAATCCCAATTGACCATAGAATTTCAATAATTCCACCGGGTTCGTAAACTTTTGCGAATACATTCGGTAGAAAGAAAACATTATATAATAGAGCTTCCTTCCACGTATATTTTATCTCAAAATAAATATTTAAATAGGGTAAAATCACATTGTAAAAGAAAAATCCAAAACCTAAAACTAGATAATACAAAGGAAATATTCGCAGAATTCTTTTAATGTAAAAGTCTCTAATAGAGAATGTACCCCGAATTTTGGCGCGGTAAATAATTCTAATGATTAAAAACCCGCTAAGTACAAAAAACATATAAACGGCCTCCAAACCACGATGAAATATAGGAAGCCCATCAAAATAAGGAAGTCCCTGGTTAGCGGAAAGTTGAGGCAAGTGAAACAGCAACACAAGGGATGCTAGAAAAAACCGCAACGGGTCTAAATTGGGTAACCTCTTCAATTTTCAGTATTTACAGATCAAAAATACATATATTTATTGAATGAATTTTTTAGCACATATATATCTCTCCGGAGATGACGACGAAATTACAATTGGCAATTTTATTGCAGATGGCATAAAAGGAAAGCGTTACCTTAAATACCCCCCTAAAATTGCAAAAGGTATTTTATTGCATCGCGAGATCGATTCCTTTACCGATTCTCACCCCACTGTTCATAAAAGCACCAAGAGACTTCACAAAAACTACAGCCATTATAGTGGCGTAATTGTAGATATACTTTACGACCATTATCTTGCAAAAAATTGGAAAAAATATTCCGATCAACCTTTGGATGAATATGTTGAAGAATTTTATGAGTTGCTTCGTAATAACTTCACCATACTTCCCGCTAGAATTCAGCGAATGATGCCGTATATGATAGCTGATAACTGGTTGCTGAGCTACGCTACTGTTGAAGGTATAGGAAAGATACTAGCCCAAATGAATGTACGCACTAAAGGAGTTGCAAAAATGAACTTAGCAGTAGTGGAACTCGAAGAATATTACGAAGAATTTGAATCTGAATTTACCTCATTTTTTGATGAATTAATAATTCATGCTAACCAAAAACTTATCGAATTATGAAACATTACTCATTAATTTTAATTGTTTTATTACTATTTGCCTGCAAAGAAAAAGTTACCACCCAAAACAGCTACGAAAAACCAAAAACCGAAAGCAAAGAAACTGTAGTAGCTGATAGTGCAATGGTAGTTTCAGCTAGAGAAGAAGCTTCTCGCATTGGCACAGAAATCCTAAAAATGGGCGGAAATGCTTTTGATGCTATGATTGCTACCGAAATGGCATTAGCTATTTGTTTCCCCTATGCTGGTAATTTAGGTGGCGGTGGGTTTATGGTTTACCGCAGCGAATACGGTGAAATAGGGTCTTTAGACTATCGTGAAAAAGCTCCTATTGCCGCTACAAAAAACATGTATTTAGACGAAGAAGGAAACTTTATACCCGAAAAAAGCTCTGTTGGAGCGCTTGCTGTGGGCGTGCCTGGTACAGTAGCAGGAATGTTTGCAGTACATGAAAAGTTGGGAAGTTTACCAATGGAAGTAATTTTAAAACCTGTTATCGACCTTGCTAAAAACGGATATATTATTACCGAACAACAGGCAGAAAGGTTGGAACATTACAAAACCATATTTGAAGAAGTTAGCGGTGAAAAAAATCTTTTTACTGAAACATATAAGAAAGGTGACACACTTAAAAACGCAGCTTTAGCAAACACCTTAACGTTAATTGCGCAAAATGGACGTTCTGAGTTTTATGAAGGAGAAACAGCTAAAAAATTAGTTTCCTTTTTAAATGAAAAAGGAGGAATTATAACGCTAGAAGATCTGGCAGCCTACGAATCACAGTGGCGTGAGCCAATTGTTTTTAACTATAAAGATTTAAAAGTGATTTCGATGGCACCTCCATCCAGCGGTGGAATTTGTTTATCACAAATTTTAAAAATGGTTGAACCCTTTCCTCTTTCTAACTATGGGCACAACAGTGCAAAATACATTCAGGTGCTAGCTGAAGCCGAACGTCGTGCGTATGCCGACAGAAGTTTTTACCTTGGTGATCCCGACTTTGTAGAAATTCCAACAGATTCACTTCTCAATGACGCCTATTTATCACAGCGAATGCAAAGTTTTTCTTTTGATGCTGCTACGCCTTCTTCAGAAGTAAAACCAGGAGTAATTATGGGGTATGAAAGTACAGAAACCACACATTATTCTATTGTAGACTCCTTTGGAAATGCAGTTTCGGCTACTACAACATTAAATTCAGCTTATGGTTCTAAACTTTATGCTAGTGAACTAGGCTTTTTCCTAAACAATGAAATGGACGATTTTAGTGCAAAACCAGGAGCACCTAATGTGTACGGACTCGTAGGAGGCGAAGCTAATGCTATAGCCCCTCAAAAACGAATGTTAAGCTCTATGACACCAACAATTGTTGAAAAAAATGGTGAACTATTTATGGTAGTTGGTACGCCTGGAGGTTCTACAATTATCACTTCGGTAGCACAAACAATTTTAAATGTTTATGAGTTTAATATGAATATGCAAGAAGCCGTTGATGCCCCTCGTTTCCATCATCAATGGTTACCAGATGCTGTTAGATATGAATTTGAAAGATTCCCTCGTGAAATCATTGAGGAGTTAAAACAAAAAGGATATCCTGAAAACCTCGAAACTGATCCAATTATTGGAAAAGTTGATGCAATTTTAAGATTAGAAAACGGCAAATTACAAGGCGGTGCAGACCACCGTGGAGATGATGCAGCGATTGGGTTTTAAATTATGAGTTATTTGTTAATGGTGAATAGCGAATTAGCCGCATCTATTATTTAAATAGTCTGTTTTCCAGAGGCTTTAAACATCCATTGTTACCATTGACCGCTTTAATTACTTTTAAAACACTGAGTTTCTTTATTAGGTTTTAATTTAAATTGATAACGCAAAAAGTCTTGACTCTTGTTTCCTTTTTAATCCTGCTTCTAAGATGGTTTTTTAATCATTAGTGTCCGACTAAAATAATAAGAAACTCTGCAGTGTCAAAAATTACAAGTGATTCAAACATTTTTACCAAATGACCGCTTGCTATTAAATTTGGCATTGAAATTTATAAATTAATAAGTATGTTTAATCAACTTTTTCTAATTTTCAACCTATTAAGGAGTGAGTCTTACGTCTTATATCTTTCAGCGCAGCGGTCTTACATCCTAGTCGGACACGACTAATTTTTAATCTTTATTCTTTCTTATAGGAAATAACCTCAATTCTCTACAACAAACCTCTATTCAACTCGTTTGGATTTTTTCTTTTTCTTAATATAAAACTTCTTGTATCTAAAGTAAGACACCGCACTTAATACTACTGCAAATAAAGTAATCCACCATACAAACGTTGGTGTTGCAGGTGCATCACCACTAGCGTAAGAGTGAAGACCACTTAAGTAGAAGTTTACTCCGAAATACGTCATCATAATTGAAGCGTATGAAAACAACGCCAACATGTTGAATGTCCATTTTCCGCGTAATCCTGGTACTAACCTAGCGTGGATTACGAAAGCATAAACCATAATACTAATAAGTGCCCAAGTTTCTTTTGGATCCCAGCCCCAGTATCTACCCCAGCTTTCGTTAGCCCACTGTCCACCTAAAAAGTTTCCGATGGTAAGTAGAACCAATCCAACAGTTAGCGCTAACTCCGTCACTACTGTAAGCTCGGTAATGTTTAATTCCATTCGCTTAAAATTTTTCTTGGTAGTGAAAATCATAAGGAACATAGAAACTACTGCTAGCATCATTCCGAGTGTAAATGGACCATAACTCATTACGATTACTGCTACGTGAATCATTAACCAATAACTGTCAAGTACCGGTTGTAGGTTTGCAATAGAAGGGTCTAACCAACTCTGGTGTGCAACCCATAGAATAATTGCACCCGCAAACGATGTAGCTGCTACGGTTAAATCACTTCGGTTTCCAAAAGAAAGTCCAAAGAAAATTGTTGCCCATGCTACATAAATCACAGACTCATAAGCATCACTCCAAGGTGCATGTCCACTCACATACCAGCGTAAAGCAAGCCCTAGCGTCATTGCTATAAATAAAACCCACATAATAACTTTTGTAGATCTTATTAAAACTCTAAGCACTTTTCGATCTTTTATAAGCTGAGCTACAATGAATACAATCATTATAATTCCAAATACTGCGAAGTATTTGTACAAGCGATTGAAAATATCAACTTTATTGTAAAAAGTTTCTGCTCTCAGTTTATTTTCAGAAGGCATTATATCTGCGCTGTATTTTTTCTGAAAATTGGTAATACTCTCTAATAATTCATCAGATTTGGAGTAATCACCATTTTCACGTGCTTTTTTAAGGCTATCAAAATACAACGGAAGTATGTTTTTAGCATACAACGAGTCCATTCCTGTTAGGTTGGCTTCATTCAATTCTGGGTATGAAACCCATTTCTTACTCTCATCATTTGGAATTGGAAAGATTTTTAAAATCCCTCCACTTAAGGCTGAGTTTAAAAGCGAAAAATTTTCGTGAGCTTTTATAAAATCCTTTTGGTATTGGTTAGGAGTATTAGTGCTTGTTGCAGCCGCTAAAAATGGTTCTAACTTGTAATTTCCTTTGTCGTCAAAAAGATCTAATAGCGAAATATTTTTTTGATCTTCAGAAACTCCAGCTACGTGACGGATACTATCGTTTCCGCGTTTAAGCGCAATTAAAGGCACTTCAACCCAAAGTCTAGGAAATTCCGTCATCGAAATAAACACCTGGTTAGCATCCAATCCTTGATAGTGGTCGCTTCGGCTTATTTTTCTTAATAATTCACTTGAGAAAGTGTTGATAGGCTTCATTCGCCCATTGTCCTGAATAATCAAGTGTCCAAATTCGGCTGCGTGTTCTTTACTTACAGCATTAGCAACGATTAACGAATCTATCTTTGCTTTATCAACAGGTTTATGCGTTGAGTGCTCACTGTGTTGTGCCATACCACTAAAAGAAAGTAGTAGCACCAAAACAGTAATCATGTTTTTCTTCTTCTTTTTAATTTTAGTAAGCGTTTTTTCAAGCTTACCAAAACGACTGTGTTTAGTAAAAAGAATTGCCATTAACCCAACGTATAGTAAGAAGTAACCGATGTATGTAATCCAAGTTCCCCACCAGTCGTGGTTTACAGAAAGAATTGTTCCTCCTTCATCAGGATCGAATCCAGATTGGAAAAAACGGTAACCTTCATGGTCTAGTACGTTATTCATAAAGATATCGGCGTCAAAATGTGTTTTATCCTCATTGATAACAGTAACCTTACTCATAAATGAAGAATATCCTTTTTCAGTTCCAGGATATTTTTCAGCAATAAAATCGTTTAGTGTTATAGAAAATGGAAGTTCAATGCTTTCAGAGCCGTAAGACATATAAACTTTTAAGCCATCGATATGCACTTCGTTTGGATTTGGCGAAGTTCCTCTTCCTCCAAGTAGCTCTACTGTTTTGGTTTCATTAACAGTAGAAACTTCAAGAATAAGTGCATCTTGGTTGCTAGGTTCGTCAGCAGGAGCTTTAACCATTCCAAATTCACCTTTAGTAATTGGATCAGGAATTACAAATGATGTTCCTGCCATACGGTAAAGCGATCGCATATTAAACGGTTGAACGCTGTCGGCTACAACCTCCCCTTCCATTTGGTCTGCCATTCGCATAAAGTTTCCGGCAAATGGACTAGAAATTGTGTGATTTCCATCTTCAGAAAAAGTAATATTTATCGCCCCATCAGTAGGTTTATTAATAGCAAAAAGAATGTTGTGAATATTAGAAACATCACCCACTTTAGCCCAGTGTTCGTGACGTTCTCCATCTCCAGACTCAACTATCTTTATATATTCTTCGCCATCTTCAGTTTCTCTTAAATCTTGCTTAGCGCCTTTGATGAAATTCTTATACCTGATTGTAACATCCTTGCCGTTATAATCAGTGTTTATTGTGAAGTTGTTATTTAACTTTTCAGAAAGACGAAGTTTTTTTGGTTTTACTTTACGGCGTTGCGCTACACCATTAACCATATAATCTCCATCGATAAATACGTCTAGGTAGGTTTCTTCAGAAAGAATAGAATTTTCTGTCTGGCCTTCACGAATATGCATCACCCCTTCAAAGCCGATATATCTTGTTACAGCAGCTCCAACTATAACTAAAATTAGAGAAACGTGAAGCAATAAAGTAGCCCACATTTTAGGTTTATGAAGATTATATCTGAAAATATTTCCTACGAAGTTTATGGCAAACAATACCATAATAGCTTCAAACCACCAGGCATTGTAAATAAGCTCACGAGTATATGGTGTTGGCGGACTTTGGGAGTCTGCATCCATAAATGTACCCGCTGCCATTGCAATGGCGTAAACGATAAATAAAACTGCTGTTAATTTGGTAGAGAAAAGGACGGAAGCAATCTTTTTTTGCATTTCGATAAATTTTGCTGCAAAAATAAGTAATTGCGTTCATTTAATCTATTAAAAACACATAGTACTTACACTGCTAAAACACACGTTTATTTAATGTTATAAATACTTGAATTTAATTCAATGTTTTCGTTAAACACATTGATTTTTACCTATTAAACTCAGTAATTATTGAAGTTAATTATTTCGAGAATTGAATATGTTTAAATTCAGAAATGTCCCCATATTTCTAGCTCTATTTTTGGCTATTTCGGCTGTTTCGCCTTCAAAAAGTTCATTTATGGTTTCGTGCCATAGATTAATCCACGTTCCAAAATGAAGTTCGTTGATTGTACCGCCCACTTTCTTATCAACTTCAACGTGAGCATGCATTGGGTTTCCGAAGTATTTTCGTTGAAAGAAAAGATTGGTCTCCCAAAAATCTGTAAGTAGTTCCAGATGTGAAGGCCAATCCTTTATAATTCCATTGAAAATAGGTCCGAGAAGTTCGTTTTTCCTGACTTTCGAATAAAAAGTATTTACAAGTATGGATACATCTTCCCGAGATTCAATTTTCTTTTTCATTGTTTTTACAGCAAAGTTATCAAAATCAGCAATATGTTCACAACCATACTTACTGTTAATAGCCAAAAGGCGAATTTTTTATTTGTGCCCGCCAAAAGTGCTGCGTTATAGCCCATACAAAGGGAGACCACAATAGTAAGTTCTATTCCCGACAACAAACTTGTACCTTGAGCCAAAATTGCCATCGCCGCGATAGAACCCACGCAACTATTTAGAATGATGGTTAAGGGAATATACATATAATAGTCCTTTGAAAATTCGTGCTGCATTTCTTTTATAGATAGATGTCTCATAATATTAGGGTTTTGTATAATTTGGAGTAAATTTACAAAGCGAACCAAGCCTTATTTTATGAGGCAAATCATAAAGAGATGATTCCTGAAGAATTATTATTAGATTATGAAGCAACACTAGAAAACATTGCCGCTTCAGAGATTATTTTAAACGAAAATACTCGTGCAGATTTCTATTTTCAGATAAAAACTGGAGAAGTGAAAATGTTTAATGTAAACGATGACGGGAAGGAATTTGTTCAAGGATTTTTTTACAATGGTGAAAGCTTTGCAGAGCCCCCTTTATTTGCAGATTTTAAGTATCCCGCTTCAGCGGCAGCAGTAAAACAAACAGAGTATTACAAACTGTCGAAAACAAAATTGTTTGAATTACTCACCCACAATCCTGAAATCAATTTAAAATTCACCAAAGCTTTAGCTAAACGGCTGTACTATAAAGCCACAATTTTAAAAGAAATATCTGTTCACTCTCCAGAACATCGCATTTTGACGTTGATAGATTTTCTAAAAAAGAAATATGGAAGCGAGGAATTATTTCAAGTAGAACTCACTCGACAGCAAATTGCAGATTTAACGGGTCAACGCGTTGAAACCGTAATTCGAGCCATCAAGCAACTTGAACAAGATGGTGAAGTGAAAATTATCAGGCATAAAGTGTATAGGTGAGACTAGAGACTAGAAACTAGAAACTAGAAACTTAAAATTTATTATTCAACTTTTTATGGAGAGTATAATTAATCATAAAATTAATTTTGAAATTTATAAAAAGGCTAACTTCGCGTTATGATAAATGTGATTCTTTTAGGCTTTGGCAACGTAAACAGCCACTTATTCAAAGCTTTTAAAAACAGCAGTCAAGCAACTGTAAAACAAGTTTTTAACAGAAGTAAAATCGACTTAGATTCTTCTTCTCAATCAATTTCATTTACTGATAAAATTTCGGAAATTGAAGAAGCCGATGTCTATATTATTGGAATTCCAGACGATGCTATTTCATCTTTCTCTGAAACCTTGGTCCTTCGAAATAAATTGGTTGTACACACTTCAGGCGGTGCAGCTATGAATGTACTTTCTAAAAACAACAGACGTGGAATTTTTTATCCACTACAAACCTTTTCGAAACAACGAGAAGTTAGTTCTAAGAATATCCCAATATGTATAGAAGCCGAAAACGCTTCAGATTTGGAAATACTTCAAAAGTTGGGAGAAACCATTTCTGAAAATGTTACAGAAATTTCTTCCGAGGAAAGGGCTAAACTACATTTAGCAGCAGTTTTTGTAAATAATTTTACCAATTACCTATATCATATAGGTGGTGATATATTAAATAAGGAAAAACTTCCATTTGATTTGCTTAAGCCTTTAATTCAGGAAACAGCATTAAAAATTGAAACCCTATCCCCAAAAGAGGCACAAACAGGTCCAGCAAAACGAAATGACGTTAAAACCATTGAAAAACACTTAAATTTGTTGGATGACAGTAACTATAGAAAAGTTTACGAACTTTTTACTGATGCCTTAAAGAATAATTTTAAATAAGAAACAGAGTATTCATAGAAAAATAAGAAAATGAGTTATAAAGAATATTTAAAAAACATAAACACTTTTATTTTTGACGTAGATGGTGTTCTTACCGACGGAAGCATCCAAGTTAACACCCAAGGTGAAATGTTTCGCACAATGAATGTGAAAGATGGCTACGCACTTAAAACTGCTGTAGACAAGGGTTTTAATGTATGTGTTATTTCTGGTGGATCTAATGAAGGCGTGAGAGTTAGACTTCAAAATCTAGGAATAAAAGATGTTTTTCTTGGAGCTCATAATAAAACTGAAATTTTAGAAAACTACTTAAAAACTCATAATTTAAAGAAAGATAACATTCTCTATATGGGTGACGATTTACCGGATTATGAAGTAATGCAAGAAGTTGGTTTGCCTTCATGCCCACAAGATGCAGTACCGGAAATAAAAAACATCTCTAAATACGTTTCACATAAAAACGGTGGAAAAGGATGCGTTCGAGATGTTATTGAGCAAGTGCTAAAAGTACACGGAAAATGGCTAGTGACTGAAAAAGTTAGTGCTAAATACGATTAATTTAAGTTGAAGATTGACACCTAAAAAAATTGCTGAATTTAAAATCTAACTCTTGAATTACCTTAAGCTAGTTCGTTACCAAAACCTGTTTTTTATCGCCTTGGTGCAAATACTTATTAGGTATGGGCTTTTTATACCTTTTGAAGTTGATATTACACTAAGTGATTTCAATTTTGCTTTGCTTGTAATAGCAACACTTTGCATTGCTGCAGCCGGAAATATCATCAATGATATTTATGATGTTGAAATTGATAGAATCAACAAGCCACAGAAAGTTTTAATCGGTAAAAAGATTTCGGAACAAACCGCGAACAACCTATTTATCGCCCTAAATGTTATAGGTGTAGGAATAGGGTTTTATCTTTCTAACAGCATCGGTAAACCAGGTTTTGCTGCGCTTTTCATTGTTTTCTCTGCCTTGCTTTATTTGTATTCTTCTTATTTAAAAGGAATTATTCTTATAGGAAATTTAGTAGTCTCCTTTTTAGTTGCAATGAGTCTTATGGTGGTAACGCTTTTTGATTTGTTACCTGCAATTACAATCGAAAACAAAGAAATACAATCGGCGGTTTTTAAAGTTGTCTTTTACTTTTCATTTTTTGCGCTAGCACTTAATTTTATTCGTGAGATAGTTAAGGATTTACAAGATATAAACGGTGATAAAAAAGGAGGTATTAACACCCTGCCAATTGCTATTGGTAGAAAAAGAACAAGTAGAATTGTTTTTGTATTAGCGGCCTTGATGGTTTTCGGGATTATTTATTATATGTACGAATACCTTTATAATTATCAAATTTTATCACTTTACTTCCTTTTTGCAATTGTAGGTCCCCTACTCTTTTTCTGTGTTAAGATTTGGGACGCAAAAACAGTAAAACATTACGCATTACTTTCTAAAGTATTAAAAGTTGTAATGTTTTTGGGAATTTGCTCAATTCCGCTTTTTCAATATGTAGTTTTGGAGTAAACAATTTAAATTTTGAATTAGTGGTCTTAACATCATCTACATCTATAAAACCACAACACAGAGAAACCTTGAATTAAAAATGCTAAAAGAAAAATTAAAAAACTACAATATCATCCTTGCTTCAGGCTCGCCACGAAGACAAGCTTTTTTTAAAGATTTGAATGTAGATTATTCCATTCAAGTAAAAGAGGTTGATGAAAAATACAATTCAGATTTAAATCGAGAAGAGATCACAGATTTCCTCTCTCAGCTTAAAGCATCTGCATTTAAATCACTTGAAACAAACGATATTTTAATTACTAGCGACACTATTGTTTGGAAGGAAAACAGTGCTCTTGGCAAACCAAAAGATAGTCGAGAAGCCAAAGAAATGCTTAAAAGCTTAAGCGGCAAATTTCACGAGGTTATAACATCGGTTTGTTTTACATCCAAAGAGTTTCAAATAACGGTAAACGACACTACAAAGGTTTGGTTTAAAACGCTCACTGAAGAGGAAATTGACTATTATATTAAAACTTACAAACCCTTTGACAAAGCGGGAAGCTATGGAATTCAGGAATGGATTGGATATATAGGAATCGAGAAAATTGAAGGTTGCTATTTTAATGTAATGGGATTACCTACCCGCCTTGTTTATAAAACGTTAACCGAGATTGCCGAGCGCTGATTTTTTGCTATTTTTACGTAAAACCTTCGCCCATGTATCTCTTCAGACTTCTTGCAGTACTTTTCCTATCTCTATTTTTATTTAGTTGTAATTCTTCCGAAGAAAAAAAAGAATTCTCTGAAAATAAAAAAAAGAACACTAAGGAAAAAGATGTTACCTACAGAAACGTTTCGCAAGAGTTTAAAGATTATTGGTACAGCGGAAAGGCAGAAATTACTTCGTACAATTTATCACAAGAACGCTACGGTGAAATTAGAAAAGGGAAAGCGGTAAACATTTTTGTTTCAGAAAATTTCTTACCCAAGGAACAAGTAAAAGCAGATAACGTTTCCAAAGAAAATATTTCAGTATTAAAATTAAATCAAACTAAGAACTTCAATACTGGTATTTATCCTTATTCTGTAATGACAAGCACATTTAGTCCTATTTCCATCCAAGAAAATGCAATAAAGATCAGTAATAGTGTGCAGGAATGGTGTGGGCATGTTTATATGCAACTCAATAATAGAAATGAGTACGAAATTAAAAGCCACTCTTACTTTGCTGATGAAGGCGATAAAAACTTTAGTTTACCCAAAACTTGGTTAGAAAATGAGCTTTGGAACCTCATCCGTATCAATCCAGAAGAATTACCTACGGGTAATATAATGCTAATCCCTTCATTTGAATACTTGAGATTTTATCATAAAGAAGTAAAAGCCTACAAGGCTACAGCAAGTTTAAAGCAAGGAGATTCTATTTCAATTTACACCTTAAATTATCCTGATTTACAAAGAGAATTAACGCTATTTTTTCAAAGTAATTTTCCATATGAAATTGAAAAATGGGAAGAGGTAAATGCTCAAAAAACTAATGACACTAGTCATCTTAAAACAACTGCCATAAAATCTAAGCGTTTACAAAGCGCTTATTGGAAAGAAAACAAAAATGAGTTTTTGCACCTTCGCGATTCATTGGGATTGAAAACATACTAATATGATAAACCTTAAAGAAATATACCCAGAGCTATTAGAATCTATCATTTTAATAGCTGTACTGATCTTGATAAGAATAATTTTAAAAAGAACGGTTAGAAATTTCACCGATAAAATTGAACGTTTGGAGCACCGCACAGGACTTATCATGAAGCACATAGATTACTCTGTATATTGCTTAGGTGCTTTAGGGTTTTTTATTATTTGGGGACTTGATTTTGAAAACTTAGGATTAGTAATGTCGTCGGTTTTTGCCGTTATCGGGATTGCGTTTTTTGCTCAATGGTCTATACTTAGCAATATTACAAGTGGGGTGATTATGTTTTTTACTTTCCCATATAAAATCGGGGATTATATAAAAATTCACGATAAGGAAGCCCCTTGCGAAGGAACAATTGAGGATATTAAAACGTTTCATATTATCCTACATACCCCAGATAATGAAATTATTACCTACCCAAATAGTATGATGCTTCAGAAAGGTGTGAGTATTATTCGCCCAGAAGAAATTCAAGAGCACTTACAAAATCTCGAGAAAAATAAGGAAGAGTTGCCTCCCATATAGTTTTCTCAAATAGGTATCTTTGAAAAATTATCGAATAAAACAGTACTATTTTTATGCAAAAAACATCGATTTATAGCTTTCTGCTTTTATTATTTACACTAGCTGCTACTGCTCAAGCCCCGAAAAAACCAACCGCATCCGAAATATATCACAACCTCCAAAAACTAAATTTTGTAGGGTCGGCATTATATATTGCTGCACACCCCGATGATGAAAACACAAGGCTTATTTCGTATTTGGTAAATGATGTTCACGCAAATACTGCCTATCTTTCAATAACAAGAGGTGATGGCGGGCAAAATCTAATAGGCCCAGAGCTTAGGGAATTACTTGGCGTTATTCGTACGCAAGAACTTCTTGAAGCTCGTAAAACTGATGGCGGACAGCAATTTTTTACTCGCGCCAATGACTTTGGGTATAGCAAGAATCCAGATGAGACATTTGAGTTTTGGAAAAAAGAGGATGTTTTAAGCGATGTAGTAATGACCATCCGAAAGTTTAAACCAGACATTATTGTAAACCGTTTCGACCATCGTAGCCCTGGTAGCACACACGGACATCACACAGCTTCGGCCATGCTGAGTTTAGAAAGTTTCGATTTGGCAAATGATGCAACAAAATTCCCTGAATCTGCAAAAGAACACGGAGTATGGAAACCTCAACGTTTGTTTTTTAATACATCGTATTGGTTTTATGGAAGTAAAGAAAAATTTGAAAAAGCAGATAAATCAGATCACGTAAAAGTAGAAATTGGTAATTACTTTCCTTCTCTCGGATTATCCAATGGTGAAATAGCCTCGTTGAGTAGAAGTATGCACAAATCGCAAGGATTCGGAAGTACGGGCTCTCGCGGTTCTGAAACTGAATATTTGGAAATTCTTAAAGGTTCAAAGCCTTCAGATAACAATCTTTTTGAAGGAATAAACACTAATTGGTCGAGACTTGAAGGAGGAAATGAAATTGCTGCTATACTAAAGCCTTTAGAAAAAAACTTCAACTTTGAAAATCCTTCACAAATGCTTCCGCAATTATTGGAAGCCTATCCACTTGTGTCAAACCTAAAAGATAAGCATTGGAAAGCAATAAAATTAGCACAACTAAAGCAACTCATTTTAGATTGTGGTGGAATTTTCTTGGAAGCAGTTTCCGAAGAAAACACAATCAATCCTAACGACAACTTTAATGTAACAGTTGAAGCAGTTAATCGAGGAGGAAATAATGTGGCGTTAAAATCGATTAAAAATGCTAATGGAAAAGTACTTTGGAATACTACCGAATCGCTTCCATTTAACAACAAAAAAAATATTGAACTTACCCTTCATTCAGAAAAAAACACCCCACCTTACTCCTCACCCTATTGGTTAAATGAAAAAGGAACAGTGGGCATGTATGCTGCACCAAAGAAATTAATTGGCCTTGGAGAAACCCCTGTATTTGAACAGTTAATTTTTGAACTTCAATTTGGAAATACTGTAATTCCATTTACTAAGGATATCATATATAAATTCAACGACCCCGTAAAAGGAGAAGTGTATTGTCCTCTTGAAATTCTACCAAAGGTTACCGCTTCAATTCCTGAGAAGGTTTTAATTTTCGCAGATAATAGTTCAAGAAATGTTTCGGTAATTGTTAGAGCTGGAAAAGATAATATTTCAGGGAATGTAAGTTTAAAACATCCTGAAGGCTGGAAAATTGAACCAAGTAAGCAAAACTTTGAGCTGAGCCGAAAAGGTGAAACAAAAGCTTTTAGTTTTAAAGTTACTCCACCAAATAATCAAAGTGAAGGGTATTTACAAACAATTATAAATGCTGAAAATGAAACTTTTAATAGGGAGTTAGTGCTTATCGATTATGACCATATTCCTTATCAAAGTGTACTATTACCTTCGGAAGCAAAGGTTGCGAAAATTGATATTCAAAAGAAAGGACAGAGTATTGGATATATAAACGGAGCTGGCGATGCAATTCCAGAAAGCCTGAAGCAAATTGGGTATTCAGTTACAACTATAAATCCTTCAAACATTTCAGAACAATCATTAAAAGATTTTGATGCAATTGTAGTTGGAATACGCGCTTATAACGTAGTTTCAGAATTAGCTTTTGCACAACCTATTTTGAACAAATACGTTAAAAACGGTGGAACAATGATTGTACAATACAACACAAGCCACGCCTTGGTTACTCAAGATCTTGCACCTTACTCCTTAAAACTTTCAAGAGACAGAGTTACTGATGAGTTTTCTGATGTAAAGTTTCTATCACCAAAACACCCAGTAATGAACAGCCCAAACAAAATCACTCAAGCAGATTTTGAAGGTTGGGTACAAGAACGCGGTTTGTATTTCCCTGATGAATGGGCAAAAGAATTTACACCAATTCTGGGTATGAAAGATAGTGGGGAAGCTCAAACAAAAGGCTCACTCTTGGTTGCCAAATATGGCAAAGGACACTATATTTATACAGGTTTAAGTTTTTTCAGAGAACTTCCTGCAGGTGTTCCAGGAGCTTTTAGATTGTTTGCTAATATGTTATCAATAGGAAAGTAATTTATAAAATTATGAATGAGGAAAAACAAAAATTTGTTTGGAATAGAAGTTTTACAATAGTACTTCTTTTGAATGCTGTATACATCTATTTGTTTTATTTACTAATGCAAAACTTCGCCTAAATGCAGCAGATAGATTGGATTGTTTTAATCGGAACCCTAGTATTTATCGTGCTTTATGGCACATGGAAATCGCGCCAGCAAAAAGATACGGGTGATTATTTAAAAGGTGGAAACAACGCTCATTGGTGGACAATAGGGTTAAGTGTAATGGCTACACAAGCCAGTGCGATTACTTTTCTTTCTACTCCAGGTCAAGCTTTTCACGACGGGATGGGCTTTGTGCAATTCTATTTTGGATTGCCAATAGCTATGGTAATTATTTGCTTAGTATTTATTCCTATTTATCACAAGCTCAACGTTTATACAGCCTACGAATACCTTGAAAGTCGTTTCGACAAAAAAACTCGAACTTTAACGGCAATTCTGTTTTTGATACAACGAGGTTTGGCGTGTGGAATTACTATTTTTGCCCCTTCTATTATTCTTTCCGCTGTTCTTGGATGGAACCTTATTTACTTAAATGTTATAATTGGAGTATTAGTTATAATCTATACGGTAAGTGGTGGAACCAAGGCCGTAAGTGTTACTCAAAAGCAACAAATGGCTGTGATTTTCTTCGGAATGCTGATTGCTTTTCTTCTAATCCTAAACTACCTTCCACTAGACATTACATTTACCAAAGCATTAGAAATTGCAGGTACCAACGGAAAAATGGACATTCTTGATTTTTCATTCGATTTTGATAATCGTTACACATTTTGGAGTGGAATTATTGGAGGTTCCTTTTTAGCCCTCTCCTACTTTGGTACAGATCAAAGTCAGGTGCAGCGATATCTTTCTGGAAAAAGTGTTAAGCAAAGCCAAATGGGCCTAATTATGAATGGGATGCTAAAGGTACCAATGCAGTTTTTTATTCTGCTTGTAGGTATAATGGTTTTTGTGTTTTATCAATTCAATAGCTCTCCCCTTCACTTTAATCCCTCCGCAGTTAAAGATGTAAAACAATCGAAGTATTCAAATGAATACACTGCTTTAGAGGCGGAAAAAAGTGCGCTTGATTTACAATTAAACTCAGCTCAATTAAATTATGCAAAAGCAGATACAGATGCTGAAAAACAAAGCATCGCACAAAAGATAAAAGACTTAAACAAGAGTGAACAAAAACTTCGCGATCAATCGGTATCACTTATAAAGAAAGCAAATCCTAATGCTGAAACTAACGATAAGGATTACGTTTTCATACATTTTATTTTAACAAACCTTCCACGCGGACTTATTGGTTTATTGCTTGCTGTAATTTTAAGTGCGGCAATGTCATCGACTGCTTCAGAGCTGAATGCTTTAGGAAGTACAACTACTATAGACCTTTACAAAAGAAATGTACCAGGGAAACGTGAAAAGCACTACGTTGCAGCTTCGCGAGGCTTTACGCTTCTTTGGGGAGTAATTGCTATTGGTGTAGCCTGTACAGCCAATTTGTTTGACAACCTTATTCAGTTGGTAAATATTATCGGATCTATTTTCTATGGAAACGTCTTAGGAATATTCCTACTAGCCTTCTTCATAAAATATGTGCGTAGCAAAGCAGTTTTCATTGCAGCGCTAATTACTCAAATAATAATAATCTACTTCTGGTATATCGATTTGATGCCTTATTTATGGCTTAACTTAGTTGGGTGTGTTATTGTAATGACTATTGCTGTAATTCTTCAAACTGTGTTGCCGAACAATAAAAAAGAAGAAGAAATAGCTGGATAGTAGTTCTCATTCTAAATTTTGAAATTGTGATAAATACGAGATTGGCTTATAAGCAGGACATTGAAGGCGTTCTTTTACTTCAAGAGAAATATTTATATCGCAATTTAAGTGAAGACGAACGGAAACAAGGTTTTGTAACAACTCCATTTACAACTTCTCAATTGGAAGAAATAATCAGTCTTAACGGATTATTTATCGCAGAAAATGAAACTAACGAAGTTGTAGCTTATGCTTTCGCTGGAAGTTGGAAGTATTTTGAGCAATGGGATATTTTCAAGCTAATGATTGCCCGATTGCCTCAACTTTCATTCAATGAAAACAAAATCACCACCGAAAACACTTTCCAATACGGACCTATCTGTATTGATAAAAAATACAGAGGAACTGGCTTACTCAATCAGCTCTTTGAAGAGATGAGAATAGAGTTTTATAAGAAGTATCCTATCTCTATTACCTTTATTAATAAAGTGAATATAATTTCAATAAAAGCACACACTAAAAAATTAGGCTGGTTAATTATAGATGAGTTTGAATTCAACAACAACACTTATATCAGTTTAGCTTTTAATATGAAGAATTCGGTGTTATTACAATAATCGGCTATTAGGTGTTTTATATTTCCAAACTCATTCAATAAAAAAGCTGCCCTTTAACTCGGGCAGCTTAAATTAATAAAAGCATTTAAATAGAAATTACTCCTTCACAACTTTAAAGTTCTCGGTAATTCCGTTTTCAAAAGTAATCTTGAAAATATAAGTTCCAGCCGTAAGCTCGGAAACATTTACTTTACTATTTGAAATCTTATGATTGCTTAACACCTCTTGCCCTAGTAGGTTAAAAGCTGAGATAGTCTCAATATTTTCTTTAGAATTTAATTTTAATTCATCCCCCATTGGATTAGGGTAATAAGTAAATTTTACATTTGAGAAATCATTAACTCCAACGGTTCCACCTATATTCAGGGTATAGTCTTCAGCTTGTCCATAAGCGTAATTCACGCAAGGGTCTAATGGTGAAATATCAAAATTCTTTACTACTCGTAACAGATATTCCCCTTCTTCCAAACTATTAGGCAAAGTAATTGTTGCAGTTGCTTGCTGTCCATCTGTCCCCGTAGATCCATTAATAGAACCGATCTCAAAAGCTTCAAACGTACTCCACTCCTCTCCTGTTCCAGCTGTATTTATAAAAACAGTAAAAAAGTTATCGTAAGGTCCTTCAGTATTTCCTTCTAGTGCAACATCGATTGAAGCTCCTACTTCAGCATTAATTACTGTGCTAGTAAAATCTTCTAATGGCACAGTACTGGTTGCAGACGATGTATTATCGACATCGGCCATTACAACTCTAGTAATTGGCTCTACCCAACCATTAATATCAAACATACACTCGAATGGTGGTGGGGTAGCAACCTCGCAGTGCAATTTAAAAACTCCTTGCGCTCCATCTGTACTTTCAATCCATGGACCTCCAGCTCTACCGTGTATTGGTTTCCCTAAAGTTCCTTAGGTATTAACCTCCCAATAAACCTCAATGCTGCTATTTTGACCTACTGGTTCCATCCAATATTTAGCTCCCGAAGCACCTCCTTCAAAAGTTAAATCAACTTCTACCATAACTGTATAAACACTATAGGCGTTAAATGCAAATCCTATAGGCACTTGTGCATATGGCTCAAGACCAGTAATTGTTTCCAAAACTGTACTACCAGGAGAACCATTGTCATCGTTATAAAATGTTAAGTCTAAAGTATTGATAGGTTGGAGCGTTATTATATTTAACTCTACAGAACGGATATTTAAAGTGCTGTTTGGAGCAACGTCAAAGTCGTCTGCATGCCTAATAATTTCTGCACCTGCTATTTCTTTTCCATTCTCAAAATTATTGCTGTCATCCCCTTGTCCACAGTCTAGAATTACCGTTTTGTTTGAGTCTAAAGAATTATCTAGAGCCTGCCCATAACCATTATACGAAATAGACAATAAAAAAGCTAAAAATAAAATTAATGATTGTTTTTTCAGTAGTTTAATATTCATTGTTTAGGTTTTATTGTTAATATATTACCAAATATATTCATTATATATACGTGGAACAATTGGAATATTTAGAAATAATAAGAAAGGAATTATATAGGATAATTTAATATTTAAAAAAAAAAAAAAGCTGCCCTACATAGGGCAGCTTTATAAAATACATTTTAAAAAGTATTTCCTACTTCTTTAAAACTTTAAAGTTTTCAACTACTCCGTCTTCAAAAGTAACACGGAATAAGAAAGTACCTGTAGAAAGTGAAGAAACATCCACTTTACCAGCTGCAAAGTTTACATTGTTCATCACAACTTGTCCTAATAAGTTATACACTGAAATAGATTCAATGTTTTTATTTGAAGTAATGTTTAACTCATTTTCCATTGGGTTAGGGAAGTATGTGAAATTAGAACTTGTGTAGTCATTAATTCCTGCTACACCATCAACAGTAACTGTATAATCTTCAGTTTCACCGTATCCTTGATCCTCATCACAAGACATATCCCAAGTAGCATCTGTATCTGGAACTGCTGCCACACGAACTCTCATTCTGTAGTTTCCATCTACAGCATCTGCAGGAATAGCAATATTCTCGGTTAGGGTTTCTCCGCTTCCTGTTCCAATGTAAAAGAATTCATTTTCATCAAAACTTCCACTGTTATCAAAATCAATCCAAACTGAAGCCGATTCAACATCCCATCCATCACCAACAGTTACAGAAATTGGATAAGTACCACCAGCCTCAACTGTTGCAGCCATTGAAGTGTAATCGCCATATCCGCCAGCACTACAGTCTGTAGTATTATCTATCTCTTGGAAAGTTACGTTTACAATATTATCACCATCACTACAATCCAATGTAGGAATACAATAAAGCGAAGTCTCTATTGTGGTAAACGTTGCAATTTCAGAATATGCTGTTTCAGACGATAAAGTACAAGTAACCTCTAATCTCCACTCAACAGTAACTCCACTAACTGAAGGTGCAGTTGCTAAATATGTAGCGAAAGTATCAGATGCAGCTCCTTCATTTACCCATCCAGCGCCGTCAGTATTAGATTGCCATTGGTATTCCAATCCGGTTCCAGTTGTAAATCCAGCAGCAGCAACAGTGTATTCAGTATCAACCTCACCCTCTTCTGGAGTAACCGTTGCGATACCAGCTTCAGGTGTTCCTGAACAATCTACGGTACTAGCTTCTTCAACTTCTAATGAGAAATCTAAAGCTTGTCCATAACCTGATTCAATTCCCATTCCGAATGGATCAAATTGAATACCACAAGGAGTAACAATTGCGTCGGAAAGATCGTCAAAATAAGTTTTTGTAATTCTAACTCTTGTAGCTCCAACTACAGCATCTGAAGGAACTAAAATGTCCATACTCACTGAAATTCCATCGTCACCAGTCGAGTTTTGTAAAGTTCCCAATTCATAAATTTCACCTGAATCGTCTAATATATCATTTTGATTCCAGTCTATAAATGCAACAATATTGGTTTCAAAGTCACCATAAGTATTACCTTCTACACTAAGTGTATAAGTTTCACCTGCTGTAACATTCACAACAATATCAGTTTTATCTACTAACACAGAGGTTGTATCTTCGTTTGTAATAGTTGTTCCTGCAAATTCAACTTTAGTAATTTCTTCAACAATTACATCAGCAGCATCTTCAATTTCGCAATAAGGGCTTGGGAATGGCGCAGCACCAACAACGTTTACCGTATAATCTTCTACTTGACCATATGTATTTGTTCCACATGGGCTTGAAGAAGGAGTATTAAAGTTTTTTCTGATACGCATGCGAGTTTCACCTTCAACCGCATCACTAGGAACAACAATATCATTAACTGCTTGTTGTCCATCTGTTCCATCCGAATTTACAATTGAACCTATTTCTACAAATTCGCTTGTTTCAAACTCACCATTTTGGTTCCAGTCAATCCACACAGAAAAATAATTTGTGAAATTTCCACCTGTATTACCTTCGGCTGCAAAACTATATGTTCCACCAGCTTCAACTTGTGCTACAATAGCAGTAAAATCTTCATATCCTTCAGTACTAGACACTGGCGAATCGTTATCGATTCCTGCAAAAACAACTTTAGAAATTGCTTCAACTGTGCTACTATTAGCGCCACAGTATGAAATTTCTGTTGAGAAAGTCGATACATCAGAGTAAGAAGTTTCTCCAGATGCAGTACAAGTTACTTCTAATCTCCATTCTGTAATATCTCCTACCTCACTAGACGCTGTTGCAGAAAAATCTTCATAAAAAGCAGATGCTGTACCGTGATCCTCCCAACCTGCGTTGTTTGTATTAGACTGCCATAAGTACGTCATTTCACCGGCAACTGTATAGTTTTGCGCTGATACAGTATACGTAGAACCTGGGTTTCCAGATGTTGGATCTACAGATGCAACCCCTCCATCAGGTGTTCCTGTACAAGCAGTTAGACCTGTTACTATAAACTTATAGTCTTCAAATTCACCATAAGTGAAGCCTGTTACACATGGGTCAGTATCGCCAGATGAACTTAACCAATGGCTTACAACTCTCATTCTAGTTTCACCTTCTAAGGCATTAGCAGGTACGCTAATAGTTCCTGAATGGCTTGTATCGTATGATGATGATGTGTATGCTACTTCGTTAGCTATATCAAAAACTCCATCTTGATTCCAATCAACCCAAATTCTAAATCCAGCAGTTTCGTCTTCAATATCTACAGAAAAATCAACTGAACCACCTGCAGTTTGTGATAAGGTATGAGTATCAAAAAAATCGCCATAACCGTCAGTTGAAAATCCACTGCCTAGGTTTGAAATATTGTCAACTCCATTTGTAGTTGAAAAATTATCGATAAATCGATCAGAGTTTGTTCCTTCTGGAACACAGTATTGGGCATTCATTGTTTGGGTCATAGCGAATGAAATCATCAACGCTAATAAAATTGACCCTTTTTTAAGTAATTTGTTCTTCATTATATTGGTTTAATTATTAAAATTTCACCAAATATGTCATTAATATATCAGAATCCAAAATGAAGACTTTAGGATTTACGGGCTAATTAAGGGCTTTTGAAGAGTTTTAAAAGATTAAATAGTCCGGTTTTTCTATTTGATAATTGCGATAATGAACAAACAATCAAATTATTAGACCATTAAATTTGTATAAAAAATTTCATGTCATTTTTAAAAATGAAATTTTTAAATAAAAAATAAAAAATTAGTAAACTACGATAGAAAACCTAAATTTTTTATGAAAGTGATAATGATTAAAAAAAAACCGGCTCCAAATTGGAGCCGGTAATAAAAGTGGTATCAATTGTTTACTAGATTAATCGTCAAGTAAGTCAATTTTATCTTTTATATGTTCTTTCATTGCTTCGGCAATATCGCGGTTTCCATCTTCATCGTTAGGGCTAATTTCAATAATCCCATCACCATTTCCATCAACTGCGTTGGAAAGATCTACACCTGTGGTAGCATCAAAAACACTATTTAAGTCGAAATTAATAACAACACTATTCTGATCGTTTGATATAACAGTATTAGTTTCTCCTTCGTCGAACTCTACTTCTAGTTCTTCTTCAAAATCGTGCCAGAATACAAATGGAACACCGTCTATAGTTCCTTCCATTTTTATACTCTGCTCATAAATTTCGCTATCTGGATTTTCGTTTTTATCAAATTCGAATTCAATTTCTTCAAGACGACCATTAGGTGCATCTACTACAGTAATTACCACTGGAGTTGGGGATAACAAATCCAGCTCAAAAGGACCTTTTAATTCAATCTCTTCTTCACTATTATAGAAGTTGTCATCGCCGATGATATCGTCGTACTCCAACTCAATTTCTTCTAAATTAATTAAGAACTTAGACAGTTCAACTACTGGACCATCCAAAACAGTGTTTTTACCTGCGTTTGGAGAATAGTTAGCTGAAGCGTAAATACCTAGCTTTCCATTTCCATCTTCAACAGACAATGAATCGTCATCGTCTGAACACGCTGTAAATGCGCCCGCTAAAGCAATGGCGAATAAAGGTTTTTTAAAATTTTTAATCAAATTCATAAGTTTAGGTTTTAGAATTAGTTTGACTTATAACATCTAGAACGGCCTATATTTTGAAATGATATATATAATGCCCTAAATTATTCTTAAATTAGTACTAAGCATGTGTTAATAGCTATAAAGACTTTCCAAACTCAAACCTTCATTAGCTCAGAGTATCAATGCATTATAAGTATTCTGGAAATTAAGCAAAAAAGTGAAGAATTTATGACGTTACTTTTTAAACACTAATTTAGAAATTCTTTTATTGCCTGAAGCGAAAGCTACACTATCGTTAACAAATTCAATTGCGAAAAAACCAATTTTTGATAGTTCCTTCCAGTTTTTACCGCCATCACCGCTAAACGAAATTCCGGGTGAGCCTACCGCAACGAGCCCTTGCCCTTTTGTGCCAGGTATATATTTTACAGAAGAGCGATACCCCGGCTCCTTTCCATTTGCCATCAATTTCCAAGTTTTACCACCATCTTTAGTTATAGCCTTATTCCCTTCATTAAACTCTTTGTCTTCCCAATTCCCACCGAAAATAACGCCGTTCTTCTCATCTAAGAAGTCAACAGAGTAAATCCCAGTCATCGCTCGTCCTTGAATAATTGGTGTTTTATATACTTCCCAAGTTTTTCCCTTATCAGAAGTATGCATAATTCGGGCTTTTTTGCCACCTGTTGCCACCCATGCATTGTCTCCATAAATGGCAATATTACTATTACTTGCCGCAAATGCTGCTTCGCCTTTTTCTACTTTTGGAAGGTTTTCACAAGGTAACTTTTGCCATGTATTTCCACCATCGCGGGTAATTATTACAGACATACAGTCTGCTGTAGGGTCGCCAATTGCAATCCCTTCCATATCATTCCAAAACTTCATCGAGTCGTAGAATACATTCTCGTTTTTCTCTGAATAAACCTCCTCTATGTTAGTTGCCTCTTTTCCGTCAAAACCAATTTTATAAAGCACTGCAGGATTAGCTATACTCAAGACAAAAACCGCTTCGTTTGTAGTTGCTATAGATCTAAAGTGAAGTAAGGTATCTTCGTATTTAATTACAGCTAGCTTTGGAGTGTCGCCGTCAATAAATCCAACTTTTCCTTGATCTGCCGCAAACCAAACTCTGTTTTCATCTAAGGGTTGAATAGCGCGAATACTCAAACTGTCAATAAAAACTGGTGTAATTTCAACAGAATTAAATTCTACTTCAGGTTTAGAGTTACAAGAAACTAATGTAAAAGCAGCTAATAGGATAAAAAGAAATCGCATTTTTAAAATTTTTGGCAAAAGTAAACATTCTAAAATACCAAATATCATAACCTATTTATAAATGCTTAGGAACATCAGATAAATTGAAAATATCTTTCAACTTTTAAGTCTATTGGTTGTAAATTGTAAAAAATAATTTATAAAATATTTTTTTTGATTTCGATTTAAGTTTCAATTTCAGTTTCAAAGAGATACCTTTGCACTCGCAAAAGTTTTCAACTGATTGAAAGCCTTGAAGTCAAGCACAAATTTCAGGAGTAATTTTATTAATTAATCTGGTTTTGTGTTATATAAATTGAATACCCTATTAAATGAAATTACACCGAAACCTAGTATTCGCTACTATTGATTCACTTCATCTTATTTTCAACGAAAATAAACAAGCCGATAAAGTATTGAGAAGCACCTTAAAACGTGATAAACGTTGGGGTGCGCGAGACAGAGCATTTATTGCAGAAACCACTTACGATATTGTAAGGTGGAAACGCCTATATTCAGAAATTGCTGAAGTACGCGAACCTTTTGACCGTCCTAACCTATTTAGATTATTTACTGTTTGGGCAACCTTAAACGGAATTAAAATTCCAGAATGGAAACAATTTGAAGATACTCCTACCCGTCGTATAAAAGGAAGATTTGACGAACTTTCTAAAATTAGAAAATACCGTGAATCTATTCCAGATTGGATGGATGAGTTAGGTGAAAAAGAATTAGGAAAGAAATGGGATAAGGAAATTGCAGCCTTAAACAAACAAGCCGACGTTGTTTTACGCGTAAATACTTTAAAAACTACAGTTGAAGCGTTACAAAATGAGTTATCGGACCTTGAAATTGAAACTGAAACAATAAAAGGTTACCCAGATGCTTTAAAACTTAAAGAGCGTTCAAACGTATTTATTACAGATGCTTTTAAAAACGGTTTGTTTGAAGTACAAGATGCTTCTTCACAAAAAGTAGCTGCTATGCTAGACCCAAAACCTGGAATGCGCGTTATTGACGCTTGTGCAGGGGCGGGCGGAAAAAGCCTTCATATTGCGACAATGATGGAAAATAAAGGCCAGCTAATTGCAATGGATATTTACGAGAATAAACTTAACGAACTCAAGCGTAGAGCTCGAAGAAACGATATTTTTAATATTGAAACTCGAGTAATTGATTCCACTAAAGTTATAAAGAAGTTGATAGAAAAGGCCGATAAGGTTTTAATTGACGCTCCTTGCTCTGGATTAGGAGTTTTAAGAAGAAACCCTGATGCTAAGTGGAAACTTCAGCCTGAATTTTTAGATAAGATTAGAGCTACTCAAAAGGATTTATTAGAAAGCTACTCTAGAATGGTAAAACCAGGTGGTGATTTAGTTTATGCTACTTGCTCTATCTTGCCTTCAGAAAATGAATTACAAGTGAAAGCATTTTTAGCTAGTGAAGCTGGTAAGGATTTTACCTTATTAAATGAAGAGAGAATCTTGCCTAGCAAAAGTGGTTATGATGGTTTTTACATTTCTTTATTACAAAAGAAGGCATAAAAAAGATTGATTTTATATAAGAAAAGAGCAGGCAAAAGCCTGCTCTTTTCTGTTTTACACCTCTAGAACTTCAAAAAATCGAATTGTTGTTAATTAAAAATGATAATTAGAGCATTTTGAAGCTTTTTAGATAAATAGATTATCCTTTAAAATAGTTAACTTTGCAGCTTCAAAATAAAAATAGATGATTCACTTTTTTGGTAACGTAGAAAACACTGTTTTTGCAGTTCAAACCCACGGAATAATTTCAGAAGAAAATACTAAAAAGCTGGAATGGCTTTTTGGCAATCAGGCTAAGCTAGAGGAATCCGTCCTGTATACAAACACGTCGGATTTTTTTATTGGTCCTCGCGCAGCTATGATTACTCCTTGGAGTACTAATGCCGTTGAAATCACTCAAAATATGGGGATTGAAGGCGTAATTCGCATAGAGGAATTTCACAACAGTTCAGTTGTAAAAGAGGCTTTCGACCCTATGATTTCTCAAAAATTTCAGGAACTAAATCAAGAGCTTTTTGATATTAACGTGCAACCTGAACCAATTTTAGAAATTGAAAATATTTCTGAATACAATGAAAAAGAAGGGTTAGCGCTAAATGCTGAAGAAGTTGAATACCTAGAAAACTTATCAAAAAAGATAGGTAGAAAGCTTACCGATAGTGAGGTTTTTGGTTTCAGCCAAGTAAATAGTGAGCATTGCCGTCATAAAATTTTCAACGGTGTATTTGAAATAGATGGAAAAGAAATGCCTTCTTCTCTATTCAAACTTATTAAAAAGACCTCATCAGAAAATCCGAACGATATTGTTTCGGCTTATAAAGATAACGTAGCTTTTGTAAAAGGACCTAAGGTAAAACAATGGGCTCCAAAAAGTGCAGATAAGCCAGATTGGTACGAAGAAAAAGATTTCGACAGTGTGATTTCATTAAAAGCTGAAACGCACAACTTCCCAACTACAGTAGAGCCTTTTAACGGTGCTGCAACTGGTAGTGGAGGTGAAATTCGCGATCGTTTGGCAGGAGGAAAAGGTTCTTTACCGCTTGCTGGAACAGCGGTTTATATGACTTCATATTCACGATTAAACAAAGAGCCCTTCGACTCCGCTCAGAACAGACCTTGGGAAAAAGGAATGAAAGAACGCGATTGGCTTTACCAAACGCCTTTAGATATTTTAATTAAAGCTAGTAATGGAGCTTCCGATTTTGGAAACAAATTCGGTCAGCCATTAATCGCTGGATCTGTTCTTACTTTCGAACACGAAGAAGACGCTCGTAAATTAGGTTTTGATAAAGTAATTATGCTTGCTGGTGGTATCGGTTACGGAAAAGCAAGTCAAGCAATAAAAGACAAGCCTCAAGAAGGTGATAATATTGTAATTTTAGGTGGTGATAACTACCGAATTGGAATGGGTGGTGCTGCAGTTTCATCGGCAGATACAGGTGAATTTAGCAGCGGAATTGAACTTAACGCAATTCAACGTAGTAACCCAGAAATGCAAAAACGCGCTGCCAATGCCATTCGAGCAATGGTAGAAAGCGACCACAATCCAATTGTTTCTATTCACGATCACGGTGCAGGTGGACACTTAAACTGTTTAAGTGAATTAGTTGAAGAAACTGGAGGACGTATAGAAATAAGCAAACTTCCTATTGGCGACCCTACCCTATCCGACAAAGAAATAATGGGGAATGAAAGCCAGGAGCGAATGGGCTTAGTTATTGGTGATAAAGACATTCAAAACCTTAAAAGAGTTGCAGACCGCGAACGTTCTCATATGTACGAAGTAGGGAAAGTTACAGGCGACCAACGTTTCTGTTTTGAAAACAAAGACGGCGAAAAACCTATGGATTTTGCGCTTGAAGACATGTTTGGTAGCTCACCAAAAACAATAATGAAAGACAAAACCGTAAATAGAAACTATAAAAACTCTGTTTACGAAGCTTCAAAAATAAAAGAGTACGTTACACAAGTTCTTCAATTAGAAGCTGTAGCTTGTAAAGATTGGCTTACCAATAAAGTTGACCGTTGTGTAACTGGTCGTGTTGCAAAACAACAAACCGTAGGACAATTACAATTACCATTAAACAACTGCGGTGTAATGGCTTTAGATTATCAAGGTAAAGAGGGTGTAGCCACTTCTATTGGGCATTCTCCGTTAACAGCCTTAATAGACCCTGCTGCAGGATCGCGCAATGCTATTACCGAGTCTCTAACCAATATTGTTTGGGCTCCATTAAAAGATGGTTTAAAAAGTGTTTCACTTTCAGCCAACTGGATGTGGCCTTGTAATAACGAAGGTGAAGACGCAAGACTATACGAAGCTGTTAAAGCTGTTTCAGATTTTTCAATTGATTTAGGAATCAATGTTCCAACCGGAAAAGATTCACTTTCAATGAAGCAGAAATACAAAAACGAAGAGGTTATTTCTCCAGGAACTGTAATTATTTCTGCTGCAGGAAACTGTAACGATATTCAAAAAGTAATTGAGCCTGTTCTTCAGAACGGTGGTGGTAGTATTTACTATATCAATGTTTCTCAAGACAACTTTAAACTAGGCGGATCTTCTTTTGGACAAATTTTAAACGCTATCGGAAACGAAGCGCCAAATGTAAAAAGTGCTGAATACGTAAAAACCGTTTTCAATACGTTACAAGAACTCATTAAAGAAGGTGAAATTCTTGCTGGACACGATGTTGCGTCAGGTGGATTGATTACTACTTTATTAGAAATGTGCTTTGCCAACGTTAATCTTGGAGCAGATTTAGATCTTTCAAACTTAGGTGAAAGTGATATGGTAAAAGTTCTTTTTGCTGAAAACGCAGGACTTGTAATTCAAGCTTCGGAAGATACTTCAGTTGAAAAACTTCTATCTGAAAACAATATCGATTTCAAAAAGATTGGAACTGTTACAACTAATGAAACCCTAACCATTAAAAATAACAGTGAAGAACTTTCATTCAGCATTCCTGAAATGCGTGATGCTTGGTACGAAACTTCATATTTATTAGACAGAAATCAAAGCGGTTCAGAACTAGCTAAAGAACGTTTTGACAATTTTAAAAATCAGCCATTAACTTTCGAATTTCCAAAGAATTTCACAGGCAACCTCTCGACTGCGCTCGAGGAGACAATGTCAGGTGGAGCGCAGTCGAGACCCAAGGCAGCTGTAATCCGTGAAAAAGGAAGTAACAGTGAGCGCGAAATGGCTTATATGATGCACTTGGCAGGATTTGATGTAAAAGATGTGCATATGACCGATCTTATTGAAGGTCGTGAAGATCTTGAGGATATAAAATTCTTAGTTGCTGTTGGTGGATTTAGTAACAGTGATGTTTTAGGAAGTGCTAAAGGTTGGGCTGGAGCTTTCCTTTACAACGAAAAAGCGAATAAAGCATTAAAGAATTTCTTTGCTAAAGACGATACATTATCCTTAGGTGTTTGTAACGGATGCCAGTTATTTGTGGAGTTAGGATTACTTAATCCTGAAGATGAAGAAAAACCAAAAATGCTTCATAACGATACCAATAAATTTGAATGTGTGTTTACTTCGGTAAAAATTCAGGAGAATAATTCTGTGATGTTATCTTCAATGGCAGGAAGCACATTAGGAATTTGGTCGGCTCACGGGGAAGGAAAATTCAGTTTCCCAAAAGAGGAAAGCCACTACAATATTGTTGCAAAATACGGTTATGATAAATTGCCATCAAATCCAAACGGAAGTGATTTCAACACTGCTATGATGACTGATAAAACAGGTCGCCATTTAGTAATGATGCCTCACTTAGAGCGTTCTACTTTCCCTTGGAACTGGGCATATTACCCACAAGATAGAAAGGATGACAAAGTTTCTCCTTGGGTTGAAGCCTTAGTTAATGCAAGAAAATGGATTGAAAAGAAATAGATTTATTCTATAAATAATAAAAAACCGTTTACATAAAATTTGTAAACGGTTTTTTCATTTATAAAAGTAACTACAAGTTATTTTCTCGTAGTTTTCAATTTATAATTACTTATTCAAAAGCACTGGTTTTCCTAATCCTAGTTGGTCTAGTTTAACCAATTGAGTTGCTGCATCGCCAACTATTACATATATCATTCTATCTGGACGAATGTATTTTTCTGCTAATGCTTTAACTTCTTCTACTGTCAACGCTTTTACAGTTGCTTCGCGTTGTTTTGCATAATCAACTGGGTAGTTGTAGTTGCTAATATTTGAAAGCATAGACAGCTTGCTATTTAATGTTTCAAAAGCTCTTGCTCCGCTTTTTAGCATATAGCCTTTGGTAATTTCCAAATCATTTTCATTGAAATTCTTTCCATAGTTTTCTAAAATCTCTTTTATTAAGGCTGTAGACTCATAGGTAACGTTAGAGCGAACACCACTGCTTATCATAAACGTCCCTTCAATACTTGAACCTGTAAATCCAGAGCGAACACCATAAGTGTAACCCTTACCTTCGCGTAATTCTTGAGTAAGTTGCGACGCAAAACCACCACCGCCTAATCGGTAATTCATAAGGCTAGCAGGATAAAAATCTGCGTGTGTAGCAGCTATAGCTGGGTAACCAAAATTAAGAACAGATTGTTTCGCTCCTGGGAAATCATAAAAATAAATTTTTGAAGTTTCAGGGTGTTTAATTTCAGCTATTTCAGGAAACGATACTTCTTTTGATGCCCACTTATCATTTAATGACGTTAGCGAGCGTGAAACCTCAGCTTGTGACACAGCACCCACTATGTGAAATTTAGTAATGTTTGGCGAGAAATATGTGTTGTAATATGTTTTTAAATCATCTAAAGTAATAGCCTCTACAGATTCCTTAGTTCCAAAATTATCGTGCGATAAGATATTGCTTTCACCATAAATCAACTTGTCAAATTCAATACCTGCAATACTATTTGGATTGGCTTTTTGACGTTCAATTTGACTTAGAACACTTTGCTTTTGAAGTTCAAATTCCTTTTCATCCCATCTTGACTGAAGTAGAACTTCTTCAATAAGACTCATCGTTTTATCATAATTCTTAGCCAATGTATTTCCATAAATCATAATAGCTTCTTTTGTAGCTACAGTATTTATAGTTGCCCCGAGACTTTCAATTGCATTTTCTAGCTCTTCAGGAGTTTTAGTAGCAGTTCCTTGAGTCATGAGACTTGCTAGTAAATTTGAAACACCAATTTTTTCTGAATTTTCTAAAAGCATTCCGCCATCAAGTTGAATTCTGTACTGCACCAAAGGCACTTCATTGTTTTCTATTCTAAATAATTTAATACCTGAAGACAATTCGTCTTTCCATACTTCTGGAACTTTCACATCTGGACTTTCACCATAAGGAGGCTCCACACTTCTGTCAAAGCTTGAAGGTGTTTTTTCATATTCCGCAACTACGCTTGAATCAAAACTTTCTTCAGCACCTTCAACAATTGGCTCTTCCACTACATCTGCTAATTTAGAATCTGTTATAGCTAGAGCCTTCTGATTTTTAGGAACAAAGCTTGTTGCCACATAATTCTTACCTTTAATATATTGGTTGTAAACACGCATTACATCATCAGGCGTAACTGCAAGAATGTTTTTCACATCTTGATTTACAAATCCAGGGTCTCCTGCAAATATTTCATATTGAGCTAACTGGAATCCCTTTCCTAATACACTTGAAAGTCCTTGATAAAAAGCAGTTTCCTGCCCTGCTTTAATTCTATTTAAATCGGCTTCAGAAATCCCTTCAGCTTCAAACTTTTTTAATCCTTCTTCTATTCCATTTAAAACCTCTTGCAGGCTAGTATCTGGAAATGCTGTAACCTGCATCATAAACTGACCCGCAATTTCAGAGTTGTATTGGTAAGTATCCACTTCGTCGGTTAGCTTCTTATCTTCAACTAGCGTTTGGTATAAAGGAGCTTTTTTACCTTTTGCCAAATAGGTCGCCAAAACCTCTAAGGCATACGAATCTGGATGATATTGGTAAACCCCTGGCCAAGTAAGCGTTAATTGAGGTACACGGGCAAAGTTATCTTCGTAGTACAACTTTTTAGTTTGAGATAGCGTAACAGGTTGCTTTTCCATTTTAGGAATATCTCCGCCACGTTTAATTTCTCCAAAATATTTGTTTACCCACTCTTTAGCTTTAGCTACATCAAAATCCCCAGCAATGGTTAGGTTCACGTTGTTAGGAACATACCAACGATTATAGAAATCCTTAACATCCTGAAGGGTTGCATTCTGCAAATCTTCTAAGGAACCAATTACCTCCCAACTGTAAGGATGTCCTTTTGGGTATAAATTTTTATGGATTACATAAAAGTTATGACCATAAGGTGCATTGTCTACTCTTTGACGTTTTTCATTTTTTACTACCTGCTTTTCTTTCGCTAAAACCTCTTCGGTAACGGTATTAATAAAGAAACCCAATTTATCTGCCTCCGCCCATATCATTTTTTCTAAAGCATCTTTAGGCACGGTTTGGAAATAATTTGTTCTATCTCTACTAGTAGAACCATTTGCGCCAGAACCTCCAATACGAGCACTCAATTTATCAAGTCCGCCTTTTCCTAGGTTTTCTGATTCTAAGAAAAGTAAATGCTCGAATAAATGTGCAAAACCAGTTCTACCTTCAATTTCTCTAGCTGAACCTACGTGACTTGTTAAGGCTACTGCCACCACAGGGTCTGAACGGTCTATATGAAAGATAACTTGTAAACCGTTATCTAGAGTGTACGTTTCGAAATCGACTTTAAATTCCTTGTCTTCAGAAACTTTTTCTTGAGCATTATCGCAGGAAATAAAAAGGGTTAAACAAAATAAATTAAGAGCTAAATATTTAAAAAGCTTCATAGTTCAATAAATTAGAATTTGTGAGATATCAATCGTAGTTCGTTAAATTATCTCGGCGATTATTATTATAATAGATTCAGTTTTTTTGTTGTAAAAATTTGAAATAACTTAGCAAACAAAGAATCCGCTAAGATAGTAATAAACCAACTGCTTCGATTTATAGATTTTTTTTTATAATTATATTTACTTTGAAAATAGTAAATATGGAATATCGAATAATTTCACTATTTTGCACATACAATAATTCTACACTATGACTGATCCAAAAAGACTTTTTGATTTCCCATATTATCAACTTAAACAATACCCTCAAGAAAATGCACTTGTTACTAAGTATAATGGAGTATGGAAATCAACTTCTACACAAGAATATATCGATAAAGCAAATGCTATAAGCCGTGCTTTAATAAAAATGGGAGTTCAACCAAATGACAAGGTTGCGCTTATTTCTTCTACCAACAGAACAGAGTGGAATATATGCGATATCGGTATTATGCAAACCGGGGCGCAAGATGTTCCAATTTACCCAACTATTTCTGAAGACGAATATGAATACGTTTTAAATCATAGTGAATCTGTTTATTGTTTTGTTTCAGATGAAGAGGTATACAACAAAGTGATGGCCATAAAAAACAATGTTCCTAAACTGAAAGAAGTCTATACTTTTAATGACATTAAAGGAGCAAAAAATTGGTCGGAAGTACTTGAAGCCGGAAAAGATGAAAGCAATCAAGATGAATTAGATAAAAGAAAAGCGTCAATTGACGAAAATGATCTTGCCACCTTAATATATACATCTGGAACTACAGGAAAACCTAAAGGTGTAATGCTTTCTCACAAAAATATTGCGAGTAACGCTAAATTTAGTTCGGAGCGTCTTCCTATTGTAATGGGAAAATCTAAAGGACTTAGCTTTTTACCCGTATGTCACGTTTACGAAAGAATGTTACACTATATGTATCAGTATTGTGGTGTAGAGCTATATTTTGCTGAATCGCTTGAAACGATTAGTGAGAATTTAAATGAAGTAAAACCGGAGGTAATGACGGCTGTTCCTCGTGTACTTGAAAAAGTTTACGATAAAATTTACACCAAAGGAACTGAACTAACTGGAATTAAAAAGAAATTATTCTTCTGGGCTATAGACCTAGGGTTAAAATATGAACCATACGGCGAGAATGGCTGGTGGTACGAATCACAACTTAAACTTGCAAACAAGTTAATCTTCAGCAAATGGAGGGAGGCTTTAGGAGGTAATATAAAGGCTATTGCTTCAGGTAGTGCTCCATTACAACCAAGACTTGCACGTGTATTTAACGCTGCTCAAATTCCAGTAATGGAGGGTTACGGACTTACCGAAACTTCTCCCGTGGTAGCAGTAAACGATATGCGAAATAAAGGTTTTAAAATAGGAACCGTTGGGAGACCATTAAGAGAAACTGAAGTAAAAATCGCAGAAGACGGTGAGATTCTAGTTAAAGGTCCTCAAGTAATGTTAGGGTATTTTAAAAATGAAGAAGAAACTGAAAAAGTAATGGAAGGCGGGTACTTCCACACTGGAGATATAGGCGAAATTGATAGCGAAGGATTCCTTAAGATTACCGACCGTAAAAAGGAAATGTTTAAAACGAGTGGTGGGAAATATATCGCTCCACAAATTATTGAAAACGAAATGAAACAATCTCGTTTCATTGAACAAATAATGGTGATTGGTGAAGGTGAAAAAATGCCTGCAGCCTTAATCCAGCCCGACTTTGATTTTATTCGAGAATGGGGAAAACTTAAAAATCACAACCTTCCAGCAGACAATAAGGAGTTGGTAAATAACAAAGAAGTAATTGCTCGTATTCAAGAAGAAGTAGATCTTTTTAATGAGCGTTTTGGGAAGTGGGAAAGAGTGAAAAGATTCGAAATGACTCCTGATGTATGGAGCATAGAAGACGGACAATTAACGCCAACAATGAAGATGAAGCGTAAAGTTATTAAAGCGCAGTATAAGGATTTGTATGAGAGGATTTATGGGAATAATTAACACAAAACAATATATTGCGGCATCTTAAAAAAACAAATTATGAAATTACAATTACCATTAACGACTTTTTTTAAAATAGCAATTTTCTTAAACCTGATATTTATTTCATCGGCATCTTTGAAGGCGCAGTCTTGTTTGCCAAATGGTGTTTTTTTTAACAATCAGGCGTCTATAGACAATTTTGCCACAAATTATCCCGGTTGTACTACCATTGGAGGATGGGTGGAATTAAATGGTTTCAGCGACATTACCAATTTAAATGGGCTGTTACAAATTGAGGAAATACAGGGAAATTTGTTAATACAAGAATCCGATAATTTAATAGATTTATCGGGGTTGGATAATCTTCATACTATTGGAGGTTTTTTAAAAATTGCTGGAAACGATGATTTGACTAGTTTTCACGGATTGGAAAACCTTTCATCTATAGGTAGTCGTTTACGTATAGAATATAATATCAATCTTGAAAATATTACAGCACTGAGCAATCTTACTGTAATCAACAACACTTTAGACGTAATAAATAATGATAATTTACTTTCATTTAACGGGTTGGAAAATATCACAACTGTTTTTGATGAGGTTTATATAGAAAATAATGATGCCTTAGAAAATTTAAATGGTTTGGAAAGCTTGGTTTCTATTGGGGGAAGATTGCTCATTGCGAGAAACGGTTCTCTATTAAACCTCGATGGTTTAAATAATCTAAATTCGGTTGGCTGGGAACTTTCAATTTCAGAAAATCCGGCATTGGAATCATTGATTGGCCTTGAATTGCTCGCCACAATTGACGGATCTTGTCTTATTTCTTCAAATAATAATTTAATAAACATTAGCAGTTTGGCAAATCTTACTACCGTAAACGGGGATTTTTATTTTGGAAGCAATTTCGCAATCACGTCCTTAGCCGGGTTGGAAGGATTGATTTCAATAAACGGAATTTTAAATATGACTTCAAATTTCCAACTTTCCAATATTGAAGGAATAAGGAACATTGATGCTACTACGATTACAAATCTGAACATTAACAATAATGATCTGCTTTCAGAATGCGCTGTTAAAAGTGTTTGTGATTTCTTGGACATAAACCCTGCGAATACAAATATTTTCTTTAATAATCCAGGTTGTGAAACACGTGAAGAAGTAGAATCCGCCTGCGCTCTCGGCACGGAAGAAAACCAAATTTCACAGATTAAAATCTACCCAAACCCAGCCAACAACACTTTTGAAATTTCAGGTTTAAAAGAGGGCATTATTGAAATCATTGACAGCCAAGGTAGAACCGTTAAACAAATGGTTTTGAATGAAAACAATTATTCAATTTCTGAATTATCTTCCGGCATCTATTTCGTAAAAATTACTTCTGAAAAAACTTCCATTACAAAACAGCTAATCAAAACCTAGAAATGAACTGGCTCCTACTAATACTTGGCGGTCTTTTTGAAATAGGCTTCGCAGCTTGCCTGGGAAAGGTTAAAGAAACCACAGGTTTGGAATCTAAACTCTGGTTCGGCGGGTTTTTGGTTTGTCTGGCAATCAGCATGTTTTTGCTTATAAAAGCTTCAAAAACCCTTCCCATCGGTACGGCTTATGCAGTTTGGACCGGCATTGGCGCGGTGGGCACTGTTTTAATTGGTATCTTTTATTTTAATGAACCGGCTACATTTTGGCGCGTATTTTTCATTTCAACCTTGATATTTTCAATAGTAGGATTAAAATTTGTAAGCAATTAAAGTTGCGTTAAACCAACATTATTCCGTCTTTGGGCCTTTTTGATTTCTTATCTTTAAAAGAAATTTATCCAATAAATGGAAACTATTTGGACCATCGGACATTCCACCCGAACCTTCGACGAATTTTTAAAATTGTTGCAATCCTTCAAAATAAAATCTCTCGTCGATGTTCGGCATTATCCTGGTTCTCGAAAATTTCCACAATTTAATAAGGACAATTTAGAAAAATCACTTCCCGAAAACAACATAGAATACACGCATCTCATTGATTTAGGCGGACGTAGAAAACCAAATTCCAATTCCAAAAACGATGCTTGGCGATTAGATTCTTTTAAGGGATATGCAGATTATATGGCAACCGAAGATTTTAAACAAGCTCTTAACACTTTAAAAGAAATTGCCGCAGAAAAGCAGACAGCAATAATGTGTGCCGAAGCTGTTTGGTGGAGCTGTCACCGCTCATTAATTTCCGACATCTTAAAAGTTGATGGATGGGAAGTACTACATATAATGAGCGAAAACAAAGCTACTGAACATCCCTACACGGCTCCCGCAAGAATAGTGGATGGAAAACTGAATTACTCAAAAAAAGATTAATAATTAATTATTGTCTTCGGCTATAGGTTTTACCATTTACAAGTTCTTTCCCTGCAAAAAGGTTGTCTATAGTAACTAGGTGATATCCTTTTGATTTAAGATTAGAAATTACTTCTGGCATTGCTTCAACGGTTGTTTTATGAATATCGTGAGCTAAAACAATTCCATTTATATCGGCTTCACTTATTCTTTGTGCGACAGTTTCGGCATTGCGGTCTTTCCAATCTAGTGGGTCTAAGTTCCACAAGATGATTGGCATATTCGCTTTGGTTTTTACAATGTCGTTAAACGAACCGTAAGGAGGACGCATAACATCTACTTCTTCTCCTGTGATATTTAAAATCACATCATTGGTTTTAATTATTTGGTTTACTATTTCTTCATCAGACAGTTTTTTTAAATCCTTATGGTCCCAACTGTGATTTCCTATCTGATGTCCTTCCTTATAAGCTCTTAATAAAGTGTTTTTTTGAACTTTTGCCGATTTTCCCAAAACGAAAAACGTAGCCTTCACATCGTGCTTTTTAAGAATATCTAAAAGTTGCGTTGTGTGCGTTGCTGGTCCGTCGTCAAAAGTAATTGCTATACAAGGCTCCTTACTGCAATCAATCTTATATGTTTTTGGAGAAGATTGGTCGGTATCAATTGATGTAGTGGATGTATCTTCTTCTTGTGTTTGCGGTTGAATGTGAAAAATATACTGATACTTTTTAGCTACTAAGTGTTTATATGTTTCTGGAGCAAGTTTAATTTCAATATTTCCATGATTTCCCGAAGCAACCTGATACTTATCAAAATATATTGTCAAGTTTCCCGATTTATCCCAACTAAAAGCGTGATAATTTTTATCGTTTGCTTTTGTACCCTCGCCAATCATTTCTTGGCTATTTTTCCAAAGTACTTTTTTATCATCATCGGTAAGCTCTTGCATTGATCTTATTTTCTCTCTTAAAATCTCACTTGTTTTCGATTTAACAACTTCAGCTAGTTTATCAAAATTATCCTTTGGAGAAAAGATAGTTGAGAATTCAAGTTTCTTTTTTTCTTTTATATCATATATATGAGTGAAGTATTGAGAATTATAATTGTTTCCGTATGAAGTGTAACGCTCAATTAAAAAAGCGATAATAGAAGGTGTGCTTTCTATAATTTCAAAATGCTGACCAAAATCTAGTCCTGCTACTGCGTTTTCATTTACATCCTTAGCTGCGTCTTTAAATTCTGTTAAATACGACTGCGCAAATTCCTCTTCATTTTTATTGATGAAACCATACACCGTACTTGGATAAGACAAGTGAAACTTATTTTTATCGTTTAAAGTATCCGAGCCTATCTGAATGTTTTTTACTTGAATACTATCTGTTAAGTTTTCTACGCTTTCTTCAAGAGTTACAGTAGAAGGCTTTTGAATTTCATCCTTTTTAGAATTGTCTTTACAACTATAGATAATTGCTGAAAGCATGAATACGTATACTATTTTTTTCATAATTCTTAATCTATTTGCGTTAACACTTAAAGTCTATAAATATCCATTTAATAATCAAGATTCAAAGTTATATCATTTGTCCAAACCCTTTTTAGCTCTTTGTTAAATCTTAACACACTAATGCAGCTATAATGTTTTCACCGAATAATTTCAATTGAATTGAATCCTGTCTATGTGATTATTAAATATCGGACCCGAAAAAGTATTGGTAAAATTTTTTTTTGATTTTTGACTCACTTATATATAAGTACTTTTTTATAAATAATCATACCTAGGCTAAGCGTTTAAAAACCCTAAAATGGCTCCCGAGGGATTTTGCAGCTGTCATTTTATGAATGAAATTGATACATTTTAAGCTACAAAACTATACCGAGGCTCTCACTCCCAACTTATTATAAAAAAACTATTAAATTTACTATGCGTGCATAATAAATTTTTTGTATCTTTGGTATTATACTTTTTTCAATATCCTCAATGCAAGAAAAAACAAAAGAGAAAACCATAGATTATGTTTTGCGTTCCACTTGGATGAATGTTACTAAAATGTACAATGAGGAAGCAGGAAAAAAAGGGAGTACTATGGCAACCGGGTTTGCTTTAATTAGTATAGATCCTGAGAATGGCACACCTAGTACTGCTTTAGGGCCAAAGATGGGAATGGAAGCTACAAGTCTGTCACGCACTTTAAAAGCAATGGAATCAAAAGGACTAATTGAACGAAAACCAAATCCAGAAGATGGACGTGGGGTTTTAATTCATCTAACGCCATTTGGTAAAGAAATGCGAAGTTTTTCAAAAGATGTAGTCTTTGGCTTTGATAAAGCTGTAAGAGAAAATGTTTCAGAAGAAGATTTACAGACTTTTAGGAAAGTAGCAAAAACAATTAACGACTTAATCAGCTCCAAAAAGGTTTATGATTCAGTTTAAAATCAAAAAAAATAAATAATTCCGAATTAGGACTTCAATTTTCTTAATTCAGAAATCATAATTCATAACTCATAATATAAAGAGATGTCAAAAAGAAGAATTAACAAAGTAGCGGTAATCGGTTCCGGAATTATGGGAAGCGGTATAGCATGCCATTTCGCCAATATTGGTGTAGAGGTGCTATTGCTCGATATTGTTCCGCGTGAGCTTAATGATGCCGAAAAGAAAAAAGGGCTTACTCTAGAAGATAAGGTGGTAAGAAACAGAATTGTAAACACAGATTTACAAAAAGCTATTAAAAGCAACCCTGCCCCACTCTATCACAAAGATTTTGCTAAACGTATTACTACAGGAAACTTAGAAGATGATATTGCTAAGGTAAAAACTGCCGATTGGATTATTGAAGTAGTAGTAGAACGTCTTGATATCAAGAAACAAGTTTTCGAAAATCTAGATAAGCACAGAAAACCAGGAACCCTTATTACTTCAAACACTTCTGGTATTCCTATTAAGTTTATGAGCGAAGGACGTAGTGAAGATTTCCAAAAGCATTTCTGCGGAACGCACTTCTTTAATCCACCACGTTACTTAAAACTTTTTGAAATCATCCCAGGACCTAAAACTTCACCTGAAGTATTAGAATTCTTAAATGGTTACGGTGAAAAGTTCCTTGGAAAAACTACTGTAGTAGCTAAAGACACTCCTGCATTTATTGGAAACAGAATTGGAATCTTCGGAATTCAAAGTCTTTTCCACCAAGTGAAGGAAATGGGACTTACTGTTGAAGAGGTTGATAAACTAACCGGTCCAGTAATTGGTCGTCCAAAATCGGCTACTTTTAGAACTGTTGACGTTGTTGGTCTTGATACTTTAGTACACGTAGCTAAAGGTATTCACGAGAATGCCCCGGAAGACGAAGAACACGGAATCTTCCAAATTCCAGGTTTTATCGATACCATGATGGAAAAGAAATGGCTTGGAAGTAAAAGCGGACAAGGTTTCTATAAAAAAGTAAAAGACGAAAAAGGAAATAGTGAAATTCTTTCGTTAGACCTAGACACTTTAGAGTACAGAAAGAGTAAAAAAGCATCATTTGCAACTCTAGAAAAAACGAAATCGGTTGGTACTGTAACCGATCGTTTCCCAATTCTTATTGCAGGGGAAGATAAAGCTGGCGAATTCTACCGTAAGAACTTCGCAGCAATGTTTGCTTATGTTTCAAAAAGAATTCCTGAAATCACCGACGAACTTTACAAGATTGACGATGCTATGAAAGCAGGTTTTGGATGGGACAATGGTCCTTTCGAAATTTGGGATGCCGTAGGTGTTAAAAAAGGAATTGAATTAATTAAAGATTTAGGAAAAGAACCAGCAGCTTGGGTAAACGAAATGCTTGAAGCTGGGGTAGATTCTTTCTATACCGTAAAAGAAGGGAATACATATTACTACGATATCCCTCAGAAAAAACACTTAAAAGTACCTGGACAGGATTCATTTATTATTCTAGACAACATTCGTAAGACCTCAGAAGTTTTCAAAAATAGCGGGGTTGTAGTTGAAGATCTTGGCGATGGTATCTTAAATGTGGAATTCACTAGTAAAATGAATGCTGTAGGAGGCGATGTATTAGCAGGAATTAATAAAGCCATAGACATTGCTGAAAAAGATTTCGACGGTTTGGTGATTGCCAATCAAGGGAAAAACTTCTCTGTTGGGGCGAATATCGGGATGATCTTTATGATGGCTGTAGAACAAGAATACGACGAATTGAATGCTGCTGTTAAGTATTTCCAAGATACAAGCATGCGCCTTCGTTACTCTTCTATTCCAGTAGTAGTGGCACCGCACGGAATGACTTTAGGGGGTGGATGTGAATTTACACTTCACGCCGATAAAGTTGTTGCAGCTGCAGAGAGTTATATTGGTTTAGTAGAATTTGGCGTTGGGGTGATTCCTGGCGGTGGAGGTTCTAAAGAAATGGCGCTTAGAGCAAGTGATACATTCCATAAGGGAGATGTTGAGCTTAACCGACTTCAGGATTATTTCTTGACTATCGGAATGGCAAAAGTATCCACTTCGGCTTATGAAGCGTTTGATACTGGAATTCTTCAGAAAGGAAAAGACATTGTAGTTGTAAACCAAAGCCGACAAATTGCGGCAGCAAAAGCAACGGCACGTTTTATGGCTGATCAAGGATATACTAAGCCAATTCCAAGAACAGATATTAAAGTACTCGGAAAGCAAGCCATGGGAATGTTCCTTGTTGGAACCGACCAAATGTACGCTGGAAAATACATTAGTGAGCACGATAAGAAGATTGCAAACAAATTGGCATACGTTATGGCAGGTGGCGATTTAAGTGAAGCGAGCTATGTAAGCGAGCAATACTTACTAGACCTTGAAAGAGAAGCATTCTTAAGTTTAACCGGAGAAAGAAAAACCCTAGAAAGATTGCAGCACATGATTCAGAAGGGGAAGCCGCTTAGAAATTAGAAACTAGACTTGAGAAGTGAGATGTGAGACTTGAGACTTGAGACTTGAGACTTGAGACTTGAGACAAAGTAATTAAATATCAACTAAATAGTTATTTTTATTAGAATCTTAAATCACATGTCTAATCTTCAAATCTAAGTGTCATGCACAATTTTCAAGAGTTAAAAATCTGGCAAAAATCGATGGATATAGCGGAACAAACTTATCGGATAACAACTAAATTTCCTAAAGAAGAGAAATATGGCTTAACAAGTCAAGTTAGACGAAGTGCGATTTCCGTACCATCCAATATAGCTGAAGGAGCAGGAAGAAATACTGATGGAGAGTTTAAAAACTTTTTGGGTATTGCAAATGGATCATCAAATGAATTGTTTACACAACTAGTTCTTTCCCACCGGCTTGAATTAGTTTCAGAAAATACAGTAAAACCTATTTTAAATGAATTAATTGAGATACAAAAAATGAATTATACTTTGATAAAGAAATTTTCAAAGAAAATTTAAAGATTCTTATATCTCATGTCTAAAATCTAAAATCTATTATGAAAACAGCATATATAGTAAAAGCATACAGAACCGCGGTGGGGAAAGCGCCTCGTGGGGTATTCCGCTTTAAGCGTCCAGACGAATTGGCGGCGGAGACCATTAAGTATATTATGAACGAATTACCGCAACTCGACAAAAAGCGAATTGACGACGTAATTGTTGGTAACGCAATGCCAGAAGCCGAACAAGGCCTTAACGTAGGTCGGTTAGTTTCGTTAATGGGATTGGATATAGTGGACATTCCTGGAATGACAGTAAACAGATACTGCGCCTCGGGATTAGAAACTATCTCTATTGCCGCTGCTAAAATCCAGAATGGAATGGCAGATTGTATCATCGCTGGTGGTGCAGAAAGCATGAGCTATATCCCAATGGGAGGATATAAGCCTGTTCCAGATTATCAAGTTGCGAAAGAAGGTAAGGAAGACTATTACTGGAATATGGGACTAACAGCAGAAGCTGTGGCTAAAAAATACAACGTTTCGCGCGAAGACCAAGATGAATTTGCATACACGAGTCAGATGCGTGCTTTAAAAGCACAAGATGAAAATCGTTTTCAAGATCAGATTGTTCCTATTGAAGTAGAACACACTTATGTAAACGAAAACGGGAAAAAAGTTACTGAATCGTATACTGTAAATAAAGATGAAGGACCTAGAAAAGGAACTAATATAGAAGCTCTATCAAAACTACGTCCTGTATTTGCCAATGGCGGTAGTGTAACAGCTGGTAACTCATCGCAGATGAGTGATGGTGCTGCTTTTGCAGTAGTTATGAGCGAAGAAATGGTGAAAGAATTAAACCTTGAGCCAATTGCAAGAATGGTAAGCTATGCGGCTGTTGGTGTAGAACCTAGTATTATGGGTATCGGGCCATTATACGCTATCCCAAAAGCACTGAAACAAGCGGGGCTAAAACAAGATCAGTTAGCGCTAATCGAATTAAACGAAGCCTTTGCTTCACAGTCATTAGCAGTAATACGCGGATTAGATTTAGACAAGGAAATTGTAAACGTAAATGGTGGAGCGATTGCTTTAGGTCACCCACTAGGTTGTACTGGAGCCAAGCTTTCTGTGCAATTATTTGACGAAATGCGCAAACGTGACCTACAAGGCAAATACGGAATGGTAACTATGTGTGTAGGAACCGGACAAGGAGCTGCTGGGGTTTATGAGTTTCTTAAATAATGACTTAAGACAATAGGACTTAGGACGTAAGACTAAAACTTTAAAACCTATACAATATGGCAGCGAAGCATAATTTTAGAAAACTTACAATTTGGAAAGAAGGTATTGAATTAACAAAAGAAACTTATTCAACTACAGATACATTTCCAAAGTCCGAAACCTATTCTTTAACTAGTCAATTGCAAAGAGCAGCAGTTTCCATTCCTTCAAACATTGCGGAAGGAACTGCAAAAAGAACTGATAAACATTTTCTCCAATATTTGGATAATGCTCTAGGTTCGGCTTTCGAATGGGAAACTCAACTTATAATTGCGTTTGAAGTTGGTTATATTTCCAATGAAAGATTTAAACATTTGGAAATAAAAATTCAATCAATTCAAGGAATGATTACACGTTTTATGGAAAATTTAGAAAAGAATATTTCGTAAAATTTAATTTTAATATACACAAAAACATTATTGGTGACGGCAAGTCCTACGTCTTATGTCTTACCGTCCTAAGTCAAATCAAAACAAATATGAGCACAACAGAAAAAAACAACGACAACCTTCTCCGCGGCGGACAATTCATAGTTAAAGAAACAAAAGCTGAAGACGTCTTCACTCCTGAAGATTTTACTGAAGAGCAAAAAATGATGCGCGATTCTGTGAAGGAATTCGTAGATCGTGAAGTATGGCCATTAAAAGAACGCTTTGAGCAACACGATTACGCCCTTACCGAAGAAATTATGCGTAAAGCTGGCGAAATGGGACTTCTAGGTGTAGCAGTTCCTGAAGAATACGGCGGACTGGGAATGGGATTCGTAACCACTATGTTAGTTTGCGACTATATTTCTGGAGCTAGTGGTTCAGTAGCAACAGCTTTTGGAGCCCATACAGGTATCGGAACTATGCCAATTACCCTTTACGGTACCGAAGAGCAAAAGAAAAAATACGTTCCTAAATTAGCTACTGGTGAGTGGTTTGGGGCTTATGCACTTACTGAGCCAGGTGCTGGTAGTGATGCAAACAGCGGAAAAACTAAAGCAGTTCTTTCAGAAGATGGAAAATACTACTCGATCTCAGGACAGAAAATGTGGATTTCGAATGCTGGATTCTGTAATACTTTTATTGTATTTGCGAGAATTGAAGACGACAAAAATATTACTGGATTTATCGTAGAAAACGATCCTTCAAACGGTATTTCACTAGGTGAAGAAGAAAAGAAATTAGGTATCCACTCCTCTTCTACTCGCCAAGTTTTCTTTAGTGAAACTAAAGTTCCTGTAGAAAACATGTTAGGCGAAAGAGGCGAAGGTTTCAAAATTGCGATGAATGCCTTAAACGTAGGTCGTATTAAACTTGCTGGTGCAGGACTTGACGGACAGCGTAGAGTTATTTCAAAGGCGGTAGAATACGCTAATGAAAGAATTCAGTTTGACGTGCCTATTTCATCGTTTGGAGCTATAAAACTTAAGTTAGCTGAAATGGCAACAAATGCATATGTAGACGAAAGTGCTTCGTATAGAGCTGCCAAAGATATCGAAGACAGAATTGCACTTCGTTTGAAGGCTGGAAATAGCCATCAAGAAGCTGAGCTTAAAGGTGTAGAAGAATACGCTATTGAGTGCTCAATCTTAAAAGTAGCTGTTTCAGAAGACATTCAAAACTGTACAGACGAAGGAATCCAGATTTATGGTGGAATGGGATACAGTGCAGATGCACCAATGGAATCGGCTTGGCGTGATGCTCGAATCACTCGTATTTACGAAGGAACAAACGAGATAAACAGAATGCTTTCGGTTGGAATGCTTGTGAAAAAAGCAATGAAAGGTCACGTAGATCTTTTAAACCCAGCCCAAGCAGTAGCTGACGAATTAATGGGAATCCCATCTTTCGACACTCCAGACTACTCTGAATTACTTTCAGAAGAAAAAGCAATGATTGCCAAATTGAAGAAAGTATTCTTAATGGTGGCAGGAAGTGCAGCTCAAAAATATGGAACTGAACTTGAAGAACACCAACAAACACTTATAGCTGCAGCAGATATCTTAATTGAAATCTATATGGCTGAAAGTGCAATTTTACGTACTGAAAAGAACGCAAAACGCTTTGGTGAAGACACTCAAAAAGAACAAATTGCAATGTCTCAGCTATACTTATATCACGCTGTAGATATTATTACTGTAAAAGCAAAAGAAGCAATTCTTTCTTTCTCTGAAGGTGATGAACAACGTGCAATGCTTATGGGACTTAAGAGATTTACTAAGTACCAAAACATGCCAAATATTGCTGAACTTAGAAAGACAATCTCTAATAAGGTAATTGCAGAGAACACATATCCGTTCTAAGTAGTTTTTTTATAATTAGGATTTTTAGAGGTCCTGGCAAGTTTTACTTGTCAGGATTTTTTTTGTTTAAAATTCATTTAAAAATTCCTATCTATTCTAACTATTAACTGAATAGGGTAATCTCTTATATTTATATTCTCAATTAATAAATCCTAATAGATATACCTTCACCTTGTTTTGACGTAAATTAGAAAGCTATTTAAAGTAATGATTCATTATAATTACCATTCAATTTTTTTATCTTTATCGCTTTACTTGAATTAGTTGATTTTACATTAATATATTACAATTAATTCCGATAACTTACTGTTATTAAAAACGTTACCAAAACTCATAAAATGAATCGGTTTTTATTTCTTCTTATACTTTCTTCTATTTTTATTCAAAGTTGTGATGACGGTGATATAATTGTGAGGTCTTTTAACTTTGACAATGCAGAGCTTAAAACTTGCGGTGACGTAGGGAACTATGTGTTTTATAAAGTAAATCCAGATTCAAAAGAAAGCTTATCGCTTAAAATGGAAGTTTTAGATAGTCTTTATCGCGAGGAAGGAATTGCAAACTACACCCTTAACGGGACAACTATAGTAGTTGATTATAGAACCTACGACGCAGCATTAGGCAACAACTATTTTTGCAGTAGTATTCCTCCTACTTCACCAAATGTTACTGTAGAATATGTAGCAAGTTCTGGAACTGCGGTACTTACAACTACTTTTTTAATTGAAGACAATGACGGAGTGCCAAGAGAATTTGAGTTTGCTGGTGATACCGATGGCGATGGCTTAGATGATATGTACGATTTTGATGATGATGGCGACAATGTGCCAACAGTTTTTGAACTCAATTTAGAAGATGACGATGAAGATCCTTTTTCCAATCCAAAAGATACAGATGGGGACGGAATTCCAGACTTTTTAGACAATGAAGATGATAATGATGGAGTACTTACTCGTTTTGAAGATGAAAACTTAGATTTAGATCCGAGAAACGATATCACCGATCCTACTGTGGGTCCTGACTATTTAAACCCTGAAGTAGCTAACACTTACGAAGTTTTTCAACATCAACCTCACGAATATCAAATTTTTAAAAGTGTTCAAATCACGCTAAAAGATTTGGTTTTAGTAAGAGGCGACGAACAAATTATAATTGAAACTCTAGACATGGGAACTATTGAAAATGTGGAGATTATAACCAAAACCGTAACCCCACAGCCCTAGTCTTCGATACATTTTTAAAGCAAACTTCACTGCAAGAGACAAGAGAAAAAAGAAAAGAGAGCGTCTAGAATCTAGACTCTAGATTCTAGAATCTCAAGTCTAAATGTATATCCCTGATTAGTGTTGACCGTTATTTATTAATTTAGATTATCAAAAATAGTCATCAATTTTCTTTCTTGAGGCCTCAAGAAAGAAAATTGATTTATGAACTTCTC
>NZ_VDMC01000015.1 GCF_006346335.1 Aequorivita sinensis
AGTTAAGCCCGTTTGCGCCGATGGTACTGCAATCCTGTGGGAGAGTAGGTCGCCGCCTTCCTTTAAAACCTTCATCATTTACTTGATGAAGGTTTTTTTTTGCCCTAAACTGAAATAACAAATTACCGATTTAATCTTTTAGGAGATTGTTCTTCTTCCTTTTATTTGAAAGTTGTTTTTCTAAAGTTATAAATAGAATGACCTACACTCCCACAGTGTGGGTGGTGATTGCAGCGTCACCTAAGTAACCCCGCAAGAACCGTTTTTAACTCCTCAAGCCGCCTTCCTTTTTTTGAAACTTTTTAGTATTGGAGGTGATTAAGGCTTCTTTTGCCCTAAACTCAAAACTTTCTACTCGCCCACAGTGTGGGTGGTGATTGCAGCGTTACCAAAGTAACCCTGCAAGAACCGTTTTTACTCGTCAAGCCGACTTTCTTTTTTGTCAACCTTTTAGTATTGGAGGTGATTAAGGCTTCTTTTGCCCTAAACTCAAAACGTCCTACTCGCTCACAGTGTGGGTGGTGATTGCAGCGTTACCAAAGTAACCCTGCAAGAACCGTTTTTAACTCCTCAAGCCGCCTTCCTTTTTTTGAAACCTTATTATTAACTGGAGGCGATTAAAGCTTCTTTTGCCCTAAACTCAAAACTTTCTACTCGCCCACAGTGTGGGTGGTGATTGCAGCGTTACCAAAGTAACCCTGCAAGAACCGTTTTTAACTCCTCAAGCCGACTTTCTTTTTTGTCAACCTTATTATTAACTGGAGTTGATGAAAGCTTTTATTGCCCTAAACTGAAATAACAAATTACCGATTTAATCTTTTAGGAGATTGTTCTTCTTCCTTTTATTTGAAAGTTGTTTTTCTAAAGTTATAAATAGAATGACCTACACTCCCACAGTGTGGGTGGTGATTGCAGCGTTACCAAAGTAACCCTGCAAGAACCGTTTTTACTCCTCAAGCCGCCTTCCTTTTTTTGAAACCTTTTAGTATTGGAGGTGATTAAGGCTTTTTTGCCCTAAACTCAAAACTTTCTACTCGCCCACAGTGTGGGTGGTGATTGCAGCGTTACCTAAGTAACCCTGCAAGAACCGTTTTTAACTCCTTAAGCCGCCTTCCTTTTTTTGAAACCTTTTAGTATTGGAGGTGATCAAAACTTCTTTTGCCCTAAACTCAAAACTTTCTACTCGCCCACAGTGTGGGTGGTGATTGCAGCGTTACCAAAGTAACCCTGCAAGAACCGTTTTTAACTCCTCAAGCCGCCTTCCTTTTTTGTCAACCTTTTAGTATTGGAGGTGATTAAAATTTTTTTGTTCTAATCTGAAATTACAGGAAGCATAATAGAGGTTGCAGCATAACCAAAATAGTTTAGGTGCTATTCTTAAGGTTCAAACCACTAGTTTATAAACAAAAAAGCCACTATAAAGATATATAGTGGCCTCTTTTAAATATGTAAACTTTATCTTCTTATATAAAATAAGAAGTTATAACATCTAGAAAAACTGCTGTCATAAATGAATACAATTTTAAAATATAGATTTCATGATTGTATTTATACCTTTAAAACATAGGAATATTGCTCCTACACAAGTAATAAGAGCAACTGGAAGAATCATATAGATAATATTGGTGTCTTTATTCAAAAATGCTAAAGTGAGTAAATAAGGACCTAAAAAGAGTAATGGCAAGGCAATTGCCATATATTTTAATCCTTTTTTCAATAAATTAAAATCTGTGTGTCCTTTACTCATTGTGATAATTATTTAAAACGTTTCTAACATTCTTATATTTCGCTAGAAGATTTTCAGCTTCTTCATTTGAGATATTTAGTTCGGCTGTAATCATCTTAATAGCTCGATCTACAAGTTTATTATTGCTCAATTGCATATCTACCATTTTATTCCCCTTAACTCGTCCTAATTGAATCATTGTAGTAGTTGATATCATGTTTAAAACAAGTTTCTGGGCTGTACCAGCCTTCATACGTGAACTTCCTGTAACAAATTCTGGACCTACAGTAACAACTACTGGAAATTGTGCAGTTAAGGCTAAAGGACTTCCTTCATTACAAGTGATGCAACCTGTAGCAATATTATTTTTATTACACTTCTCTAAGGCACCAATTACATAAGGTGTTGTACCAGAAGCAGCGATACCAATTACAATATCCTTTTCGGTAATATTTTCTTTTTTAAGATCTTCCCATCCTTGGTTTTCAGAATCTTCAGCAAATTCAACAGCGTTTCGTATGGCTGAATCTCCTCCCGCGATTAACCCAATAACCAAATCTGGAGATACTCCAAAGGTAGGAGGACACTCACTTGCATCTACAATTCCTAATCTACCGCTTGTTCCTGCTCCAATATAGAATAATCTACCACCAGTATTTAATTTTTCAACTACCTTTTCGGTTAAAGCTTCTATTTCAGGTAGCGCTTTCTCAACAGAAAAAGCTACTGTTTTGTCTTCATTATTTATATTTTGAAGCAGTTCTTGCACACTCATTTTTTCTAAATGATTGTATTTTGAATCTGATTCAGTGGTTTTTAAAAAATTCATCTATAAAGTTAAGGCTAATATTAATTTTATTGAACTATATAATTGAGTATTGATACTTCAGATATTCTAAAATATCCTAGCGGATAGTTTTCAGGATTTGTTTCATTAATTATGTTTCCTCTTACAGTCGCTGGTTGCGTGTCAAACGGACCGCTTCCTCCACCGATTTGTTGTAAAAGAACAAACATATAATTATAAAAGTCTTCATCAACACCATAAAGATTAAAAATAACACTATCTCCAGGAGTTAAATCTTCTACTACATAATAACCAAAATTTAAATTTCCGTTAGAAAACTCATCGTTGTAAACGCTACGTACAGTCCCTTTTTCTGTAATTCCGGTAAAATAATAAAAATTCTCTTCGTTTATAGGATCATTAAAAAAGACTTTTAGTTCGATATCCTCTCCACTAAAACCTCCATCGTCACGCTGATTAACATATTCTAAGGTAGCTGTGGTTTGAAGTTGTGTTGTAGCTGTATAAACTTCGTCGTCGTAAATTATTTTAAGGGAATAGTCTATGTCTTCTTGTGGTAGAAAAGTTCCTTGATAAAGTCCTTCACCGCGGTATTCAAACGGATATTCAACGCCATTTTCATCAGTAATTAGCACAATTGCATCTTCAACTATAGGGACAACATTATCAAAAAATGGAGCTGTAGTTGTAAGTTTCACCAAACTACTTAATGAAGAGCCATCTTCTAGAATATTAATATTGGCTTCTATAACTAATCGGGGAGGAGCGTCATTAAGTTCAACTTCTATAACATCTTGACAAGAAGTAAGAATTCCGAAGAAAAAAACTAATAAATATATTTTCTTCATAGTATTAAAATTTGAAATTATAAGTAACTGACGGAATTATACCAAATATAGATAGTCTAACCGCTTCATTTTTTCCGATATCTGTATTTTCGCTAAATCTAATAGACGCTGCATTTTTACGATTGTAAGCGTTATAGACGCTAAACACCCATTCGCCTTTCCAGCGTTTTGTACTTTCAGGTTTTGGAGTCCAAGTGGCTGATAGATCTAAACGATGAAACGGAGATAGACGACTACTATTACGGGCTTCATAAACTGGAACAACCATTCCGTTATATACATATTGTCCTTCTGGATAAGTGGTTGGTATCCCTGTTTGGAAAATAAAATTGGCACCAAAAGACCATTTTTCTGAAAGTTCATATTGTCCTGTAACCGATATATCATGCGATTTATCCCACGGACTATTATACCATTCTCCATTATTTATACCGCTTTCAAATTCCGTACGCCCAGGTGTTCTTTGTTCACTTTTAGACAATGTATAAGCTAGCCAACCTTGAAACCTACCAGTTGTTTTTTTGAATAAGACCTCTAATCCATAAGCTCTTGCTTCCCCGTTTAATAAAATTTGCTCAATGGCATTATTTGCAATTAAATCGGCATCATCTATATAGTCTAGTCTGTTTTTTACTTCCTTATAAAATGTTTCAATCTCTAAAGAATAATTTTTAAAATTTCTGAAATATCCCAAAGCCACCTGATCTGCCAATTGTGGGTCAATATACTTTCCACTTGGTGCATAAATATCAAAAGGAGTAGGAGAGGTAGTGTTACTTATAAGGTGAATATATTGCGACATCCTGTTGTAACTCGCCTTTATAGAAGAATTTTCATTTAATAAATAGGAAATAGAAAATCGAGGTTCTAAGTTTATAAATGATTTAATAGTTTCACTTCTGCTATATGATACTGTATCGATAGGTTTTGCTTTTCGGTATATCTTAAGATTAGAATCGTAATTTAAAGGATTGTTGTTTTCATAAAGAAACAATTCATCTTGTCCTAAACGATTAAATGTAGATAGTCGAAGTCCAGCCTGTACTGAAATTTTATCGGAAAAATCTATTTTAGCATCCACGTAAGCCGCGTTCTCCCATGCGTATTTATCGGTTAGCTTAAAAGGATTAATTCCTGAATCTTCAGTGGTTGGATTTACATCTCCTGGATTAAACTTGTAGTAAATACTATTTAGTCCGTAACGCAAATCAATATTATTTGATATATAATGCGTGAAATCGTATTTTAAGTTGAAATTACGAATACCACTATCAAAATCGAATTCAACAAATTTCAGCGCTAGGCCGTAATAATAATCTGAGTAGATTAAAGATAAATTTGAAAACAACTTATCGGAGTAAAGGTGATTCCAACGAAGATTTAAAGTTGTGTTTCCAAAGTTATTTGTAAAACTATCTGAAATTTCAAAAACATCTCTTCCAAAATATCCGGATAGGAAAAGACGATTATTGTCGTTTATATTATAGCTTAGTTTTGTATTTAGATCGTAGAAGTAGGCAATGTTATCGTTATCAAATAACGGAAGAAATAAGTGTGCATAACTACTTCGGCCTCCAATCAAAAAAGAAGCTTTGTCTTTTTTTATTGGGCCTTCTAATAATAATCTGCTTGCAACTAAACCAATTCCTCCACTTGCGTGATATTCTCGTTTATTACCATCTTTTTGATAAATATCTAAAACTGAAGATGCTCTTCCTCCATATCGAGCAGGAATTCCCCCTTTATACAATGTAAGGTCTTTAATAGCATCTGGATTGAAGACAGAAAAGAAACCAAATAAATGTGAGGAATTATAAATGGTAGCTTCGTCTAATAGTATTAAATTTTGATCAGACGCACCACCCCTAACATTAAAACCGCTAGCTCCTTCACCCGCACTGGTAACTCCAGGAAGTAATGTAATGGCTTTTATAACGTCAACTTCACCTAGAACCACTGGGATTTTTTTAATTGTTCCCGATGAGAGAGTGTTTGCGCTCATTTGAGAACTGCGAACACTTAAGTTTTCTGCATTTGCTTTTATAACCACTTCATCTAAGTTTTCAGTATCTGTAGCAAGTTCTAAGTCTAGCTTTATGTTTTCTGAAAGAGCAACATCAACAGTTTGGGATGCGAACCCTATATTACTATAGGTGACATTATAATTCCCTTTAGGAAGTGTAATTGAATAATATCCATATTGATTAGTTACCGTCCCTGTTTGTAATTCCGGAATAATAACGTTTACTCCAAAAAGTGTTTCGCCAGAACTTGCTTCTGAAACAGTCCCACTAAGTGTAAATTTTTCTTGAGAAAAGATTACAACACTTGTAAAAAAAAATAGGAATACTAGTATTTTTTTCAATTGAAATATTATTAGGTATAAAAAAACCTCCAGCAATGCTGAAGGTTTTATAACGTTTTATAATCTTAATTTATTTCTGAAAGTATATTATTAAAAGTTTTGCTTGGTCGCATAGCTTCAAATACTAATTTTTCAGTTGGCTCGTAATAACCACCTATATCAACTAAATGCCCTTGAACCATTGTCAATTCTTCATTGATTTTGTTCTCCTTTTCTTTTAATTGTTCAGCAATTGGAGTGAATATATCTTTTAATTCTTGGTCCTTATCTTGCTTAGAAAGTGCTTCTGCCCAATACATAGCTAAATAGAAGTGACTTCCGCGATTGTCAATTTCCTTAACCTTACGTGAAGGAGACTTACTATTGTCTAAATATTTTTCAGTTGCTTCATCTAAAGCTTCAGCTAAAACTATTGCTTTATGATTGTCATTCTTACTTCCAAGATGTTCTAAAGATACAGCTAAAGCTAAAAACTCTCCTAGAGAATCCCAACGTAAATGGTTTTCTTCTAAAAATTGGTCAACGTGTTTAGGTGCAGAACCTCCAGCTCCAGTTTCAAATAATCCTCCTCCGTTCATTAAAGGAACGATAGAAAGCATTTTAGCACTAGTTCCTAATTCTAAAATAGGGAAAAGGTCTGTTAAATAATCACGTAATACGTTTCCAGTTACTGAAATAGTATCTTCACCAGCTTTCACGCGCTCTAGAGTATATTCAGTTGCTTTTTCTGGAGAAAGAATTTTTATTTCTAAACCTTCAGTATCGTGATTTGGTAGGTAAGTATTTACTTTTTTAATTAATTCAGCATCGTGTGCACGATTTTCATCTAGCCAGAAAACAGCAGGACTTCCAGTTGCACTAGCACGAGAAACTGCTAATTTAATCCAATCTTGAATTGGTAAATCTTTTACTTGACACATTCTCCAAATATCACCTTCTTCAACAGTGTGTTCGATAATTACCTCACCGGAGTTATTTATAACTTGAACTTTTCCATTTGCAGGAATTTCAAAAGTTTTGTCGTGACTTCCGTACTCTTCAGCTTTTTGAGCCATTAATCCAACATTTGGTACTGTTCCCATTGTAGTAGGATCGAAAGCACCATGTTTTTTACAGAAATCTATAGTAGATTGATAAACACCTGCGTAACTACTATCAGGGATTACCGCTTTAGTATCGTGGCTTTTTCCATCGGGACCCCACATTTTACCAGAGTTACGAATCATAGCTGGCATAGATGCGTCTATAATAACATCGCTAGGAACGTGAAGGTTTGTAATTCCCTTGTCACTGTTTACCATTGCCAAATCAGGATTCTTGTCGATTATATTTTTAATATCGTTAAGAATCTCGTTTTTCTTATCTGTAGCTAATTCTGAAAGTTTATTTTCTAGATCTCCAAGACCATTGTTTGCATCGATACCTAACTCTTTAAAAGTTTGAGCGTGCTTTTCGAAAAGGTCTTTAAAGTAAACTTTTACAGCATACCCGAAAATAATAGGGTCGCTTACCTTCATCATGGTAGCTTTTAAATGCACAGAAAACAGAACGTTTTTCGCTTTTGCATCTTCAACTTGAGCTTCTAAGAATGAAATTAAAGCTTTTTTGCTCATCACCGTTGCATCGATGATTTCGTCTTTTAAAACTTTTAAGTTTTCTTTTAAGACAGTTATATTACCGTCGTTTTCAACCAATACAATTTTTAAAGTATCGTCTGAAGCTAATGTTAGCGATTTTTCATTGTGAAAGAAGTCACCTTCTTGCATTGTTGCAACGTGGCTTTTGCTGTCACTGCTCCAAGCACCCATGCTGTGCGGGTGTTTTTTAGCATAGTTCTTTACGGCTTTAGGAGCACGTCTGTCGCTATTACCCTCACGAAGAACTGGGTTTACAGCACTTCCCTTTACTTTGTCGTATTTTGCTTTTATTTCTTTTTCTTCTGAATTTTGTGGGTCTTCAGGATAATTTGGAATGTCAAATCCTTTCTTCTGTAATTCTTCAATTGCTTCTGTTAATTGTGGAATAGAAGCACTGATATTTGGAAGTTTAATAATGTTTGCCTCCGGAGATTTGGCAAGTTTTCCTAAATAAGCAAGATCATCACTTACACGTTGCTCTTCAGTAAGAGCTTCTGGAAATACAGCTAGAATTCGAGCAGCTAGTGAAATGTCGCGACTTTCTATTTCTATATTTGCTGGAGAAGTGAATGCTTCAACTATTGGTAAAAACGAGTGTGTTGCCAAAGCCGGTGCTTCATCGGTTTTGGTGTATATAATTTTTGAAGAATTTGTCATTGAAATGTTTTTTATAAGAAATAAATATCTAAAATTTTCGGAATGCAAATATAGCTATTTGGTGGGGGTTTTAAAAGAGAGTATAGTAGTTTAAAAGTTAAGGATTTGCAAAGATTTAAAATCCACCTTTAATATTGAATAAATAAGAGGGTTTCCAAAAACAAGAAAAGCCATATCAAAGTATAAATACTAATGATATGGCTCCTTGTATGTAAACTTTTACCAACCAATATACTCTATGGTATATTATAAGCAAGGTTATTATATTCTTGCAGTTGTAGTTTACTTACACGGGTTTCGTTTTGCTATCTTAATTTCCCCGAAGGTCAATTTAAATTTTAAAACTTACCCAACACTTTTTTTAATCTAAGTACTAATAATCTAAAGATCGTGAATACTTCAAACAATTAAAAAAAGCTAATAAAGTGTTTTCAGTTACTCTTTTAAAATTTAAAAACTAAACATCCATTAAGGTTGATAGCTTCATATTAAATTAGAAAAGAATAGTGTAAAAGAACGTTACTTTATATCAATAAAAAGTTTTTAAACTTTATTTGATATTGCTAATATAAGACTCTTTATCGGTATTGTAATAATTTATAACTTATTAAAAATCCACTGTTTACGAACAACAGTTGTTAACAATTGTTCATAAAAAAAGCCCTGTTAAAACAGGGCTTTTGAGAGTTTTCAACAAAGAATACCTTATGAACGCTTTTCTTTGATACGGGCTTTTCTTCCAGTAAGGCCTCTAAAGTAGTAAATACGAGCTCTACGCACGCTACCTCTTTTATTAACCTCGATTTTTTGAAGTGCTGGCATATTGATTGGGAAAATACGCTCTACACCAATAGTTCCACTCATTTTACGGATTGTAAAAGTTTTTGTAGTTCCAGTTCCTTTTACTTGGATTACAACACCTCTAAAAAACTGAGTTCTTGTTTTTTCACCTTCACGGATTTCGTAGTACACAGTAATAGTGTCTCCAGCTCCGAATTCAGGAAATTCGTTTTTTGTAACAAATTCGTCTTCAACAAATTTAATTAACTCTTCCATTTTGTTAAATTGATAGGGTTTAATTTAAAACAACATTCGCGGTTTTCGCCAGAGGTTGAATTAAGTGGGTGCAAAAGTAAGCAATTTATAATATGTGACAAGTTTTTTTTGAGTTTAAAACAAAACATCTTTAATTAGTATTAAGTGAGTTAAGTTGTCAAAAAACTCTACCAGCATTATCGTTTTAAATATGAAAAGCTTAGTAAAGTCTTCAAAGATACTACTTATATTTTCACAAGTTTTATAATCTTATAATAGGACTCTTATTGTTAAAAGAAGGTTAGTGATGATAAATCTTTAACCGATTTGTTGTTTAGAAATATAGCTTATTTTAGTTTTAACAAAAAATTAATAACAATAAATCAAACTTAAATTTTATGATTAAAAACTCCCTTCTAACTCTAGTAACTTTTCTTGCTATATTTTGGCAAGCAAGTGCTCAACAATCCCCACATAATGTTGGTACTTGGAAAGACAAAGCTCCTATAACAACCTTTGGAGAGCGATCAATTTTTAACAATTCTAAAACGCTATTATCTGATTTAAATCCGGCGCCATTTACAGCAGCTTGTAATCAAATTACTTCTGCACCTCCAGTTATTGAGGATGGATATTCCAATTTAGGAGAAGTACAAATGGCCAACGACTTAATGGTTCCGGCAAACAAAAGCTTTACAATGGAAAGCTTGAGCTTTAACAGCATGGTTGAACCTGGAATTCCGGTTCAATCTGTAGATGTTTATTATTATAATGATACAGGTAATGGACCAGGTACTCTTATTGGTTCAGAACTTGGAATAACGCCTTCAAATATTGAAAACCATGGAATTGTAAACAATCATGATCACCTTACTGTTACTGTAGAGTTTGATTCCCCATTCGAATTTCAAGGAAACTCTTTCACTACTATATATTGGGTTGCAATTAAAATATCAATTGGTAGCACTAATGGGTTTATGGAAGTTACAACTACCAATGTAAATACTACTTACCCGGTTTATGTTTTTAACCCTAATACTCAAACTTTTGTGCCTGGTCCAGGAGAATTTGGCGATGGTGTACTTTCTATGTTTGGTAATTGTGAGGATATAGCTGCTTGTAGTGGAACACCTTCTGCCGGAACTGTACAAGGTCCAAATGAAATATGTTCTGACACAGAGTTTTTATTGGAAGTAACAGGAGCTACTCAAGGTCAGTCAGGGTTGACTTACAAATGGCAAATTCGCGAATCTGGTGGTAGCTGGGAAGACTTAGGTGGAGCTACAAACTTTAGTTTATATCAAAGCATTACTACAGATACTGATTATCGTTTTGTAGTACAATGCGGAAGTAGTTCTCCTGTGTATTCCGACCCATTAACAATTACATTAAAACCAGCAAACGAATGTCATTGTATCCCCGTTTTCACAAATGGTTGTAATCAATTTGGTGACTATATCAAGGATTTTATTTTAGAAGGTGAAAACGGAACGGGTATTAGCGACTTAGATACTACATGTCCAACAGCCTCTTATGATGACAGAACAAATCAGTCGGTTGAGTTGGCTACTGGTTTTGAATATGTAGCACAAATTTCTTCAGGATCTACCGATGATTTTGTAGCAGTTTGGATTGACTTTAATAATAACGGTTCTTTTGAAACCGATGAAATAGTTGGTTCTGTTGGATCAGTAAGTGGTACGCAGAAAAGTCTTACATTAAATATTCCTGCAGATGCTCCAGAGGGACATTTCCGTATGCGCGTATTTTTACAATATTGGCAAATGCCGGTGGATCCTTGTGTTCCAGATGCCCCTTGGGGAATGGTTCGCGATTATTCTGTAGATATTATAGGTAGTGTAGATTGTTCAGGTCAGCCTGATGCAGGTACTGCAGTAGGGCCAGATTCTATCTGTCCAAATTCAGAAATAGTACTTAGCGTTAGTGGGGTGACTCAAGCATCAGGAGTAGCCTTCCATTGGGAAAGTAGTCCACAAGGACAAAATGATTGGACAACGCTTCCTGACTCAAACACTTTGGTCTATATCATTTCAGAAGGGATTACTGAAGCTACAGATTTCAGATTCTATATAGAGTGTAGTTTTTCAGGTGAATCTGATACAAGCAACGTGGTAAGTATTGATATAAATGCTCCAACGGATTGCTATTGCGAGCCAGAATATGTTATAGGTTGTGATTTTGATGGTGTTATTAGTTCAGTTCGTTTTAAAAATGCAAATGGAGAGGTAGTATTTGAAAATCAAACAGGTTGCTCTGTAGATGGATATGGTGATTATACAAGTGTAACTCCTGCCAATCTAGAACAAGGAAAAACCTATACCATAGAAATTCAAACTGGATCTCCAGATCCAATAAATGAAGATTTACGTGCTTGGGTAGATTTTGGACAAGACGGAATTTTTGATAATGATGAAGAAATTGCTAATACACTAGGTAATGGTTTCCCAAGTAATGGACTAGCAAGCTATGAATTTACTGTTCCTGCAAATCAGGATTTAGGAGATTATAGGCTTAGAATTAGATTACATAGTTACGAATCAAATTCTGAAATTGAGCCTTGTGAAAAATATACTTACGGTGAAGCGGAAGACTATTTTGTTAGTGTGGTAGAGCCAATGTCTGTTAATGATTATAGCTTTAACAATTTCAATATTTACCCGAATCCTGTTCAAAATCAATTAAACTTAAAATCTGATCAAATTATTTCTGAAGTAATTTTATACAATTTACTAGGTCAGCAATTGATTAAAATAAGTCCTAAATCGCAACAAACACAATTAGATGTAAGCTCACTTTCAACAGGAACTTACATTCTAAAGGCTGTGGTGAATGGCAATGAAAAGAGTTTTAAGATTGTGAAGTTTTAATCACAGCTTAATAGCTTAAAAGTAAAATCCCCTTTAAAACTTAGTTTTAAAGGGGATTTTTATATTGTAGAATTACCTATTCCTTTTCTTTTTCTCGTTCCTTTTTACGTTCGTAATAACTGCTTCTGAAGGATTTATTTCTGCGATTACGCAGTTTAGAAGCGTTGCTCTTATTCCAGAAATATAGCAATGCAAGTAAAATAACACCGCCAACAATTAATACGATAGGATTTGAAAGATCAATCATATTTGTAATATTTAATAAATTATATCTGCTCTGTTATAACTTCTTTTCTAGTGTCGCTTTCCACTTTTCCGTCACGAAGCCTAATAATTCTATGTGCATTATCGGCAATATCTTCTTCGTGCGTAACTAGTATAACAGTGTTTCCTGCTTTGTGAATTTCATTAAAAAGATTCATTATTTCCACAGATGTTTTAGAATCCAAATTTCCTGTTGGTTCATCAGCAAGAATAATAGAAGGTCTATTTACTAATGCTCTTCCAACAGCAACTCTTTGTCGTTGTCCACCCGAAAGCTGATTAGGTTTGTGGTCCATTCTGTCTGCTAAGCCTACATTGGTAAGCACTTCTTTTGCCCTTTCGGTACGTGCTGCTTTTGATGCTCCTGCATATATCATTGGCAAGGCTACATTTTCAAGAGCAGTTGTTCTAGGTAGTAAGTTAAAAGTTTGAAATACAAAGCCAATTTCTTTATTTCGGATTTCGGCAAGTTCATCATCACTCATACTGCTAACGTCTTTTCCGTTAAGCTCGTAGCTTCCAGAAGTAGGAGTGTCTAAACATCCAAGTAAATTCATTAATGTAGATTTTCCAGAACCAGATGGTCCCATTAACGCTACGTATTCCCCACGTTCTATGTCTAAATCTATTCCTTTTAAAACTTTTACGGTTTCTGATCCTAAAGGAAAATCTCTAGTTATATTTCGAATTTTAATTACTAAACTCATATTTTATTAGTTCTAGATTTAGGAGCTATGTTTATCCCGACTATAGGACGCAAAGTTAAGATATCTGTTACAACTTCTGTTTTTAAATGTTTTAAGCGAGTTTTAGTGAGTCTATTTTATACTCTAATTACAAAATGTTGCTTAAGCTGTTCTTTTCTAAAAAACACTAATCCCCATTGAAAGGTGTCGATGCTTACGGTAACCTTTTCATTCTTTATAATTTTTTCCCAAGCTTCGGTCATCCCTTTACTCCAATAAATATCATCAAAAACAATTACAGTGTCATTATGTGTAAAAGCTAATAACTTTTCAAAATACTTTAAAGTGCGTTCCCCATTATGATCACCATCAATAAAAATTAAGTCGTATTTATCTTGAGAAGGAGTTGATAAAAAATCAATAAAAGTGTTTTGCTCAAGTTGAATATTATTCAAATTAAATTCTTCAAATAAACCTTCGGCTTTTTTAGCAGTGTTTGGGCAACCTTCAACAGTTAAAACTTTTCCTTTTTTGGTGCCTAAAGCTAAGGCTGCTGTGCTAATTCCTAATGAGGTTCCTAGTTCTAAATTATTTATAGTTTCTAAATAGGAAGCTAGACGAAATAAAAGCTTTTGGCGTTTCAATTTCATTCCAGCTTGCTTTGCTACTCTTGAAGTTTTCCTGCTTGTTCCTTTAAAAACTCTTGAGCCTTGACCGAAATCTGTCATGTTGATTTCGGACTTATCTTGTTTTAAAGTTTTTTTATACTGCTTTAAAATCTTGTATTCAGGATGTTTAGTTTTATCATTAAAACATTTCGTAATAAGGTTGAACACAAAGGGGGAGTGAACCCCGTGCTTGTTCTTAGAACGTCTTAAAAACTCAAGATAGCTTTTTGATTGGTGAATCATTGTGGAAAAATAATCCGAATTAAGTTTCTGTTTAAGTGAATTGGTAGATTTTTTCAAATTTAATCTAGGCTACAAAGTAATTCTAACCGTGGCATTGCGCCAAATTTTCTTGAAGAAGATTTATTTCAAGATTAAAAATGGCTGTTGTTTTTGCTTCATACTCTCGCTTATTGCCATAGATTAATGATATTTTTTTGCTAATTTCCCCGATTCAAATTATACATGCCTTATTATGCAGTTTAACTACAAAAAGTTACTTCCACATTTAGTTGTTTTCGTGTTATTCATAGTTGCTTCCTTGGCCTATTTTAACCCGGTTTTACAAGGTAAAAAAATATTCCAAAGTGATATTGTTCAATATACTGGGATGGCAAAACAGCAAAATGATTTTCGAAAAAATACAGGGGAAGAAACTTTTTGGACAGACGCTGCTTTTGGTGGGATGCCTACCTATCAGCTTGGTGCAAAATACCCGAATAACTACATAAAAGAATTAGATCTTGCTATTCGTTTTTTACCGAGACCAGCAGATTATCTATTCCTATACTTTATAGGAATGTATATTCTTTTCTTAGTGTTGAAAGTAGATTACAAACTTGCTTTCCTAGGAGCTTTAGCCTTTGGGTTTTCAACGTATTTAATAATAATATTGGGGGTTGGGCATAATGCTAAAGCACATGCGATTGCTTATATGCCATTGGTGTTAAGCGGAATATTTCTCACTTTTCAACGAAAATATCTTTGGGGATTTTTGCTTTTAACAGTTGCGATGGGATTGGAGTTGACTGCAAATCACTTCCAAATGACATATTATTTAATGCTCTTAGTAGTAATTATAGGCATCGTATATTTAATTGATGCATATAAAAAGAAAGAATTATCTCATTTCTTCAAAGCTGTTGGGTTAATGTGTATTTCGGTTATAATAGCCATTGGTTTAAATGCAACTAATATTCTAGCAACAAAAGAATATGCCGACACTTCAACTCGTGGAAAATCGGAATTAACTATTAATGCAAATGGTACTCCAAAAGACAATAAGACTGGTTTAGATTACGACTATATAACGGAATACAGCTACGGAAAGCTTGAAAGCTTCAACTTATTTATCCCTCGCTTTATGGGAGGAAGTTCTACTGAAGATTTCCCTGAAGATTCAAAAACTGTTGAAGTCTTACTGCGCATGGGCGCTTCACCTCAAGAAGCAAATCAAGTTTTAAGTCAGATACCTATGTATTGGGGAGATCAATCGTTTGTTGGTGCACCTGCATATATTGGTGCAATTATGATATTTCTTGCCGTATTGGCTCTGTTTTTAGTTAGAGGTAGATTAAAATGGTGGTCTGTTTCTGCTTTTATTTTAATCTTACTACTTTCATGGGGTAAGAACTTTAGTGGGCTCACCGAGTTCTTTATAGATTACGTGCCGCTTTACAATAAGTTTAGAGCCGTTTCTTCTATTCAAGTAATACTAGAACTTATAATTCCTATTCTTGCGGTAATTGGGCTTCACCAATTCTTCAATAATTTTGAAAGGGAGAAGGAAAAGAAAAAAGCATTGTTGTATTCTACAGGAATTGTAGGAGGCCTTACTTTGATATTTATTCTTTTTAAATCGACACTTTTTGATTTTGCAAGTCCATATGATAGTTACTTTAGGGAGGAAATGGGACTACCATTTTTAGAAGCAATTCGTGAAGATAGAATGTCGCTTTTTACTTCTGATGCTATCCGATCATTAATATTTGTGATTTTATCGGCTGCAGTTCTTTGGTTTTTTATGAAAGGAACTTTGAAAAAAGGAATTGCAATTGCAGGACTTTGCGTTTTAGTGTTAGTTGATTTAGTTGGCGTTGATAGACGATATGTAAACGAGGATGATTTTGTTCAAGCTAGATTGGTTGAAGAACCATTTCAGAAAAATGGAGCTGATATTCAAATCTTAGAAGACGATGGTCATTTCAGGGTTTATGATGCTACTACAAATGCATTCAACAGTGCACGTGCAAGCTTTTATCACAAGGCATTAGGAGGATATCACGCTGCAAAGCCTGGAAGAATTCAAGATTTGTTTGAGTTTTATATCAGCCAAGGAAATATTGGGATTCTGAATATGATGAATGTTCGTTACATCATTGCACAGAATAAAAATGGAGGACCGGTAGCGCAACGAAATCCTTATGCAAATGGAAATGCTTGGTTTGTAGATAACGTACAACCGGCAGAAAATGCAGATCAGGAAATTCGACTTTTAGATAGTTTAGATACTAAAAAGACTGCTGTAGTCAACCAGGAATTCCTTTCCAAAATACCTGCTAAAAATGTAGCTAGAGATAGTACAGCTTCTATTGAACTTGTAAGCTATAAACCAAATCACTTAGTGTATGAAGCTTCAACCAAAACGGAACAACTAGGGATATTTTCTGAAGTTTATTATCCTAAAGGATGGAATGTTTATATCAACGGTAAACCTGCAGAATATTTTAGAGCAAATTATGTATTAAGAGCTATGATTGTACCTGAAGGTAATAATAAGATTGAATTCAAATTTGAGCCTAAGGTAATTCAGACAGGTAGTACAATATCTACAATAAGTAGTATCATTCTTCTATTAATTTTATTAAGCGGGTTGTATTTTACATTTCGGAAAAAGGAAATTAAGGAGTAAATGAAACGTGCTCTTATAGTTACATATTATTGGCCTCCAGCAGGCGGCCCAGGTGTTCAGCGTTGGTTAAAATTCGTGAAGTACTTCAAAGAATTCGGCGTAGAGCCAATTGTTTATATCCCAGAAAATCCGAATTATCCATTAGTCGATGAAAATTTCTCTTCTGAGATACCTTCAAATGTTGAGATTATAAAACATCCTATTAAGGAACCATATCGATTTGCTAAATTCTTTTCAAAAAAGAAAACTAAGCAGATGAGCAGTGGAATTATCCCTAAAAAAGATTCTACTGCAATTGAAAAGTTAATGCTGTATGTGCGCGGTAATTTTTTTATTCCCGATGCTAGAGTAGGATGGGTGAAACCTTCGGTAAAATATTTATCAGATTACCTCGAGAACAATGCTGTAGATGTTGTTATCACCACAGGGCCACCACATAGTCTTCACTTAATTGGGAAGCAGCTTAAGAAAGAATTAAATGTAAAATGGATTGCAGATTTTCGCGATCCTTGGACAACGATACATTACCACAAATCACTTCGCTTAAATAAAACTTCAGAAAAAAAGCACAAAGCATTGGAAGCTGCTGTGCTAAATACTGCCGATGTTGTAACCGTTACGAGCCCCACCACTAAAAAAGAATTTCAGGAAATTACAAACAAACCAATTGAAGTAATTACAAATGGTTTCGACATAACGGAAGAGGTGAACTACAACCGAGATTTAAAGTTTACTATTTCTCATATTGGTTCTTTATTAAGTGAGCGAAATCCAAAAAATCTATGGTATATACTTGCTGAAATATGTAAGAAAAACACTTCTTTTAAGAAGGATTTAGAACTGAAATTTGCTGGTGCAGTTAGTGATGAAGTAAAAGAAAGTCTATCTGAGTTTAATCTAGATGAAAACAGCAAATTTTTAGGGTATGTATCACATTCTGAAGCTTTAAAACTGCAAAATGAAAGTCAAGTACTACTCTTAGTTGAAATAAATAGCGCTGAAACTCGAGCCATAATTCCTGGAAAACTCTTTGAATACTTAGCTGCAAAGCGTCCAATTATTGCTTTAGGGCCAAATAAAAGTGATATAGAAGCGATTGTGGATGAAACAAAATCTGGAAGATTTTTTGATTACTCTGAAGACAAGGAATTAAAAAATGAAATTCTCCGACTTTATAAACAGTATAAGACAGGTGATTTACAAGTTGCTTCCGAAGGAGTTGATAGGTTTAGTCGCAAGCAACTTACAAAACAGATGTCGGCTTTGATAAAAGATGTTAGCTTATAATTTACATCTTTTTAGTTCAACTTTCTATTTCTTTCCTACGTAGTACACTAAAAATATATAGCGAATTGCCAAAGCAATTAGCAATGGCAATAGGCCAATTGCAAAAACTTGTACGCCTGTAATCCAATGAAGGGTTAGTAGGCTTAAAAGCACTAATAAAAGCATAAAATAACGCTTCATATTTGGAGAAATATCCTTTTTTGCAACCGCTACAATTACGAAAATTGAAATAGGAAAAGCCCACAACAAATTGTAGTTATTAGCAGTCGCACTATGGTCTGTAGCAAACCAAAGAAGGAAAAGGAGAATTCCTATAATACCTGTAGATAGAAAAATAATTAAGTCTAAGTAGCGGCTTCGTTTATTTGTTTTAAAGTCTCTGTAGGTTATAAAAACGATTAAAGCTCCAATAAGTCCTAAAATAAATAGTGGACTTAAAAAGAAATTACTTTGGGGTGGGGTAGGAGTGTTTTTGTATAAAGTGTTGGTTGTTTTAACCAATGAAACTTTTTCTCCATTTCTATTAATATATGCGTTAGCGGCTCCTTGGAATACATATTCTGGTAGGAACTGATATTCAATCGGCTTTGCTTTTGTGTCTATTATAGCACCAAGAGCTGTGTCTATTCCTAAACTTCCCCAAGAATTTGCTTCAAGGTTTAGCTGAATTAATTGCCTAAAAGTTAGTTCTTCGTTGATATGATCGTCATTAAACTCCAATTGCTTTCCGAGTACTGTCCAAACAACATCGCGCATTTTAGTGGCGCAGTTGTCATAAAAGAAGTCGTATTTGTATTTTTTATTCTCAGGTCGCGCATTATTCCATAGAAAGTCGGAGAGTTCTTGTTTTTCAGAATGCGTAAGGTTTAGAACTTGCTCTTTCATCCAGCGATTTTGCGCTACATAACGAGGATAGAAGTTTTTGTAATAATCTACGCCTAGTTGATAAAGTAATTTACCTTGAGCGAATTTAAGGTAGAAATTCGGCGTGTTAAAATCGTATTCACCGTAGTTAAACACCACATCCATTCCGTTGATACTATCTTGAATCCTGAAAGCACTATGTCCAAACTTGTCGTAAAGTTCAGCTCCGGGACCAATTGTGATAATACTTATTTCGGAAGCTTCAGATAATTGCGCAAACTGTGCATTTGCTGAAACCGAAAAAAATAAAAGAAGTAATACTATGTAATTTTTCACCACCTATAAACGATTATATGTTTTATAAATATCTTATTAAAAGTTCAATTTTATTATCTAAAAATTTCCCAATCTAATTTCAGCGAGAAAACATTTGAATACAGTGCCGCACTTTGGTCACCAATATCAGTTAATGCGTAATCTACTTGTATACCTTTATATCTAAATCCAACGCCAATATTAGGCTGAAATCCTACAGCGTCAGAATTATCAAGTTGTTTAATATTTTGAAAATTACCAACTCCACCTCGAACATAAACCATGTCAATATACGCGAATTCAAGTCCTAAAGAGGGGGTAATACTTGCAAATGAAGTAGAGATAATGTCGTTTGTTTCAGCAAATCTGAAATTTAAATCTACTTCAGCTAAAAGAGAAAAGTCGTGACGATAAACAAATTTTCGAGCTACCCCTAATTGAAGCTTTGGGATAGTAATTTCGGTGGTTTCAGGTAACTCTTGATTTTGACCTTCTACGGCTCCTTGTATTTCAGCAAACTTTTCTTCGTCTATGCTCCAAGCGTTAAACGTTGTAGTAATATCTCGAGCCATTATTCCAAACATCCAGTTTTCAGTTCTAAACTGCACAGCTGCATCCAATCCAAATCCCCAAGATGATGCGAAATCACCGATAACACGTCTAATCACTTTAGCGTTTACGCCATAGTTAAGACCGTCTAAAGGGAGTCTTCGAGCGTATGAAAATGTAAACCCATAATCTGCTGTAGAGAATTTACTAATTCGATCGTATCTTATATTTCCTTCATCGTCAATAAGCTGAGTGGTGTTTAAGATATCGTCCACACCAAAACGTATTGCAGAAAGTGCTACAGCACTTCTATCGTCTAGCGGCATTGCAAAGGCTGCGTAATCGTAATTTGCGATGTTTGCAAAGTACGATGCGTGCATTAAGGATAGCTGTTTGTCTTCGAGGTTTACTAATCCAGCGGGGTTCCAATATCCAGAATTTACGTCGCTAGATGAAGCTACCACAGCGTTGGCCATACCAAATGCAGCAGCATCTACACCAATGTTCATGAATTCGTTGGAATATTTACGTGCGGTTTGAGCTTGGGCAAAAACCGAAATAAGTACGATAAGTAGGAATAATCTATCTTTCAAGCCTGGAAATTTGGGCAAATATGACACTATTTTATAAAATATTAAACTTAAAATTTATAGACATATTGCCTTAAATTAGCATAGGACGAAAATACTTTGTTATTTTTACACTTCCTACCAATAAATTATGATAAAACAAATACCAAATATCATCACATCGTTAAACATTATGTGTGGATGTGTAGCAGTGCTTTTCGCTGTTTCAGGCGATTTAATAATAGCTTCAGTTTTTGCATTCCTAGGAATATTCTTTGATTTTTTTGATGGACTTGCAGCGCGTTTGTTAAAAGCACAAAGTGAAATTGGACTTCAGTTAGATTCTCTTGCAGATGTTATTACAAGTGGAGTAGTACCAGGAGTAGTAATGTTTCAGTTATTGAATCTTTCTATCTTCGGACATATGCAAACGCTAACGGAGATTTTTTCTTTAGACGGGTGGAACGTAAGTTTTAATAACTACTTACCTCTTTTAGGGTTAATGATTGTAATTGCTTCTGCTTACCGCTTGGCAAAGTTTAATGTTGATACCCGCCAAACCTCTGGATTTATTGGATTGCCAACGCCTGCTAATACTTTATTGATTTTAAGTCTTCCTCTAATTTTACAGTTTCAATTTTCAGATTTAGCTGAAACGATAATTCTTAATAAATGGTTCTTAATTGGGATGACATTATTAAGTTGTGTACTGCTAAATGCTGAAATACCACTTTTCGCTTTAAAGTTTAAAACTTGGGATTTTAAAAGTAATGCAGTTCGTTATGTGTTTTTACTATTGTGTGTTGTGCTTTTAGTTTTTCTGAAGTTTTTAGCAATACCTTTTATAATCTTGATTTACATATTGCTTTCAATGTTCTGGAAAAGCTAAATTACTAGGGAAAAAGATTTGATGTTTGCTCGTAAAGATTATTGAGTTTTCAATTGAAAAATAGGGTGATTATACTTTTAATCTATAATTGAAGTTTAAAATTCCATCAGTAAAGATTAATATAAGGTAGATTGAAAAATTAGAATTCTAACTTCTTCTTTCTAAGCTCAAAGTTTTGACCTAGATATACTTTACGTACCATTTCATCGGCAGCTAATTCTTCTGGAACTCCATGTTTTAGAATACTTCCTTCAAACATAAGGTAGGTTCTGTCTGTAATAGCGAGCGTCTCTTGAACGTTGTGGTCGGTAATAAGGATTCCGATGTTTTTGTTTTTAAGCTTCGCTACAATACGCTGTATGTCTTCTACAGCTACAGGGTCAACTCCTGCAAAAGGTTCATCTAGAAGAATAAAGTGAGGGTCGGTTGCTAATGCTCTTGCAATCTCAGTTCTACGTCTTTCTCCACCACTTAAAAGATCTCCGCGGTTTTTGCGTATATGTCCCAAACCGAATTCCTCGATTAACGATTCCATTTTGGCACGTTGTTCTTTTTTGGAGAGTTTAGTGAGTTGTAAAACGCTTAAAATATTATCTTCTACGCTTAGTTTTCTAAAAACTGAAGCTTCCTGCGCTAAATAACCAATACCATTTTGAGCACGTTTGTACATTGGGTATTTGGTGATTTCTGTTCCTTCTAAATAAATATTTCCGCCATTGGGTTTAATTAACCCTACTATCATATAAAACGAGGTGGTTTTACCAGCACCATTCGGCCCCAGCAAACCAACAATTTCTCCTTGGTTTACTTCAACTGTGATGCCTTTTACAACCTTTCGGCCTTTATAAGATTTTACTAAGTTTTCGGCTTTTAGTTTCATTTATTCTTTTTCTGAAGGTTCGACCACTCCCGAAGTTTCGGGATACGAAGATATTAATTATTTAAATTACGCTAGCGATTGCATCTCAACCAAATTGTAATAAACTCCTTTTTTCTCTAATAGTTCTTGGTGTTTACCTTGTTCTACAATCTCACCTTTTGAAAGTACCACTATATTATCTGCATTTTGAATGGTAGAAAGTCTATGCGCAATAACAATCGAAGTTCTATTTTGCATCATTTTTTCTAATGCATCTTGAACCAAACGCTCACTTTCTGTGTCTAGGGCCGAGGTAGCTTCATCCAATATCATAATTGGTGGATTTTTAAGTACAGCTCTAGCAATACTCAATCGTTGCTTTTGGCCTCCACTTAATTTATTCCCGCTATCACCAATATTTGTATTAAAGCCATCGGGTAAATTTTTAATGAATTCATACGAATTACTAATTTCAGTAGCTTCCATTAATTCTGCATCGGTAGCTAAAGGTTTCCCAAGCTTTAAGTTGTTGGCAACGGAATCATTAAAGAGAATAGAATCTTGTGATACAATTCCCATTAAACCGCGTAAAGATTTTTTCGAAATATTTTTAATGTCAACACCATCAATCTCTATACTCCCTTTGTTTACATCGTAAAAACGTGTTAACAAATTGGCGATTGTACTTTTTCCGCTACCAGATTGTCCAACCAGTGCAACAGTTTTTCCTTTAGGAATTTCTAACGAAAAGTCTTTAAGCACGTATTGATCTTCGTACTTAAACGAAATATTCTTAATCGAAATTGTGCTGTCAAAATCTTCTTTCTGAACAGGGTTTTCAATATCGGTAATTGTATTCTCGGCTTCTAACAATTCTAATATACGCTCCGCAGAACCGTTTGCACGCTTTAAAGAGTAACTAGCTTTAGCGATCGCCTTTGCCGGAGTAAGAATATTATAAGCAAGCATAATATACCCAATAAAGAAACTAGCTTCTAATGTTTCGTCGATAAAAACTAAATACCCTCCGTAAACTAGCAAGATTCCGATTGTTATAATCCCTAGAAGTTCACTTAAAGGTGAAGCTAGGTTTTGCCTGTTCATTACTTGATTAGAGTGTTTGTAGAATCGTTCGTTGCTGTCTTCAAATTTTTTCTGAAAAAGTTCTTCGGCGTGAAAGGCTTTAATAATGCGAAGACCTCCCATAGTTTCTTCCAAAATAGAAAGGAAAACACCTTGTTCTTGTTGAACTTTTAAGGACTTTTTCTTTAATGTTTTTCCAACTTTTGAAATGAAAAATCCTGAAATAGGTAAAAACAAGAAAACGAAAAGGGTAAGTTTGGCACTAATAAAAAGCATAAATATTAGCGATGCAATAATGGTTAGTGGTTCTCTCACAATCATTTCTAATACTGAAAGAACGGAGTTTTTAACTTCATCTACATCACCACTTAATCTAGATATAGTGTCACCTTTTCTTTTTTCAGAATAAAACGCCAAAGGAAAACTTACAACTTTACTGTAAAGAGCATTTCTTAGATCTTTTAATACCCCATTCCGAAGAAAGGTTGCGTAAAACAAAGCTAAGTAGTTGCTTAAGTTCTTCAATAAGAATAGCGAAATGATAATTCCTACCATATACATTAGCACCTTAAACTCTCCTAGATTGTTTATACTTTCTATAATAAAGTAATTAAGGTATTCCTGCGAATAATCTTTTAAATTGGTAATGCCTTCGTAAACTGGCTTTGGGCCAAGTGTACGTTGGTTGCTAAAAATAATTTCTAAAACTGGGATTAATGCTACAAATGAAAGTGTACTAAATAACGCATACAATATGTTGAAAAATATATTGAGGAATGCATATTTCTTGTACGGGTAGGCGTAACGCAGTATTTTTTTGAAATAATTCATTAACTAATGTTTAGTTGTGCTGCAATAGCCTCTATTTTCTTTTTAAGAATCCCTTCAAAATTTTCTTTTTCTGAAGTGTTTACGCTAATGTAGAACTTTATTTTTGGTTCAGTACCACTTGGTCTTGCTGCAATTTTACTTCCGTCTTCAGTATAGAAAATTAATACATTAGATTTTGGAAGATTTAATGTTGAAGTTTCATTTTTGATGAAGTCTGTGGTTTCATTTTTAGAAACATCATCCATTCTCAAAACCTTACTTCCGGCAATTTCCTTAAATGGATTAGCGCGGAGTTCTTTCATCATATTTGAAATCTCCTCAGCACCTTGTTTACCTTTTTTTGTAAGAGAAATTAAATGTTCGCGATAATTTCCAAATTGGTTGTAAACGTCATTGAGGTATTGAATCATACTGTTGCCAGCGTGTTTTTTCTGGGCTGCAATTTCACAAGCTAAAAGAGTAGCGGTAACAGCATCTTTATCGCGAACAAAATCACCAACTAAATACCCAAAACTTTCTTCCCCGCCGCCAATAAATTCTAACTCAGGATTGTCTTTAATCATTTTTGCTATCCATTTAAAGCCTGTTAGACCTTCAAGATATTTCACGTTGTAGTGATTAGCGATTTTTTCAACCATTGGAGTGGAAACTATCGTAGAAGCTACAAACTGATTTCCGTTCAGTTTTCCTGCTTTTTGCCACTGTTCAATAAGGAAATGCGTCATTAAAACCATTGTTTGGTTTCCGTTTAAAAGAACCATTTCGTTATTGCTATTTCTAACTGCAATCCCTAATCGATCACAATCTGGGTCTGTTCCGATAACAATATCTGCATTTTCTTTTTCAGCGAGTTCCAAAGCCATTTTTAAGGCTGCAGGTTCTTCAGGGTTTGGTGATTTTACTGTAGGGAAATCTCCATTTGGCTCTGCCTGCTCTTCAACAATTAATACATTGTTATAGCCAGCTTGATTCAAAACCTTTGGAATCATCGTGATTGAAGTTCCGTGAAGTGAAGTGAAAACGATTTTCAGGTTTTTACGTGCTTCTTCTGAAGTATTAAAAGTTCCGTTTTCAACAGATGCTTTGGCGAAAGCTTCATCAACTTCTGAATCTATATTCTGAATCAAACCTTCATTTGCTTCAAACTTTATGTCTTCGTATTTAAGGGAATTAATTTCAGAAATAATTTCTCCGTCTTGAGGTGGTACTAATTGCCCGCCATCTTCCCAATACACTTTATATCCGTTGTATTCTGGTGGGTTGTGTGAAGCGGTAAGTACAATTCCTGCTTGACATCCTAGGTGTTTTACTGCGAATGAAAGCTCTGGAGTAGGGCGTAAGTCTGAAAAAAGGAAAACTTTTATTCCATTTGCCGAAAAAACATTAGCAACAACTTTTGCAAATGTTTTACTATTGTGTCTGCAATCGTATGCAATTGCTACTTTTATATCTTGGTTAGGGAATTTTTCTTTTAAGTAGTTAGAAAGACCTTGAGTGTTTTTCCCTAGGGTATACTTATTAATTCTATTGTCGCCAAGCCCCATAATGCCTCGCATTCCACCAGTTCCAAACTCAAGGTTCTTGTAGAAACTGTCTTCCAACCCCTCAGGATCGTTTGCGATCATTTCTTTAATATCGTGTTGAGTTTTCTCGTCGAAAAAAGGGGTGAGCCACTGGTTAACGCGGTCTAAAATTTTCGGATCTACGTAAATCATTTTCTTAAATTAAAAGTGCAAAAATAGGCATAAATATAGTGCCTAAAGTCTGCTAAAGTTAAAAAGTACTTAAAGTTGGATCTCTCCATACTCTAAGTACTTTGTCCTTTAACAAATATTAAGTGTTTATTACTTCTTTAATTATATAGTTTTTTGATTCTTTTTTGCTTCTAAGAATCAACTCTCCTAAGAATCCTGCTAGGAAAAGTTGTGAGCCTAGCACCATCGCGGTTAAAGCTATAAAAAACTCTGGACGTTCTGCTATTAATCTACCAGTCGGGTTTAAGAACAGCTTGTCTATACCTAAATACAGCGCAAAACAAAACCCGATAAATAACATTAAAGCCCCCCAAGCTCCAAATAGGTGCATTGGGCGTTTGCCGAAGCGAGATAAAAACCAGATGGTTATTAAGTCTAAAAATCCACGAATAAAACGTTCAGCGCCAAACTTTGTAGTACCGTATTTACGAGCTTGGTGAATAACTGGTTTTTCTGAAATTTTAGTAAAACCTGCGTTTTTAGCCAAAACTGGAATATAACGATGCATTTCTCCAGTTACCTCAATGCTTTTTACAACGTCTTTTTTATACGCTTTTAGTCCGCAATTAAAGTCGTGTAACTTTACGCCTGAAGTTTTTCGAGCAGCATAATTAAATAGCTTTGAAGGTAAATTCTTACTAATTACAGAATCGTAGCGTTTCTTTTTCCATCCTGAAACTAAATCGAAACCTTCTTCGGTAACCATTTTGTATAATTCAGGAATTTCTTCAGGACTATCTTGTAAATCGGCATCCATGGTGATGATTACATCGCCTTTTGCCATAGCAAAGCCAGCGTGTAGCGCTTGTGATTTTCCGTAATTTTTTTGAAATCGAATACCTTTTACGTCCGAATTTTCAGATGAAATTTTCTCGATTATATCCCAAGAACCATCAGTACTTCCGTCGTCGATAAAAATTAGCTCGTATGCGAAACCATTTGCTTGCATTACAGTTGTAATCCAGCGGTAAAGTTCATTAAGAGACTCTTCTTCGTTAAGAAGTGGGATGACTATGGAAATATTCATTCAGTAAATTAAAGTTGTGGTGGGTTTTTCTTTAAAATCATACCTGCAACAAGCGATATTATGAAACCGAAAAACAAAGTTGCTAAAATCCCCATCGCCGACATAATAGTAGGGGTCATAAATTTAGCTGAAATTTCAAGACTATTTTCCATTTGCTCCTGAGTCATATTTGGGAAATCAGTAATCATTTGCTCTCTAGAGAAATCTAATGTTTTCTGGATAAAATCAGGATCTATATAATTGATGAAAATATAATTGAAGATAACTGATATAATACCTGCAACAAGGCTAATTGCTAGTCCTGTTTTTAAAGCTTGAGCGATAGTAAGAAACCCAGCATTATCATTTTTAAACGCTTTAATTCCGTAAACAAGTACACCTATAGATATTACTAATTGTAGAATGGTAAGCCACCAAGGTCTATCTATATGTGCGTCAAGAACAAACGATATAACTTGTAATACGATTGAAAGTAAAGCTAAAAGCACCCCGAAGTTAAGAGCGATTTTTTTTAATGATGCGGTTTGATTTTCCATAATTATAAATTGGTTTAAAAATCTACCAAAATTGGTGGTAGAAAAGGTTCGGTTTGTTAGTAAACAAAGATAGTAAAACGTTACATTTGCAACTGAATTTAGTGTGAATTAAAAAAGTGCAATATTTTGTTGCTATTTTCTAATTATTGATTAAATTTGCAAACTCAATTCCGAAAGGTCGGAAGAGTCCATTTATAAAAAATAATATTACAGAGATGAAAAAAGGTATCCACCCAGATAATTATAGAGTAGTTGCTTTTAAGGATATGAGTAACGAAGAAATTTTCCTTACTAAGTCAACAGCTGATACTAAAGAAACTATTGAAGTTGATGGTGTTGAATATCCTTTAGTAAAAATGGAGATTTCACGTACATCACACCCTTTCTACACAGGAAAAGCAAAACTTATTGATACTGCTGGACGTATTGATAAATTCAAAAACAAATACGACAAGTTTAAAAAACCTGCAAAAGCAGCAGAAAAAACTGAAGAGTAGGTTTCGATTCAATTTTAATATTGATGCTGATACAGGTCAGAATCATTTATTGAAATTAGTCAATCCACTCTAAATAGATAATTTACAAAAGCCTTCGAGAAATCGAAGGCTTTTTTGATTTGTTATATTTAATTGACTCTTGCAGATTTTTAAGTAAAATTGGTTTTGTATTTTTACTGCTACGATTTTTAAAGAATCGCAAACCTAATATCGAAAATCTAAAATCAAAATGAACTATATTCTTTTCGACGGAAACGTCCGCAATCAACTTTTACCATTTACTTTTACCCGACCAGTAGCCGATATCCGAGTTGGAATTTTAACCATTCGTGAAAAATGGGAGCATTATTTAGGTTTTACTACAACAACAGTAACTGAAGATTATCTTTCAGATAAATATCCGTTTTTAGAGTTAGATAAGAACATTTTTATAAACGCTTCTTTTCTGCCTTCACAAAATTTAGTGAATATTATTAAAAATTTAGAGGAGAATCAAGCCGTATTTTTTGATGATGAACCGCTTGCTTTTTTCACTTCGGATGGTCAAGAAGTAGATTTTAATACCTATGACGTTATCCAATACGAGCACAAAGATGTGTTACGAATTGAAAACACTTGGGATATCTTTTCTAAAAATGGCGAAGCGATAAAACGCGATTTTGAAATGCTAACGGAAGGAAGACAATCACAACCAATCCCGGATGGCGTTTGGGCAAAAAATCCAGAGAATATTTTTATTGAAGAAGGAGCAAAAGTTGAGTTTTGTACACTAAATGCATCTAATGGTCCTATATATATAGGTAAAGAAGCCGAAATCATGGAAGGTTCGTTAGTTCGTGGTCCCTTTGCACTTTGCGAACACGCGACTTTAAAAATGGGCGCTAAAATATATTCAGATACAACTATAGGTCCACATAGTAAAGTGGGAGGTGAGGTGAGTAACTCAGTAATTTTCGGTTTTTCAAATAAAGGTCACGACGGGTTTTTAGGTAATGCTGTTTTAGGAGAGTGGTGTAATTTAGGTGCCGATACTAATAATTCAAATTTAAAGAATAATTACGCTGAAGTTCGTCTATGGAATTACGAAACAGAAGGATTTGCAAAAACAGGGTTGCAATTTTGTGGTTTAATGATGGGGGATCACAGTAAATGTGGTATCAATACAATGTTTAACACAGGAACTGTTGTAGGTGTAAGTGCAAATATTTTTGGCAGTGGATTTCCACGAAATTTTGTGCCAAGTTTTAGTTGGGGTGGAAGCAGTGGTTTTACAACTTATAAAACAAGTAAAGCTTTTGAAGTAGCTAAAGTAGTAATGAGTCGTAGAAATATTGAGTTTACTGAAACAGATGAAAAAATATTAGAACACGTATTTGAAGAAACAGCAAAGTGGAGAAAGGATTAATAATAAAATAAGAAGTAAATAATTGCACTTAATATTATAGTCATTACGCCGCCAAAGATCACAATTAACCGTTTTTGGCGGCGTAATTCGTTTTCTTTTAATTGCTGTTTAAAAGCCACAAACTGAGCAGGAGACATTTTTTTATGATCTACAATTTTCTTTGAGTTAGAACTTTTAGAATCAACATCTTTTTCAAAGTAACTTTTTCGTTTGACGAGCTGCTTCGCATTATTGCGAATAGATTGAATCATCCCTGAACTTCCAAATCCCATTTACTTTTCTTTTTTGACCTTTTTTAAAATTAAAAAGTTCTGAGGATTAATGCCTAAACCAGAAACTTTATTATTTACAAAACGTACAGCCATATCGTAGAACAACGGCACTACAGGTGCTTCCTCAACTATAATGGAGTCCATTTTTGTGTAAAGTAGTTTGCGTTCGTCAATATTTGAAACAGAAAGTGAGTTTACATAAAGACTATCGTACACTTCATTTTTAAAGTGCATATAATTTGGCCCATTAGGTGTGAAGTTTTGGCTGTAAAAAAGCGATAAATAGTTTTCAGCATCAGGATAATCTGCAATCCAACTACCTCGGAAAATATCAAGTTCTCCACTGCTTCTCATTTGTCTAAGGGTGGAAGGAGGCATCACATCTATGGTTACGCTTATCCCAATTTTCTCTAATTCCCGTTGAACGTATTCACATATATCAAGATATTGACTGTTTGTACCAATGGTTATTTCAGGTTTAGAATCGCCGGTTTCTGTTTTGTACTGTTCTATTAATTGTTTTGCTTTTTCAGGTTGGTAAGTATATCCTTTTATTTCTTCATAACCTGGTAGCCCTTTTGGGATAAAACCGTGAATGGCAGGAATACCCATTCCGTTTCGTAAATAGGTAACCATTTTTTCACGGTCGAAACCGTAATTTATGGCTTGGCGTAAGGCTTTGTTTTGTATTTCGGTTGTTTTGCTCCCTAGAAAAATACCTAAGTATTCTGTATTTAAATATGGCCCCGTAATCATGTAAGCCATATCGCTATATTTTGACTGCAGTTTTCCTTCGGTAGTTAATAACTCATCTTTATAGCTTCCATCTAAACCGGAGATAAAATCTAATTTACCTTGAGCAAATTGCAAGAATTCACTTTGTTTATCGGGAAGAAATGTAATTGCAACAGCTTCAAGATAAGGGAGTCTTTCTCCATTTTTATCACGCTCGAAATAAAGCGGGTTTTTAGTAAAAACTAATTTTACATTTTCTTCCCACATCTTAAATTGAAAAGGACCGGTGCCTACAGGATTTCTTCTAAATTCATTTCCGTAATACTCTACAGCTTCTCTAGGGACTACAGAACAATAGCGCATTGAAAGCAATCCAAGAAATGCAGGAAATGGTTTTTTTAAACTTATTATTAGAGTTGAGTCGTTTTCAGCTTTATAACTTTTTACGTTATTCATAACCCAGCTTCCAGAAGAGGCAACGCTTTCATCCAACAGTCTATCGAAGCTATAAACAAAATCCTCAGCTACTACTTTTCTTGTATAGCTCTTTGAATTTTGGGTTCCTTCTTGTGCAAAAGCTCTATTCTGATGAAAATAAACATCTGTACGAAGGTGGAAAGTATAGGTGTTGGTTGAATCGTCAATAGTCCAACGCTTTGCAATGTCGGGTTTAATATTTAATGAATCATCTAGTTGTACTAAGCCATTGTAAAGTTGATTATCTGGCCAAATTGCTTGCGGATTACGAGCAAAAGCAGGATCTAAAGTGGGAATGTTTCCGTGTTCATTATAGCGAAATACAAGATGATCACGTTCTGTTTCTGCTTTATTTTGGCAAGAAAGAATTGAAAATATAATTGTAAAAAATAAGAGAGCTCTAATCATAACTAAATGTCACCATGAATGCACGAATATAGATGTTTATTGCCTTTTTTAGGGATTAAAATGGGAGAAATCAAAGTGGTGTTTAAGATTTGATTGAAGAATAGAATTTTCTGATGTATTAAATGCGACTGAGTCTGCAGCTTTTTTTAATTCAATTTTAAGATTTAAATCCACTTTTTTGCAAATGCTTCTGCTATTGTGTTCCTTTCTTCACCTAAAGTAATTGCTCTTTTCTAAACATCAAGGTTTTCAAATCTAAAGCTCATGAACTTGCTTTTTGCAAATATAACTCAGCTTTGTGTACACAATTAAACCTAAAATCATCCTTCAACCCCCGCATCCATCATCTACTAATTAAAACAGAATACCGTATATTTGCCGTAATAATTTTCATGATGGAAAAAAATAAGAAAGTCGCCTTCTACACCCTAGGTTGTAAATTAAATTTCAGCGAAACTTCTACTATTGCGAGAGGTTTTGAAGGGGAAGGATTTGAACGTGTAGATTTTTCAGAAAAAGCTGATATCTATGTGATTAATACTTGTAGTGTAACTGAAAATGCAGATAAGCGTTTTAAAACCATTGTAAAACAAGCGCAGAAAGTTAATCCGGATGCATTTGTTGCTGCGATAGGGTGTTACGCACAACTTAAACCACACGAATTGGCCGATGTTGATGGTGTGGATTTGGTTTTGGGAGCTACTGAAAAGTTTAAATTAACATCATATTTAAACGATCTTTTATCGCGTCCAGAGCGCAGTAGGGGTGCGGGTGAAGTGCATTCATGCGAAATTGAAGAGGCAGATTTTTATGTGGGATCTTATTCTATTGGAGATAGAACTCGTGCTTTTTTGAAAGTTCAAGATGGGTGTGATTATAAATGTACGTATTGTACAATTCCTTTAGCTAGAGGGATTTCAAGAAGTGATACTTTAGAAAACGTTTTAAAGAATGCTTTTGAAATTTCACAACAAGGAATTAAAGAAATTGTTTTAACTGGAGTAAATATTGGGGATTACGGGAAAGGTGAGTTTGGAAATAAAAAACACGAACACACATTTTTAGATCTCGTAAAGGCATTAGATGAGGTAGAAGGGATTGAAAGACTGCGAATTTCTTCTATAGAGCCGAACTTACTTAAGAATGAAACTATTGAGTTTGTTTCAAAATCGAGAACTTTTGTACCTCATTTTCATATACCGCTTCAAAGTGGAAGCAATGATATTTTAAAGCTTATGCGTCGTAGGTATATGCGTGAGTTATATACTGAAAGAGTGTCAAAGATTCGCGAAGTTATGCCAGATGCTTGTATTGGTGTTGATGTTATTGTTGGTTTCCCAGGAGAAACAGATGAGCGATTTTTAGAAACGTACCACTTCCTAAACAATTTGGATATCTCGTATTTACACGTTTTTACTTATTCTGAAAGGGATAATACTCCTGCTGCCGAAATGGAAGGTGTTGTACCTAAAAAGGTGAGAAATAAGCGCAGTAAAATGTTGCGAGGTCTTTCAGCTAAGAAGAGAAGAGCATTTTATGAAAGCCAGCTTGGGACTACGCACACCGTACTTTTTGAAGGAGAAAATAAAGAAGGCTATATTCATGGGTTTACTGAAAACTACGTAAAAGTAAAAGCACCATGGACTCCTGAATTGGTAAATACATTACAAGAAATCACACTAACAAAAATTGATGAAGATGGATTAGTGAGGTTTGAGAATGTTGTACATGAAGTTGCAAATACAACACTTTAAGACATTTAAATTTCTAAATTGGAATATAATAAAAAGAGTTGCGCTAGCATTTTTAAAACGCTAGCGCAACTTTTTTTATTCGGGTTATATATTAATTCCTACAGGAAGTAATGATTTGTATTTTCTACGATTTTTACGCATAAATCCAACAATCTCAGGGCTTGTAGGCACTAAGCTTATTTCTCTGTCTTTTACTTCTTTAAAAACAGCTTCAATAAAAACTTCACGATACCCTTTTTCTTCTAACTCTTGAGGCATTTCGTATTTTGTTAGGAATATTTTTCGGTCTTGAAGTGCGTATTCAATACGCGCCATTTTGCCTTCGATTTCAAGTTCAAATTGTCTTAAAAATTCGTTGTCGGTAATTGCTACATCTTCAGTCATACAGAGTTATTTAAGTATTATATCAAGAATTATTATGTTTGTTAAATATCTTTACCACCACAAATCACAGAATAGAATGAGGTTTTAATAAAATCTTATTTAAGTTGGTTAGAGTTGTTTTCAAAGTAACCTATTGTAAGAAATATAATTAGTTTAACAGATCCTTCGCAAGAATGATAAATTGGTATGTGTAAATTTACGAAATATCTTTGGGCTTTACCATTTTCTTCTTAAAAGACTTATGAGTTATCAAAAAAATCACATTTATTTTGTTCCAGGAATGGCCGCTGGAGCCGAAATCTTCAAAAACCTTACATTTCCGGATAATTATGAAACACACGTATTGGAGTGGCTTATTCCTGAGAAAGAGGAATCGCTAGCAGATTATGCTAAGAGGATGGCTAGTCGTATTAAAGTGCCAGATGCGATTCTTATTGGTGTTTCTTTTGGAGGAGTAGTGGTGCAAGAAATGTGCAGTTTCTACACTCCTAAAAAAATAATAATAATATCTAGTGTTAAAACAAGCAAAGAACTTCCGCGTAGAATGAAATTGGCTAGTCTAACAAAAGCTTATAAATTAATTCCTACAAGTTTAGTGTTAAGTGTAGATGATCTAACAAAACTCTCTGTAGGTCCAAAATCTAAAAAACGATTAACGCTTTACCAAGAATATCTTCACGTTCGAGATAAGCGATATTTAGATTGGGCATTAGAAAAAATGATTACGTGGGATAACACAGAGGCAAGAGAAGGGATTATTCATATTCACGGTGAAAAAGACCCTGTGTTTCCTATTAAATATATCAATGGCTCAATTATTATTAAGGGGGGAACTCATATTATGATATTAAATAAAGCAAGAAAAATATCAAAAATACTCTACGAACTTATTAAAGAATAATAGATTCTTATTTTCTGAAGGTTTCTTATTTCAGTATCTTTAACGAAAATTATAACATTATGAAATTGATTAGTAAAATAGGTTTAGGAGTTGTGATTTTAGCAGTAAGTGCTGTTAGTATCAATGCTGTTCAAGACGCTCAAACAGATGAAGGTTTAGAGAAAAAGATAATAAATGATTACAATGTTTATGCATTGCCAATTCCAGAAAAATTGGATTTTGCAGGAGAAGAAGTTCCTTTACACAATCCTGATATTCGAGAAAGAATAGATAGAGAATTACTTGTGAACGCATATTGGCAATCTAATGGTTTGTTGCTCTTTAAAAGAGCAAATAAGTATTTCCCGTTACTTGAACCATTATTGGAAAAGTATGGATTACCGGATGACTTTAAATATTTAGCAGTAGCTGAAAGTGCTTTGGAGTATAAGAGTTCTCCTGCTGGCGCTAGTGGTATTTGGCACTTTATGAAAGGTACAGGTTTGGAATATGGACTTGAAATTAACGATTACGTGGATGAGCGTTACAATTTAGAAAAAGCTACTATGGTTGCAGCAGAATACCTTAAAAAGTCTAAAAAACGTTTTGGGAGTTGGACTATGGCAGCTGCATCTTATAACGCAGGTGTAGGAGGAATGAATAAGCAAATTAACAGACAGAAAGAAACTAGTTACTACGACTTGCTGTTAAACGATGAAACGAGTAGATATGTGTTTAGGATAATTGCTATCAAAGAAATTATGAGTAACCCTAAGAAGTATGGATTCAATTTTAGAGAAAAGGATTTATATCAAACGATTCCCACTTACAAAGTAATGGTTGATACTCCAGTTGAAGATTGGGCTGAATGGGTTAAGCCTTATGGTATTAATTATAAAATTTTGAAAATTCACAATCCTTGGCTTAGAGATACATATTTAAAAAACGCTTCAGGAAAAGAATATTTTGTTGAAATTCCCGAAAATGGTTATTATCAATAACATCAATAAGTAGTAAAACTAAAAGGAACCCGTAAAATAACTTTACGGGTTTTCTTTTACCACTAATTGTTGATTATCTTCAACATTGAAATTTTTAAGTAGGGTAATTCCGTTTAAGAATGAATTAAAATTTAGTTGATAAGAAATCTCATATTTTTCATTGTAGGGGTGGAGTGTACCTCTACGAACATCGACTATGCGTTTATTTTTGTCCATAAAAAATGAAGTAGGGAAGCCTAAACTGTGCTTCATTACTTCAATAATATGGTTGTTCGTGTTTTCTTTTTCGTCTATATATATGATGTTTATATTTTTTGAGTACGCTTTTGCAACCTTGCGGACATTTTCTTTTGAATCCCAAAACAGAATAACAAAATCAATAGTGTTTTTGTTTTCTTCAGCGATTTCATTCAATGCAGGGATTTCACCTGAACCAGGTATACACCAAGAAGCATAAGTCATTAAAAACATTGGTTTTTCGAACTTATGAAGTTGAGTTTTCCTTCCCGATAATTTTCTAACCTTAAAGTTGTCTAAATAGCTACCGGTAACTACGTGCTTTATGAGGGAGTCAAATAAGAAGTCCGCACGTTTAAAATCCTGATCGTAATACGCTTTTTCGGAATTTTTCGTGTATTTTTTAATGTTCTTTCCAATCGCTTCAGATAAATAGGTGTGTTGCTCAACCTGTGATTGTGCGAAGAAAGAAAATAAAAAGAGGAGATATAGTAGATTTCTACCCATAAGCATTTGCTTTGCTTAAAGGTAATGAAAAAATAAAGTTTTAACAATATAATTGAGTTAAGTTCATTTATATTGTTAAAACTTAAAAGTAGTTTGTTTGCTTGTGAGGGTTTAGAAGCGTCTTCCGCCTCTTCCACGACCGCCTCCAAATTGTTGTCTTGGCTGCCCCATTTTTTTCATTTGCTGTTTCATCATTTTAATCTGATCGTCTAGCATATTGTGTTTATCAAGTCTTTTTGCTTCTTCCATGAGCTTTTCAGCGTCTCTCTTGCGGTTTTTTGTCATCGCTATTCCAGCAAGATTCAACTTTGTCATTGCCATGTCTGCGTCCATATTTAGACCTAAAGTTTCAGCTCTTTTAAAGTATTTTTCAGCCTCAACCATATTGGTTTGGGAAACCATCAACCCGTTTAAGTAGTTGTAGTAGCCTTCTTGTTTAGGAACTAATGCGCTTGAAGGGTTTTTAATTTTATCTAGCCAACTTTTGGCACCCGCAAAATCTTGTTTACGCAGTCTAAGAAATGCAAGTAGGATAATTTCATTTTTAAAATATAGAAAAACGAATATTAAAGAGAGGAGAATAAGCATAATTCCATTTCCAATATTTGTTTCTGTAAATTGCCATACTGCTGCTCCTATAATTAATGCAGCTAAAACTAGTTTTATGTTTTTGTTGAACATTTTATAATGATTTGTAAGTTATCGTAGATGTTAGGGTAGTCGGTATTTTTATGTTATTCATTTCCAAAGCAATAGACACTCCTTCTAGTTGCTGAGTAACGGTCATCGTTTCAATGAATCCAGTAGCTGTGTTTGTAATAGCTTTTGTTTTTTGATTGCCAGACAATTCCATAATTACAGAATCCTCAGTGGTATTTAGTTTAATTATCGCATCAGATTCAAGGTTGATGTTTGTTTTTGAGTAATTCATCAACGTCCAAGTGTTATTTGCTGTAAAATCACCAGTGTAAGTGTTTTCCCAAGTTTCATTAGTTTTTACTGACTTTTCAGGATAAATAAATGTAAACTGTTGCATGCTTTCAACCATATCGTGGTTGTTAAACTCCTTTTCAACACTTTTTCTAATCATTGCTTTGGTGAAATCATCTATATCTTCAACATTATTTATCATACCTTCAACAAGGTTTTCAGTTCCAGTAATAGATTCTATTTCACCGGTTGGCAATAATATCATTTGAAACTTTGGTCCCACTAAGCCCTCAAAAATTTTTGCTTCAACATCGTCCTCATTTGCAGGAATACTAGTGTTAATATCCGTTAACACACCATATAGATTGGAGTCTATTTTTAATTTGAAAGTTTCAAAGTTAACATCCAACACAAATTTACTACCTAAAACATTTACAACTTCCATCTTAAAAATTCCGTATAAGGTATTGGTCATAAGGTGTTCGTTATCGTCAATATTTTGAGTTATATTTTGAATAGCGTTTTGCTCAATCATAAATACATCTCCCTTTTTAAAGTTGTATTGGATTATTTCTTGTGCAGCTACATTGTGTAAGCTTACAAAACTTAAAAAAAAGACTAAGTAGTAGATTGATTTCATTGGTTGAAATTATGAGAATTTGTAAAGGCCGACAAAGGTATGAAAAACAAATAAAAATAAATTGATATTTAGATTTGGGAAAATAAAAATTGATTGTATATTTGCACCCGCCTAAGCAGATAAAAAGCTATGGTAAACACGCCCACTTTAAGTAAAGTGGTATTTAAAAAAAAATATTACAGAAGTTAAAGCATATTAAAATGAGCAAAAGAACATTTCAGCCATCAAAGAGAAAAAGAAAGAACAAACACGGTTTTAGAGAGCGTATGGCTTCTGTAAACGGAAGAAAAGTATTAGCTGCCCGCAGAGCGAAAGGCAGAAAGAAACTTTCTGTTTCATCAGAAGGCCGTCACAAAAAATAATGTTTATAAGTTATAAATAAAAAGGTGTTGTTTATCTAAGCAACACCTTTTTTTATACCCAAGAGCGTCGTAATTTTGCGGCACTAAATAAAACCTTTTAAAAAATGCCTAAAAATCCCTCCATTAAATCCGTTTTAATTATTGGTTCTGGGCCTATCGTAATTGGACAAGCTTGTGAGTTCGATTACTCTGGTTCGCAAGCCTTACGTTCTTTGCGTGAAGATGGTATAGAAACTATTTTAATTAACAGTAACCCAGCCACAATTATGACCGACCCTTCAATGGCCGATCATATTTACTTACTACCCCTTACCACAAAATCACTTATAAAAATTCTAAAGGAGCATCCTCAAATTGATGCAGTATTGCCAACTATGGGTGGGCAAACAGCATTAAACTTGTGTATTGAAGCCGACGAAAAAGGAATTTGGAAGGATTTCAATGTAAGACTTATTGGTGTGGATATAGACGCTATAAATATTACTGAAGATAGAGAGCAGTTTAGAGAATTGATGGAGAAGATTGGTGTTGGTATGGCACCACAGGCCACTGCAACCTCTTATTTAGAAGGTAAGGAAATAGCTCAGGAATTTGGTTTTCCTTTAGTTATTAGAGCTTCATACACTCTTGGTGGGGCTGGAGCGTCTATTGTTCATAAAGAAGAAGATTTTGACGAACTATTATCGCAAGGTCTAGAAATATCTCCAATTCACGAGGTAATGATAGACAAAGCTTTAATAGGCTGGAAAGAATACGAATTAGAATTGTTACGTGATAATAACGACAACGTTGTAATTATCTGTACAATTGAAAATATGGATCCAATGGGAATCCATACGGGTGACTCTATTACAGTTGCACCTGCAATGACACTAAACGATCGCACTTTCCAAAAAATGCGTGATATGGCAATTCATATGATGCGTAGTATCGGTGATTTTGCCGGTGGTTGTAATGTGCAGTTTGCAGTTAGCCCAGATAATGATGAGGAAATTATTGCAATTGAAATCAACCCTCGTGTTTCACGTTCATCTGCCTTAGCTTCTAAAGCAACAGGTTATCCTATTGCTAAAATTGCTACAAAACTTGCGATTGGTTACCACTTAGACGAATTAAACAACCAGATTACTAAATCTACTTCAGCTTTATTTGAGCCTACTTTAGATTATGTAATTGTGAAAATACCACGTTGGAATTTCGATAAATTCGAAGGTTCTGACCGTACTCTAGGGCTTCAAATGAAATCTGTTGGAGAAGTTATGGGTATTGGCCGATCTTTCCAAGAAGCACTTCATAAAGCTACCCAATCTCTTGAGATTAAACGAAACGGAATTGGAGCTGATGGAAAAGGATATACCAATTACGAGCAGATTCTAGATAAGTTGAAAAATGCTAGCTGGGATCGTGTTTTTGTGATTTATGACGCTATTCAAATTGGAATTCCATTAAGTAGAATTCACGAGATCACTAAAATTGATATGTGGTTCCTTCGTCAATATGAAGAGCTATTCTTGCTTGAAAAAGAAATTTCTAGTTACACTTTAGATACACTTCCAAGAGAATTGTTATTGGAAGCTAAGCAAAAAGGTTATGGGGATCGTCAGATTGCTCATATGTTGAAATGCTTAGAAAGCCAAATCTATACAAAACGTGAGGAGATGAATATTCAACGCGTTTATAAATTAGTAGATACTTGTGCGGCAGAATTTAAAGCTGAAACTCCTTACTATTACTCAACTTTTGAGAATGATATGCAACGTGAAGGCGAGAAGCCTTATGCTGAAAATGACAGTATAGTAACCGACAAAAAGAAAATTATTGTTCTTGGTTCAGGTCCAAATAGAATAGGGCAGGGTATTGAATTTGATTACTGCTGTGTGCATGGTGTTTTAGCTGCTGCAGAATGTGGATATGAAACAATAATGATTAACTGTAACCCAGAAACTGTATCTACAGATTTCGACGTTGCTGATAAATTGTATTTCGAACCAGTTTTTTGGGAACATATTTACGATATTATTCGTCATGAAAAACCTGAAGGAGTAATCGTTCAGTTAGGTGGGCAAACTGCACTGAAACTTGCTGAAAAACTTGACAGATATGGAATCAATATAATTGGAACAACATATCAATCACTTGATTTGGCTGAAGATCGTGGAAGTTTCTCAAAACTTTTACAAGAAAATGATATTCCTTATCCAAGGTTTGGAGTAGCTGAAACTACAGATCAAGCGCTAAAACTTGCTGATGAACTCGACTTCCCATTGTTAATTCGTCCTTCTTACGTGTTAGGAGGTCAAGGGATGAAAATTGTAATCAATAAACAAGAATTAGAAGAGCACGTTGTAGATTTACTTCGTACTATTCCAAATAATAAATTACTTCTAGATCATTATTTAGATGGTGCAATTGAAGCCGAAGCAGATGCAATCTGTGATGGTGAAAATGTATATATTATAGGGATAATGGAGCATATAGAGCCTTGTGGAGTTCACTCTGGAGATTCTAACGCAACATTGCCTCCGTTTAATATTGGAGAATTTGTGTTACAGCAAATAAAAGATCACACAATTAAAATTGCGAAATCTTTGAAGACTGTAGGACTTATAAATGTGCAGTTTGCAATAAAAGATGATGTAGTTTATATTATTGAAGCAAACCCACGTGCATCTAGAACGGTTCCATTTATTGCGAAGGCTTACGGCGAACCTTATGTAAACTATGCTACTAAGGTAATGCTAGGTCATAATAAAGTAACTGATTTTGACTTTAACCCAAAACTTGAAGGATTTGCTATTAAGCAACCTGTGTTTAGTTTCAATAAGTTCCCGAATGTAAATAAGCAACTAGGGCCTGAAATGAAAAGTACAGGAGAGAGTATCTTGTTTATTGATAGCTTAAAAGACGATGCTTTTTACGATTTATACGCAAGAAGAAAAATGTATTTAAGTAAATAGAACCTGTATTCTTCTTTAATATCTATTTTTTATGTTAATTTTTTTGATTAAATTAGATTGTTAACCCGTCAAGTCAAACTTTTATGAATAAAATTACTTTGTTCTTATTTTTTTTAACCGTAAACATTCTCACTGCGCAGAATGTTGTGGAAATTCCATGGGGACAAGGGATTAATGAATCTGTTGCAAGTCCTACTATAGAAGTTGGTGATACAGTTTTGTGGACTTGGAAAGATAATTCTCAAAAAAGTGTTACTAGTATTTACGGAGGAAGTGAAGAATTTGATAGTGGGTTATTAACCGATTCAAAAAGCCGATTTTCATATACCTTCAATAAAACGGGTGTAACCGAATATCAAAGTCACGGTAATTCGACATTACGCGGCAAGGTAACGGTAGTAAATAAACTTTCAACTGAAGATAAGTTTATTAAAAACCTGAACTTTTATCCAAATCCAGTAAAAACAGATTTGACTATTGCTTCAATTTTTAAAGTAGATAGTTATCAAATTTACAATGTTTTAGGATCCTTAATTTCTGAAGGAAAAGGAGGGAGTAATTACGTTCAAGTGGATATGAGTAGACTAAACAGTGGGTTTTATTTTCTGAAAATAATTTCAGGAAGTATGCAAACAACTTTGAAGATTGCTAAAAAATAGACAACTAAAGATTAAATAATTAAAATTCGCCTCAGTTTAATTTCGGTTAAAATGGGGCGAATTTTCTTTTTCTACTTTCGTAATGAAATATTTTGTGTCTCCCCAAATAGCAAACGAAGCATAGCGTTCGATATAGGTTACCTTAACGTAGCTGCCCTGATATTCTTTTAGCTTTTCAATAACTTCTTTGTCTTTGTCTAAAACAGAAAAAGAAAATATTTGAGCGCCGCTTATACCTTGGCTAATCTCACCTTCCCAAGTTTTTATCGCCACTCCACGATTGCTAAATTTTATTAACTCTCCGGCACGAGTTCCTTCACTATACGGTACATAGTACAAAAATGCAAAGTATAATAAAAACAATGCCGTTAGACTTCCTAGAATTATGAATAGAATTTTTTTCATTCAATAAATGTACATAAATTTTGTGTGGACTAAAAGAGGATATTTGTCAAAAAAATATAGTGCTATTTAACATTACCGCCTTAATTATTCCTCAGAGTTTTTCAATAATTTTTGATCAATATTTTTACTTGTAATCGCGCCAAGCTTTTTTAGCTTTTCAACTCTTCTCACTAAATTTCCTTTTCCTTCAAGTTTTACCAAAGCATTGTCAAATGAGCCTTGAACAGTGCCTAATTGCCGTTTTATCTTGTTTAGCTCATCTAGCAGACTAACAAACGAATCATAAAGTCTACCGGCTTCTGTTGCTATCTCAAGAGTATTTTTCTTTTGGTTATCGTTCTCCCATAAGTTTTCTACTAATCGCAAAGCGGCTAATAGAGTAGAAGGGGTAACAATCATAACTTTTCGTTTAAAAGCTTCTTGGTACAAATTTTTTTGATTGGCAACTGCAATTGCAAATGCTGGTTCAATAGGAACAAACATAAATATGGTGTCTGGGCTATCATTAATAGCGTGATAATATTTTTTCTCGCTTAGGGTAATGATGTGTTTTTTTATGGACTCAATGTGTTTTTTAAGGTAAACAGGTTTTATTTTTTCATCTTCTTCTGAAACATATCTTTCAAAATCGGTAAGGGAAACTTTACTGTCGATTATCATTTTCTTACCATCCGGAAGATGAATGATCACGTCGGTTTGCAATCTGCCACCATCAGGATTATCATGGCTGTCTTGAATTGTATATTCGCGACCTTTCTCTAAACCAGACTCTTCTAAAACCCTAGATAAAATCATTTCACCCCAATTCCCCTGAATTTTCGAATCGCCTTTTAATGCTTTAGTAAGGTTATCGGCTTCTTGACTTATTTTTATATTTTGTTCATTAAGTATTTGAAGTTGTTTCCCTAATTCTGCATGTGTTTTTACAAAATCGATATTGTTTTTCCCAACTTTCTCTTCAAATTCCTTAATTTTTTGATTCAATGGTTTTAGTATTCCTTCAATATTTTCTTTGTTGGCTTCAGTGAATTTTTCGGTTTTATCAATCAAAATTTTATCGGCTAACACAGAAAATTTAGCTTCAAAATCCTTCTCGAAGTTTTTGAAACGTTCCTTTTCCTTATTCAATTCGGCATAAAGTGCATCGTACTCTGCACTTTGACGAGATAGCTGAATGTTCAGCTGTTCCTTTTCTTTTTGTAGAAGTTCTTTCTCAGACGTAAGGTTATTTAATCTTTCGTTTAACTGATCTTCTAGCTTCTTAGCATTTTGAAGTCTTTCTTCAATTTTACTAGTTTCAACTTTGTTTTTTAAACGAGCAAAATAGCCACCAATTAGTGCTCCAATAAATAGACAGGATACTCCAATAAATAAGAATACAAGGGTTTCGTTCAATTTTGTAGAATTAAGTTATTATGAAAAGGATGTTTCAGTTTTTTTTGATTTTGAATAAAGATAAGAAGTTAAAAGCTAATCGGAAATATTAAAACTCATTAACTTTTAATAATAAAACGCCCTGTTTCTCTATCAAAATCAATGGTTTCTTTTGGAAATAAAGCATCGAATTTCCCCGATTCAATTAGTTTACACGGACTTTCAAAATGGTTTTCATCTTTTGCCATTACCAACATTTTATCTGTCAGCTGAATTGCCAAATCTATTTCGTGGGTAGAAAAGAATATCGTTTTTTGGGTTTCTGAAGCTAGTTTCTTTAATAATTTAAGAACATAAGCACGATGATAGATGTCGAGGTGTGTTGTTGGTTCGTCTAGAATTATTATAGGTGTATCCTGCGCTATAGCTCGAGCTATTGCCACTCGTTGCATCTGTCCATCACTTAGTTCAAAACATTTTCGATGGGCTAGAGTTGTGGTTTCAGTTGCTTCTAAAGCAAAATTTATGGCATTTTTATCTTCTCTTGTTAGCGTGCCAATCCAATTGGTATAAGGTTGCCTACCTAGGGAAATCATTTCTAAAACTGATAAATTTTTAGAGGCTGGAGCTTCAGTTAACACAACACTTAATTCAGTTGCAAGCTCAAATGAAGTATAGCTATTAATGTGTTTTTCATTCAGAAACACATCGCCTTTTAAAGGGTTTTGCATTCCAGTTAATGTACGTAAAAGTGTAGATTTTCCAATGCCATTTGCACCTACAAGTCCGACTAATTCACCTTTTTTAATTGAAAAGTTAATCTCTTTAGCAATAACAGAATCGCTCTTTTTGCTGGAGTAGCCAACAGCAAGATTTTTAGCTTCTAAAATGATATTTTTTTCTACTGAAGCCATTAAAAAAATAATTTTCGTTTACGAACTAAAAGCCAAATTACCACCGGAGCGCCTATTAATGAGGTTATTGCATTAATTGGTAAAGTGAACTCGCTAAAGGGTAATTGAGCAATAGTGTCGCAGATTAACATTAACAAACTCCCACAAAGTAAAACAGCCGGAAGTAAAATTAGGTGATTTGAAGTTTTATAAAACTGTCGCACCAAATGTGGTACTGCTAAACCTACAAAGGCAATCGGACCAACAAAAGCCGTAATTCCACCTGCCAAAATACTTGTTGCTAATATGATTATAAAGGTTGTTTTTTTAATGTGAATTCCCATACTTTTCGCATAGTTTTCTCCTAATAATAGTGTGTTTAAAGACTTACTACTTATGATGCTTAAGATTAGCCCAGCTAAAAAACAAATGCTTAATATAGTTACACCTTGCCAAGATTGATTTCCTAAGCTGCCAAACGACCAAAATATATACTGCTGTAATTGCTCTGCATTACTAAAGTATGATAATACCGAAACTACTGCAGTAGTTACACTCCCAAACATAAGACCGATAATTAAAATAGCCATAGTATCCTTTATTCTAAATGTTACAGCTAGCACAGCCAACAACACTAAAAAGCTACCTAAAGCAGAAGCGATAACTAAGCTCCATTGACTTAGTAACATTGTTCCAAAAAAGCCTCCAAATGCACTTGCGCCTAAAATTAAAATAGCAACTCCTAAGCTTGCTCCACTGCTTAAACCTAAAACAAATGGACCTGCTAGAGGATTTCTAAACAAGGTTTGCATCAACAATCCCGAAATTGCTAATCCGCCTCCTGCTAGCATTGCGGTAATTGCTTTTGGGAGTCGATAATCAATTAGTATATATTCCCAAGTAGCTTTTGTTGAGCCATTTCCAACGAATACCGAAATGATTTCTGTAAGTGGAATTGAAACAGAACCCATACTCAAATTCACCAAAAATGCAGCGAGCAGTATTAGTAGAAGTACCAAAAAATGAATTCGATATGATGGCGAAGTCTGCATTAATTTAGTTTATCGAAAAAATGAAATTTATGATTTGGCAACATTTCAGGGTGTAGAATTTTAATCAAATCCTTTAATACTAAATCTGGTCTATTTGGAGCTAATTCGTAATAAATTACACCTCCCTTTTCACCTTTTTTCATACTATAGGAATATACTTCCCCAGTTCTATAGGCTTTGAATTGGGTATAAGCTTTACTGCCTTCTTTTAATTCTTCTAGAGAATTAAACTGCGCTGGACCAATCCAAACATCTGCTTCAATACCTTTGTCTAATACCGATTCTAAACTTAAAGAAAGGCTTCCAGTTCCCTCAGAATCTATCCAGAGGTAATCTCCGTAAGCATCTCTTATAAACTGTGCTCCCCAACTATTTCCCTGTGGCATATACCAAACATCCTTGTACATAGCACCACTAATTACGGTAGGCTTATTTTTAGCTTCAGAAGCTAAACTTTTAGCTGAAATATATTCCGATTCAATTTTACTGAAAATGCTGTCGGCTTCTTTTTCTTTGTTGTAAAGTGCACCAAAAAACTTTATCCATTCAGCTTTTCCTAAAGGAGAAACCTCTGTCCAGTCTGAATTATAAAGAACAGGAATTCTTGCATTTTGTATTGTTGAAAACGCAGAGTTATTACCATCAACAGCAAAACCAATAACAGCATCGGGAGAAAGATCGATAAGGATTTCAGTGTTTATGTCTTCGTTTTTACCCAACTCCTTAATTTCATTGTTTGCAATTCGGTTTCTAGTCTTTTCCGAAGAGATATAGTTTAAATTAGGAAAACCAATCAAAGAATTTATTTCTCCTAACATTTCTAAGGAGGGAATGTGAGTAGTAGAAGTTACAACTATTTGCTTAATAGGAATTTCAACCACTGCATCATAGCTTTCTGGATTTGGAAGGGAGGCATTTCTCTCAACTAAAGCATAGGTGAAAGTTTTATCTGTTCCTGGCCAAGGATTTTTTAAAGTAATTGTCTTATAACCTTCGAATGCTTTAATTTCAAAGCCCTTAGCATATTTTACTTCCAGCTTTTGGCCTTCAACTAAAACACCTTCTATAGATTCTTTAGTTTCATTTTTACAAGAGATTAATACTATAGTGAAAAAGAGTAAAACAATATGATTTTTAAAACTTGGCATTATTGGCTGTTTAATGTTTTTGAGATGCGCAAAGGTATCACAAAGTTGTAGAAAGAATCAATAGCTCACTTTTTAAAATATTATTCAGAAATGCCAATCCTTAATCTTTACAGTAATTTCTTTTCAACGCTGAAATTAACGACTATCTTTGCATCGAATTTTGGTGAGCATATATAAAAGTGCTCTTAAAAGGGAAATAGGTAAACGATTTTAATGCTTTTTATTCGAATGTTTAATTCGACATTATAAAAAAATCAATAATCCTATGCTGTTCCCGCAACTGTGAGTCGGCCTTGATACAATTTGAGGCGTGCATACTTCAAAACCACTGTCTTGATAATTTTTAGGATGGGAAGGTAGCACAAAAGACAAGCCAGGAGACCTGCCAGATTCATAACATAAAAACATCAAACTTTCGGGATAAAGGTTGAATTATGAAAAATCTACATTACCATATCATCTTGGCTATTTTCTTGTGTTCAACTTCAGTTGTGGCACAATTGGATACTATTCAGCAGTTACCTGAAGTATTGCTTACCGACGCAAAACTTGTACACTTTTCTAAAGGATTCAAGATAGAAAAAGTAAATGATTCGATTGTTGAACGAAACGCTACGTCATTAACTGAAACCCTTACATATAACTCTTTAATCTATTTTAAAGAAAATGGATATGGGATGGTTTCATCTCCTTCCTTTAGAGGAACAAATGCGTCACAAACAGCTGTTATTTGGAATGGAATTAATATAAATTCAATTTTTACAGGTCAAACTGATTTTAATGTGATTTCTCCTTTAAACTACGATGATATATCAATCAGAAGTGGTGGTGGAGGAGTTCAATATGGAAGTGGAGCAGTAGGTGGTAGTATTCATCTAAACAATACTTATACTTTTAAAAAGACAAATAAAACCAATGTAGGATTGCGCTACGGAAGCTTTTCTACGATAGCTGCAAATGCAAATACTACTCAAACTTGGGATAATCATTATCTAAATATAGGTGTAGATTTTTTACGTTCAGAAAATGATTACGACTATGTAGGAAAGGATAAAATGAATAAACACGGGCAGTTTTTACGTTTTTCGGCCAAAGTAAATGAAGCTCGACGTATAAGAAATGGTGTTGTTACTTGGAATTCGGAGTACGTGTATAACGATAGAAACTTTTCAGGTAGCCTTAATACCACAGGAAAGGATGCTTATAAAGATATTACAACGAGAAATTTATGGCAGTTACAAAAACAAATTGGAATCTTTAATACAAAAGCTAGTTTCGCACACCTGTACGAACAGTTTAGGTATATTCCAGATAGTGAAAAATCAAATTACGACAAAGGACAAGCAAACAGCTTTATTGGTGGATTGCAGACAGAAGTGTTATTTAAAAATAATATTCGATTAAACGGAAAAGCTGAATACACTTTATTAAATGGAAACGGTGATAATGTTGGCGATAACTCCCGTAGAACCTTGGCTGCAGTTTTATTGTTAAATCATAAAGTTTCGGATGATTTTAATTATGGATTAAACATTAGAAAAGAGTTTCTAAATGAATATGACAATCCGATTCTGTTTTCAGCAGATGCAAAATATAAGGTTTCCGACTTTTATGCACTTCGAATAAATGGTTCTAAAAATTACAGAATCCCAACATTTAACGACCTTTATTGGTATGCTGGTGGAAATATTGACTTAAAACCAGAAACTTCATATCAAGTAGAACTTGGGCAAGAGATTTCTTCTGGAAAACTAAATGTTGATGTTGCGGCTTATTACATTAAATCTGAGGATTTAATAAAATGGACGCCAAGAAATGGTGGTATTTGGGAACCTGAAAACATAAGTGAAACTAGAAATTTTGGAGCTGAAGTTACTTTTGATTATACTGTGGAAGTAGGTAAATCACAGATTTTAAATTTGAATGCCCACTATTCCTATACTAAAGCTGAGGATTTAAAGAAAGAGAAACAATTAATCTACGTACCTTATCACAAAGCAGCTGGATCAATAACATATAGCTATAAAAAGCTTTCAATTTATTTACAAGGATTGTTTAATGGAGAAGCTTATACAACTACCGATAACAGTGATGTTGTGGATGCGTATTCTTTGTTGAATCTGGGTGCAGATTACGCATTTCCTTTCAATCCGAATATAAAACTAGGCGGTCGAGTAAAAAATGTTTTCAATAAATATTATGAAAATGTAGCCTATAGACCAATGCCTTCACGAAGTATCGAAATATTTTTAAACTTTAATATATAACTAAATGAAAACAATAAAAAGATCACTCTTAATTGCTTTATCAACATTATTTTTTGTCGCTTGTAGTAGTGATGATGACAATCAGCCGGTTTACGAACCTGCTGCATATGAGAATGGGGTTCTAGTTACTAACGAAGGTCCATTTATGAATGGAAGCGGATCAATAACTTATATATCTAATGATTATGCAACTGTTTCACAAAATATTTACAGAACTGTAAATGGTACAGAACTTGGAAATATTGTACAATCAATGGGTTTTAATAACGAAAACGCTTACATAGTAGTAAATAATTCGAATAAAATTATGGTAGCTAACCGTTATAGTTTTGAAGCTATAGACTCTATTACAACAGGTCTTGTTAATCCACGATTTTTTGAAAGTATAGACGGGAATAAGGGATACGTTACAAACTGGGGAGATCCAAACGACAACTCAGACGATTATGTTGCCGTTGTTGATTTGAGAACTAACGAAATTTCTGCAAATATTTCAGTAGCATTTGGACCAGAAAAAATGATTTCTCACAACAATAAAGTATATGTAGCTCACCAAGGAGGTTATGGACAAAATAATTTAATTTCTGTAATTTCTGGAACTTCTGTAGAGAGTACTATTACTGTAGGCGATGTTCCAAATTCGATGGTAGTTAAAGACAACAATCTATATGTACTTTGTGGAGGAATGCCTAGTTATGCAGGAACTGAAACTGCAGGCTCGTTAGTGAAAATAGACCTATCATCGGGTCAGGTTTCAGAAACTTTTGCTTTTGAAACAACACAACACCCAAGTAATTTAACAATTGATGGTGATAACTTATTATACAGCTTAGATGGCAAAGTTTACAAAGTAAATACTTCATCAGTAACATTACCAGGAACAGAAATTATTGATGGATACTTTTATGCACTACAAGCTAATGATGGTAAGCTTTACGCTACCGACGCAGGTGATTTTGCTAGTAAAGGTTCTCTATATATTTATGACCTTTCTACAAATCAACAAATACAAGATTTTCAAACAGGAATAGTTCCTGGTGGAATTTATTTCAACAATTAATTGTTTTTATATAGCCAAAAAGGTCCATTTGATTAGTTTCAAATGGACTTTTTAGTTTAGAAGTGTTTGTTTATTATTTCTTTAAAGGACTAATTATCTTAACATCTTGAAATGCTATCGCACCGCGAATTATACCTGAAATAACGTCGTAAAGAACATTAGTGATTTGCATTTTAAGTTCACTTTTACTGTAAATTAAACTAACCTCACGAGCAGGAGATGGTTCTTTAAAGTATTTTAAATTTTTGGTTTGATTAGGGGAAACATCTAATGTGTGAAGATAGGGTAGAAGTGTCATTCCTAAACCTTCGTCAGCAAGTTTTACAAGCGTTTCAAAACTACCGCTTTCAAGTTGAAATTTTTCGAAGCTACCATTTTTAGAAGCTTTACACAGGTTAATAATACCATCTCTAAAACAATGACCATCTTCTAATAATAATACATCTTCAATGTCTAAATCTTTCGCTTCTATAGTATCCTTAGATGCTAATCGGTGATTTTCTGGGATGTAGGCTACAAACGGCTCGTAATAAATAGGGCGTTCTTTGATTCTTTCCTGTTTTAAAGGAGTTGCAGCAATAGCCGCATCTAAATATCCATCATTAATTTTAGTGATTATTTCATCTGTATTCAACTCCTCGATTTTTAAATGAACCTTTGGATAACGAGTTGAAAATGTTTTTAAAAACATTGGTAACAAGGTTGGCATAACAGTAGGAATAATACCAAGTTTGTAAGAACCACCAATAAAACCCTTTTCCTGATCTACAACATCCTGCATTCGCTCAGATTCATTAACGATATTTCGGGCTTGTTCTACAATTTTTTGACCTACAGAAGTAAGTTCAATCGGCTTTTTTGTACGATCAAAAATTTGAATTTCAAGTTCCTCCTCCAATTTTTGAATCTGCATACTAAGCGTAGGCTGAGTAACAAAGGTTTTTTCGGCGGCCTTTGTAAAATTTTGGCTCTCTGCTACAGCCAAGACATATTTTAATTGAGTGATTGTCATCGTTAACTTTATTTATACAAATATATATCTATTATCAAATATTTCTATTTCCACCTTAAGATAATAGCAGGCTTAGTTATAATGAAGTGAATAAATATTCAAAATTGAAATTATCAATTAAATCATTCCTCGGGCTTTAATCTCTAAATATTTGTTGATAGTATTTACCGTAAGATTTTCAGGTGAAGTTAAAATTGATTGAATTCCGTATTTGTGAAGCTCATTTACAATAAGTTTCTTCTCAAAAATGAATTTTTCGGCAATTGTCTTTTCAAAAATTTGATGCGTGGTTTTTGCTTCTTTATTTAAAAATGATTTTAATTCGGTGTTTTCAAAGAAAATAACTACCAACAGATGCGTTTTGTTTATTGCCTGTAGATACGGCAACTGCCGATGAAGCGCATCCATGGTTTCAAAGTTTGTGTAGAGTAATAAAAGGCTTCGCTGCTTAATGTGTCGCTTTACATCTACATATAAACGAGAAAAATCGCTTTCTGAAAAATCTGTTTCTATATTGTAAAGTGTTTCCAAAATTAAATGCATTTGCGCATTTCTACGTTGGGCTATAACTCTATCACTTACTTTTCTTGAAAAAGTGAACATTCCAGCTTTATCGTGCTTCTTTAATACAATATTAGAAATTACAAGGGTCGAATTTATAGCGTAATCTAATAAGCTTAAATTGTTAAAAGGCATTTTCATTACCCTTCCCTTATCAATTACAGAATAAACTGGCTGTGATTTTTCATCTTGAAATTGATTAACCATTAGATTGTTGCGCTTGGCAGTAGCCTTCCAATTAATGTTTCTTATGTCGTCTCCAATATTATAGTCTTTAATTTGTTCAAATTCCATAGTGTGGCCAATTCTCCTTATTTTTTTAAGGCCAAACAACTTTAGTTTATTGGAAAAAGCTATAAAATCATATTTTTTAAGCTGAAGAAACGACGGGTAATTAGGAACCATACCTTCTGCCGAAAACTGCTGCTTTCGTGCAACTAGTCCTAATACCGATGAAGTAAATACATTCAAGTTTCCGAAGTGATATTCGCCACGCTCTGTAGGTCTAACTTCATAGGTGAAAATTTTCTCTTCAGAAGGATTTAATATCGCTTCAATTTTAAAGTCACGAATCTGCCATTGTACGGGTAATTCATCAATAATTTTAAGTGAAACTTTAAATTGATATCGATTAATAATCTTTATTTCAATCGGATTTTCGTCGCCATTGGAAAGTTTTTCAGGTAAAACTCGGTGAGCTTGAATTCCAATTTTATTTCGATAAAGTAAGAAAATATCAAAAACGACTGCTAGAATAAACAAATAGAAAAACAGCCTAATTACACCAAACAATTCTGGAAAGAAATACGCCCCCACAAACAAAACTGCAAGTGAGAACAGCACGATAAAAAATCGCTGTTGTAAGTATAAGCTTTTAAGGAATTTCTTCAATTTATAAATTTAATCAGGGTTTCTATTTTATTATTTTCATTTTACTTACAAAGGGCATTTTGTGCTAGTAAGATTTAGTAAAATAGTTTTTAAGATTATCTAGGAATTTCAATAGTTTCTATAATCTGTTGCACCACTTTGTCTGCTGTAATTCCTTCCATTTCGCGCTCTGGGGTAAGCATAATTCTATGTCGAAGTACCGATGGAGCGATTTTCTTTATATCGTCTGGAGTAACAAAATCACGCCCGTTAATAGCTGCAAGTGCCTTGGAAGCATTCATAATTGCTAGAGAAGCTCTTGGCGATGCACCTAGATATAAGTTTGAGTTAGAACGCGTATTATCAACGATAGCGGCAATATACTTAAGTAAATTACTCTCGATAATTATTTGCTTAATTGTGTCTTGATACTCGGCGATTTCTTGTGCATCAAGTATGGGTGCAATATTGTCTAAAACCAACTTATCCTTACGACTGTGTTCGTTTTCTAAAATTTGAACTTCTTCTTCTAGACTAGGGTAGGGCACATTTATTTTAAATAGAAAACGGTCTAATTGCGCTTCAGGTAGCGCGTATGTACCTTCTTGCTCTACCGGGTTTTGGGTGGCGAAAACCAAAAAAGGAGGATTCATTTCATACTTTTTTCCGTCCATAGTAACTTGACGTTCTTCCATTACTTCAAAAAGGGCGGCTTGAGTTTTAGCAGGTGCACGGTTTATTTCATCAATTAAAATAATATTGGAAAAAACAGGACCCTTTTTAAATTCAAACTCGTTGGTTTTTACATTGAATATTGAAGTACCTAGAATATCACTAGGCATTAAATCTGGTGTAAACTGAATTCTACTAAAGTCTACCGACATTGTTTTAGCTAAGAGTTTGGCAGTTAAAGTTTTTGCGACTCCTGGCACACCTTCTATTAATGAATGACCGTTGCTAAGTATCGAAATAATTAGCATTTCCAACATATCGTGTTGTCCAACGATTACTTTGCCTAGTTCCGTTTTTATTCTTTCGGTGGCTTCCTGTAAAGTTTTTAAATCAATTCGCGAGTTAAATTCTAACGGATTTTCCTGTGTATCTTCCATAGTTTTACAATCTAAATTCTTCTATTTGTTTGTTTAGCGCAAGCAAGTCGGATTCGCTATGAACAGTTTTTGCTTTTAAGTTTTTAACAAGATGCATCAATTTTTGAGTGTCTTCTAGAGTGTTTCCACTTTTTAAAGCTAATTTCTTGATTAACCCTTCTGTAATGTCATTGGTATTCAAAAAGTATTTTGCTCGAAGTGTTTCTGAAAAGTACTTTATTTTTTTGGCAATTATATCGCTGTAATCTTTATGCTGAAAATATAAATCGGCAATTGTTTTGGTGAATTCTACTGAAGTATTTTCTAGTGGTTCAATCACTTCTACAATGCGCTGTTCACGTTTACCTTTAAAAAGAACGAAAATTATTAACCCGCAAATTAAAACGTAGTATGCCCAAGTAAGGGGTTCCTGATTTAACACAAATCGCATAGGTGAAGTAACTATTTTTCGACCCGACTTTAAATATTCATCTAAAAATATATGCTCTGCTTCAATATACGATATCAAATTTGCAGCGTATTGCTCGTTGTTTTTAAGGAGGTAATAGTTGGTGAAAGCTTCAGGCAAAGTATGAAGTAAAAAAGCACCGTTGCCATATTTTACTTTTATAAAGTTTAAGTCGTCTAATTTATCTTTATTTGAATCATAGTAACCTAAAGCTTTGGTTTTTAAGGTGTCTATTGCTGTAAATGAAGTTTTAAATATTCCCTTTTTAAATTTTGGTAATTGTTTTTCTTTTAAAGAAGGTGAAAAGAATGTTGGAGTAACCTCTTCTTCTAAAACGCTGTAGCTTGTATTTAAATTAATTTTTAATGTATCCTGTAAAATATTCCCATAACTACGTGAAGAAATAAAAACTGTATTTCCTTTTTCAACGTATTTTAATAATATTTGAGTTTGTCTTTTATCAAAGTTCAACTCTTCATTTATAAATATATATGCTGAGTTTTTGTTGTAGGTGCTATCGACTAAAAACGAGTAAGGATCTTTGTCAATATTTTCTATTTCTGAATCTTTAAACAGCGAAGTAGCTTCTTCAAAAAACACAAAACTGCCAAAAGGGATTTTATCTACTGAGGTGTAACTCGGTCTCCAATCGATAGGTTTTGGCCTTACAATTTCTGTAATTAGGATTAACAATAATGTTAGCCCAAATATCCATAGTACTCTTTTTGAACGTTTATCTAGCATTATTTAAGTTTTGATTTAAACGTTCAAAATCTCTTTGGGCACTTAAAAATCCAGTTTTGTTAAGTGCAAACTCTCCATACCAAATATTGTCGTATAGGTAGGATGCTTTTTTAAAATCTTCTTTTAGTCCTTGATTTTCAATCTCTCGGTAATAGTCGCTGTTGGTTTTTTCATAGTGCCAATCGATAATATTATTTTGTGAAAGCAGTTTTAAAGATTTTAAGTACATATATCGGATTGCCAGTCGGTAATTTTCTTCCTGAAGAGCATTTTTTATATAGCTATCAAGATCGACGTTTTCAATATGCTGCTCTTTAATATTTAATGGTGCTATTACTTGCTTTTTTCTACTGAATAATGAAGAAGCATTATTACCAACTAGTAATTTAACAACAATATAAATAGCAAAAAATATCAATAATCCATAGATGAAATTCTTTATAAGCTCGAACATTTCATGTGAAAGTTCAAATCCAAAAATTTCGCCTAGAGTTTTGAAAAACCAATTGATTGCACGGCCTAAATAATTCTCGGCTTCTCCTTCAATTTTATCATAATCAAAATCTCTGCCTGAATATTTATCAGATAAGCCTTCAGAAAATTGCTTTCGGACAACATTTTCATTTTCGACAATTACGGATAGAGAATCTTTTACAAATGCAGTTGCGGCAAATGAATTCAGTAAAAAAAATGATATGAAGATAAGTCTATTCACTTGCTCCAATTTGATCTATACGTTCGCGAGTTGCTTCATTGTAGGTTTCTTCGTGAAGGGAATAATATAAAATACCGTTTATAAATTGAAGCATAGATTGATTAAGTGTATATAATATAAGTACAATAGATAGGGCAATTGTCCAAACCACATTAGCTACAGCCGAATTTGCTAAATCTATACCTGAATCTAGGGAATGAAATGCGTAAACGCTAATTAAAACACCTGGAATAATAAGTACAACCATCATTAGTAAGCTAAGGAGAATACTAATTATTAAATTTGATAATACACATTTCCAGAAATACAGTTTTAATAATTTCCAACCCTCACCAAAGGCATCAGTGACCTCTCGATTGTCGTTAATTAACGCCATAAAAGAAAGTCCACTCCAACTGGTAAAACCTAGAATCATAAGATAATAAGCGAGTGTACCCAATAAAGGGATAAAAGAAATAATTACACCTACGATTACTAGAACTAGATACATCAACATCATTATTACAATGAAGAGTATAATTTTCCCCAGGTTACCTTTTACTACCTCCCAAACTTTTCTTTTTACAACTTCTTTTCCTTTATTTCCTTCATATTGAATAATATAAACAGCGGCTAAACTGTAGTTTAAAATTGCTGTAAGTAGAAATAGAAAAAGGAAACCAAGAGCTCCAAGCGCTATATAGATGTTATAAATTGAAGAGTCAGACCCAATTGTGTTGGATGAAAGACTTCCTACAAAGCCTGTAACCATCAAGTAGCTCACTCCTAAAAAACCAAGAATAAATATTCCATTATAACTAATGAAAATATTTAAAAAGGGTTTAAAGTTCTGTTTAAAAAAATCGAAGTAAGTAGTTATAATTTCACCTACATCTCGTTGTTGTTTAAGCGGTATGTATTTTTTTAGCATTTGTTTTATGTAGGATAATTGGATATATAATGTAATAGTAAATAATCAGAATCAAAGACAAGAAAATAATTGTCAATGCTAACCATACAGGCATATTGCTATAACGTGTAATAAAGCCTTCAATAAATCCAGCTATAATAAAAAAGGGTATGGTGCTAACCACGATTTTAAGTCCGTCTTTTGCACCCTTTAAAAATGAAATTTTCCTCGAATACGTTTTTGGGAAAAGTATGCTATTTCCCATTACCATTCCTGCGCATCCAGCAATAACGATTACAGAAATTTCAATAGTTCCGTGGAGCCAAATGTTTTTTGACGCTTCAAAGAGTAAATCTCGGTTATAGAAAAAAGTAAAAAAAGCTCCTAGCATTACTCCATTGGTAAACAGCACATACGCAGTTCCCACCGAGGTGATAACTCCGAATGCATAAGCCAAAAACGCAACCCGAATATTATTGATGGTTATTCCTAAAAACGTGCCTATCTCGCTTCCGCTTTTGTAAATAGCAGTAGGATCGCCTTTTTCAATATTATTTATTGTTTCGTTTACATAGGAATCCCCGAGGATTAGTCGAACAAAAGAATCGTCGTTTACTGCTGAAATCACTCCAATAGCCGTTGCTACTGCAAATAGTAAAAACGAATAAAATAGCATTCGGTGGTGCTGGTAAAAGAATAAAGGAAACTCGTCCTTCCAAAAACTTACAAGCCGATTTTTGGATTCTTTTTTATTTTTATAAATCTTTTGATGAGCTTGTGAAGCTAATGAATTTAAATACTGAAGTGTTTTGCTATCAGGGTAATATGTCTGCGCATAAGCAAGGTCGTTTGTAAGCTGAATATAGTCGTCGGCAAGCTGATCTGGATTTATTTTTGAATTAAGTGTAATTGCTTTTTCAAATGCAATCCATTTTGCCTTATTTTGCTTGACGAATGCTGCCTCGCGCATCTTTTAATTTTTTGATAAATATAACCACTTGCTTTTAAATGGCAAACCTAGAAATAAATACTTCTCAAAACGTAAATCTAGACTACAAGATTGTAAGTGTAGGTGAGAGGATTCTAGCTTTTATGATAGATATCTTTCTATTTTTTGTGTATTTCTATATTATAGAGTTAATTACAGATGCAATGCATATGGCATTTAGTGATCAATGGACTGTATTTGGGCTACAACAACTATTGTTTTTACCAGTAATGTTTTATTCTTTGTACATGCATATCCTTTTTGATGGTAGAACAGTAGGGAAGATGGCAATGAAAACTAAGGTTGTAAAGGTTGATGGTAGTCCTGCTCATTGGAGTGATTACCTGATTCTATGGATGCTCAGATTGGTGGATTTATGGATATTTTTGGGTTCAATTGGTTTATTATCTATTATTTTTTCAGACAAGCGACAACGAGTTGGAGACCATGCTGCTGGAACTGTCGTGATAAGTACAAAAAATAAAGTAAATATTAGTCATACAATTTTAGAAGAAATTGAGGACAACTATCATCCAAAGTTCTTGAATGTTACTGATCTTACAGATAAGGATGTGAGACTAATAAAAGAAACCTATATTATTGCATTAAAATCTAATGATTTCAATACCTTGAAATTACTTCGAAATAAAGTTGAAAGCGTATTAGGAACTTCATCAGATTTATACGATAAACAGTATATTGATACCGTACTAAAAGATTATAACCACTTTACACAAAACATGTGAGTTTAATATTAGTTTTAGATATAATAGGAACATTGGCCTTTGCAATTTCTGGGGTGCTTACAGCACTTCATAAAAGGCTAGATCCATTTGGGATTTTAATAATTGCTTTCGTTGCAGCCGTAGGTGGGGGAACATTGCGAGACGTTTTAATTGGCGCTCCAATTGCTTGGATGGTAGACTTAACTTATGTGTATGTAATTTTTGGAGCTACAGTTTTTTCAGTAATTTTTAGAAAAAGACTAGGTTATATTCGAAGATCTTTGTTCTTATTCGATACGATAGGGATAGCACTTTATACAATTGTAGGTGTAGAAAAAGGTATAGCTGCAGGTTTTTCTCCAATTATATGTATTTCCTTAGGAACAATGACAGCATGTTTTGGTGGAGTATTGCGAGATATTCTATGTAATGAAATCCCAATCATTTTTAGAAAAGAAATTTACGCAACTGCCTGTATTATAGGAGGGGCTGTTTATTTTATATTGTTGAAAACGGTAATTCCTTTAGACTTTATTGTAATAATATCAGGTTCGATCGTTTTTATAGTTCGTTTGCTGGCAGTATACTTTAGACTTTCATTACCCAACATCTATACAAAGGAAGAGTTGGAGCAGCAATAAGGTTAGGATAAATTAACTTATAGGTATTTGACTCCGTTAGGTAGGGCTTTCGCGGTTTTTATAATTGTATATTTCATTCGAAATTTGAATAAACTCCATTTTTAATTTAATAAACGAGTTCAATACTTGACGTTATTTTTCTTCAAAACTTGGATTTAGTGCCAATTAAAATTTCTTATTAAGAATCCTTGTGGTTGGAATGTTTATAGAAAAATGTTAGAAATGATATTCGACCCCGTTGGGGTCGCGTGATTTTTTTGGAACCTATTATTATAAATATATTATCCCTTTGGGATTTAAATAAACTGCATTTTTTATTGATTAAACGAGTTCAATACTTGACGTTATTTTTCTTCAAAATTTGGGTTTAGTACCAATTAAAATTTCTGATTAAGAACCCTTGGGGTTCTAATGTTTATAGAAATATGGTTAGTAATGGTATCCGACCCCGTTGGGGTCGTATTCTTATGCTTTTACGGAGGTTTATAAATATTTAATCCTTTGGGATTTAAATAAACTGCATTTTTCATTGATTAGATGTGTAAATAGTTGACGTTATTTTTCTTCAAAAATTGGGTTTAGTACCAATTAAAATTTCTGATTAAGAACCCTTGCGGTTCGAATGTTTATAGAAATATGGTTAATAATGGTATCCGACCCCGTTGGGGTCGTATTCTTATGCTTTTACGGAGGTTTATAAATATTTAATCCCTTTGGGATTTAAATAAACTGCATTTTTCATTGATTAGATGTGT
>NZ_VDMC01000016.1 GCF_006346335.1 Aequorivita sinensis
ATGAACGTTGACCCATTGGCGGAGGAAATGAGAAGGTACTCGCCTTATAATTATGCTTTTAATAATCCTATATATTTTATTGATCCTGATGGGATGGCACCTGAAGATTGGTATTTAAATTTAGACAATGGTAATTATGAATGGCATGATGGTTCTTCTGAAAAGACAGGATATTGGAATTTAGGGAAATCTACCGATGTAGCGGTGGGAAAAGGATACGCTCTTCAAGATAAAGGTGTTTTTACTGATAATACTACTGGAAAAACTTATGGTAAAGGTGATAAATTGGCCGTTGGAACCTCGGGATCCTTCATCCAATCCAATGGCAGTTTTCTAGAAGAAACTCGAACTTGGGTAAACCACAATAAGACTAATTTACTTTCTGCTTCCGAAAATCTACAGAACACAGGAGATGGGATTGCGATGACAGGTTACGGTGCGGCAATTGTAGGATCAGCAGTAGCTGGTGTAGGAGCTGCGCCAGGGGCTGCCCTTGCAGGTATAGGAAACGGCGTTAGCCTTTTTGGCTCTCTTTTAGAATTCGGAGTTAATTTATTGACAGAAGATCATGGGGCTGCGGCCGAGGACGCTGGTTTTATTATTGGTGCGAGTGCTGTCAACAAGGCTGTTGACAGGTTAATTCCAGGCCCTACTCCGGATATGTCCGATGAAATATCAAACGGTATCCATATAATTAGAACGAACTTCAATACTGTAAAGCCAATATTAGTTGAAAGAGGTTATGAAGAGTTTAAGAATAAAAAATAATTTATGAATATTTTGTTAGGTTCTATTGCTCTGGTATTTACTGTATATCAGCTTTATGACCTTAAATTTTGGTTAAAAAAAAGAAAGGAAAGATATAAAAGCAAAAAGATTGGTGCTTCGGAGATTACTCCACTAACCACAATAGTTGCTTGTATTCTATTAGGAATTATTACAACAGTATTTTTCTTTTTAAAATCTCTAGATGCAACCTCATAGCCTTATGAATTTAGTTTACAAATTACTTATCCCCTTATTTGCAATATTATTTGGGTTAATACTTAAGTTCTCGAACCACAAGCAAAATGAAAGTTTAAAAAAATACTGGTGGATATTTGTTTTGATAGGAATATCAATATTCGCTATTAGGTTTATTAATTATCTGCTCTTTAAGTAAAGTTTAAGCATACTTTATATCAACCGCCCACCGTGACGGTTCTTTTTTGCCTTTTCCTGTACAGAGCTGTAACCGCTGGCAAGCTATCTTTCATAACTTTTAGGGTGTTTATTTTAGGCAGTATCGGGCAATGGCACGGCTGTATGTTGTAGAAACGTGGGTTGTAGTGCAAAACCTTTGTAGTGTCCTTTTTAACCCCCGCTCCCGCGCGATTGTATCGCGTGGTTTTCCACCTTCTTAAAATTCAATCTCGAAGCTAGGTACCGTTTCTTTTTGGAAAGCAAAAAATAGAGATTTTATAGTTTTTCAGTATTTTGGTTGCTGAGTTGAGCTGTTATTGAACTTCAGGAAACCACACGAGAGGATTTACTCAGTCGAATTTCATTTCGTGCAGTAGCGGGGAGAAGTCCCCCGCTCCCTCGCGATTGCATCGCGTGGTCTCCCAAGCTTTAATGTAGTGACAGTACTAGCTTTTTCTTGTCTCGATTTTATTTTCAGCCTTTATTTTCCTGATATTTAGAAAAAATAATATCTTTAAAATTTGAGTCGCAATTATAAACCAGCCTGCGTACTGGCAGGTTCCATAATCCAGAAGGTCTTTATTTTGTAAGCTGTGTAGACGAAAACGGATTTTTGGAAGATATTGTGGTGTTTCAGTATTATGGCTGAAAGGAGAATTGAAAGATTAATTAAAATTGTGCGAGGAACGCGATACTCCCTAAGCTTCGGGAGCGCACCAGCCGTGAAAGTCGAAAATTATGCAATATAAATTGTGATCGCATTAATAAGCTAAAATATGAATCACAAATTGTATCTTTACTACACTGAATAAAATTATCATTATGGATTTAAAAACACGCAAATACAATTTTATACAAGAACTCTTTAAGATCGATAAAGAAAAAGTTATGACTGCTTTGGAACGTGTTTTGAAACAAGAAATAGAAGAACAACTAGAAATATCAAAAGCTCATAAAAAGGAACTTGATAGCCGATTGAAAAGCTTTAAAGACAATCCTGAAGATGTTCTGGACTGGGAAGAGGTAAAACGGGATTGGTAATGGATTATGAGATAAAATTACTACCAATTGTTCAGAACGACCTACGAAAAGCTAAGAAATGGTACAGTGATAAAAACAAAGCATTGGGTGAAGAATTTAAAGTAGCGGTCAATAAGGAAATTAACTACATCGGCAAATATCCAGAACACTACCAAAGAAAGTATAAAGAACTACGTCAGTCGTTGGTAATTCGCTTTCCCTACGCTATATATTATTTATTGGATGAAGCACAAAAAAGGATTGTAGTATTTGGACTACTGCACACAAGTAGAAATCCAGAGATTATCAGAAACAGAATGTCTGAATAAAATTCAATAGCCAGTAAAGTCTGCTTTGTTCCACGAATCTTATAGTTTTTCGGTATTATGGTTGAATTGGGAGTTATTAATTAAAATTGTGCAAGGAACGCGATGCAATCGCGCACCAGCGGGGGGCTCCTATCAAATTTTAAATTAAATAACTATCCAAATAATTAAAATAATCCTATAGCTTTTATTCTGATGACGAAATTTAAGAACAAAAATAAAATACTGATAGGATTAAGTGTGTTGATATTGCTAGTTTCATTTATAGGTTTCTGGAAAACAAATGAGAAAAGAAAGATAGATTCAGAAGGTTATGAAGTAATTGCAGAAGTTGTATACTGTCCTGAAAATTGTGCGACCATAAATTATAGATTAAGACATTGTAAGCTAAAATATAATAACAAGATCTTTGTAAAAGATATTGATTTGGAGCTGTGTCAATTAATTTCTGAAAAGGAGGAAATTAAAATGTTGACCAATAAAACAAGATCGCGTTTATTGTTTGAGGGAGAATATGAATCTGGCGATTTTTTGTTAAGTATTCTATTGGTATTTGTGGCCTTTTTTGGATTGAGGCAGGGATTTAAAGGTCTTAAAAATTAGATTTATAGTGGTAATTTAGATATAAAATTGGAACTTTATAAGAAGCGTAAAACCTCCGCTCCTGCGCGATTATATCGCGTGGTTTTCCACCTTCTTAAAATTCCATCTGGAAGCTACATTCCGTTTCTTTTTGGAAAGCAAAAAATAGAGATTTTATAGTTTTTCAGTATTTTGGTTGCTGAGTTGAGCTGTTATTGAACTTCAGGAAACCACACGAGAGGATTGACTCCTTCGAATTTCGTTTCGTATGGTAGTGGGAAGAAGTCAACCTACTTATTAAAAACCCTTCATGATTCTTTCATTTATCATTTTTTCGCTTTCCTAATTTCGTTTTTACTTATTCAAAAGCTATCTTTGGACCAATGCAAGAAGTAAAAATAATAGAATGTCCGCGCGATGCTATGCAAGGCATCAAAGAATGGATTCCCACCGAGCTAAAAGTGAAGTATATACAATCACTATTGCGCTGTGGTTTCGATACTATAGATTTTGGAAGCTTTGTTTCGCCAAAGGCGATTCCGCAAATGAAGGATACAGCGGCGGTGCTTTCACAGTTAGATCTATCTACTACAAATAGTAAATTGTTAGCAATTATCGCAAATCTACGCGGGGCAGAAGATGCTGTAAAACATCCGGAAATTCAGTATTTAGGGTATCCTTTTTCGATATCTGAAAATTTTCAGATGCGCAATACCCATAAAACAATTGATGAGTCGATAGTATTGTTAGGTGAGATTCTAAATTTAGCTCATAAAAATAACAAAGAAGTTGTTGCCTATTTGTCTATGGGCTTCGGAAATCCTTATGGCGATCCCTGGAATGTCGAGATAGTAGGAGAGTGGACAGAGAAGCTTTCTGCTATGGGTGTTAAGATTTTATCGTTAAGTGATACAGTTGGTTCTTCTACACCTGAAATTATTTCATATTTATTTAGTAACTTGATCCCTAAATATCCTCACATTGAATTTGGTGCTCATTTGCATACTACCCCAAATGCATGGCACGAAAAAATAAGCTCGGCTTTTGAGGCTGGCTGCAGAAGGTTTGATGGTGCTATTCAAGGCTTTGGTGGTTGCCCCATGGCAAAAGATGAGTTAACAGGAAATATGCCTACCGAAAAAATGTTAAGTTATTTTACAACTGAAAAGATTTCGAGTAACATAAATCCTATGTCTTTTGAAAGCGCATATAATGAAGCTACTAAAATTTTTACTAAATATCATTAATAAATAAAGCTTAATTTAAACTGAATTATTGTAATTTGTTAAGCTAAAGCTTTTTACATTTTAATTTAATATTTATTACAGATGAAAAAAACTTTACTATTTTCTTTTCTTCTTGCGATTCTTTGCTCTGGGTGTTCAATAATTAACTCAATTCCAAAGGAAGATCCTATACAAGGTGCGGGTGCTGTTACCTTAAAATTTATTCAAATTAACGATGTTTACGAGATTTCTCCACTGAACGGTGGTGAGTATGGTGGGTTGGCAAGAGTAGCATATATACGCGATTCTATCAAAAAGGATTTTCCTAATACATTTATGTTTCTAGCCGGCGATTTTCTCAACCCTTCTCTATTGGGTACTTTAAAACACGAAGGGGAAGCGATAAAGGGAAAACATATGGTGGATGTACTAAATGCTATGGAAATAGATTTGGTGACTTTTGGAAACCATGAATTCGATTTAAGTGAATCGGAATTACAAAAAAGATTGGATGAATCGAAGTTTAAATGGACATCAGCAAATGTACGGCATGCTACAGAAGAAAAAGTAAGTCCGTTTACAACAAAATTGGAGTATACTAATGCACCAATTTCCGACTATGTAACATTTCCGGCGCATGATGAAGAAGGAAATCAAATTCAATTTGCTGTTTTTGGCGTTACCTTACCTTCAAATCCGAAAGATTACGTGTCCTATGAAAATATTTATGAGAGTTCTAAAAGAGCGTATAAAGAAGCAATACAAAAATCAGATTTTGTGGTTGGCTTAACACATGTGTCTATTGAAGAAGATTTAGAAATAGCCAGACTTTTAAGGAATTTACCACTAATAATGGGAGGTCATGAACATTTTAATATGTTGTTAAAAGAAGGTAGGACAATTATTACTAAGGCAGATGCAAATGCAAAAACATTATATGTCCACACTCTTATTTACAATCTAAGAACGAAAATGCTATCTGTAGCTTCTGAATTGGTTTTTGTAGGCAGCGATGTGCCATCGGCTCCTAAAGTAGAGCGAGTGGTGAAAAAATGGGAAGAATTGTTGGATAATAAATTAAAGGAAGTTGTTGATTCTCCTCACGATGTTATTTTTAAAGCTGATGAAATACTTGATGGGACAGATGATGCAAATAGGAGTAAGCAAACCAACCTAGGAAATATAATAACAAAGTCGATGGCACATGCGTATAATAATAAAGTAGCGGGTGCAATTGTTAACGGAGGCTCAATACGTATAGATGATAATTTGCAGGGAAATATTACTAGTACAGACATTTTTAGAGTGCTACCTTTTGGAGGGAGTGTATTAAAAGTTCAGCTTAGAGGAAGTTTACTAATTGAAGTATTAGAGTACGGAAATAATCAAAAAGGTTCAGGTGCTTATTTGCAAAGACATAACTTTACTCAAAATTCAAAGGGTACATGGTTAGTACAAGGGGCTCCTATCAATCCTAAATACCGTTACACAATCGCCATAAGTGATTTTCTTATGAAAGGGCTAGATATTCCATTTTTAACGCAAGAAAATAACAGAGTATTAAAAGTTTATACCCCTTCTGAAAAAGAAAATGCAGCAGATATTCGCAAAGCTATCGTGTCTTATTTAAAATCTAAAAAATAACTATTTCTAAATAAGCTAATTAGAAGTCTTTCCAAGTTCTTCCTTTAAGGAAAATCTTTTTTATAAACTTATTTAAATTAGTTCTAAATAATTTTGCGAGGTTTTATTTTCTCATTTATTTTTGCGGCTGAAATTTTAATCTATTTTAATTCAGTCTAAATAATATTTGATGAAAGCAATTACTTCAATCGTATTTTTATTTTTTTCCACAATATCCTTTGCACAAACAGTTCAAGATTCTATTCCTACAAATTCGGAACAGAAAGAAAACGCTTCACAACGAATCCTTTCAGGTAATTCTGGAGGTGCTGTTACTATTGGGGGATATGGTGAAATGGTATACAATCAGCCAGAGGGCGACAACGGAACCTTAGATGTTCATCGACTAGTACTCCTTTTAGGGTACAAGTTTGATGAAAAAACACAGTTTATCACGGAAATAGAAGTTGAACATGTGGAAGAAATCTATGTGGAGCAAGCTTTCGTAAATTATGCAATTAGCAATAATGTTAATTTACGTGGAGGACTTATGTTAGTTCCAATGGGAATTATCAACGAATTTCACGAGCCTACTACCTTTAATGGAACAAGCAGACCTGCAGTAGATCACGATATAGTACCTACTACTTGGCGTGAACTAGGGGTTGGAGTAACTGGGCGTATACCTGAATATTCACTAGGATATCAGGCTTATGTATTTAATGGTTTTAAATCTACAGCCTTCGATAGTGATGGCGGTGTAAAAGGATTTTTAAAAGGTAAGGACGGTCTTAGAGGTGGTCGTCAAAAAGGAATTAAGTCTACTGTAGATAGCCCAACACTATCGGCAAAAGTTGATTATTACGGTATTCCTGGATTGCGTTTCGGCTTAGCGGGATATTTTGGTAAAACGCAGGCAGATGATAAGGTTGAGGATTTAGATGGTGCAAACATCGGTATCTCTATGGTTGGATTTGATGTTCGTTACGCCTTCCGTAAGTTTACTGCACGCGGAGAGTTTGTGTATGCATCGCTTTCAGATACCGATAAATACAACGCACTTACAGGTAAAGATTTAGGAAGTGCTCTTATGGGATATTACGTAGAAGGTGCTTATAATTTACTACCTATGACTGCTAAACAAAAATTATATGCTTTTGCTCGTTACGAACATTATGATACTCACGCTAGCACAGAAGGTATTTTGGTGAGAAATGATGCATATAACCGTCAAGATATAACTGCAGGCCTATCCTATCACATTGCAAATGGTGTAGTTGTAAAAGGAGATTATCAAATAAAAGATAATGCAGTTGATGGAGCTGACGTTAAGAATCAACTTAATTTTGGAATTGGCGTTTGGTTCTAAAACCTATAGGAACTAAGTATTTATTAAATTAATTTCAACATAAGAATTTGAATTCGATACCTTTGCTCTTTACTAATTTTCTAAGGGAAAATCGGTTGAAACTCAACCAAACTAAATATAAAGAGCAAGGGTATTGTTTTCTTTAAATTAATAATATTAAACTGATGATATTAAGGTCGTTTATTTTATTTGTTATAGCGTTAACTTCGGTTGCTTTTTCAATTCCTGAGAATGTGGAACGTAAAGCAGATAAGGAAATTGCAAAATTTTACAATACAGAAAATTTTGCAAAAGAAACAATTGCTGTTTCAAAGGATTTAAATGCTAAAACAATGTCGGAGTTTGGTAATGAAAACCTTTTTAAAATTCTATCTGGAGGTAAATTTCTAGGATATGGATATATAGGTAACGCACCAAGTAAAACGGCTACTTTTGATTATCTAGTTTTATTTGATAAAAACTTCGTTGTAACTAAAAGTAAAGTGCTTATTTATCGCGAAGAACACGGAGGGGAAATTAGCAGTAAAAGATGGTTGAAGCAGTTTATTGGGGCATCGCCAACAACAGAAGAACTTGTTTACAACCGTAATATTATTCCAATAAGTGGAGCTACAATTTCGGTTAAATCGTTAACTACCGAAATAAATTCTTTATTAAAAAGTATAGCAATTCTTCAAAAATCTATAAAACTCTAAATGCAACTTCACGGCCAAATTCATAATCTTCCTCGATACGTAAAACAATTTATAGCAGCTTTTGTTATTGTATTAAGCGTAGGATATTTCACAGGTTTAAATTTTGTTCGTCAAACAGATTCTACAGATACTAAGGGACTTGTAGAAAACTACCTCGGTAATGAGGATGTTGAAGATGCAGCTGTGATGAAATTTAAAAAAAGTGAGCGTGAGATGCTTACTATATTACACACGCATATATTATCTATTTCATTTATATTCTTAATATTAGGTGTTTTGGTTGCTATAACCTCCTTGCCTGTAAAATTGAAATCATTTTTAATGATTGAACCTTTTGTTTCTATCATTTTAACTTTTGGAGGGATATATTTTATGTGGAAAGGTATGTTGTGGATGAAATGGATTGTGATGTTATCGGGCACCTTAATGACTTTGGTTTATATAATTGCCGCGGTAGCCATTTTGATGCAATTATTTGTGTCTAAAAAATAACCTTATTTTTTCGAAATTTTGAGCGTATCGCAATGCTAAATTTGATGTCATAAAAGATTTCAGAAATAATAAATTTTAATTATTTTACCGTATATTTGCACGCAATTAAAACATAACTACATTCCGATTCTGTCACTTCAGTTTAGCCTCGGAAATTAAATTAATTGCAATGACTGCACACAACAACAAAATTCTTGGAGAAGGCCTTACTTATGACGACGTACTTTTAGTGCCCGCATATTCTGAAGTTTTACCTCGTGAGGTTTCAATAACCACCAAATTTTCTAGAAATATTACACTTAACGTTCCAATAGTTTCTGCAGCTATGGATACCGTTACTGAAAGCGCTATGGCAATTGCTATGGCTAGAGAGGGAGGAATTGGTGTTCTTCATAAAAATATGACCATTGAGCAGCAGGCTGCCGAAGTAAGAAAAGTTAAGCGTGCGGAAAGCGGAATGATTATAGATCCAGTTACGCTTCAAAAAGAAAATACCGTAGGAGATGCTCAAAAAACAATGCGTGAATACAGTATTGGTGGGATACCTATTACTGATGAAGCAGGATTACTTATCGGAATAGTAACAAATCGTGATTTGCGTTTTGAAAAAGACTTGAAACGTCCGTTATCTGAAGTTATGACCTCAGAAAATTTAGTGACAGTTGCGCAAGGAACTTCACTAAAACAAGCAGAGATAATTCTTCAGCAAAACAAAATTGAAAAGCTTCCTGTTGTAGATGATTCAGGAAAACTTTTAGGGTTAATCACCTTTAGAGATATAACAAAACTTACCCAAAAACCAAGTGCTAATAAAGATCAATACGGAAGACTTCGCGTAGCAGCAGCTTTAGGTGTAACTCCTGATGCAGTAGATAGAGCAGAAGCTTTGGTAAATGCTCAAGTTGATGCTGTAATTATCGATACAGCTCACGGGCATACAAAAGGTGTGGTGGATGTTTTGAAAAAAGTAAAAGAAAAGTTTCCAGATTTAGATGTAGTAGTTGGAAACATTGCAACGCCAGAAGCTGCATTGTACTTAGTTGAGGCAGGGGCAGACGCTGTAAAAGTTGGTATCGGACCAGGTTCAATATGTACTACAAGAGTAGTTGCAGGAGTTGGTTTTCCACAGTTTTCAGCAGTTTTAGAGGTTGCTGCAGCTTTAAAAGGAACAGGTGTACCTGTAATTGCAGATGGTGGAATACGTTATACAGGCGATATTCCTAAAGCATTGGCTGCCGGTGCAGATTCTGTAATGTTAGGTTCGCTATTAGCAGGAACTAAAGAATCTCCAGGGGAAACAATTATCTACGAAGGAAGAAAGTACAAGTCATACCGAGGAATGGGTTCTGTGGAAGCTATGAAACAAGGTAGTAAGGACCGCTACTTCCAAGATGTAGAAGATGATATTAAAAAATTAGTGCCAGAAGGAATTGTAGGACGTGTACCATATAAAGGTGAGTTAGTTGAAAGTATGACTCAGTTTATTGGAGGTCTTCGCGCTGGTATGGGATATTGCGGTGCAAAAGATGTTGAGTTTCTAAAAGAAAATGGAAAATTCGTTAAAATAACATCTTCAGGGGTTACAGAAAGCCATCCTCATGATGTAACTATTACTAAAGAAGCTCCTAACTATAGCAGATAATATTTTCAATATATATAAATTAAAAATAAAAGACACTAGCAAACCCTAGTGTCTTTTGTTTTTAATATTATTTGGTATTACTCCAACGCGACCAAAAATACTTGCAAAAATATTATCAATAAAAAAAGGTGAAGTTATTGACCTCACCTTTTTAAAATTTATATAATAAAGAATTTAGTTTCCTTCGGCTTCTTCAGTAGTTACTGAAATTCCAAGTTCTAATAAAATTGGAACTGTAAGGTCGTAAGCCGGGTCTAAATATACTATGTCTTGCGTTGCTCTAGTTACTTGAGTATAGCCTTGTTGTTTAGCTACTTTTTCTAGCGCTTGACCTATTTTAGCGTATAATGGTTTTAAAGCTTCTTGTCGCCTTATTTCCATAAGTTTTGCCCCGTTTTGTTGAAACTTTTGAATATCGTTATCTAATGCTAGCAAAGCTGTTTGTTTTTCTTTCTTCTTTTCAGCTGAAAATGTAGCTTCATCTTTTTTATACTCTTCAAGAAGCGCTTTGTATTCGTCTATTTTTTTGTTTAAATCTACGTCTAAAGACTTTCCGTAAGTTTCCATTTCAGTTTGTACAGAAGTAAGTTCTGGCATTTTTGAAAGTATATACTCTATGTCTACAGCACCTACTTTTCCTTGTGCAAAAGTGGAAAGACTAATAAAGAAAACGGCAATTTTTAAAAATTTCATCTCGTTTATAATTAATTATTTAGAGGGCAATATTACTATAAAATTTACAAATAACCCTAAATGATAGAATTAGAGTACGCTAAATTTATCTTAATTTAATGTATCAGGATTAACACTTATGCTTCATCGTAATACTGTCCACGGGTAGGTTTTAGTGTTTCTCTCAAAGAATTCATTAAATCTTTATCAACAACCATATATGCCGTGTGATGCATTTTTGAAAGTTCCTCTTGACCTATTATTGGATTGTTGAGATTTTCCATCTGTGCAAATTCAGATAGATGTATAGTGTGGTGTTTTGCTGTTTGTTCGGCGTTAGGGCCGCGAAAATCCCAGATAAGTTTTACTCTTTCATTCATTCGTTTGTTTTTTATAGATCTCAAATACTTTTTTTAAAATTTAAAATCTAAATTTTAAGACCAATGCAAGTTAAGTGTTTTTTGTAATTATTTTATTATTGAAGACACTATATTGCCGATAAATTCGTTTGCTTTTGGGTGTGAGTTCACGTAGGTTTTTGCTATTTTCGCACATTTGTAAGCCAAAATATTTGTATAGGCATAACTTCATTTAAAATAATAATTCAATAATAATGAGAAAATTTCTTACCGTATGTCTTTTAGCTTTTTTAAGCGCGACGACAGTTTTTGCACAAAGTAAAAAAGATGAACTTCTAACGATAGATGGTTCTCCTGTTTATGTAAAAGAATTTAATCGTGTTTATAAGAAAAACTTAGATCTTGTTCAGGACGAATCTCAAAAAGATGTCGACGGCTACTTGGAGTTATTTATAGATTATAAATTAAAAGTTGCTGAAGCCCGTGCACAAGGTTTAGATCAAGATCAATCCTACGTAAGAGAGCTTTCTCAATATCGCGATCAACTTTCAAGACAGTATTTAGCAAAAGATCAAATTACTGATGAATTGTCTAAGGAAGCCTACGAAAGAGGTAAAGAAGAAATTAATGCTTCTCACATTTTAATTCTTGTTGATTTTGATGCAATGCCACAAGATACATTGGCTGCTTATAACAAATTAAAGAAGATTCGCGAGCGCGCTTTAAAAGGTGAAGATTTCACCGAATTAGCCAAAAAATATTCTGAAGAGCCTAATGCTTCAGTAAGTGGTGGAGATTTGGGTTATTTCTCGGTTTTCCAAATGGTTTATCCTTTCGAAACAGAAGCTTACAATACTAAAACAGGAGAGATTTCAAATATAGTTAGAACTCAGTTTGGGTATCACCTTATAAAAGTAAACGATAGAAGAGAAAGAGCTCCAAAAATTGAAGTAAGTCATATAATGATTTCCGACAAAAGAAAAGAACGCAATTTTGATCCTCAAGAGCGTATTCAGGAAATTTATAAACTTCTAGAGCAAGGGGAGTCTTTTGAGAGTTTGGCAAAACAATACTCAGACGATAGGGGTTCTGGAAATAAAGGTGGCGAATTAAAGCCATTCACTAGAGGCGATCTTAAGGCACCAGAATTTGAAGCAGCTGCATACAAACTTAAAACTCCAGGTGAATTAAGTAAGCCTGTAAAATCTGAGTTTGGATGGCATATCATCAAATTGAGAAATATTATTCCAGAAGAAAGCTACGAAAGCCAAAAAGAAACGCTTGATAAAAAAGTAGAGGGTGGCGATAGATCTAAAGTAGTATATCACGCAGTAAATAAGAAAATTAAAGATAAATATGGTTTTAAAGAAGGTGTAGATTATTTGCCGTTTTTTGATAATTATGTTTCAAAAGATGTCTTCAATAGAAGATGGGAAGGTGAAGAGATAAAACCAGAAGACGATAAGGTGTTGTTTACAATTGGTGATAAAGATTTAAAGTATTCAGATTTTGCTACTTATATTTCTTATCGTCAAAAATCTACTAGAGCTTTTAAAGATAAAACTCTTTTATTAAACAGTTTATATGAAGAATTTATGAACGTAAGTTTAACAGATTACTTTAAAGACAAATTAGAAGATGAAAATGAAGCGTATGCAGCTGTTTTAGATGAATACCGAAATGGGCTTTTGATTTTTGATGTGATGAATAAAAATATCTGGCAAAAAGCTAAAACTGATACCGTTGGTCTGAAGGAGTTTTATGATAAAACAAAAAGCAATTACACTTGGAAACAACGCTTAGATGCTGAAATCTATTCGGCAACTTCTAAGAAGGCAGCTCAAGAAATTCAAGCGATGTTGAAAAACAACAAGTCTATTGATGAAATAAAATCTGAAATAAATAAAAATGAAGAAGTAAAGGTATTAGCTTCAACTGGTACTTTTGAAGTTGACGCTGATGATTTACCTAAAAAAATTACCGCTAAAAAGGGTGTGTCGGATATTTACGAGAGTAACGATTCGTATATAGTTGTAAATGTAAAAGATATCTTAGCTCCTAGTATAAAGCCTTTAGATGAAGTAAAAGGTAGAGTTTTAAGTGATTATCAAAATCATTTAGAGCAGGAGTGGAATAAAACTTTACGTGCTAAGTATAATATTCAAGTAAATAAAAAAGCCTTAAAGCGTATTAAAAAAGAGCTTAAGTGATAAGAACAATTCTTTTTTCTCTCATATTATCATCCGTTTTCACGGGCTGCAATTACTTTGAAAAACCAACAGAGGAAAACGTTGTAGCTAGAGTTAACGACAACTACCTATATTTAAGTGAAGTTGAAAGTTTAGTTCCAGAAAACTCTTCAAAAGAAGATAGTATTTTAATTGTCAATAATTACATCAATCGTTGGGCAACTCAACAATTGCTTATCGAACAAGCTAAAATTAATTTATCACCGGATAAGCTTCAGCAATTTGATAAATTGGTTGAGGAATACAAAAACGATTTGTTAACCGAAAGCTATAAAGGAGCTGTTGTTGGTAAACAAATAGATAGTGTGATAACTGAAGAGGATTATAGAATTTATTACTCTACAAACATCGATAATTTTAGACTAAAAGATTTATTGGTAAAATTAAGGTACATACATCTACCTCCCGAATACGATGGAGTACAAGAGGTGAAACAGAAATTATCACGATACGATAAAAAAGATAAAAAGTCATTGACTACCGAAAATTACAGATTTGTTTCAAGTAATTTTAATGACTCGGTTTGGATAAAAAAACAAATGCTACTCAATGTTTTACCTGTTTTAAAAGGAATTAATGAGCAAGTGTTAAAAAAATCAAATTTTGTACAATTACAAGATTCTTTGGGGGTATATTTGGTGAAAATTGAAGATGTACTCAATCCCAATGATACACCACCACTATCATACATTAAACCTACTTTAAAGCAGATTATTCTCAACAAAAGAAAGCTTGAACTTATAAAAAAGTTTGAAGCCGATATTACTAAAGACGCTATAGAAACAAAAAACTTTGAAATTTACACCAATGAATAAATTCTTATTACTATTCCTTTTATGCACACCAATGATTTACGGCCAAACAGTATTGGAGCCGGATAGCAGCGGAGTTGTAAAAAGTAACGATTCGCTTGTAGTGAGTCAAGCTCTTAAAAAAGATACAATAGTACCGTTTAAACGATTTAAAGCCGAAGGCGTTAGCGCAGTAGTAGGCGAGCACATTATTTTGGATAGCGATATAGATAAAGCTTATGTTGAAATGAAGTCGCAAGGTATGTCTGTTGAAGATGTGAGCCGTTGCCAGTTAATGGGGAAGCTAATGGAAGACAAGCTTTATGCTCATCAAGCTAAACAAGACAGTATTATGGTTGCTGATGCCGAAATAAATGGGATGATAGACCAGCAATTACAGTATATGGTTTCGGAGCTAGGGAGTGAAGAAAAAGTTGCTGCTTATTACCGTAAAGACAATATTGCAGATTTAAGAAGAGAGCTTTTTGAAGCAAATAAAAATATAAAATTAGCTAGCCTAATGCAGCAAAAGGTAATTGAAAAAGTTGAGATTACTCCTGAAGAGGTGCGTACATTCTTCTTTTCAATTCCAGAAGATGAGCGTCCAGTATTTAGTGCTGAAATTGAAATTGCTCAAATAGTAGTTGAGCCTGAAATTACGCAACAAGCAAAAGATGAAGTTATAGCTAAGTTATACGCTATGCGTGCCGATATTATCGATAACGACGCAAGTTTTTCTACTAAGGCTGTACTTTACTCTAAAGATCCAGGTTCTGCTTCAAAAGGAGGTCTATATGAAGGAGTTAAAAGAGATTCACCTTGGGCTAAAGAATTTAAAGATCAGGCTTTTTCATTGTTAGAAGGAGAAGTAAGTGAGCCATTTGAAACCGAATTTGGATATCATATTCTTTATGTTGAAAAAATTCGTGGTCAAGAAGTAGATGTACGTCATATCTTATTATTCCCAGAAGTTTCACAAAAATCTATTGATGAAGCTCATAAAAGAATGGATGAAATTAGAGCTGAAATTGAAGCCGGAGAAATCACTTTTGCTCAAGCAGCTCAAAAATATTCAGACGATAAAGAAACACGCAATAACGGAGGACGATTAGTAAACCCAGTTACTTTCGATACTAAATTCGACTTAACAAAAATGGACCCTACCCTTAGTGCTAAGGTGTACAACCTTGAAGACGGTGAAGTGTCTAAAGTTTTTACAGATCGTGACCGTACAGGTAAGAGTAGTTTGAAAATTCTTACAGTTACCAAGCGTTTTGAAGAACACACTGCAGACTATTCGAAAGACTACGAGCGTATAAAAGAATTGGCATTACGCGAAAAGCAAATCAAGGTAATAAGCAAATGGCAGAACGAAAAGATTAAAAGTACCTATATTAGCATCAACGAAGATTACCAAGATTGTGACTTCGCAGGTGATTGGGTAAAATAATTTATGATTTTTTAATATGTCAGACGTAGCAGCCGTAAAACAACTGGTTTCAAAATACAATGCCCTTAGGCAGGAAATTAAAAAAGTAATAGTAGGTCAAGATGAAGTGGTAGAGCAAGTATTGCTTTCCATATTTTCTGGCGGTCATGCGTTGCTTATCGGTGTTCCTGGGCTTGCAAAAACCTTGTTGGTGAATACTGTTGCTGAAGCTCTTGGGTTAAACTTTAAAAGAATACAATTTACTCCAGACTTAATGCCTAGTGATATTCTAGGTTCAGAAATATTGGATAAAGACCGTGAGTTTAAGTTTATCAAAGGTCCAATATTTGCAAATATTATTCTTGCAGATGAGATTAATAGAACTCCGCCGAAAACACAAGCAGCACTTTTAGAAGCAATGCAAGAACGCGCTGTAACTGTGGCCGGACATCACTATAAATTAGATTTACCTTATTTTGTACTCGCTACACAAAACCCAATTGAACAGGAAGGAACCTATCCCTTACCTGAAGCGCAATTAGACCGTTTTATGTTTGCGATTAACTTAGAATACCCTTCATTTGCTGAGGAAGTAGAAGTTGTAAAGCAAACTACCGCTGGTGTAAACCAAAGTGTAAATGCACTGTTTACAGCTCAAGAAATTATCGATTTTCAACAGCTAATTAGAAGAATTCCTGTTGCCGATAACGTTATTGAATACGCTGTTGGACTAGTTGGAAAAACGAGACCGAATAGTCCGTCTGCACCTGAAATTGTAAAAAATTACGTCGATTGGGGAGCAGGACCTAGAGCTTCACAAAACCTAATTTTAGCAGCAAAATCGAATGCCGCTTTAAATGGAAAATACTCTCCAGACATTGAAGATGTTCAGAAAGCTGCTATCGGAATCTTAAGACACCGACTAATAAAAAATTATAAAGCAGAGGCTGAGGGCTTAAGTATAGAAGAAATTATTAGAAGTTTATTCTAATTCTTTGCTTTAATCTTTTCATTAGAATTATAGGGTGAAGTCTTTCACAGTAATAATTTTAGTTGAAATAAAATTAGACACTTATTAAGTTGCTCTTTTCTTTTTTAAATTCTCATTATTAGTAGCTAAAAATTAAAGAATTGATATTTTTTGACAACTAATATTAGTTTTAAGTGAATTATATTCATTAAAGAAGCAACTTCGTTAAATACTTTTTAAATATTCCAAATTTTTGTAAATTCGCAACAACAAAAAATACAACTATGGCTTTTGATATTGATATGATTAAAAAGGTGTACGCCCAGATGGCAGAACGTGTTGATAAAGCACGTGAAATCACGGGTAGACCCCTTACACTTTCTGAAAAAATTCTTTATTCACACCTTTGGGATGGCACTCCTAATACGGCTTTCCAACGTGGGAAAGATTATGTAGACTTTGCTCCAGATAGAATTGCTTGCCAGGATGCAACAGCACAAATGGCATTGTTACAATTTATGCAAGCTGGAAAAAAATCGGTTGCAGTTCCAACTACTGTTCACTGTGATCACTTAATCCAAGCAAAACAAGGTGCTGCAAAAGATTTAATGCGTGCTAACGAAACAAGTAATGAAGTTTTTGACTTCTTAGAATCTGTTTCAAATAAATATGGAATTGGTTTTTGGAGACCAGGAGCTGGAATTATTCACCAAGTAGTACTTGAAAACTACGCTTTCCCTGGAGGAATGATGATTGGTACCGATAGCCATACTGTAAACGCGGGTGGTTTAGGAATGGTTGCAATTGGAGTTGGTGGAGCCGATGCAGTTGATGTAATGGCAGGAATGCCATGGGAGTTAAAATTCCCAAAACTTATTGGTGTTAAATTAACTGGTAAGTTAAACGGATGGACTGCTTCTAAAGACGTTATCTTAAAAGTAGCTGGTATTCTAACTGTAAAAGGTGGAACAGGTGCCATAGTTGAGTATTTTGGTCCAGGTGCAAAGAACCTTTCTTGTACTGGTAAAGGAACTATCTGTAATATGGGTGCCGAAATTGGAGCGACTACTTCAACATTTGGTTACGACGATTCTATGGAGCGTTTCCTACGTGCTACAGATAGAAATGAAATTGCTGATGAAGCAAACAAAATACGCGAGTATTTAACTGGAGATGATGAAGTTTACGAAAATCCAGAACAATACTTCGATCAAGTAATTGAAATTGACCTTTCTACATTACGCCCACACTTAAACGGTCCATTTACTCCAGATTTAGCTACTGAAGTTGGTGATTTAGGTGAAAAAGCAAGAAAAAATGATTGGCCACTTAAAGTTGATTGGGGATTAATCGGTTCTTGTACAAACTCTTCATATGAAGATTTATCCAGAGCTGCATCTATCGCACAACAAGCAATTGATAAAAAATTAAAGTCGAAAAGTGACTTCGGAATTAACCCAGGTTCAGAACAAATTCGCTATACAGCAGAGCGTGATGGCTTACTAGATGTTTTTGAAAACCTTGGGGCAACTATCTTTACTAACGCTTGTGGACCTTGTATTGGACAATGGGATAGAAGTGATAGAAAAGGTGAAGAAAAAAACACAATTGTGCACTCTTTCAACAGAAACTTCTCAAAACGTGCAGATGGTAACCCAAATACACACGCTTTTGTAGGTTCACCAGAAATGGTTGCAGCCATTGCAATTTCAGGTCGTTTAGATTTCGATCCTATGAACGATACTCTTATTAATGAAGATGGAGAAGAGGTTAAATTGGACGAGCCAGTAGGACTTGAATTACCTCCTAAAGGTTTTGCGGTTGACGATAATGGATATTTAGCGCCAACTGAAGACGGTAGCACTGTTGAGGTAAAAGTTGCAACGGATAGCGAGCGCCTTCAATTGTTAGAACCATTCGTGCCAATTCAAGATGCTGAATTACAAGGTGTAAAACTTTTAATAAAAGCATTCGGAAAATGTACTACCGACCATATTTCTATGGCAGGACCTTGGTTACGTTACCGTGGACACTTAGATAATATTTCAAACAATACATTAATTGGTGCTGTCAACGCTTTCAATAAGAAAACAAACTTCGTTAAAAATCAGTTGACTGAGGAATACGGAGGTGTACCCGATGTACAGCGTCAATACAAGGCACAAGGAATTAAAACTATCGTTGTGGGTGACCATAACTACGGTGAAGGTTCTTCTCGTGAGCACGCAGCAATGCAGCCTAGATTCTTAGGTGTTGCAGCCGTTTTAGTAAAATCTTTTGCTAGAATTCACGAAACAAACTTGAAAAAACAAGGTATGCTTGGATTGACATTTGCTAATGAAGCAGATTACGATCTAATTCAAGAAGATGATACTTTCAACTTTGTGGATATTGCAGACTTTGCTCCTAATAAACCATTGACAATTGAAGTTGTTCATAAGGATGGAAGTAAAGATGTAATTATGGCAAACCATACTTATAACGATGCTCAAATTAAGTGGTACCGTGAAGGTTCAGCTTTAAATTTGATTAAAAAGCAAAACGCTTAAAAATCACTGTTTTCAATATACAAACCTAACAGGTTTCATTACCTGTTAGGTTTTTTTATATCTTAGAGTTATGATAGGTTTTTTAAAAAAACACTGGAGCAATATTTTATTCGTTGGATTACTTGTTTTACTTATTATCCCACAAACGAGAATGCCAATACAAGTTTTTGTACAACGATTAATATCATTTTCTCCATCTGAAAAAGCCGAGTCTAAACGAGAAACGTTAACCGATTACAATTGGAGTTTACAGCCGCTCAATTCTGAAGAAATCAATTTCTCACAATCAGAAGGAAAGGTTACAATAGTAAATCTTTGGGCTACTTGGTGTCCACCGTGTGTTGCAGAAATGCCTTCTTTTCAAAAACTATACAACAGTTATGGAGAAAAAGTAGATTTCTATTTCGTTACTTCAGAAACTCCAGAAAAGATTGAGAAATTTATGGATAAAAACGGTTATAATTTGCCGATATATATTCAAAAATATAAAGCACCAACACAGTTAGAATCCAATGTGCTTCCTACTACTTATGTAATGTCTAAAACAGGTGAAATAGTTATAGATGAAACGGGTGTAGCCGATTGGAATAGCAAGAAAATGAGAGCCCTTTTAGATAAACTTCTATCGGAATAGATAATAAGGTTAAGTACACTATTTTATAATTTCTTCCGTTTTTGAAGGGTATTTCTCTTTAAATTTTTCCATTAATACAAATATTGTAAGCAACATGGTAAGTGCGTAAACACTATCTTCAATAGGAACAGTTCCTATTCGAATTCCTAGGTTTTCAGCATCATTATACCAAACTACTTGTTCGTTAATCCAACTTCCGGTTAAGAAACCATTCACTATAAAAAACGGAATTAATAGCACCAAAAATACTGGGAAGAATATATTTAAAGCACTGCGCATATAGTTGAAGACTAATCCTAGTAAAACCACAGCATAAGCAAAATTAATTGCTGTGTACCAACGATCGAAGTTGTAGAGAAGAATTACAATAAAAATGGTTTGCAGAGTGTAATAAACTAATTTTGTAAGCTTATTTGAAAACGCAAACTTAGGCCATAAATCTTTAAAAGCATATATGGTGAATAGACAAGCGTAGGGAATACAGATAAAAAACAGCCATTCTTCAATTGGAAGATTTAATAATCGATATCCTGAAAGGTAAGTATCATTAAAGCCCCAAAAACCATTTTGAGTGAAAATGATATCCCAAGAAACAAAAAAAGCCATCATTATGAATGTGGCGGGAAAAAAGTATTTCCACAATTTGTAGAACTTCAATTTTGGGTGAAAACTGAAAATAAAAGGAATGCTTAATGAAGCTAAATCCAATACAAAATAAAGGTGCCACATAATTTATTTCTTGAAGTATTTTAATGGTGGAAGTAACATTCCGAAACACTCTCCATCTTCTTTTCCTAAGTGTTTATGGTGCATTTTATGCGCTCTCCTAATGCCTCTAGCATACCAATTATTTGCATTTCTAAATAACTTAAAGCGCTGGTGGATAAAGATATCGTGAACAAAGAAGTAAGCGAGGCCATAAGCAAAAATCCCTAATCCAATTGGTAGTCCAGCCCAGAAGCCATAATAACTCCACCCAATAAAACAGCTTATACTTATTAACGCATAAAAAAGAAAAAAATAATCATTGCGTTCCCACCAACTGCCGTGATCTTTTTTGTGGTGATCTTTGTGTAACTTCCATAAAAACCCGTGCATAACATATTTATGAGTGAACCACGCCATAAATTCCATTATGCAGAAAGTAGCAATGAAAATTATTATCCAAAGAACTGTATCCATTTTTTCTATTTATTGTTTTATGTATTAGGAATCTTGTTTAGAAATAATGTTACCTCACCAAATTTAATTGATATTTCACATAGCTCCTCATTAAAAGCCCAATCTTTTCAGTATTTGGGATTCGAATCCGAGTATTTTTAATTTCTAAAGCTGGAGTTTTTTGAAGTTTTTTCAAAAGCCTTTTATAATATCTATACGCAATAAAAACTCCGAGTTTCGCTTCATTTGGAAGGTGTAATATTCCCTGATATCCTTTGTCGAAATTATCAGTTATTTCACTAATTATATCTTGTTTTGAAATTTCATCTAACGAATCCAAATTTGCATTTGGAAAATAAGTTCGTTGTAGATTATCGTGGTCTTCTTTTAAATCTCTAAGGAAATTTACCTTTTGAAAAGCCGAACCCAAGTTCATAGCTGCTTCTTTTAGAGCTTCGTACTTATCGGTATTTCCTTTTACAAACACTTTTAAGCACATTAGCCCAACAACATCGGCTGAGCCATAGATATAGTTATTAAATTCTTCTGGAGTGGCGTAAACCTGTTTAGTCAAGTCTAAGCGCATACTTGCCATAAAGGTGTCTATCAACTCTCTTTCAATGTTGTATTTGTAAACGGTATGTTGAAATGAATTTAATATTGGATTTAGACTAATACGATCTTCCAAAGCTTCATTTAAAGCAGTTTCAAAACGATTAAAAAGTAATCCTTTGTTGTAATCGTGAAACGAATCTACAATCTCATCGGCGAAGCGAACAAACCCGTAGATATTGTAAATATCTTGACGAATAGATGGTGCTAACATTCGTGTAGCTAACGAAAAAGATGTGCTGTAAGTTTCAGTAACCTTTTTGCTGCAGGATTTAGATACTATGTCGAAAAGCTCTTTCACTTTTTTATTGATTTTTCAATTAATCCTGCTGCCAATTTTCCTGAAATTAAAGCTGGTGGTACTCCGGGACCTGGAACAGTAAGTTGTCCTGTGAAAAATAAATTCTTCACTTTACTACTCTTTATATTCGGTCTTAAAAATGCAGTTTGCAAAAGCGTATTTGCAAGTCCGTATGCATTTCCTTTGTAACTATTATAATCTGAAATAAAGTCGTTTACACAAAATGACTCTTTAAATATAACTGATTTTGTGATAGATTGATTCGTAACACTTTCAAATCTTTTTATTATTTTTTCAAAATACACTTCTCTTATTTCGAGATTATCTTCCAAACCAGGGGCAAGAGGTATAAGAAAAATCCCTAATTCTTTTCCTTTAGGCGCAACATTCTCATCTGTTTTTGAAGGGAAACTAGCGTAAAATAAGGGTTCTTTAGGCCATTTGGGATTGTCGTAAATTTCTTCAGAATGTTTTTTAAAATCTACGTCGAAAAACAAAGTGTGATGATCTACATTTTGAATCTCTTTATCAAATCCTACATAGAAAAGTAGGGCAGAAGGAGCAAAGGTTTTCTTTTTCCAATAACTCTCAGAATATTGTCTGTATTTAGTGGGTAGCAAGCTTTCTGTATGGTGATAATCTGCACCGCTTAATATAAAATCGGCATTTACTTGATTTCCATTTATTATAATTGATGTGGCTTGTCCATCTTCAATATTTATCTTTTCAACGTTTTGATTTGTTTTAATTGTAACACCTAGCTCTTCTGTAAGTTGCTGAATTCCTTTTACTACAGAATACATCCCTCCCTTTGGATGAAATGTACCTAAACCAAAATCGGCATAATTCATAAAGCTGTAAAAAGATGGTGTATTTGATGGCTTAGCACCTAGAAATAAAACTGGAAATTCTAATATAGAAATTAGTTTTGGATTGTTAAATTCTTGCCTAACGTCTTTACTGATTGTGCTAAAAAACTGTCCAACTTTTTTTATGGTGGCAGTAGTTACGAGTTCTAAAGGTGAAACTCCAGGTCGATAAACCAAATCTTTTATGGCTATATTGTAATTGTCTTGGGCTTGTGCAATAAACTTTTTTAGCTTCGTTGAGCTGCCTACTTCTTCATTTTCAAATGAAACACAAATTTTATCTAAAGTATCTTCAATGCTTATATGATCGTTTTTTCCAAAAAAAACTCGATAGGCTGGATTGAGTTTTTCTAATTGGTAATATTCAGCAGGAGACTTCCCGAAATCGGAGAAAAATCGTTCAAATACATCTGGCATCCAGTACCAAGTAGGGCCCATATCGAATTTAAACCCATCCTTGTTTAACTGCCTAGCGCGGCCCCCAATACTTGAATTTTTTTCATATATAGTAACACTATATCCCGCTTTGGCTAAATAGCAAGAAGCAGCTAGTGATGAAAACCCAGAACCAATAATTAATACGGACTTGTTCATTTTGTTTAACAAATGTACAAAATAATTAAACAATATTAAATCATAAAATGACTAATTAAAAATTTTCATTCCAAATAATTCTTATTTGCACAGCAATTTTTACAGTAAGTGGGTAGTGTGATAATGTGAGAACTTTATAATATAAAATATTTATAAAGTTGTTTCAATGTGTTGGGTAAATAATTCCAAACTATTAAAAACACGAATATTATTATATGTGTTTACTACCTGATCAACTTTTTTACCTAAAATCCAAAGTTCACAAGGTTTTATATGGCTAACTTTCTCTTGAAATTCGCTTATATAATTTTCTACCTGGTCTGTCTCTGGTTGTACTGTAAAATACGTCACGAAAACGATTTCAGATTGGGTTTTTACTACGTGGTTTAAACTATCAATGGGTACGTTTGCCCCTAAATATATAGTGTTATACCCCGCTGATAAAAGTTCATAATTAGCATATAAAAGCCCTATATCGTGAATTTCTTTTAGCGGTAAATACAATACAAAAGTTTTGTTTTCTTTCGCTGTTGGAGTGTCTTTTATAAGATTGTATTGTTGAATAATTAAATGGCGTATTTTTTCTGAAATAAAATGTTCGTGAGAAGGGTCAATAGTTCCAGAATGCCAAAGAATTCCTGTTTCATTTAATAGTGGAACAAATACTTCTAAAAACACTTCTCGAAACGATTTTTGCTCTATTAGTTTCTTAAAAGTTGTGTCAAAAAGTTCACTATCGAACTCGAACATAGCTGTCTTTAAAACATTACAAGCATATTCGGTGTTTAGTTCGTGAACATTCTCTTTAACTAATTTCTGAAGCTCAGTTTTATTAAGACTTGCTAAGGTTGAAATTTTATGACCTTCATTATATAAATAAACAATGTTGAGAAGCTTTTTTAGGTTTTCGAGATCGTATTTCCTTATGTTGGTATCGGTGCGATTAGGCTCAAGAAGATTATATCGTTTTTCCCAAATCCTAATTGTATGGGCTTTAACGTTTGAAAGATTTTCAAGATCTTTTATGCCGAATTGAGTTTTAACCACAAAAATTAAATAATTTATATTTCAAGGGTGAAATTACTAAAAAGAAAGAAGGTTTGTTTAAAAATTTGAATTTATCTTTAAACAATTTGATAAGTATATCGATTAAATATACACTAAAATTTGTACCCGGAATGGGACTTGAACCCACACGTCCATAAGACACATGGCCCTCAACCATGCCTGTCTACCAATTCCAGCACCCGGGTGGATGTTGCTATAAGCTGCTAGCTTACTCGAACAGAGCGCAAATATAATATTTTATAAAATTAAAGCTAAAGCGTTCAAAGTTTATTTGAATATTATTTCTTGTTTTAATTTCAATAAGAAGCTTAATATGATTTTGGTCATTATTAGAGTCGTTAATTAAGGTTATATTTGATATAATAAGTAACAAATTTGTGATATTATGACTATAAACATCCAATTCATAAAAATGCCAACTAGTGAGGCAATGTCTGAATATGTTAAGCAAAGGCTTGATAAACTAGGCGAAAAATACGAATGGCTTATTCGTGCAGATGTAAGTTTTAAAATGGAAAATAACGTCTATGGAAAAGGTAATATTTGTGAAATTGAGTTAAGCCTGCCTGGACCTAAGATTTTTGCAGCTTCAACCGAAACAACTTTTGAAGCAGCAGCTAAAGAAACAATCTCGGATTTAGAAAGACAACTTAAAAAACGTAAAGCAAAATTTTCAACCCACTAAAAACATAAAGATGAAAAAAATATTAGTCCCTGTAGATTTCTCGAAATATTCCGATTACGCCATGGAAGTGGCTGCTGGAATTGCTAAAAAACAAAACGCTGAAATTATTGCCTTGCATATGATGGGGCTTAGTGATGCGGTAGTAACAAGAAACGAATCGAGAGAGGTTTTTGAAGCAATGTACTATATGAGGCTTGCCGAAACAAAGTTTGCAGAACTTTTGGATAAAGATTACTTAGAAGGTGTTAAGGTAACCGATACAGTTCATAATTATACAATCTTCAGTGAAATAAATGATGTTGCTAAAGAAATGAACATAGATCTTATAGTAATGGGATCTCACGGAAGTTCTGGTTTAAAAGAAGTCTTTGTAGGTAGTAATACAGAGAAAGTAGTTCGTACTTCAGAAATTCCGGTTTTAGTGATAAAACATAGACACGAAAAATTTAATCCGAAATTGGGGGTTTTCGCCTGTGACTTTTTAGAAAATTCAGTTGGACCTTATAAACGTGCAAAAGAGGTTTTTGAAACTTTCGGAATAGATATGCAAATGCTGTATGTAAACCTAGCTGGAGATTTTCGCAGTACAAGAGAAATTGAAAAAAGAATTTTAGATTTTTTCAAATCTGCTGGAGAATCAAACCCTTTGGAAAGCTTGAACAGTGTGGCTCACTACAACGAATATTCTGTAGAAGCAGGAATATTTGGTTACAGCCAAATAGTTAATGCAGATATTATTTCTTTACCAACTCAAGGTAGACAAGGCTTAGCACACTTTTTCTCAGGAAGTATAGGGGAAGATGTAGTAAATCACTCAGATTTGCCAGTTATGACATTTAGAGTTTAGTTAGTTGCTATCGACATCAATTAACTTTAAAAAGCAGAAATTCACCAATTGAATTTCTGCTTTTCTTTTCTTTATTAAACGGTGTTTAACGCTATGTCAATCATCTTAGAAAAACTTCCTTCTCGTTCTTCAGAAGTCGTGGTTTTACCAGTTACTAGGGAGTCTGAAATAGTTAGAATAGACAAAGCTTTTACATTGTATTTTGCCGCAATGGTATAAAGCCCTGCAGTTTCCATCTCAACGCAAAGTACCCCATATTCAGCCCATTTTTTATAATCTTCAACATTGTCTTCGTAGAACTGATCGGTTGTAAGAATGTTTCCAGCTTTTATAGAAATGTTATTTTCTTTAGCATAAAGTACAGCTTTCATAAACAAATCGAAATCGACAGTAGGAGCGAAATCGGAGTTTGAAAACCGTAACTTATTGATGCCAGAATTTGATGAAGCTGCCATTGCAATTACTATATCGCGAACATTAATATCTTTTTTATAGCTACCTGCCGAACCTACTCTAAGTAAGTTTTTAACGCCATAATCGTTTATAAGTTCGTGACAATATATTAAGGCTGAAGGAACTCCCATTCCTGTACCTTGCACCGAAATACGCTTTCCTTTATAAGTGCCAGTATAACCATACATTCCGCGTACTTCGTTATAGCACTTAGCATCTTTTAAATACGTTTCAGCTATCCATTTCGCTCGTAAAGGGTCACCAGGAAGAAGAACAGATTCTGCAATTTCGCCTGCTTTGGCTTCAATATGTGTGCTCATTTGTATTTGTATTGTTAGATGTAACAATTTGAATTCCGGAAGAAGTTCCTATTCTACTCACGCCTAGATCGATGTATTTTTTTGCTGTTTTTGCGTCTCTAATGCCCCCCGAAGCTTTTATTTTTAATGTGTCACCTACAGTTTCAACCATTAATTTCACGGCATTCTCGGTCGCTCCGCCAGTGCCAAACCCTGTGGATGTTTTTACAAAATCTGCTCCGGCTGCTTTTGAAATTTTACAAGCGGTAAATATCTCGCTATTGGTTAAATAACAAGTCTCAAGAATTACTTTTAATACTTTATTTCCAATTGCCTTTTTTATATCTGAAATTTCTTTTTCAACAGCATCGAACATTTCAGATTTTAAAAATCCTAGGTTAAGCACCATGTCAATTTCATCGGCACCTTCTTTTACACAATGTTTTGCTTCAAATAATTTTGAATTGGCAGAATTCGCTCCCAAAGGAAAACCAACTACAGCAGCAATTTTTACATCGCTATTCTTTAGTTCGTTTTTAACCAATGAAATATAACAGCTATTCACACAAACAGCGTAAAAATTATACTCCTTAGCTTCATTACAAAGCTTGATTATATCATCTTTTGTTGCTGTGGCTTTAAGAAGGGTATGGTCTATATATTGATTTAATTCCATCAGTTTTTATGCTGATTGATAATAGAAATTAAATCATCTTTTTGCAAAACACCACTCTGACGCCATTTTTGCTCTCCATTACGGAATAAAATCATGGTAGGAACACCTCTCACTTGAAATTGTGCTGCAAGCGGTTGGTTTTTGTCAACGTCTATCTTTACGATTTTTACAGAATCACCAAGTTCATCTTTCACTTGTTTTAAAATAGGAGCTAACATTTTACAAGGCCCACACCAGTCAGCGAAAAAATCAACAAGAACAGGTGTTTCGGAGTTAATTATATCTTTAAAATTGCTTTTCATAGAATTTTTATAGGATTAAATCTGCCAAATAGTATTAGTATTTGGCTGTGAGTTAATACGATTTATATTTAAACGATAATTTAATATTTGAAGGCTAAATTATCATGTTTTATTTGCTAAATTTTCAAAAACTATACCGCTAAATTATAACATTAAAAGGTCCTTTTTATGCTTTCTAAGCACTGGCTTCAGCATTTCTAAAGGTATTTTAATAGAATACGTTCCAGTGTATGAAGGGCAAATAATGCAGTCGTCAAAATAGTATTCGACAACCATATCGTTTATTACAAAGTTATTTTTAGCGTTGAAAAAATCGTCGTCAGAGATTGTCCAACAATCGTAATACATTTCACCCGATTGGATTTTTTCTTTTAAAAATTCGTTTAAAATCTCTTGAACTTCTTCTTCTGTTCCGTCGTTAAAAAAATCTTCGAATTTTAAGAAAACTCCGCGCTCCAAATCAAAGTTTAAAGTCTCAAAAGTGTAAGCAGCATGGGCTGCACCCGTGTAGTGATTTTCTTTGTAGAAAAGCACACTTATTATTCTATCATTAAGATTATAGATTTTGTAATCTACACTTCGCAGTTCATTTTGCCTTGGAATTCCTAATGAATCACACAAGCGCTTTTCGTCTAAAATTTGCTTTTCTATTTCTTTAATGTCTAAATAATTCTTCTTGATATATTCATTGAAGTTCTCAAACTGTGGTTTGATTTTTTCATTTAGATAAGGGTATTTAAAATCTAATGTAAACCATTCATCTTTTTTTAAAATTGACTTAGAAACTAGTAATGTTTCCAATTCTTCTTTTTGATCCTTTTTTTCAAGTAGTTCTTTTCTTTTAATTTCTAGGGTTTGCTCCATCAACTTCAAGTCCTTATCTGAAACACTGAAAGAATCAGCACTTTTTTCAATTAGTTGTTCGTCTTCACTTTCAGTTTTTACTTTATTGGAGTCGTTCTTACAGGCAAGAAAAGTAAGAAAGACAAGGATTGGAAGAAGGTTTTTCATTTTAAATTTGGTTTGAATTATAAAAATAACGAAAGATTTTTATTGTAGAGAAGAAAGTAGGTTTAATTAAGAGTTATTCTTCAAGTAGTAATTTTAATTTGGCAAGCATTACAAGTTCGCTTTTGTTTTTACCTGAAAAAGAACTCGCAATAGCGTCAGCAGTTTTCCATATTAGTTTTTTTCGCTCTTCAGTAAAGAGTTTTGAATTTTCTTTTTTATAGTCGGCAAAACTATCGAAACAGTCGTTTGCATCAAGCTGTTCATAGTCGAACCAATCAAATACTATTTCAATTTGATGTGCAGCGTCTCCATGTAATGAATCTTTATCGTTATCAATGTTTTTCCATTTCTTTAGAACCATTTTTTTAAGAATATCATATTCTTCTTTGCGCACAACTTTATCAGCAGCTGCAATTGCGTAAAAGAGTTCTCCCATTTTTTGGTAAAAAAGCAATTGTGGTTTATTCATAATAGCCATAATTCTGTGGTTATAAAGTGTGTAAATCTAGTTTTAATTCATTTTAATTTTAATGATATAAATCAGTTAAGGGAAACTGATAAAATTCCTTACTTTTGTAAGGAATGAAGGTATTTGACGAAAAAAAAGGTAATATTTTTAAAATTCTTTCTGAAGCTATTTCAGAAGGAATTGTTATTGTTAACGACAAACATGAAATTGTAACCTCTAATGATGCAGGTGATAAAATGTTTGGTTACGAACACGGTGAATTAATTGGTAAAAACCTTAGTGTTTTAATACCCCAGGAATATAGGAGTAATCACCATGTTCAAGTTAACGAGTTTATGCAAAATAGCGACCCGAGACAAATGGGTCATGGTCGTGATTTATATGGAAAAAGAAAAGATGGCAGCACCTTTCCTGTTGAAGCTGGACTAAATCCATTTGAAGTTTATGGCAGCAAATATGTAATGGCTTTGGTTACAGATATTTCTGTTAGAAAACAACAGGAGTTGCAAATTAGAGAGCTCAACAATGAATTAGAACTGAAAATTGAAAAGCGAACACAAGCTTTAAAAGAAAGTATTATTGAACTCGAAAAAGAAGTAGTAAAAAGGAAAGATGCCGAAGATAAAATTAAAGAGTCTTTAAGAAAAGAACGAGAGTTAGGAGAGCTTAAAACAAAGTTCCTATCCTTAGTTTCACACGAATTTAAAACCCCATTAAGTGGAATCCTTACGTCTGCAACCTTGGTAGGGAAATACAAAGAGACTAGCCAACAAGACAAAAGAGAGAAACACTTAAAAACGATTCAAAATAAAGTAAAGTATCTTAATAATATCCTCAACGACTTTTTATCTATAGAGCGTCTAGAATCTGGGAGGGAAACTTATAAATACAGTACTTTTCCATTAAGTAAAGTAGTAAATGAAGTAATTTATAATGCTAATATGCTTTTAAAAGAAGGTCAGCAAATTAACTACCCAAAAAACATAGACGGCATACAAGTTTATTTTGATGAAAAAATTTTAGAATTATCACTAACCAACCTTATTAATAACGCCATAAAATATTCCCCAGAAAATACAAGTATTGATGTAATTGTAATGCCTCAGGAAGACTCTATGAGTATAAAAATTATCGATCAAGGGATTGGCATCCCTGCTAAAGAACAGAAATTTATTTTCAATAGGTATTTTAGAGCTGAAAATGCTTTGTTGAATCAAGGTACTGGCATTGGTTTAAATATTGTTAAAAGCCATCTAAACAATATAGGTGGTACTATAATCTTCGAAAGTGAAGAAAATAAGGGAAGTGCATTTACTATTACCTTCCCAAGTAAAATTCCAAAAAGTTAATATGAAGAAAATACTTCTAATTGAAGACGATACAGCACTAAGAGAAAATACGGCTGAGCTTTTAGAGCTATCAGATTATAATGTAATTACAGCTGCTAATGGCAGATTAGGGATTGAACAAGCTTTTAAGGAAATTCCCGATATTGTAGTATGTGATATTATGATGCCTGAAATTGACGGTTACGGCGTATTAGAGGCATTAGCTTCAAATGAAAGAACCACACATATACCTTTTATATTTCTTACCGCTAAAACCGAGCACAAAGAAATAAGAAAAGGAATGGATATGGGGGCAGATGATTACCTTACTAAACCATTTGATGAAGGGGATTTAATTAGTGCTATAGAAAGTAGATTGGCGAAATCTGCCATCTTATCTATGCGTACGAATGGCGCTGGTATAAATTTAGATGTAGTTGAAGATGAGGACGCCCCAAGGAATTTAAATCAGCTAAAAAATTATTTTTGCGATGAAGGTACCATTGCCAATTATAAAAAAGGTGATACTATTTATCGTGCTGGTGATCATTCAAATAACATTTTCTTACTGTTGAAGGGAGTTGTAAAAACTCATACAATGGACGATAATGTAAAAGAACTCATTACTGGATTATACAAAGCCGACGATTTTTTAGGGTTTACATCGTTTGAAGATAATTTACCTTATGCCGAGTCTGCTACAGCTGTAGAAGATGTAGAACTGGTTAGCTTGTCCAAAACATATCTAAAAGACATTTTAATAAAAAGTAAAGATGTTACTTTAGAATTAATGAATCTTCTTAGTGATAATTTAACCGAGATAAAGCAGCAATTAATAAGGATGGCCTATAGTTCGGTTAGGAAGAAAACTGCATCTACTATCATTCAGTTTGCTGAAATTATGAATAAAAACACTTCAGCACCATTGCGAATTTCGCGTAACGATTTAGCTGCAACTGCAGGAATAGCAACAGAAAGTTTAATTAGAACGCTATCTGAATTCAAGAAAAATGGAATTATAGAAATTGAAGGGCGTGATATCCACATTGTAGACCTAGAAAGGTTGAAGTTTATAGAATAACACCGTTACCTCTTTCAAAACTGATTTTTATCATTTCTAATATCAAAGCTTACGGATAACTTTGCCTGTGAGACTTTGGTAAAATGAAAAATATTTTAATTCCTACAGATTTTTCTAAAAATTCGCATAATGCAATTCGTTATGCGCTAGATTACTTTGCTGATATTCCAGTCAATTTTTACTTGCTTCATGTATCTTCAAATGAAATTCAAGAACCAAATGGAGAGGTTGAAGGTTTCACAGAATCTATCGCTGAAGTAACTACACTTCAAAATGCTTCCTCTAAACTTAAATCGTTAATTAACACCTGTAAAACATCCAAATTAAACCCTCAACATAAGTTCTATCCAATTGAAGACGACTTAAACTTAGTAGAAGCCATTCGCAAGCAGGTAATTGCGAAAGAAATAGATTATATTTTAATGGGAACCAGAGGAATGTCTGTTTCTAGTTCAAAAAGGCTAGGAAGTAATACCTGTGAAGTAATTACAAAGGTAAAATGTTCAATAATGGCTATTCCTGGTAATGCTAGATTTAGAAAAATAAGCAATGTTGCCTTTATAACTGATTATAACAATATATTTAGAAGTAAAATTATTTCGACACTTTCCGATAATTTGGAATTGCATAATTCGGCACTTCGTGTGCTTAATATACGTACACATAATCTAGGACTTAATAGCGAGCAAACCGACAATAAAGGATTTTTACACTATTCTTTTAGAGAAAAGAAACACAGTTTTCATTTTGTAGAAAATAAAGAACTAGAAACAGGGCTTAAAAATTTTATCGAAACTTGGGACATTAGTATGGTTTCCATTGTAGCTAAAAACTTAAATTTTATAGAGCGTTTGTTATTAAGGCCTGTGGCTAAATTAGTGAGTTATGAGCCAAATGTTCCGTTTTTAGTAATTCACGAATAGTTGATATTTATGAGCATTTATAATTAAAAAAAGAGCCAGATAGGTTTTTAAAACGGAAGTTTTAAAGTTTGTCTTCTTCTTTTTTTATAGGATGATCTTCATAAAAATCTTCAAATTTTTTATCTGTAGTGTAATAATCAGACAAAACGCTATAGACCGAAAATATCAATAATACTTCCCCTATAATAGTGAGGAAAAAAATATAATCGAATGAGAATCCTAAGGCTGCAAATATTGCAACTGTCGCCAATACTAAAGTAGTTAATACTAGATATGAAATAACAGAGAGTTTCATAACATTTTTAATTTAAAGTTACGAAAATCAAAACCTAATGTCTCATAATGAAACCTTAAATATCAGGTGTTTAGCTGATACTTATCATGTTTATTTCGGTAAGAAAAGCTTATATTTACGTATAAACCTCTAAATACTTTCTAATGCACAAAATTTTAATTCCTGTCGATTTTTCTAATAATTCCATGAATGCTGCTAAATATGCTGCCGAGCTTTTTAAGCACGGTCATTCTGAAATTTATCTTATTCACGCCTTTGCAGATAGGGTATATAATGAAAAATTGAATTTGCCAGATGCCGATTTTGACAGTTTAAAGGCAAAGACACTTAGTGATGTTGAAGAGAAATTAGCTAAAATGAAAAAGGATCTTTTCGCTTACTCACCAAATCCAAAACACAAAATTATTACAGTTGCTGAATTTGGTTTATTGGTGGATACGGTAAATGAATGGGTAGAAAGTAAAAATGCTGATATTGTAGTAATGGGAACACAAGGTGAAACCGACGATAAAAATATAACTTTTGGTAGTAATACACTTCAAGTTATTAAATACGTTAAATGCCCTGTTTTAGCTATTCCAGAAATCTATACCGATGTTCATCCAAAAAATATCTTATTTCCATCAGATTTCATGATTCCTTTTAAAAGAAGAGAATTAAAGTTATTAGGGTCACTAGCTAAATGCTTTGCTTCCAAGATTAACTTTCTGTACGTATCTAAATTTAATAACTTGTCTTTAAGGCAGCATGATAACAAAGCTTTTATGGAAGCTTGTTTAAGTGAAAATCAGATAGATTTTGTTCAAAAGGATAAAAAGAATGTAACTAAAGCTGTTAATAAATTTATTATAGAAAACCCTATCGATATGTTAGTTATGGTTAATACACGGCATTCTTATCTAGAAAATATCCTGTACAAGTCAACTATAGAAAAGATAGGTTTAAAAATTGATATTCCATTTTTAGTACTTCAAAACTTACCGCGTTAGTAAAATATTTAAGCGATCATTTATCTAATTATTCTTTGATATCTATGGAATTTTGAATAATTTATACTACCAAAACCACATAGGCTTCAAGGATTCATTTTAGATAAATTGAAGCTTAAACCACTAATTTTTTAGTCCATGAAAAAAATAATTGTCCCCTCAGATTTTTCTGAAAATGCATATGCTGCATTACACTATGCTTCAAAACTTTACGGTGATGAGCCTATGCATATAATAGTTTTACATTCCTATAGTTCGCAGAATAGAAATAATAACAATCTTGCAGGGCTAAGTGTTAAAGCAGAAAACGGTAAAATAAATCCTGAAGAAGAAAGTAAAAAGTTGCTTCAAAAAATTGAATTAAATACTCCGAAGCAAAAGCATAATTATGAATTTATTTTAACCCCCGAATCCTTGTCGAGTACCATCAATAAGATGGTTAAAAAGGATGAAATAAGCCTTGTTGTTATGGGAGATAAAGGACGTACCAGTGCAGAAGATGTATTGGTGGGGAGTACAACAATAAAAGTTTTAAAATCTCTAGAAAACTGTCCTTTACTCATTGTTCCAAATCACGTAAAGTTTGTAGTTCCTTTAAAGATTGGTTTCGCTAGCGATTACAAGGAGTTTTTTAGTTTTTCAAAATTTAAACCAATCACAAGACTTGTTAGACAATTTAATTCGCAAATTCACATTATTAATGTTGGATCGGAAAAAGAACTTGACAAAACACAAAAAGAAAACTACGACAAGTTTATAGTAGACTTAACTGAATACGATGTAGATTTTCACTTTGTACCGAAAAAGGGAAATATTTCTAATACCTTACATTCTGTTATAGCAAAAGAGGATATTGACTTATTTACAATCATACATCATAAACACAATTTTATAAAACAACTTTTCCGTGAGCCAGTGGTAAGCAGGATTGGAAAACACGATTATGTTCCACTTCTAGTAATTCCATCGAAGAGTAAATAAAAAATTGTAAATTAAGAATTTAAATAAACAGATATTATGAAGAAAAGAATATTAATACCCACAGATTTTTCACGCAATGCATTTAATGCTATTAAATATGCAATGGAACTATATAAACGCGAATATTGTGAATTTTTTATTCTAAACACATACTATCTATCAGGATACTCTAAAGACAATTTATTGAGTCCTCAGCCAACAGATAAAGACCTAAGCATTGTAAAAGAACGTTCTGAAAAGAATATTGAAAGATTAAAAATTCAAATGAGTTTTTATGAAGAAAACGAGAAACACAGTTTTAAATACTTTAGTGAGTTTGGACCTTTTTTCGAGGTAATGAAAAACGTTGTTGCCAGAGAAGACATAAAACTTGTTATAATGGGAACTCAAGGTGAAACAGATAATAAAACTGTCATCTTAGGAAGTAATGCTGTAAATGTGATGGAGAAAATTAGAAGTTGTCCAGTGTTGGCAATTCCATCTACAGTTTTATTTAAGGAGCCAAACGAAATAGTTTTTCCAACCAGTTTTAGAACGCATTATAAGGAAAAGGAACTGTCTACATTGGTAGAGATTTCTCGATTATTAAACGCGCCAATTCGCATTTTACACGTACAAAAAGGGAGGGCATTATCAAAACCACAAATAGACAATAAGTTACTATTAGAGAAAATATTAGAGCCAGCTTCATTTACACATCATAGGTTGTATAATGTAGATTTAAAAGATGGCGTTAGTTGTTTTGTTCAAAGTCGAGAAAGCGAAATGATTGCTATTGTAAATAAAAAACACAACTTTTTTGGCAGTATATTTTCAAACCCTATGGTGAAAGAACTTGGTAAGCATACTAATGTTCCACTATTAGCAATGCACGATTTAAGAACATAAAATTTTAGAGTGGGGTTCAAAACACAAATAAACTTTTAGCTATGCATAAAAATATATTAATTCCTACAGATTATTCGCGAAATGCATTTAATGCTATTGTGTATGCTTTTGGGCTTTTTAAAAACATAGATTGTACATTCTATATTTTTCACTCTTATTTTTTGCAGCATTCCGCTCGTGGAAACTTCTTATTTCCAGAACCAGAACCATCTGAGTATGATGCCGCAGCAAGACATTCAGCAGAGAAAATGATTTTTCTTAAAAATAAGGTAAATCTGTTAGCTGATAATCCTAGACACACAATATACTACGATCACAAATTTGGATCTTTTATAGATTTGATAGAAGAAAAGGTGAAGAAAAATGATATTGATCTAATAGTTATGGGAACCCGTGGTGTAACTAATGATGGAGAAGTTGCCTATGGAAGAAATTCGGTAAATATCATGGAAAATATCAGGGATTGTGCCGTTCTCGCAATTCCTTCTAATATATCCTACAGAGATATTAATGAAATTGTATTTCCAACCAATTTTAAAAGTCTTTATATCGAAAGTGAGATGAAAACCTTTGTGAAAATTGCAAAGCAAGGTAAATCTCCAATTCGTATTTTACATATTGGGAAAGAAGCCAATCTTACTGAAAGACAAAAAAATAACCGAATTCAACTAGAAAACCATTTTAAAGGCTTAGAATTTACACATCACTGGCTTGATAAAGTTGGGATTAAAGAAGGACTGCTTTCGTTTGTTGATGAACGTAAAAGTGGGATGATAGCTTTTGTAAATAGAAAACATTGGTTTTTTGGCAGTGCCTTTACAAATCCTTTGGTTAAAAGCCTTGGTGTACATTCTAAAGTGCCAATATTGGCGCTACACGATTCCAGAACATAGTTAAATTACAAAAATAATGGTTGTTGAAGTTATTAAGCATTCTGGAGAGCGGACAGATTTTTCAATCGATAAATTGAAATCTTCACTTCGAAAAAGTGGTGCGGATGAGGCATTGGTTAATGAAATTTCAAACAACGTCCGCGACGAGTTATATCAGGGCATTTCAACAAAAGAAATATATAATCGTGCCTTTGCTCTTCTTAAAAAAGAGAAGAAAGGATATGCTTCAAAATACAAACTAAAAAAAGCAATTTACGAGTTAGGACCTACGGGATTTCCTTTTGAAAAATTTATAGCTGCCTTGTTGTTTTATAGTGGCTATAAAGTAAAAACTGGGCAGTTTTTACAAGGAAAATGCGTCCTTCATGAGGTTGATGTTGTTGCACGTAAAAACGACCAATTTATTGTTGTAGAATGTAAGTTTCACAGTGATGAAGGTCGAAATTGTAATGTGAAAATTCCACTGTATATCCATTCCCGATATCGAGATATTTTAAATAATTATAACGATAAAAATGAAGCAGAAAAGCCAACTGAAGGATGGGTGGTTACTAATACTCGTTTTACAGAAGATGCTTTACAATACGGGAAATGTGCAGGGCTTTATTTGTTAAGTTGGGATTATCCAAAAGACAACGGTATTAGAGACCGAATAGATCGATTGGGGCTTTACCCAATTACTGCTTCAACCTTAATGAGTCAGCGAGAAAAGCAGTTTTTGCTCAGTCGTGATATAGTGCTTTGCAAACAATTAATAAACGATGATTTTTACTTAGACCACTTGGGTATTTCTGAAAACAGACAAGCTCGAATTTTAGAAGAGATAAAAATCTTATGTAAACACAACTAGTTTTGCAAAAGATAAAAGTTCATTTTTTAGGTGCAACTGGAACGGTAACAGGTTCTAAGTTTTATATTGAAACTCCAGAGCAAAATATTTTAATTGACTGTGGAATGTTTCAAGGGGTAAAGGAGATGCGGGAGAAAAACTGGGAAGATTTACCTATAGCTATTTCTGCAATAGACGTTGTATTATTAACGCATGGGCATTTAGATCACACAGGATATTTACCAAGATTGGTGAAAAATGGATATAGAGGTAAGATTATTGGAACTGCACCAACTTTAGCAATCGCAAAAATTATACTGTTAGACAGTGCAAAAATTCACGAGGAAGAAGCTGAAAGGGCAAATGAAGAAGGATATTCTAAACATTCACCTGCCGAGCCATTTTACACTTTACAAGAAGCTGAGGTTACCTTAGGCTTTTTCCAATCGGAAGAAAGGGACCAATGGATTCAACTTTCAGAAAACATTAAATATAGATTTAAGTATAACGGGCATATAATTGGAGCTACTTTTATTGAATTAGATATTTTCGGTAAAACTTTTGTCTTCTCAGGAGATATTGGTCGCGAACACGATTTGTTGCTCTCTCCACCCGAAAAACCAAAATGGGCCGACTATCTATTTATTGAAAGCACCTATGGAAATAAACTTCATCCGCAAGAAAGTGTTTCAGATAAATTGGTAGAACTCATCACTAAAACTATTCACAATAGAGGAAATCTTATAATTCCATCATTTGCTGTAGAACGGCTACAGACTTTGATGTTTTTGCTTTGGAAATTGTACAATGAAAACCGAATTCCAAACATTCCAATATTTATTGATAGTCCAATGGGAAATAATGTGCTATCGGTATTTCAGAATTTTTCAGACTGGCACAAAATACCAATGAAAGATTTTAATGCAATGAGTAAAAGGATGAATATAATTACATCCTATAAAGAGACTTGGGAAACAATTGATAACCCGCAACCCAAGGTAGTTATTGCTGGAAGTGGAATGGTTACTGGAGGTAGAGTATTAACGTATCTTAAACAAATGATCGATAAAACAAATACTTCCGTTTTGTTAGTTGGTTACCAAGCTGAAGGTACTCGTGGGCGCCAGATGTTAGAAGGAGCTCACGAATTAAAATTCTTTGGAAAATATCACCCCGTGAAGGCAGAGATACACCATATTGAAAGTCTTTCCGCCCACGCAGATCAGCAAGGGCTTCTATATTGGACGAGTGAAATTAAAAACATACCAGAGCAAACATTTTTAATTCACGGAGAGCCCACAGCACAAGATGTTCTTCGCCTAAAACTTCAAGATACTTATGGTTGGAAGGTTTCAATTCCTAAGCTATTTGATGTTAAGGAAATTTTAGTGTAAATGATTTATTTTGAAGTGATTTGATTGGATGTCAGAAACGTTTTGAATCTATTCTGCATTCTCAAATATATTTTCAAATTGTGATGGTTATTAGTTTTTTAAATTTCTAATTTTGTTTCAGCCTTGAAAAAGCTCATCACTAATTTTAAAAAAGTTGAATTATTGGTTAGGTTCTAGCCTTTATCGGCTATTATTTTAAAGATAAACTATGAAAGAATTCTGGCACAAGCACAATTTAAGAGTTCACTATAAGCAAACAGACCAGATGGGAGTGGTACATCACGCCAATTACGTCACTTGGTTTGAAATTGGTCGTACAGAAATGATGCGTTCCAACGGGCTTCCTTACAGCAAAATGGAAAGTATGGGCTTAATGCTGCCTGTTTTAGATGTTCAAGTTAAATATCATAAACCCGCACTTTACGATGAGGCTATCGGGATATTTACAAAGATAAAAAGTCAATCCGCCGTTAGATTAGAATTCTATTATGAAGCAAGACGACTAGGAAAAGCAGGTACGCCTTTGTCTTTAGATGAAAATATAGAGGGAGAACCTGAAGGAGAACTTCTGGCATCTGGAACATCGCTGCATATGTGGTTGGATAAAAGCTGGAAACCAGTTAGGCTAAATAGTAGGGCGCCTGAAGTTTATCAGCTAATTCAAAATATATCGATAGATTCTATTCCATAATGTTCATTAGAAAATATATTGTAAAAAGCTGTGTAACATTTCTTTATTAAAGATTACACAGCTTTTTTATTTCACTTAGAACCCTTTTCTGTCGTATTGGGGAGAGTCCTATTTTTTCAAGTAAATAAGAAGACTCGTATAATTCTTTAGTTAGAATAACATTTTTTTCGATAAGAAGATGCTTTTCCTTCTTTGTCAAAGTTGTTAGGGTGGTAATAGGGTAGAGGGTATATTTATCTATATTGTGTTTAATTCCATTGTTATCAGGATAATCCCAACTCATTAAATGCAATCCAACACATTCGGAATAATCAATTGCGTCTTTCGAAAAACGTGTGTTAGTAATTAACCATCCTTGTTTTAAATGAGATTTTTTCTCAGGATCATTGTTCCATCGCCTTTGAATATCTAAAAATCGAGAGTTAATATATAGCGGCACTTTTACATTACTTACAGCCCTAGGATCTGCATGAAATTTACATTCTACAGTGTAAGCATTACCATCTTTCTCAGCTAGAACATCAACTTCGTGTGTTATACATTCACCTTGTAAAGTAATTCCAACCTGCGTTGTATAACCATGGTGCTTCAGAACGGCGCCAATTAAACTTTCAAAAGGGAATCCTGTAGGACCTAAATCTAAAATAGCCCGTTTTAGACTGTATTTAGAAGCTGAAACGCGGTTGAGTTTTTTTAGTATAGAATACGCTGTTTTGTAAATTTCTTTAGACTTCATTCCGTCGTAAAGCGTAGGCATAATCTTATCCACTACCTGATCTATTTCGCTTTCAGAAGCCTTACTTCTTCTAAGTGAATTTTTTAATTTTTCAACTTTAAACTCTTCAATGTCACCGTTGAATTTTTCTATTTTTATATCCATTTTCCCCATAGTATTATATTACTCTAAATATCTGTAAAAAATCCTTCAAACAAACCTTATTTAGAAATGTAGAACTTCTATTCATACAAATCAATATGAATCTGTCTGTTTACAACATATTCAAAATTTGATAATTATAATGTCTATTTAGTGATTTTAGTGAATATCATTTGAGTTTATAGAATATTAAATAAGCTTTATAGGTTAAATGTTTTAAATAGCAAGATGTTAATTCCCGCTAGGTAATTCCATTAAGTGTTTAAGCTAATGAAGACTTTGAATTATTTTAAAATATGCTTATTGCCCTATTCAAAATAGTTAAAATATCCATCCAGATTTTCCTTAATACTTTTTTTAATTTTTGCACCTTCGTCTACAGTTGTAACCTTTCCTAAAGCTTCAATTTTCTCGATTAGCGGATGTAAGAATACGTGTAAATTATCGTGAGATGGTCCTTCCATAGTACACTCCTTAACAACGAAGTTTTTTACTTCATTTAAGTTAGAAGCTAAAGCGTGGTAACCCTCAGTGGTTTTAGTTTCAGTAGACTTAAGCATATCCAACATTTTATTTACTCCTTCAGTAGTTTCAATATTTGCTTCCCACTTATCGCCGTTGTCTAGTTTTATTTCATCTACCCAAGCATTGTTTAAAGAATGCATTTCGGCAGCTACTTCTTCGTGGTTAGCGTGCGAATTGGAAGTATCGTGCTCGTGCATTTCTTCAATACTAGTAGTTACATCTTTTGTTTTAGTTTCGTTACAGCTCACTAATAAAGCTGAAATGATTGCTAATGATAAAATTGTATTTTTCATAATATTTATATTTTTTGATTTTTCTTGTTTAACTGTTTGAAAATTTAACTTTTAACAAATCACGGGATTTTTATATCAAAAAGTTATGATTATAATCATATTCAGGTTTATTGAAACCACATATTTTTATTCCAACTATTTTATTTTCAATTAATTTAAAAAAGAGAAGCGTATATTTACATAAAGTTAGTCTAGATATTGCTTTTCTAATTTTAATTCGATGAAAAACATATTATTCCTTTTGGTATTGGTAATTCTTTTTGCTAGTTGCTCGAGTAGTCGCTTGGTAGACGAATACATTAATAAGGAGAGCCCGAATTTCCAAACTCAAAAGGTATTGGTAGTGGGGTTAACCCCGGATGGAGGTTTGCAACGCCAATTTGAATACAGTCTAGTAAAAGCTTTAAAAGATGAAAATATAATAGCAGTTAAAAGTGTGGATTATTTTGAAAGTAATGTGAACGACATTGATCAATCTGAAGAGAATTTAGAAAATCTTAAAATGCAATTATTAAACGAAAGTTTTGATGCAGTACTCTTGTCAAAAATAGTAGGGCAGGAGAATAAGGTTACTATGGCGCAATCTTATAGAAATCTCACAAGATCTTTTCAGTCATTTAATGATTACTACAATGAAAATAGAGTAGTTTATGAAAATGACCAAGTTGAAGATTATCCAGTTTATAATACAGAAACATCCTTGTTTTGTCTTTGCCCAGGTAGGAACAACGATTTAATATGGAGAGGAAAAATAGACATAGTAAATCCTCCTACTGCAGCTACTTCAATTCGAGATTATGTAAATACTCTGTTGCAAGCACTTAAAAAGAACAACCTGCTAAATTTAAGGTAGATTTCTTAAAATCAATTTCTAAATATCAACAGAGGAACCTTAGAACTGTAGCTGATTTTGGAAGTTTCTGATCCAAATATAAAACGGTCTAACAAACTTTTTCTCTCTACAAACATAGCGTGAAGTTGAACAGGAATTAATTGTGTAAAGGCATCAATCGCAACAGCAGAAGGAATATTCTTAATACAAAAACGCTCTATATTTATACCTTTAAAAAGATCGATATAATTACCTTTTAGTGAATTAGCTTCTACATTGTTTTCTTCTATTTCCAATATTTTTAGGGTTGAATCGTGTTTTCGAACTATATCTAAAATTACTCCTAAAGCATCAGTTTTTAGTTCATACTGATAATTTACAGACAGTAAAACGGATTCAATTTTATTATAAACATATCCTTCAGGAATTGCTAAAACTGGACAGTTTGCTTTTCTGATTAGTTTTAATGTATTACTGCCAAATACAACTTCTTCAGCTCCAGTTGCTCCATTTGTGCCCATGATAATAAGTTCAATATTATTTAAACTTACTGCTTGATTTACGGCATCAACTATATTGTCGAAATCAATTTTCGGGACAAAAGTGAAGTTTTCATTTTCAGATTGCGATTCACAATGGCGAATTAACTTTTCAAGTTCTTTTTTATTATCGTTTAAAATCCCATCATAAACTGAATCTCCTGCAGCGCCATATAAAACATCTGCAGTTATATATCCTGTTGGTTTTTGTGAATTTAAAATATGAAATGTAACAGTTTCTTCTTCAAAAAGCTTCAATGAGTATTCGATTGCATTTTTTGAATTTTTAGAAAAGTCTGTAGGTAAAAGTATATTTTTCATAAGCTATTCTTTACTCAAATTTATGGACAAAGATTGTTTTAAAGAATGATTAATGTCATTAATATTTAGATTTTCAATTTTTAAATTACAACACAATTTACCGAAGACATTTAATTTTACAATAAATGACCAAAAGGTCGTAAATATGATAAATATCATTTTACAAGCCTCCATTTTAAAATACATTTGTTCTATAATTTAATTCTAACAACTATGAAAAACATAATTAAATCGATGGCTGCACTCGTAATATTACTCCTAGTAAGTTGCGGTGGAAAAGAAGAGAAAAAGAAAGAAGGAATTCAAATTGGTCAAAAACCAGCTCCAACTGAGACTCCAAAAGAAACACCAACTTCAACTGTTAAGCCTTCTGAAACAATAGACCTTACTAATAAAGGAATTGGTCCTATTAAAAACGTAGATCTTTCTGCTGAGGTTGACGATGCAATGGCTGCCAAAGGTTTAGATTTATTTAAATCAAAATGTATGGCTTGTCACAAAGTTGACAAAAAGTTTATTGGTCCAGCTCCAACAGGAATTCTTGAAAGACGTACTCCAGAGTGGGTAATGAATATGATACTTGATCCAGAAGGAATGGTTCAAAACGACCCTTTAGCAAAAGCTTTATTACAAGAGTTTAACGGTTCGCCAATGGCCAATCAGAGCTTAACTGAAGAAGAAGCAAGACAAGTACTAGAATATTTTAGAACTCTATAGTATTAGTTAACTAACCAGATTTCCCTTGCAGAGCTGTAAGTTCTGCAGGGGTTCTTAAAAGTAAAGCTGTAATTCTATACAATCCTAATACTAAGCAGAAAGGGCTGAACGACACGGAATGGAGCACTTAGTAGATAATGTATTCTTACTGGCAAATTAGTTTTAAAACAATGTAATTTAAATAATAGACCAATGAAAAAATCAATTAATATTTTAATCTCCGCAATTATGGTAGCCGGTTTGGTTAGCTGTAATGATGGCGGAACAAAAAAGAGCAAAAGTGGAGGCCAAGGAGGTTTGGCAACCAATGCTGCTGAAAGGGTGTATGTGGCTCCCGGAGAGCATGACGAATTCTACGGATTTATGTCTGGAGGATTTAGTGGACAACTAGGTGTGTACGGTCTACCATCAGGGCGTTTGTTAAAAGTACTTCCAGTATTCTCTCAAAACCCAGAAAATGGTTGGGGATATACTGAAGAAACTAAACCGATGTTAAATACATCTTTCGGGTTTGTACCTTGGGATGACTCTCACCACCCTGATATTTCTCAAACTGAAGGAGTACTAGATGGACGTTGGATATTTATTAATGGAAACAACACTCCGCGTATCGCTCGTATAGGTTTAGAAAGTTTTAAAACTGAAGAAATTATTGAAATCCCAAATAGTGCGGGTAACCACAGTTCTTCATTTATTACTGAAAATACTGAGTATGTAGTTGCAGGAACACGTTTCTCTGTGCCAGTGCCTCAGAAAGATATGTCTATTAATGAATACAAGGGTAATTTTAAAGGTGCCTTAACTTTTATTAAAGTAGATCAAGAAACAGGAAGAATGAATATTAAATTCCAGCTAATGATGCCTGGATTTAACTACGATCTTTCTCACCCAGGACGTGATAAGAGTCATGGTTGGTTCTTCTTTACTACATATAATACTGAAGAAGCTCACTCTTTATTGGAAGTAAACGCTTCACAAAACGATAAAGACTTTATTGCGGCTGTAAACTGGAAAAAAATTGAAGAATACGTAAATAATGGTGGTGGTAAAAAGGTACCTGCAAGATATGCACACAACATCTTAGATGAGCATACGCATACTGCAACTTCTACTATGATTGATAAGGTTCTTACTGTAGATCCATTAGAAGTGCCAGGAGCAGTTTACTTCCTGCCAACTCCAAAATCTCCTCACGGATGTGACGTAGATCCTACTGGAGAATACATTATCGGTAACGGAAAACTTTCTGCAGATTTAACTGTTCACAGTTTTACTAAAATGCTTGATGCAATCGAAAACAAGAAATTTGATGGGGAAGCTTATGGTATTCCAATTCTAAACTTCGAGGATATTCTTGCTGGAGTTGTAAAACAACCAGGATTAGGACCATTACACACTGAATTTGATGGGAAAGGAAATGCTTATACTACCTTCTTTATTTCTTCTGAAGTTGTAAAATGGAAAGTAGGAACTTGGGAAGTATTAGACCGTCAACCAGTATTTTATTCTGTAGGTCACGGGATGATTCCTGGAGGAAACTCACGTAAGCCATTTGGAAAATACTTTGTAGCCTTAAACAAAATTACAAAAGACAGATACTTGCCAACTGGTCCTGAACTTACTCAATCTGCTCAATTATTTGATATCACTGGAGATAAAATGGAATTACTGTTAGACTTCCCTACTATTGGTGAACCTCACTACGCAGCTGCTATTCCTGCAGAAATGGTAGCTCCAAAGTCTAGAAAGATTTTTAAATTAGCAGAAAACAAACACAAATATGCAGTACTAGACAACAGCGATGTTAGAGTAGAGCGCGATGGTAAAGAAGTTCATATTTATATGAATATGATTAGAAGTCACTTTAACCCTGATAATATTGAAGGTGTAAAAGTGGGTGACAAAGTATATTTCCATATTACAAACCACGAACAAGACTTTGATGTACCTCACGGTTTCGCAGTAATTGGTGCGAATAATGCCGAAATGCTAATTATGCCAGGAGCAACCGAAACTTTAGTTTGGGAACCAAAACAAGTAGGTGTATGGCCATTCTATTGTACCGACTTCTGTTCTGCACTTCACCAAGAAATGCAAGGATATGTAAGAGTTAGCCCAGCTGATTCGGATATTGAATTGTCTTGGACTTTAGGTGAAGATTAAAAGTTGTTTTTAGTAGTGAAAATACATATTAGTGATTAGTAGTATTTTCAGTGAAGACGGGGGTTGTTGATTTCCCCCGTCTTTTTTAAAGATGTTAAATTCTAAAATTTATTCTTCTCACATCTCACATCTCACATCTCACATCTAATATCTAATATCTCAAATCTCTAAAAAAATGAAAAAAGCAGGAATAATAATGATAATTGGCTCCTTGTTATTATTGGGTCTATTTAAATTCCCATTGTGGAATATTATGCTTGGTGCACCACAATACCCAGATCCGTTAGGAATGGATATTTACATTCAAGGAATTCAAGGGGTTGAAGAATTTGATATTCAAAATATTGACGGACTTAACCACTATATCGGGATGAAGCCAATCCCTAAAGTAGAAGAAATGTGGGAGTTTGATGTGTTTCCAAAAGTTGTCGGACTTATGATAGCCCTTGGAGTAATCATCGGGATTCTTGGCTTCCTAGGAAAACTAAGTTATAAATGGTTCTTGGGCTGGTTTATTGTTATGTCTATTCTCGGTTTATTAGGAATGTACGATTTTAACTTGTGGCTAATAGACTACGGAACTGATCTCGACCCAAAAGCTATCATGAAATTGGAAAACCTAGACGGTACTCCTATGACCTATAAACCACCACTTATTGGTTATCAAAAAATGTTGAATTTCGATGTAGATTCTTGGCCAGGAGTTGGGGCCTATATGATCTTTATTGGGATGTTACTTACTGTAGTAGCCTTCTTTGTAGGGAAAAAAGAATATAATAAATAAAGCTTCTCCTTTTTAACTCGCGTTCAATGTGAGAAATACGATAAAGAGGAATACAGATGGAGTTCCCGATTTTATAGGGGACGGAAGTGGTAAACTTATAAACTTATATAATCATGAAAGTCATACAATTATTTTTAATTTCATTGTTATTCGTAGCGTGTAATGTTAGCCCGCAGCCCATTAATTACGGATCTGATGCTTGTCATTACTGCGATATGACTATTGTAGATAGACGGCACGCTTCACAAATGGTTACGGCTAAAGGTAAAGTTTATAAATATGATGCTATTGAGTGTATGGTTCATTCCTTACAAGATGAATTTAAGGACACAGAAATGGCGCATAAAATAGTAGCTAACCTAAATAGTCCAGGTGAATTGATTGATGCTTCAAACGCTTCATATTTGGTGAGTGAAAACTTGCAAAGTCCTATGGGAGCAAACCTATCTGCATTTGCAAATACCGAAGAGGCTCAAAAAGCAAAAGAAAAGTTTACTGGTGAAATATATAGTTGGGATGATATTCAAAAACACTTAAAGTTGAAATAGAAAATGACTTCAGCAGTTTTTTATCAACTTTACGGCACTATGAAGCCTTGCTGAAGTCATTTTTTTAATTCCTAAATCGATTGAGTTACAGGCTTAGTATTGCTAAATTTTAATTAAATTTTGAAAAACAAATTCTACATATTATTCCTTTTTATTTCCTTGTTTTCCCTTACAAACCTATGGTCGCAAACAATTACTGTATGCGCTACCTGCCCAGTGAAGTCCATAAAAGAGGCTGTTAAACAGGCATCGGAAGGGGATACTATTTTGGTAAAAAAAGGTGTTTATAAAGAAGCTAATATTAAAATTGATAAAGGTATTACGCTTATTGGTGAAGATCTTCCTACTATAGATGGAGAAGAAAAAGGAGAGATAATTACCATTGGTACAGACAACGTAACCATAGACGGATTTAAAATTATAAACGTAGGCGTAAGCTACACCACAGATTATGCTGCGGTACGAGTTGTAAATAGCACAGGTTTCCTTATTCAGAATTTGGAACTCGAAAAGCTTTTCTTCGGAATTTACCTTCAAAAATCTAACGATGGTAAAGTTTTAAATAACAAGGTTAGGGGAGAAGCTGTGACTGAGTTTAACTCTGGAAATGCAGTTCATTTATGGTATTGCAAAAATGTTGAGGTTATTGGTAATGATGTGCAAAATGTTCGCGATGGGATTTATCTAGAATTCTCAGATAATATAACCATAAAGGATAATTTTAGTAAGAACAACGTTCGATACGGACTTCACTTTATGTTCAGTAACAACAACTATGTAATCAATAATACTTTTGAAACTAATGGTGCAGGAATAGCATTGATGTTTTCAAAATTTATGCAAGTTGAAAATAATATTATTCAGAAAAACTGGGGAACAGCGGCTTATGGTTTATTGTTAAAAGAAGTAAACGACGCCTACATAAAAAACAATTTATTCTTCGAAAATACTGTTGGAATTACGGTAGAAGGAAGTAATCGTTTGGAATATTCTAATAACGATTTTACGAGTAATGGGTACGCTTTAAAAGTGAAAGGTGCCTGCTATCAAAACCATGTAATAAACAATAACTTTCTGTATAATTCATTCGATATATCCTATAACGGACGTATTAATGATAATAAATTCGACAATAATTTTTGGAGTAATTATACCGGTTACGACCTCAATAAAAACGGTATAGGAGATGTTCCTTATCGTCCTGTAAAACTGTTTTCATATATAGTAAACCGAACTCCAGAAACGATAATTTTAATGCGAAGCCTATTTATAGACATAATAGACTTTTCAGAAAAAGTATCTCCAGTATTTACTCCAGACGATTTATTGGATGAAAATCCAAAAATGAAACGTATAAACCATGATAGAAATTAAGGATTTACATAAAAAATTTGGCAAAAACGAAGTGCTTAAAGGCATTGACCTCTCCATAGGTGAAGGTGGAATATTTTCCATTCTTGGTCCGAATGGTTCAGGGAAAACTACACTTATAAAAGCTATTCTTGGGATGGTAATACCAGATTCAGGTGAAATTCTCTTTAATGGAGAATCTTTAAAAAACAATTTTAAATACCGCGATAAGATTGACTATTTACCACAAATAGCCAATTTTCCTGGAAACTTGAAGGTAAGTGAGCTTATAGAGATGATTAAAGACCTAAGAGCTACTAAGGCAACACATGACGAAGCTTTAATAGATTTGTTTAAACTGCAACCTTTCTTGAATAAACGGCTTGTAAACCTCTCTGGAGGAACAAAACAAAAAGTAAACTTAGTGCTTACTTTTATGTTCGACAGTCCGTTAATTATTCTGGATGAGCCTACAAGTGGTCTAGATCCTATTTCTCATTTAAGATTGAAGAATTTAATTTTTGCCGAAAAGGAGAAGGGAAAAACAATTCTTGTAACCTCTCATATTTTAAGTTTCGTGGAAGAAATTGCCGATGAAATTGTCTTCCTATTAGAAGGCAAAATTTACTTTAAAGGTAGTATCACAGAACTTAAAACTAAGACCGAACAACCAGATTTTGAACACGCAATAGCCTCTATTTTATCCGCAAGTTATGCTTAAGATATTAAAATATAGTTTTTACGATTTAATGCGCAGCCGTTGGAGCTACGTTTACTTTCTATTTTATTTACTGCTTGGTATTGTTCTATTGTTTTTAAACAACGATTTATCAAAAGCAGTGATAACATTAATGAACGTTATCATCATCCTTGTTCCTTTAATAGGAACCATTTTTGGCGTGATGTATTATTACAATTCTCGCGAATTTACTGAGCTTCTTTTAGCACAACCTATTAAGCGAAGTTCTATTTTTTTAGGGCAGTACTTTGGGGTTGCCACCTCATTAGCAATGAGTTTAATTATCGGGCTAGGACTTCCATTTGCCTTTTATGGTATCTTTAATAGTAGTGCAATTTGGGATTTCTCATTACTGTTAATTACTGGTGGATTTCTTACCTTTATTTTTACCGCTTTAGCCTTTGTTATAGCACTCTCTAACGAAAATAAAATCAAAGGTTTTGGGTATGCTATCTTACTTTGGCTTTTTATGGCAGTAATCTACGACGGATTATTTTTAATGTCACTGTTGTATTTTGAAGACTACCCTTTAGATAAATTCTCATTATTTGCCACTATGCTAAACCCAGTGGATTTATCGAGAGTTTTAATACTACTGAAACTCGACATTTCTGCTTTATTAGGATACACCGGAGCCGTATTTCAACAATTCTTCGGAACCAGTTTTGGTGTAATTTTGTCTTTTGTAATGCTAGTGTGTTGGGTTGTTATTCCAACTTTCTTTATCTGGAGAATAGCTAAGTGGAAGGATTTTTAAAAGCTGCTTTATACTGCATTTACCAACATTTTATAACTGAAATAGACTTTAAATATGGAGTATGTGAGAATCCACAGAGAAGATAATCTAAACAAGCTAAATAATTCCAAGGGTCAGTTGCAATAACTTTTGATTTCTATATTATTTTATCAATGCAATTCTCTCTATTTTAAATTATTCGTAACGTTTAATATAGTCGCAGTTATAGATAATTACACTAGGTTTTTAAGATAAACATCACAATTGTAATTTCGATTCGAGCGGATTCGAATAGCCTTTCCCGAGTTTACCTCTGGATAGTCCAATCCGCCGACACGAGTGTAAAGAAATGGCAAAGCAAATTACGGTTATAAATTGTTGTACACAGTACTTTAATCAATCACATTAATTTGAAAATCGGCTGGGATAATCCATTCGATTCCATTGATATTCATAACGACTTCGAGTTTAATTCTATCATCATCAATGTTTTCGGGTTTAAATTCAAAATCAAATTCACTTAATCTTTGATTTTTTAAAATCAATTTTCTTTCTTCATAATTTTTACCGTATAATCTGTAAACATTATAATTTGAAACATAATTTTTATATCCGAAATCGAAATGAATAAAACTGGTTTCATTTACTTTAAAGTTACTCTTATCCAAATTTTCTATCAGATAAAAAGAAGATATATTTTTTTCTTGCAACTTTTGAATCGAGTCTGTCAATTTAGAGTTCAGTTCTGTTAATTCCGATACTGAATTTTCCAAATCAGTTATTCTGCCATTTTCGCAAGAAGATATGATAATCGAAAAGACTATAATTGTAAGAAGAAGTATTTTTTTCATATTGTGGGCAACGTCTCTGTATATGGCTCGTGGCGTGTAAATTAGCGATTGTTTTCGGATTATTTACAAGTCAGATTTTTAAATTTTACTACTCATTTTATTTTTTTGGGAAGTTGTCAAATTAAAAAATTTGGCGACTTCGCAAATATGCCTTAACTTCGATTAAGCAATTAACTAGCTATGAGCTATATACGTTATTGTAGCCAGTTATTTTTATTCGATTTATTGAATTTCTGTTTGTAATTCCATGTTCTAGAGTCAAATTTGCCAAGACCATTTTTCAGTAAAAGAGATATATACTATCATTACTTATCATCTTTTTCAATAATTCCTGAAGCAGTTACTTTATCAGTATATAAGATATGTGTACATCGATTTTGCTCTTTAGGAAATATCTTAGAGATAAACATTTCATAAGAAAGAGTAGTATTGTAAATATTTTCTTCTCTTTCAATGACTCTAAGTTGTAGTCCTGTGCCGTCACTATTTATCATCTCTCCCTCACTAAATACATGATTAATAGACATGATTTTTTTAGAATCAAAATTAACAGAATCTTTTAACAAGTAACCTCCAATTCTTACTTCGTCAAAAAGGGGTATAAAAGAATTATGTACATTTCCTGTTAAAGTAACTATTTTAGTATTTGGATGTTTATTATGGATGTTGCGTATTTCCCTGTACATGGATGAGTCTCTAGTTGAAGATTGGTAAGGATTATCAATGAATTTTAAAATAATTCCATCATTTTTAATACCCTTGTATACTAAATCAAGCCATGCCATACCATTTCTACCGTCAAAATTTTTTCCACTAAAGAAATCCAATTCTTTTAACTCGGAAATTGACATCTCGTCTGACAAGTTATTCATAAGTGAAGCACGAATTTCCATAGCCATTATCACGTTGCCTTCGTGTTTAGCAATCAGTTCACATAGTCCATAAGCAAATTCAGCAGGTTCATTTGTTCCGTGCATTTCGCCAATCATTATTATTTCATAATTTGCGATTTCATCGTATATCTTGTCGCTCAGTTTGGATAAGTTTTGAATGGGTATCGCATTCTTTTTTAAATCCTTTTGCTCTTCTGTCAATTCTACAGAATTATCAATAGAATTTAGTGTTTCATCAGATGCTGTTTGTTTTTTTGTATTTTCTTTACAAGAAGTTAATCCAATCATAACAATTAATAGAGGTAAGAATCTTTTCATAATACAATGTATTTAATATAGAGATTTTATTTCTACAAATGTAGAGTATAACTTATGAATCTTGATTTTCTAATTGGCTATAACGTGATTGTATGAGATTAGTGGCGTGTTTAAGCACTAAAGTTAGCAAATAAATCACAGATAGAAAGTCCGCGTCCCGATAGCTATCGGGATTCGTAAGTAGGCAAGAACAAGCAATTACTTATAGGTATTGTTGTGTACAGTTATTTTATCCATTTACTTAGTAAACTATCAATTTCCTTTTCATTCTTTTCACTGTGTCCAACTTTTGAATAAACAATTTTGCCATTATCATCTATAATATAAAAAGTTGGATATGCTCTCACATTATATGCCTTTGTAACTTCATTGTCTACAAGGATAGTTGGATAGTTCATTTCATTTATTTCGATAAACTCTTTAAGTTTTTCTTTGTCCTTTTCTTTATTGTCGTATGGATTTAATCCGAGAATTGTCAAATCATTCTTTGAATATTCAGTTCGTAATTTATTTAATGAGGCTATTGCTTTTATACAAGGAAAACAGTCTTTATACCAAAAGTCAACAAGTACGTATTTGTTTCTATAGTCTTTTAAGCTTATAGAGTCATTAAGTTGAAAGTTAAAGCCTTTAAATGCTGGTGCTTCTATTCCATTAGCAATTGGCTCCATTTCTTTTGGATCAGGTTCTTTATAATCTTCTACTTCGTAGCTGTTTATTAGATTACTAAACTCTAATTGTAAATCAGTATCGGTTATGTTGTTATATTTCTCATTGGTAAAATGCCACTCATTGTATTGCCACTCATTTTGAAATTTACCTGAATAGATAATGCTTTTTAAGTTTTCATCTTCGTCGAAAAAGAATGTCTTTCTTTGTTTTTCAATTGGTAAATCGTCCTTAAAACGGAATTTTATGGCATTTCTCTTTGAATCTCGAAAAATGGTATCATTTAAACTAACAACTGTAGTAGAATCCTTTAAGGATTTCGATAAGCGATTTGCTTTTAAAAAATAAGAATCAAGAACACCACTTATTGTATTTCCATTAATTGCCCAATCTTGCCCTTTATGTGGAAAGAATTTGGTTATTTTCTTCTTCTTATGATTAATGATGTAGATATTCTCTAAATCGTAGTATCTGTCAATGCTATCATTTTTTATCCAAAAACTTCCACCGAAAATGGTGTCATTTTTATGTTTTATTAATCGAACATTGGAATTATACTTTAAAGTATCTTCATCGGAACTAAAGTATTTCATTTTGTAGTTAATGTCATATTCCCAAGATTTATTCTTTTCAACCTGCTTTTCAAACTTTTCAATAATTAAGTCAGTTGACTTTTGTTCTTGGCAACTTATTAAAAAGGTCGTAACTGTAATAAGAAAAATTAAATGTCTCATATATTGGTTATAATTGTGCACAACGTTTGGTATATGAGCAGTGGCGTGGTTAGTCACGGACAATTGCAAACAGGCACTTATCATTGGAAATTCCGCTCCCGATAGCTATCGGGATTCCAAGTAGGCTAGGACAAGCCATTGCTTATACACATCTTAAGTTTGATTTTTACTAAATAAGTTAATTTTAAGTATTAATCAGAAAGAACAAAAGAGCGGAGTAAGGTTACTATATACGGTG
>NZ_VDMC01000017.1 GCF_006346335.1 Aequorivita sinensis
TGACTGTTATTACAACTCTAAAACTGACGAAATTATAGCAATACCAAGTTTTACAATCATTTCGGACGATGAAGCATTTATGGAATGTTTTGGACGAGACTTGGGAAAAGTGGAGAAAAATAAATTTAACAACCAATAACAAGAAAGGTTGATAGAAATACACTGTATTCTGCGCATTAATCCCATTCAATTAACCATCCAATCCTGCTTTCAAAACCTCAATTAATTCAGCTCTGTAATTTCGTGAAACAGGATACTGTTGATGGTCATTGAGTACCACACTTTGTCCTTCTAATTTTTCAATGTGGTCAATATTGATAATATGTGAACGATGACAACGGAATAACTTATCGTGTATTTGTTCATAAACTTTTAGTGGTTTTGAGGAAAGTATCACTTTGTCTTTTAGTTGAAATTTACTGTACATTCCATCTGCGGTAATGGATAGTATTTCGTGAATATTGATGAAATAAGTTCCTTCATGTGATTTAATCACAATGACATTTTGATTCTCAATTGTTTTTAATTGCTGATAGGTGTTTTCTGTTTTCTTTTCTTTTAAAATGCGCTCCAAACATGCAGAAAGTTCAGTGTACTCTATTGGTTTTAGTAAATAATCGAAAGCTGAAAGTCTTATCGCTTGAATGGTATATTGATCATATGCGGTGACAAAAATCAATTTGAAATTGAATTCTTCTTCATTTAAAAATGATTTGATTTTTAATCCAATATGTTCGGGCATTTGAATGTCCAAAAATACAACATCAGGTTGCTCTTTTCGAATTAAATCAACCCCTTCCATCAAACTTTTAGCTTCACCAACTAATTGGTACGGAAGTCCGAGTGATTCTATTGAAAAAACCAATAATTCTCTTGGGTTAGGCTCATCATCGATAACAATGTATTTAATCATTTTCTTTCACTTTTATGGTGGTTTTTGTTCCTTGGTCAGTAGAAGAGACTTCTAAATCAACACTAATCTCATTGAGGGAGTTGATATACTTAATTCGCTTTCTAATCGCTTGCATTGCAAACGAATCAGATTTGTTGTTTTCTTGGTTAATTTGATTGGCTTTTTCTATTCCAATCCCGTTATCACTAATTTCTAGGGTGTAAGATAAATCATCAATTTTATGAAGAATAATGCTGATCTTCTTTTCGCCATGTTTATGTTTTAATCCATGATGGATTGAATTCTCTGCAATGGGTTGTGTAATTAAGGATGGAATTCTAAAGTCTTCTAAATCCATTTCTTCATTGATATTCATCTCAATATTCAGCTTATCTTCAAATCGATTTCTCTCTAATTCTAAATAGTTATTGAGAATGTCTAATTCTTGCCTTAAAGAAATCAGTTCTTTTTGTGAATAGTTTAATATTCCACGCATTAATGAAGAAAATTTCTGAACCATTTTGAAGGCTGCACCTGTTTCTTTTTTTGCAATTTTCAATTGAATAGATGAAAGGGTGTTGAAAACAAAGTGTGGATTCATCTGAGATCGAATTGCGGTTAGTTCCGATTTAAAAACCCTGGCTTTTAAACGCTCTTCTTGTATTCTTTTTAGGTTTTCCTTTCTCATGGTAGAGAGTCTCTTTTTTTGGATGCCGATTAACAAAAGAATGACGGAAATAAAAACAACGAGAATAAACCAAAACGATTTATAAAAAGGAGAATTAACATAGATTTTTACAGGATAATTTGTTGTGTTTTCATTGGTTTTTAGAATAAACGCTAATGTTGAATTTCCTTCTGGAACGAAAGCCATATTAAACTGGAAAGCATTTTGCTGATTGGCTTCCATTTTTGTCCATTCATCTTGGTTTCCTAATGTGTAATACAACTCATAATTGGTGAAAAAAGAAAGGTCTTTATTGGTTTTTAAAAACAACTCTATTCCCTTGTTTTGATGAGATAAGTTAATGGTTTCGGTGATCATTTCACCATTCTTTTGACTAATGATCAATGCTAAGTCTTTTGGAGGAGTTTGGTATATGAATTCCGAATAGTTATGAATTATATACACATCACTTAATGTTGTGATAAGTAAGTCTGTCTTATTCTTCGAAATATTAACAATGTCTTTCCCTTTTGTAAGCTGTGCTATAAAATTTATTTTTCTTACCTGATCAATATTTGCGTTGTATAAAACGACTTCATTTTTGTTATAACAAAGTACTTCTTCATCACTTATTTTTGTGATTTTCCGAATGTTTTTTAATGGAAGTTGTGTTGAATTTTTAGTCTTAAATTCAAGCACTTCTCCATTATAATCAAAAAGATAAATGAGATTTCCAAGTTTATTGACTGCAATAAGATTTCTATTTTGTTCGATTGTCTTTTCAATAGAATAGTCACTTCTATTGATGATTATTAATCCTGTTTTAGTACTTAAATAAAACTGTGAATTTATTTTGTCAAAATAAATGTTGTTATGCCACTTTCCTTTGTTAATTTTAATCCCTTTTGTCAGATTTTGAAAATCTTCAGAAGTAGCCACAAAAACATCGCTATCTACATAAATAGCTTTCGTGGAGTGAACCTTTTCTGATTCAATTACAGTATGTGTATTTAAGTCAATCACAAATAATCGATCACAGTAAACATATAAAAGGTCGTCTTTGTGTGCTATAGATTGTACTTCTCCATTTTTAGTCAAATGGATTACCTTCTTGATGTCTTGTTCGATGTTCCACGAAATAAGTGAACCGAGATTAGTTCCCAAAAATAAATTCCCATTCGTCAAATAAGACGCTACAATTTTTTCCTTTCTTTGAAGAATAGAGCTCATGTCATTTTTCATTATCTCAGTAGAAGGAATTTGAAGTACTCCTTCATATTTCGTCCCCATCCAAATATTCTCAAATTGATCAAATGAAATAGCATGAATAGGCGTTCCTTGGTAATAATGTTTCCATTTTTGTTGCTTAGGAATCCATATTGACAATCCATCATTATGACCTATTGTAATCAAACCATTTTTTTGAATTTTAATATCGTATAGTTTTACATTTAAAAGTCGAATAGGTAAATCAAATCGCATATTGATTTGACCTGATTTTTGATCAAATTCATAAACCATGTTTTCAGAAACGAGGTAATTGTTTTCTTTAGATGTGAAGACCTTGCGAACTGACTTTTTAAATTGTGTTGGAATTTTACATTGTTTTTGTAGGTTATATAAGTCAATTGTATTATGGCTTTGTCGGATTAAGAAATAACCCTTTTCTGTTTTTATAAACCCATGATGATACTGATCAATTCCAAAATCTATTTTCTTGAAATTAGTATTCTGACCAATAAAAAGTGAGTTCGGTGTAGTTACAAAAATTGAATCTTTGATGACCACTAAGTCTTTGATGTTTTCCTCAAAATGTTGGATGAGTAAAAGACTATCATTTTTTAATTGATAAATACTGTTGTTGAAACTTAAGGCGAAAATATTGTTTTCTTGCAAGTATATTTTATGAAAAGTTTCTTCTGATTCACTATGAAGTGGTGATAGCACTTTTCCTGTATATCTGAATAGCCCTTTTTCTGAGGCAATCAATATTTCATTCTTGGCTTTATATTCGACAATATCATATACAGTTCCGAAATGTTCATAGTCAATAGGAATAGTCATTGGTTCATTTTCCTGACTAAATAGAGGGAAACAAAGTAAAAATGTGATGAATGCTATTATGTTATGTTTAAACATATTCAAAATTAATATAAAAAAAATCGATGGTTTTGTCGTTTAGCAATTATATCTGTTGTTCAGCAATTGCTTACAAATAATTTGACCTCTTCTTGTTTAATTTGCTCTGAATTTAAAATAAAAATCTAAGAAAAATGAACAAGTTAACCCTGATTATCGCATTACTTTGCCTTGGTAACAGCACTATGGCTCAGCTAGGTGCGTTAAACAAAATGAAAAATAAAATCGAGAGTTCTAAAGCGAGTGTAAAGTCTGCATCAATGCCTGTTATTGGTGAAAAAGAATTAGATGAGCAAACTTATGCGGACCATGATCGATTGTTTGTGGCAGAAAACGGTCAAATGATTATTAAAGGGGTACACACCGCAGATTATACAGATGATATCAATTTCTCAGGTAATTATTATATCAACACTTTTGCCATTGAAGCACCAGCCAATCAATTCAGCAAGGATACTACAAAAGCTTATTTAGGGTTTGCAATTGAATACGACCAAGAAAAACACACTATGCAAATTCATTGGGATGAAGGAAACTCAAATTATGCAATGGTGCCAGATCGATATAAGTCATCTGCTGACAAAGGAAATGTAATGTTTCAAATGGGAATGACAGGTGGACCATCTTCTTGGTATAATGCAGAATGTTTATTGTTAGAACCAGGTGTAATTTTAATAGGTGCTAATGTATACCATAAAAATGATGAGATTGGACACCAGTGGATGAACAATATTACACCAGAATCTTTCATCATCGCTGCCAAAGACACTACGAAGTTTAAAGAGTACCAAAAAAATGTAGAATACACATCGAAAGTTGTATTTGAAAAATTTGATGCTTTGCGTGCCATGTGGAAAAACGATGAAATTAAAGATGCGAAGCCATTGCCTGCAGAAGGAATGAAAGACGCGGCTTTGAAATCTGACGCTTTGGCTTTGATTCAAAGAACTGCAAAAGGGTACAAATGGAAAGAAGAAGTAATCTATGCTTATGTGACTTCAACAGATTGGGAAATTAAAAAACATCCTTTTACTGGAGCAACATTAAAACGAGTAGCCAAAGCTATTGTGGTAATGAAAACACCTCAAGGTAATTATAAACGCGAAGGTTTTTACATCGCTCAAGATTATGTTGGAGGAGGAAACTTTGGAAAAACGTATATGCTGTATAACGACCAAAGAATCTACTATGTGAATCCAAATGACGCAATGAAATATAAAAACTAATCAACATATAAAGAATATGATGAGAAGGGACAGATAGTGTTGCGTGATCCTAAGAATATAAATATTATAAAATGATTCGATTTTTCATTATCGTAAAATAAAAACTCTTCTAACCTTTCACCAGCAATTGCTATTTAAAGGTTGAGAGCCTTTTGGATTCGATATCTTCATATTTTCTAAATAACCAAAATAGAGTTAGGTGACTGCAATGAAACCGTTAAACTTTGCAGAATATAATAACTCATTTTATGCTAAGAATTATAGTCCCTTTTAGTGACAATCGAGTCCGAGCTGGGATTCGATGAGGAAAGAACGCGTGGGGACTCGCACATTAGCAGGGGGCTTTTAAAGGAACTTATACGACAAATTACAATCAATTTATAGATGAAGATACTCGATTAAAAAGTAAAGATATGAACGATTTAAAAGTTGTTTGGACACCTGAAAAAATAATCTTTGCTGATGGAACAACTTTTGAATAAAATCTATGACAACAGTGGCGATAAGCAAAGTTAAGAGCTAACCCATTCAACTACTCATAGCCGAGGTCTTTATAGGCAAGCTAAATTATTTGCCGGTCCTAAAATGAACAAACTATTATACACAGAAATCGATGATATTATTAAAATCCTTGTACGCTTTGTTGTCTAAATCAAAAGCTAGTGATAATAGAAAAGCTAGCGATTTAACAGACAAAACCGAAAATTATATTGGGTTGGACTCAAATAAAATTAAGTTATTACAAAAAAAATATAACTGTGATGACCAAGAAGAATTAGTTATTAAATTGCAGGAAAAGGAATTGTATAATGAGGAATTTACGGAAGAAGAAAAAATTTTTTATGACAATCCTGAATGGGAATTTATAAAAAGTATTGCGGAACTGGGTTTCATTCTATATAGAGAACATCAATACGGTAAGTCGGTAGCTATAAACGAATTAATAGAGGGCTATTACCAAATTCACTTAGATGAACATCAAAATCCTTTCAAAGAATTAATAAATTTTACTCTGAAGTATTTTGATAGGTTTTTTGTTGAAAACCCAATAGAGGCTGAGAAATTATTAAAACATTCATTTCCAACTATGCACTTATATATTAAGCGACAAATTTCCACCCAGAAAAGCGAAATAACAAGTAGGGTTCCCATTGATGAGCAAAGAGCATTTGATGAGTTTTTAATCTTTTGCAAAAACGCTTTTTGTTCGCATTATCCAGATAAAACTATTCGGGACGAACGAATAAAATATAATTTCAAAATTTTTCATAACAGCTTAATTCAATTTATCGATGCTGAAGAAGCAAACTTATAAAATGTCAGCCCACAACATATGTGTATAAACTTTAGCATTCAAATGTCGCATAAAATTTGCTTCTTTTTAGCCCATTTGTTGTCATAAAATATAAACATAGACACAGCTATGCTTAGTTTTTCTTCCTAAACTGAACTAAAAATAATTCAAATTTTTCATACAACTTTTAAAAGTTAAATTGGTATAAGTGCCGGAGGGGGTGTGTTTGATTATTAGTTTATCTTGTATTTGTTGTTTTGGAATGGCAATTATATGTTTTGGGTGACATTTTAACTGTCCTCCCGAACTTTGATGTATTCACTACATGTTGTTATAAAGTCCCTAATTTCTTTTCTTATTACGATTATTTGTTCTTAATGATTTTGGGGTTTATGGTGTTAGAATCATATTATTTAGGTGTAATTGTTGACAATTATTTGACAAGATATTACTTCCCGAAATAAAATTTTAATTATTCGTGCTATGTTTGAATGTGATGGTGTAGTTAGGGTGTATATGCTGATAATGAGAATTTAAGTTCTATGAGAACCAACGCGAGGGGACTCGCGCACTAGCGGTGTAAAGTTCGATATAACGGCCGTTTGCGCTGCGCTCAATTCGTTTTTAGGGGTTATATTGCTTGCTATAACACAATTATCCACTCAGCAAGCTTTAAAAATCGAATTCCCGAGAAATTTCATAAAATTCATGAAATACGGAAATCTTAACCCTAAAACTGAATTTAAAAGAAAATTAGTGTAGTTTTGAGACAGACTGCCGTTGTAGGGCATTAAAAAACTGACTAATTGAGAATAGAAATAATCAACAGTGAAATCATTGACTTGAAGGAGTTCGAGTTGAATTGGAGATGGGAAAAGACTCATAACCCAGATATTTCTGATTTAGAAAAAGCTCAAATTGAACCAGTAAGTGAAATAGAATCAAAACGGTTAAATAAGGTAATTGACTATTTTGAAATTGAAGATAATTTAAGCAATGACTTTATTGAAACTGATTGGATAAGTGCAAGCAGTGAAAATGACGAAAAAATAGACACATTTCGCAATAAACTCACCTCAATTCTTGATACTTGGGACGAAAATGTGATTGTTACTTGGAATCGAACTACGGCACTGAAGACAACTAAAGAAATTTTTTTAAAATATTGGGACGACTTCTGTTATCCGAGCTCAGATGATGTGACTATAATTTCAGAAGAAACCAATTGGGTAATGTTTTATAGGCATTTTGAAGTTGCGAATATTTGGACAAGAAAAAAATGAAGTACAAGAATTATAAATCGGCTATCCACAATTTTACTCACTCTTTTATGAGCATTGACTACTTGAAAAGTGGTCGACTTGCAGTAAATGTGCTTATTGACTTGTACAACCTCGGACTTGAGCCCAAGACGACTTTTGACTTTATCAACAAGACCATTCAACCAATTGACGCAGAGTCAAAAGAGAGTAAGCAATTAATGAACGACTATTTAGATTGGTTACCAGACCACTTTGACAGCCATAATTGCGACCTGACAAAATTGGAAAGATTAGAGACAACAACTTGGATTGACTTTGATAAGGCATTTAGTCCACCGAGAATGAATAACGCAATTGAATTTACAGTCAATGCTATAACAAAATGGAAAGCCGACGGTAGAAACGATGAAATTATCGAAATGTCACAAAATGAGTTGATCAAGAAGAATTATTTGAAATTGAGAATACCTGAATGGAAATAAAAACGCCCTACAACAGCACCTAAGAAAACATGGGGCGGGCGGTGGTTTTAGCTAAGTTCGTTCTTCGTGGCTATCTTTGTCGCGGGCGGACAGGAAAATGCTTCAAAAAGCCCCACGTCTCTTAGCTGCGACACGTTGTACACAATTAAAAAAACTGAAACATGAAAAGAACAAGTATGGCAATCGCTTTATCATTTATGAGTCTTGGCTTATTTGCTCAAGAAAAGTATATGAAAGACATAAATGAGACTATAGAGCTTTCTAAAAAGGTTGTTTCATTGTTTAATGACAATAAAATCTCTGAATCCTTTGACCAGTTAACTCCTTATTGGCCAATGCCACAAAATGAACTTGAGTCGATTGAGGAAAAAACCATTAAATATCTAAATATAATTGAACAACGATTCGGAAAATCCATTGGAACAATAAAAGTAAAAAATGAGACTATCTCTGATATAGCAATTAGAGAGACCTATTTAATAAGATATGAAAATACTGCAATACGATTGATTTTCACTTACTATAGAAACAATAATGGTTGGATTGTAAATGCGTTTAAATGGGACGACTCATTTACTGAAGAATTTAAATAAAAACTGTGTACAATAACTAAGCATTCGTGTGGTCGGTACGACCCAACATGAATGCAGTGTTGACTGAACCGGTGTATGTCGGTTTGCCCTTATGGGGATTGGTCTAGTTTGGGATGGGTTTTCAGGAGTCGGTTTTCCCTGATTTGGGATCGTTGACTGCAATTTTTGATGTGGCCGGTTACCTTTCTATATTAAATTGAGTTACCGAAAATACTATGTTATTTCCTGCAGTGCGCGCAAAGGCAAAAAGCATTGGCAATAATTTGATGTTGCTTTAATGGAAAGAGTTTCTGTTTATTAAATTATTGCTTATGCTGCGCCTTTCGACTGCGCTCAAGATAAACTACACCGAAGGCTCTTACGGTTGAAGGAGTGTAGCTTGCGGAACGAGAGAATGAGTAAGTGCAGGAGGTGGTGCGTTTGATTATTTGTTAAATTGCTTTACTACTTCGGTATGTTTATATTTTTTGAGTGGAATTGGTATTAAATGTTACTTGATTGCGGAATCCCGTAATAAAATAAGATTTATTTGTGCTAAGTTTGAGGGTGATACCGTAGTATTACGGTATTGTTCTTAAATAGATATTTTAGAGTTTAAGTTTAATTAGAATTGAACGCGAGAGTCCCGAAGCTTCGGGAGCACACTAGCGGAGTTTTGTACTGAATTTTGGGATAGCACATATAGAAAAAGGTTTGTTAATTAATAAAATGCAAAATATGATAATTTCAGGAGAAATAAAAAACATTGATGAATGGTATATTAAAGCAGGTCCGAAAAATAGAAAAACTCAATGGGCCGTAAATCATAGTGCATTAGAATTTGCAAAACTTGTTTTAGATATTTCTTTCGAAAATGATATTAAACAAAACATTCTTGATAAAATTAGTGCTAATCAAAAGATTATTCTTGCAATTCCAGAACAAATTTCAAAATTAGACGATTACATTGGTGGACAAAGAAATCACGATTTAGCCTTGTTTACAAGAAATGAATCAGAAAAAATAGCTGTTTGTTTTGAGGCAAAAGTAAATGAAGATTTAGGTGTAAAATTATCAAGACAATGGGAAGAAGGATATAAGAAAAATTCTAATATTCATAATCGAATAAAAACCATTATTGATTGTCTCTGGCAAAATTCTCGAATTGAAAATTATAACGAATTAAAATATCAATTATTAACAGGATTATTTGGAACAATAAAATTTGCAGAAAAACTAGAAATTAAAAAATGTGTTTTTTGTATTTATCAAATTCAAATAGATGAAAAAACAAAAGTTACTAAAACTGAGAAAGAGATACAAAAACTAGTAGATTGTTTTAACGTTAATGATAAAGTTGAGAACAATAAATTATTTGGTCCATTTAAGACAATATCGAATATTGAATTTTATATTTCTTATTTGAAAAGAGAAAAAATTGAAGATTAAACATCTACTTACATCATCATTTAAAAATCATTTCAGTTTAGCACTAAAACAAAGGTAGTTGCGTATTTGATGTATCTGATTTTCATGTGGGAAATTCTCGAATTCAGTTTCCTGAAGTTTGTCTGCCAAGCAATTTGCCCAAAATAATTCACTTTAAAATGTCCCTAAGTAAAATCATAATTCGTCACAATGCTATTATCAACAAGTTAAGACGACAAAAACAAGCAACATTTGCTGAGATTTGTGATTACCTTAAACGTGAGTCCGATATTCGAGGGGAGGATTTATGCATTTCAAAACGGACATTTATTCGGGATATTGACCAGATAGGTGAAGTTTATGGCATTTACATAAAATACGATTTTTCGTTATGTGCATATAGGATTGAAGAGGATCTTTCAGATGATTTACAAAAGCGAAGACTTGAAGCTTTTGATATATTCAATGCCCTAAAAATCAAAGAGCGGCAGGAAAAGCATATTTTATTAGACACGCGTCAAAGTACAGGAACAGCGCAGCTATACGACTTGCTGCACGCAATTAACAAACACCTGCAGGTTTCGTTCAGCTATCAGACTTTTTATCATGAAAACGCCATAGAACGTACAGTAAAACCTTTGGCAATCAAAGAATTCAAATATCGTTGGTATCTGTTTGCACAAAGTACTACAGATGAAAAAGTGAAATGCTACGGCCTTGACCGAATGAGTAATTTACAGATTTCTAATACTAATTTTGTTCCGTTAACAAACTACAATTTGTCTGAGGAACTAAAATACTGTTTCGGTATTGTGAGCCCGAATGCAGAAAAACCAAGCGATATAGTTTTATCTTTTAATCCGTTTAATGGTCTGTATATCAAAACATTGCCTTTACATCATACTCAGCAGATTTTACTTGATACTGCAGATGAATTGCGCATTTCACTAAAACTTTACCTTACTGACGACTTCATTATGGAGCTTCTATCCTATGGAGATAAGGTAAAAGTTCTCCAACCCGAAGAACTTGCCAACAAGTTGAGAACGACTTATGAGAATGCTTTATGTTCGTTAAGGAAATTAAAATAGACTTAGGACGGTAAGACTTAAGACATAAGACAAAAAAGCATCGAAGAGCCTATTTTTTTGTAAAACCAGAAACAGTCATACGTCTTATGTCCTTTCTTCCTATGTCAAATTAGAACGTTAGGTTGTTTTACGGACAATCATTAAATTCTCTAAAAAATATTAGAAATCTTTCCCGACTGCGCCATTTTTTGACACGGTGACTTCGGAGTTTTGCTCAAAATAAATTTAAAATATTATGAGTGAAATGAACACACCAATCGATTTAGGATCGTGGGAAGAGTATCAGGAAAACTACCCAAAAAGTAAGCTGCACCGACTTCCCGATTTTCCAGTTCCTTCCCGTTACGAAAATGATTACAATGGTTATTTAAAGGTTCTGGCTTTCGAGGGCGCAGTAAAACGCTATGGAGTACCATTACCCAGAAAAGTAACAGAACGATTGGAATCGGAACTTTTGGAGATTCGTTCAGAAGACAATGAACGCTTCTTTTTAATTATCTCCGATATGATACAAGAGGTAAAAAGGATGGGGTTTTTTGTTGAATATGACGGAAGTTTTAAAGATTTTTTGTTGTGTTATGTCTTAAATATGAATGATATAGATCCTTTGAAGTACGGGTTGTCAAACATATTAGGTTCACCTATTAATACCATTTTTTTTAGTGTAGGAGGGAAGGCTAAAGTGATGGAATACCTTATCAAAAAATATGGAACAGAATCTATCTGGCATACTGCAGCTCATTCGGACAACAGGACAACTTCCATAGATCCATCATCTATTGCTATTGTTTCAAAAACATTAAAATCGTTCTTTCCTGTACTTTTCTCCAAAAAGGAAGAAAGAGAGGTTTGTTTGATTCAACGTAATACGCTTGAAAGACTGGGACTTCCTATGTTTAGATTATTTGATCTTAACAAAAATACATTTCTCTCTAGTCAAATTATAAAAAATCGCAGCATTAAACTTGACTTGACTAGCATTCCTCTAAATGATTCCAGATTCCTTGAAGATGTTGTTAGTGAAAAAGCTACTGATTTTGATCCCTTAGTACAGAAGTTAGTTATACAACTTCAACCAACTACTATTGAACATTTAGCCGTGTTGTTTTCGATGCCTTCTCATAAGATGCAAGTCAAGTTACTCAAGTATATAGCTTTAAAAAACGGAACAAAGCCTGTAAAATATCTCTTGCCTGAAATGGAAAGCATACTCGGCGAAACCTATGGGCTGATTATTTATAGAGAACAACTAATGTTATTGGCACAGAAATTAGCGAATTTCTCTAAAAATGATTCAGGAGAATTTTATAAAAACATTCGCTTTAAACCTATACAAAACCAATTTATTGAAGGTTGTGTTGCCAACGGTTATTCATTAAAGGTCTGTGAAAAAATTATAAAGAAGATTGGAAAAGAAGGATATCCTGTTTGGAGTAAATATAGAGCAGTCTTACAGGCTGCAACCGCCTATCAAATGATGTGGTTAAAAGCTCATTATCCTGAAGAATTTAATAACGAAATCAATAAGCAAAACAAAGAGGAAATATAATTCTTATGAAATACAAAAATTACCAACGGAATCACGTCATCGTAAAAGGGCAGGAAAAAGCCTTGGAAGAATTTTTAAATTCGACAACCCTCATCAACGGGAAACAACAAAAGCACAAACTGCGACATTACTGTTCTTCAAACAGTGAAGATGCCTTGACTTGGTCGTGCTTTGACACATTACGCAATTACAAACCCGAAAATTTAAGAGATGCCCTAAATGAAATTATGGAAGACTCTTTTGAAGGAAACAGTCCTTTCGATTTTAATAAGGAAAAAAACATAAAAGTTGAAATCGGTAAGGAATACACTGCACCTAGTTTTCTAAATAAGAAAGAAAAAACGGAAGTTGATACAAGCATAGAAACAGATGACAAGCTGATTTTTATAGAAGCAAAATTGTATTCGTTGATTAGTCTTCCAACAGCTATTCAGCCCTACAATCAAATTGCTAGAAAAATCCGGGTTGGATTAGATTATGCCTTAAGCAATAACAAACAGTTTTATTTTATATTTCTTGATATTGCTCCATTAGAAAAATCGTCATTACGTAAATCCAAAGCTGAAGCAGAAGCAGCTACTTATACTTTTGCAGACAAATGGAAAAGTGCTTGGTGGTTTAATTATTACAGAAATAAAAGAAGTTTGAAACCCTTAAAAGATATTTTGGCAGACCTTACAACTAATGAAGAAGAACTAAAACAAGTACAGCAAAATATGGGGTGGCTTACTTGGGCAAGTTTATTTAAAACAGTATTGCGAGCAACGATAAAATAAAGAGCTGGTTTGTAAAAGAGTCGACTAAAGGAAGAAAACCTTTTAGAATTATATTTTATATTTGATCCACTTGGATAAGAGGATAAGCACAAGCAAATACCCGACATCAAAATGAAAATTGCAACTTGGAATATTGACCGGCTCAAAACGAAAAAAAACATCCCGGTTATTACGGAGATTATTAAGGAAATAAACGCTGATATTTTGATTCTCACAGAATTTAACAATCTTTTGGAATTGCCTTTTTACAAACATAAAACTGAAACTTTACCGCTTCCAAGACAACCATACAACTACGCAGAAACTGAAAGAAGAGTTGCTATATTTTCACACTTTCCTATTAATAAAACCTACAAAACTTATGACGCCGAAACTTCCTGCTGTGCTGATATTGAAACAGTTTTTGGTGAGCTAATAGTTTATGGAACAATTGTCGGAATTACCGGTTATGCGGATGCTAATTTTAAGTCTGATTTCAAAAGCCAAATTGAAGATATAAAATCGCTCTCCCAACTTGGAAATCTCTGCTACACCGGGGATTTAAATACTTCTTTTTGTGATAATTTCTATTTCACTCACTTCGGTCGAGATAATTTTAACAACTGTTTTAAACAAAATAATCTTAAAAATATTACCAAAAACATACCTAATACCATTGATCATATTGTTGTTAATAAAGCTTTTATGACAAATTTAGATATTGAAATTACGGAATGGAATGTTGATTTAAAACTTTCTGATCATAAGGGGATTTGTGTAAACTTTAAAATAGGCAATTAAAGAAATGGAGTTCGTATCTGTTTTGTTAGGGAGTGGAGGAGCTTTCTGTTTACCCGTCATCGACACACTCTATTTATACTTTAATGTCTTTCTCTTATTGTGAAGCCACTAGAAAAGTGGAAGTAGGTTTGAAAAAATGATTTTGAGTTTTTCATTTACAGTATTTCTTCTATTACGCCTATGAATTGGATTGCCTCATCATTTCTTCTAAGAGGTTTTCTAGGGTTTGTTCTTTTGTTAGATGCGTTAGTGAGTATTTTGAGTTTTCCGTCATTTTATATGCTGTGCTTCCCATTATGCGTAAGTCTTCAATGTTTTTGATTGTGGTTTCTAAAGCCACAATATTTAATAATCTTCTCATTTGATCGGAATTTAAATGAGGAGTTCCTTTTGCCTTTAGGAAGGTGCTAAAATATTTAATGTATTTCATCGCTTGGAATTATTCCACAATAGTGGAATAATTCAAAATCAGAGTGTTTTAAGGACGATAAATTATCGAAGTTTTTTAGGATTATTTTGACAAATGTGTCCTTGTTACGGTTTCCCGTAATGAAGTGGTGTAGCATTGCTTTATGTTTGTGGGATGGTTGACCATTCTTTTGGAACGATATTTCTTAGGGATGAGAGAAATTATGGTTGTCACACTATGCTCCCGAAGTTTTGGGAGCGGGGGAGAAGCCAACGTTTTAATGTAGAATTATAATTGTTACCTATTTCCTTAGGACCTTAAGTTTATAAACTATTCAATTTACTGATTATCTTAACCAGAATATTGCCACTTCGGGAGCGTTCATTTTATTTGAGTGTTCATTGTCACTGAACAGTGTAAAATTATGAACATTTTTTTGGCGCTATAAAAGGAACCCTACCTACGTTGTTCTTTCAAAGTTACAACAACATAATATCCAAAATATATAATGTGTAGCTTTTTACTTAACAACGAAAATTGTTGTTGCAGCTTTCAGTTACATCTATACTTTTTATAACCCGTTGTGCATTATGATTTAAAAGAAAAAAGTTGTCCATATTACTGATAATCAGTATCTTGTTTTAGCTATAAAACATTATATATGAACAACTTAAGTGCAAATTACGAAAGAATATTGGAAGTTTTAAGAAAAATATCAAAAGATCAACTTTTACCCTATCAAAGGCGTGAACCAAAGCTCTGTGACTTGGAACTGATAAGTTTGAGTTTAACGGCTGAGTTTATGGGCATAGATAGTGAAAACGATCTTTTCAGAAAACTTCCCGAAATGATATATACAAAAATTGAGCGAAGTGTATACAACAGGCGAAGGCGAAGGCTCGCCAATGAGCTTGATAAAATTCGCTTAAAACTGGCATCGCATTTCAATGAATTTGAAGATTATTTTGTCGTTGACAGTATGCCTTTAGAGGTTTGTAAGTTGTCCCGCAGTTCACGTTCTAAAATATGCAAAGAAGACGATTTTGCTTTTCCTGACAAGGGGTACTGTGCCGCACAGAGTGCTAATTATTATGGATACAAACTGCACGCGGTTTGCTCTGTAAACGGTGTTTTTCAGAGTATTGACCTAAGCCCTGCTTCCGTGCACGACATCAATTACCTAAAAGATATCCAGATGCAGATGGGCGACTGTACGTTAATTGGCGATAGAGGTTATTTGTCTGCAAAAATACAGCTCAACCTTTTTGAAACCTGTAACATAACGCTCAACACACCAATGAGAAGGAACCAAAAAGAATATAAGAGGCAACCCTATATATTTAGAAAAAAGAGAAAAAGAATAGAAACGCTGTTTTCACAATTATGTGACCAGTTTATGATAAGACGCAATTATGCAAAGTCCTTTAAGGGATTCAAAACAAGGATAATCTCAAAGATAACGGCACTTACAACTATTCATTATATCAACAAGTTTATCTTTGGCAGAAACATCAACAATATTAAAATCAGCATTATTTAAAATGCACAACGGGTTACATAAATAATTATTTACCAGAAAAGAAAAATTCTAAAACTATAAAGAAAGTTATACATAATAACATTATAAACATCATAACATACAGAAAGATTCTGCTTAATATAAAAAATACTGATTTCGATGAAAACCCTGAAATAGTAATAAATAGTAAAAAAGTTCATATTGAGGAGTATTTACAGAAATTTCAAAAAAAATTACATAAAAATTTGGACTCAATTCTTACGATTAAAGAAAGACTTCCTACCGAACTTTTGAACTATTCTTTACTTCTAAAACGACATCCATATTTCATTACTGATTTAAAGGATTTGAAGAACTTCAATAAATATGTTGATTCTTATGACTTACTTTCGAACAAACTTTATTTAGAATATAAAAAACTATAAAAAAACAGTGGCTAATAACTAAGCATTCGTGTGGTCGGTACGACCCAACATGAATGTCCCGCACCTGCGGGATTGACTGAACCGGAGCTAGTTGGTTTGCCTCTATGGGGATTGGTCTAGTTTGGGATGGGTTTTCAGGAGTCGGTTTTCCCTGATTTGGGGTCGTTGACTGCAATTTTTGATGTGGCCGCTTACCTTTCTATATTAAATTGAGTAACCGAAAATATTATGTTATTTCCTGCAGTGCGCGCAAAGTCAAATAGCATTCGCAATAATTTGATATTGCTTTAATGGAAAGAGTTTCTGTTTATTAAATTATTGCTTATGTTTCGTCTTTCGACTTCGCTCAAGATAAATTACACCGTAGGCTCTTACGATTAAAGGATTGTAGCCTGCGGAACGAAAGAATGAGTAAGTGCTGAAGGTGGGGTGTTTAAATCGATCTTGAGAATTTAAGTTCAATGAGGAAAGAACGCGAGGGGACTCGCGCACTAGCGGGGGTGGTAAATATCAAGGTTTGTAACCCGCTCAAACTGCGTAGCGGTTTGACAGGAAAGTGCCACGCAATCTGCCACTACTCATACAATTTACCGTTAGGTGCAACCCTGTCGAACATCCGTACATAAATCGACAACACTCTAAAAAATCAAACTCATTTAACTTTTATAGTCAGTTGAAATTTATTTCAATAAAATAATTGATTATTAAATTCTTTATCGTAATATTGCAATATAGAAATAAAGAAATGGAAACAGAACTAACAAAACCAAAGGATTTTACAGACAGCCAACACGAAATTGCTCATACTATAAAAGCATTGGGACATCCTGCCCGGGTGGCTATCATAGAATATTTATTATCAGTTGACACTTGTATCTGCGGAGATATTGTTGATGTACTTCCTTTAGCACAGCCAACTGTTTCAAGGCATTTAAAAGAACTTAAAAATGCAAAACTAATTAAGGGAACCATTGAAGGTAACACGATTTGCTATTGCATTGACGAAAATACTATTGAAGAACTGCAAAAATATTTTACAAATATTTCGGCAAAACTTACTCTAAAAAACAAAAATTGTTGTTAATCATATAAATAATACAAAAATGAAATTATCACAAGTAAAAGCACTTTTACCAACTTTAGAAAATGTAACATTCAAATTGGAAAACGGCTCTTTCGTTCCAGAACATTTTCACGTAACCGAAGTCGGAATGGTTATAAAAAACTTCATTGATTGTGGTGGAGTAATTCGCACAGAAAAAACGGTAAATTTTCAGCTATGGAATGCCGATGATTTTGAACATCGTTTAAAACCTGCTAAACTTTTAAACATCATTAAACTTTCCGAAGAAAAATTAGGCATTGAAGATGCAGAAATTGAAGTGGAATATCAAAGTGAAACCATAGGAAAGTACGGTTTGGCATTTGACGGAACAAATTTTATTTTGCAAAACAAAACAACTGCTTGTTTAGCACAAGATGCGTGTGGAATTCCGTCCGAAAAAGCAAAGAAAAATTTGGCTGAATTAAACCTAACCCAAAGCAATTCCTGCACACCGGGTGGCGGATGCTGCTAGTTAAATATAGACAAAAAAACAAATTGCGAATGGACAAAATATTCGATACCATAGTAATTGGAGCAGGGCAGAGTGGTCTGGCATGTGGCTATTACCTAAGAAAAGCGAAACTAAAATTTCTGCTTTTGGATAAGCAATCAGAACCGGGGGGCGCCTGGCTGAACGCTTGGGATAGTTTAACTCTTTTTTCTCCTGCAGATTACAGCTCCTTGCCAGGTTGGCCAATGCCCAAAACAGAGCAAAAATTCCCGCTGCGCTTACAAGTGGTTGATTATCTGATGAAATATGAACAACATTATCAATTACCCATACAACGAGGTGTTGAAGTTACCCACATCTTAAAAGACAATGGTATTTTTCATATTCATACATCCAAAGGTATATTCCAAGCAAAAACGGTTATTTCAGCAACTGGTACATGGGGCAACCCCTACATTCCAAATATAAAAGGTATTGATAAGTTCAGTGGTATCCAATTACATTCCGCACATTATAAATCACCTGATAATTTTAAAGGGCTTAAAACTTTAGTGGTTGGGGAAGGAAATTCAGGGGCACAAATCGTTGCTGAAGTTTCGAAAGTTACGGAGGTTAAATGGTCAACCAAAAAAGAACCCCAATTTTTACCGGATGATGTCGATGGATATTACCTCTTCAATGTAGCATCAGCAAGATACAGAGCAGAAAAAGAGGGCAGGCCATTCGATGCTTCAGCATATAATTTAGGAAATATAGTGATGGTGCCGCCCGTAAAAGAGGCGCGAGAAAGAGGTGTGCTTACTTCGTCGGGTTCCTTCACGGAGTTATATGATCAAGGAGTAATTTGGAAAAATGGACAACAAGAACAGTTCGATACAATTATCTGGTGTACAGGTTTTGGTTATGATACCAAGCATTTAAGAACTGTTGTAACACTCGATGAGCGAGGCAGCACGGAAACAATTGAAAGTAAATCCACTACTACAGATGGATTGTGGTTGGTAGGTTATGGCAATTGGACAGGCTATGCATCCGCAACCTTAATTGGATTAAACCGAAGTACAAAACAAACGGTACAGGAGATAGAATTTTTTTTAAACTCTTAACGAATTAAAAATGAAAATTGCATTATTTAGTGACATTCACGCAAACCTACCCGCATTAGAAGCCTTTTTTGCAGATGTAGAAAAAAGAAATCCCGACAGTATCTATTGTTTGGGCGATTTGGTGGGCTATAATATTTGGCCAAACGAAGTGGTAAACGAAATCCGTAAAAGAAAAATCCCAACCATTGCAGGAAATTACGATTTTGGCATTGGAAGAATGAGCAACGAATGTGGTTGTGCTTACAAAACAGATAGTGAAAAAGACAACGGAAACATTTCTATTTCATTCACCAATTCTTTGATGAAAGATGAAGAAAGAGCCTATTTGCGTGCACTTCCGGCACATATCAAAGTTGAATTTCAACTGAATGAAGACAAGCTGAATTTACTTTTGGTACACGGAAGTCCGAGAAAAATAAACGAATACCTTTTTGAAGACCGTGAGGAAAAAAGTATGCTTCGCATTATGGAGCAAGCCGATGCAGACATTATGTGTTTCGGACATACACACAAACCGTATCACAGAGTTTTAAATTCGGGAGTTGATGGACAAAATCATTTCAGACACGCCATCAATATTGGGTCGGTAGGCAAACCAAAAGACAGCGATGTAAGAGGCGGTTATGTAATGCTTTCGATTAATGAAAACAGTTCTGTGTTGGACAAAGACAGCATCAAAGTAGAATTTATTCGATTTGAATACGACATTGAAAAAGCTGCGAAAGCCGTAGAAGATAGTCCGCTGCCTAACGAATATGCAGAAAATTTAAGACGTGGTTATTAATCATTAAAACCGTAAGCGATTTATTTATGCCATTGTCGGGAAAAATAACTGAAACCAACAAACTACTTTTAAAAGAACCCACATTGGTAAACAGCGAACCTTTTGAAAATGGCTGGATGATAAAAATAGAGATTGAAAACAGCCAAGAAATTGAACATTTAATGCGAAATGAAATTGATTATTACAAAAAGTAAATAAAAAAATCAGCGCACGACACAGGTTATCGTTGCACAACCCTATAATTTCACCAAAATCAACTCTATTTAGGCCTCCCGAAACGTCGGGATTATTGGCTTTGTTTTTTTTATGGGTGTGAGGGAAACCTTATGTTTTTCATTGAAAGAACCTGTAAATTAGTTGGGTTGTTGATTGTGTTATGTTTTATGAATGGAGAATTATCTTTTGGACTAGTTTTAGAGGAATAATAGGAATTGGGAAGGGATACAATCGTGCGCCAGTTGGGGAGTGGATTTTGTAGGTGTTTCGGATCTGTAAAAATTTATGAAAAATAATAGCAAAGAGATTATAATAACGAAACTTCGTTTTGATTTGGTTGTTGTTTTAACTAAAAATATGTTTCTTTGAAAATAAATATCCAATTTTATGAAACCATTTCTAATTTCGCTATTCCTTTTATGTGGATCAGTCGTTTTTTCTCAAAATTGCACTATAAATGCATATCAATCACTTGAGTATAAAAATAAAAAAGCTACTGTTTGTGGTGTAGTTACTCAGGTGCATGCTGCAAAAAATTCACAAGGTAAACCTATTTATCTGAATCTTGGTGGTGAATTTCCTAACCATTCTTTTACTGTTGTAGTTTGGGAAAGGGATCAGTCTAAATTCCAAATAGATTTAAGTGAATATGAAGGAAAGCATATAGCTGTGACCGGTACTGTTAAAGAATATGATGAAAAGGGACAGATAGTGTTGCGTGACCCCAAGAATATAAGTATTATAAAATGATTCGAAATTTTATTATCGTTAAATAAAAACGCTTCTAATCTTTTACCAACAATTGCAATTCAAAGGCTGAGAGCCTCTCGGATTCGATAACTTCATATTTTCTAAATAACCAAAACAGAGGTAGGTGACTGCAATGAAACCGTTAAACTTTGCCGAATATAATAACTCATTTTTTTCTAAGAATTATTATTCCTTTCAGATACAATCGCGCACTAGCGGGGGTTGAAAAAAAGGCTCAAAGGGCTTATGACTGAATTTTCGACCCTATTTGAAGTGATTTTGGCTTATATGGAAGGCTTTCTTTTACCTGATAAAAAATATCCATATTTAAGAATCGAAAATAATATCGTTTTAAAGCCGCTCTAGATAACAATGGATTCATTATTTTTAGTCCGAAGTGAGTTGATGCACAGACTCACGTTGTAGCACATTAAAACCGAAATCATTAGTGAACAATTTTTTTCAACTTACATTCAAACTTTTAACAATTCTATTGTTTTGTTTATACACAGATTTAACTGCACAAGAATATGAATATTTTGACGATTTAATAGAAAAAACTCAAGATGGAAAAGTCAAGATTTATTTAGATGGAGTTTTTCGTATCTCCTACAAAGATTGCTCTAAATATTACTTAATTGCAGAATTTGATGACAAACTTTTTCAATTTAAAGATTCTTTAAAAGTCTTTTACAATGGTGATAATTTATTCTTAACTGGCTCTTATCAAAATGGAAAACTAAACGGAAAATTCAATTCATTTTATAGAAACGGGGGAAAGAAAATGGAATTTGAATACACTTCAGGAAACAGAACAGGAATTTGGGAGAGCTTCTCAAAAAATGGTAAATCAATAAAAAAAGTGATTTACAAAAACAATAACGAATTCCTATTGGAACAGAGTACTGAACTAGGGGAAATTATTGTTGAGAATGGAAATGGAAAATTTATTGATAGCCTTTTTATGTCTATTTCTAGTTCTCAAAAATCCAAATTAACCGGAAACGTAAAAGACGGATTACCTGATGGAGAATGGAACTTTTATGCTGGAAACACCAATTATGGAAAAGAATATTTTGAAAATTTTACTTTTAAAAAAGGAATCTCTATATCACCAGTTTTAGGTAATGACTTGTATTATAATCATTTCAATGCAACATTTACTGGAATCGTATTTTTAGAACGACTAAAGATAATTGGACCTTCTCGATGTGACCAAAAAACGGACATTGGAGTAAATGACGAATTTTATGAAAAAATTAAAAAACGCTTCTACAAGTTGAAATTAAACGAATCAATTACTGACAATTGGTTTTTAGTGGAAATAAAAACAGGAACAAATAAAAAAATAATTGATGTATCGATTATTTCAAAAGCAGATAATGAATCAATTGATTTGATAAAAGAACTAATTTTTAGTTTAAAAAAGGCTGTTACTTTTCCTTTTAAGTACAAACCAGGTTTTGACTATTTTCCAATTGTAATTAAAAACTCAAAAATATTCACACCCTATGATAAAGAAATTGAATTATTGAGTTATAAATATTAAAAGAATAACGTGCTACAACACTGGCTATAGTTCACTGCTACGGAATTCCCTGTCGGAAACCCCAAGTATTTTATTAACTTTGAGGAATACTCGGAATAATTCTGCTTGAATTATTCCGCAGCGAAACCATAGCCAAGACTGTTAGGCAACATTTGAACAAAATTATAAATGGCAAAATATTCAGAACAACAATTAACCAATTGGACAAAACCACCAAGTGACACCGAACAAACAAAACTTGAGAATTCGGAAAAAATGGTTAGAGACGCAATAAGTTCTGACGAGAAGTTAAAAAAGAAATCAACTGAAACCTTTGGACAAGGTTCATACGCGAATAACACGAATGTTAGACTAAATAGTGACATTGACATTAACGTTTGTTACACTGGTGGATTTTTCTTTGAATTGCCAAAAGAAAAGAAAAAAGAAGATTACGGTTTAAACAATCCTTCTTCGTATAGTTTTTCGGAATTCAAAGATGATGTGGAAAATGCTTTAGTCAATAAGTTTGGCAGAAAAGATGTAAAAAGAAACGACAAGTGTATAACCATAGTCGCCAACACAACTCGAATAGAAACAGATGTTGTACCAACTTGGGAACACAGAAGATATAGTGAGAACGGAAAATATACAGTTGGGACAGAATTTAGAAGAGATGCTGGTGGTTACATAACCAATTTTCCGAAACAACATATTTCCAACGGTATTAATAAAAATAATAATACTCAAAGAAGATTTAAAAGACTAACACGCTTGCATCGAAAATTAAGATATAAAATGATTGACGATGGCGAAGCTGTAAGCGACAACATTACATCATTTTTACTTGAATGTTTAGTTTGGAATGTTCCAAATAGAATAATGACAGATTATGACACTTGGAATGAGCGTTTAAGAGAATCTATTGTCTACATTTATGGTAAAACAAAAACTGACGCTGATTGCAAAGAATGGGGAGAAGTTTCAGAATTATTTTACCTTTTTCATTCTGGTAGAAAATGGACAAGAAAGGATGTTAATGATTATATGATTTTACTTTGGGAACATTTAGAATATAAGTAATGGTAAGACACAATATTAGAGTTTTTGCATTTGCAATAATTGGATTAGCATTCTTTGTTTATGCAATTATTTTTCTAATCACCCAAAACCTTGAAAGTATCGATTTTCAAAAAGCTTTATCACATATTTCAACAACAATATCTATAAATATTATTATTTGGATGGTTTTCATTAGTTGGGCTTGGAAATTAAAAATATTCTACTCTTGGCTTGTGCAAACACCAAATTTATCTGGAACTTGGAAAGGAAAAATTAAGTCCAATTGGAATGAGGGAAAAACTAAATCAATACCAACTGAAATAATAATAAAACAAGATTTTTTTAATATTTCCGTAAGAATTAAAACCGAAGAGAGCGTTAGTCATAGTATTAGTTCTTCCTTCAACATTGATAAAGACAGTAATGTTCAACAATTATTCTATTCATATTTAAATACACCAAAAGCTGGAATTCGTGAAAGGAGTGCAATTCATTATGGTTCGACACTTTTGAATTTCGATGGCTTTAAAGTCGATAAAATGACAGGTGAATATTGGACATCAAGAGAAACGACAGGAGAAATAGAATTGAAAAGAGTTAAACAAAAGAAATAAAAACGTTGCCTAATAACTAAGCATTCGTGTGGTCGGTACGACCCAACATGAATGCAGTGTTGACTGAACCGGGATTGGTTTTCCCTTAATTGGGATTGTTGACTGCAATTTTTGATGTGGCCGCTTACCTTTCTATATTAAATTGAGTAACCGAAAATATTATGTTATTTCCTGCAGTGCGCGCAAAGTCAAATAGCATTGGCAATAATTTGATATTGCTTTAATGGAAAGAGTTTCTGTTTATTAAATTATTGCTTATGTTTCGTCTTTCCACTTCGCTCAAGATAAACTACACCGTAGGCTCTTACGATTAAAGGATTGTAGCATGCGGAACGAAAGAATGAGTAAGTGCTGAAGGTGGGGTGTTTAAATCGATCTTGAGAATTTAAGTTCAATGAGGAAAGAACACGAGAGGACTCGCGCACTAGCGGGGTGGATGGATTTCGGCTTTTGTAATTAGAAAAATTTACGGCGATCCAACAAGGTAATATAAAATTAATTATCGATTCCTTAAAACACCCTCCTTGAGGATAGTTTTATTTTATTTCCAACTTATATAATAGGATTTTGACTGGTAACCGTGATTTTTTTGTGCCGCTCTGATTTCAACCTTGAATCCTCTTGCAGCTAAATATTTTGGATAATTAAATGTATTCATTAAAGCATTACCACCGCTGAAAGGATAAATTCGTCGATAATTATATTCCACCTCGGAAATAGATTTTTCTTTAAATCCTTTCATGTCAGTGTCAATAAAATCAAAGCTGATATGTGTTTCTTCATTCTTAGCTTTTTCAATTATTGCTAAATTTAATACTTCGTAGTTTGGATGGTAATTGAAAGTTTGCATTAGAAAATCTTTATTCTCGGGAATTTTATCTGACAAACATAATTTTTCCAATATTTCTACATAATTCATATTCTCAATTAATTAAAGATTCAACGATTTTTAAACTTAAGCATATAAAGAAACTAAATCTCACGCAGATGTTTTGACTATTTTTTCAAAGAATTTTTCAAAGGTTGATTTTAAAAGATATAGTCTAATCGCTTTTTCAAGTTATTTGCCAGCAATAATTTCTAAAACGGTATTATTTGTTTAGTATCATTTTTCGTTCAAAAATCTCAACTTTAGTTTGTTTTTATTTCAACTTAACAATAACACTTTTACAACTGTTTTGAACTGTTAAAACTCTTCTTAATTAAATCTTAAAATAAATGTTATATTTGAAATTATCTCCCCTTGAAATTTATTGATAGTAATTTTTTCCTAAGAGGGAATGATATGTAATGTTTTAATTTAGGAGAAAAATTTTATTAAATAATTAATCACAAAAAGAGTATCATCTTATAAATGGCAAAAACAAAAAATAATTTTGAGCAGGACCTGTTCAAAGCAGCAGATAAATTGCGTAAAAACATAGACGCTGCAGAGTATAAACACGTAGTTTTAGGGCTTGTATTCTTAAAATACATTTCGGAATCTTTTAAAGAATTGTACGATAAATTAGAGGCAGACGAATGGTCCGATCCTGAAGACCGCGATGAATATTTGGCCGAGAATGTCTTCTTTGTTCCTAAAATGGCACGCTGGAGTCATATTCATGCACAAGCCAAGCTTCCTTCTATTGGTCAAACCTTGGATGAAGCTATGGAAGCTATAGAAAAGGAAAACAAAGAACTTAAAAACGTGCTGCCGCAGGTGTACGGAAAAGCCAATCTAGACAAAACTGCTTTGGGTGAGCTGATCGATTTGATTTCTAATACAGATTTACAAGCCGAAAATGAAAACTCTAAAGATCTCTTTGGTCGAGTGTATGAGTATTTCTTAGGCGAATTTGCCAATGCCGAAGGGAAAAAAGGCGGACAGTTCTATACTCCTAAAGCTATTGTGAGATTAATGGTTGAAATGATTGAGCCATACAAAGGTAGGGTATATGACCCAGCAAGTGGTTCTGGGGGAATGTTTGTGATGAGTGAAAAATTTGTTACGGAACACCAAGGAAACATAAAAGATATTACGGTTTATGGGCAAGAGAGTAACCAAACGACTTGGAAGCTTTCTAAGATGAACTTGGCTATTCGCAATATCAACTCTAAGTTTGTGGCTTGGAATACAGAAGGTTCTTTTTTAAAAGACGCACACCCTGACTTGAAAGCCGATTTTGTTATTGCCAATCCACCGTTTAATCAAAGCGATTGGGGTGTGGATATTTTGCAAGAGGATGCACGTTGGAAATACGGAATCCCACCCAAAGGGAATGCTAATTACGGTTGGTTACAGCATATGCTTTATCACTTAGCGCCTACGGGTGTTATGGCAACGGTATTGGCAAATGGTTCGTTGAGTTCTAACACCTCAGGCGAGGGCGATATCCGTAAAAACTTTGTGGATGAAAATTTAGTAGAGTGCATCGTAGCCTTACCAAAACAACTATTCTACAACACGGGTATTCCTGCTTGTATTTGGTTTATGCGTAGGAATAAAACTAGCGACAAAACCTTATTTATTGATGCCTCTGAACTGGGCTTTATGAAATCTCGTGTGCATAGAGACTTCTCTGAAGAAGACATTGCTAAGATTTGTGATACTTACCATAATTGGCGTGCTTCGACAGGCTCAGCATCTAAATACGAAGATGAAAAAGGCTTTTGCAAAAGCGCATCGCTTGCAGACATACAAAAACACAGCTACGTATTAACTCCTGGCCGCTATGTAGGTATTCCAGACGAAGAGGACGACGGCATCCCCTTTGAAGATAAAATGGCTGACCTTACCACAACACTTAAACAACAAATGCAGGAAGAAGAAGCCCTAAACCAAGAAATTAAAACACAACTGGCTAAAATTGGGTTTTCGTTATGAGTAGTGTAGAAGACAAAATTCCTGAAGGTTGGGTGGAAACTACTTTGGGTGAAGTTTCGATTAGAAAGCAATACGGATACACTGAAAGTGCATCTAATGAGGAAATTGGACCAAAATTTCTAAGAATTACCGATATCCAGAATGATTTTATTAATTGGAAGACAGTTCCTTTCTGTCTTATCTCAGATTCAGATTTAGAAAAATATAAACTAAAAATTGGAGATGTTGTAATAGCTAGAACAGGTAATTCTACAGGTGCTACTGCAACAATTAAAGAAGAAATAAACGCAGTATTTGCATCATATTTAATTAGATTTCAACTCAATTCAGAAATAGCTGACTATAATTTTATTGATTTTTTAGTTCGCTCAAGGTTATGGAGCGGTTTTGTTAAATCTGTAAAAAGTGGTTCAGCACAAGGTGGAGCAAATGCAAACGATTTTGCGATGTTTCCAATAAATCTCCCACCCCTCCAAGAACAAAAAGCCATAGCCGAAGTCTTAACCGCCTTTGATGATAAAATAGAAAACCTACGTGCTCAAAACCAAACCCTAGAAACCTTGGCACAAACCATTTTTGCAGCGTGGTTCCTGCCTAGCCGGCAGGCAGGTGGGAAATATCAGGTGGGGGATGAATTGCCGGAGGGTTGGCGTGTTGGTGAAATTGGTGATTTGACAGTAATTAAGAGAGGTGGCTCCCCCAGACCGATTAAAGATTATATTTCAGATTCTGGTTATAGATGGTTAAAGATTTCAGATGCAACCGCAACTGACTCTCCGTATATTTTTGAAATAAAAGAACATATTAAAGTTGAAGGATTAAGTAAAACAACCTTAAAGAAAGCAGGTGATTTAGTTTTATCCAATAGTGCTACACCAGGTATGCCAAAGTTTTTAGCTGTTGACACTTGTGTTCATGATGGTTGGATGCATTTCCCTAGCTCGATCGTATCAAATGAGTATTTGTATTTACTCTTTTTACACATTAGACCAAAATTAGTTCAACAAGGTAGCGGGAGCGTATTTGTGAATTTAAAAACCGATATATTAAGGTACTACGAAACAATTATACCATCTAATCAAGCTTTAAAAGATTTTGATAAATTAATAAAACCTGTTTTCGATAAAATTTTAAATAATTCCAAACAAATCCAATCTCTAACCAAAACTAGAGACACTTTATTGCCTAAACTCATGAGTGGGGAGTTGCGGGTTGAGGGGTTTAAAAAATAAAAGATATGGAGTATAATATATATTGTGACGAAAGCTGTCATTTACCAAACGACACTTGTGATTATATGGTTCTAGGTGGTATCTGGTGTTTAAAGGATAAGAAGGAAGAGATTTTTAAGCGGCTAAGAGAAATAAAAGTTCAACATGGATTACCTGAGAAATTTGAAGTAAAATGGAATAAAGTTTCGCCGGGAAAACTAGACTTTTATATGAATCTAATTGATTATTTTTTTGATGATGATGATCTCCATTTCAGAGGGCTTGTTGTGAATAAAACCATACTTGATCATGATAAACACAATCAAACGCACGATGAATTTTACTATAAAATGTATTTTGACTTATTGAAAGTGATATTAGAGCCAAGTAATTCATATAATATCTATATCGATATAAAGGATACGCAAGGTCAAGAAAAGGTTGACAAATTGAAAAACATTCTAAGAAATAGTCATTACGATTATGACAAGAAAATAGTCAAGAAGGTTCAACAAATTAGATCGCACGAAGTAGAGTTGTTGCCTCTTGCAGATTTATTTATAGGTGCTATAGGTTATTTACACCGCGGTTTAAAAACTAATTCCGCCAAATTAGCGCTCATAAATAGAATTCAACAAAGGTCGGGTTATAATTTATTTAGTTCCACACTTTTTAGAGAATCAAAATTAAATTTATTCATTTGGAAACCTAGAATTAGTTGAATATATGGATTTAGTTGAACTACCAGAAATAATAGAATTAAATGATTTCGGAGGAAATTTTAATGCTTTTAATGAGGCTGTATATGAAATTTTCAGAAAGGATTTTGTTATCAATAAACCGATATATAGAGGGAAACGTTTAGCCTTAAAGAAGCATCCAATAGTAAATGGTAAAGAATATACCTATTATCACTTCACACACTCTGGAGATATTGAAAATGAAAGAACTCCTGACTTTAGAAGAATGGAAAGGATAGGGTATCCAAAACCAATAATTGATCATTCCACTTCTATATCATTAAAAGTATGGCGTAATAAAAGAGGAACTAAAAACAGAATTTTAATTTTATATGAAGAAGAAAGATATGTTGTAGTTCTTGAGGATAGAAACGACTATATTTTACCTTGGACAGCGTACTTCATCGAATATAAGAACCAATTAAGAAGATTTTTAAAGGAATACGAAGCTTATAAAAATGCCGAAACCGCTGATTAAAGCGGCTTCTTTTCTCCTTTAACACATGGTTATTGAGATAGCACAAAAGTACATATAATATTCAATATAAACAAATAAAAATAGATGTTATAAACAAGCCTACAAATTATACTCAACCAAATATAGGTTTTAAAGAATAAAAAAAGAACATTGAACGGCGGTTTAAAACAAAAGAATAATATGCTAACCGAAAACACCATAGAACAATCATTAATTGAGCAATTAATTGCACAAGGCTATACTTATTATTATGGTCCAGACATTGCGCCTTTTGGTGACAATCCACAAAGAGAAAATTTTGCTTCTGTATTATTAGAGAATCATTTTAAAGATTCGCTTGAACGACTAAACCCTAATATTCCAGCATCAGCACTAGCGGAAGCTTACCAAAAAGTCATCAACCTAGGGACAGAAGATATTATGGAAAACAACGAGCGTTTTCATACTTATCTAACTAACGGTGTTACGGTTGAATTTAATAAAGAGGGACGAACGGTTGGGGTAAATGCCAGGTTGATGGATGTTGAAAATCCAACGAACAATTCGTTTTGGGTTGTCAATCAGTTGGTGGTTAAAGAAAACAATAGTGAAAAACGATTTGATGTCGTTTTGTTTATCAATGGTTTACCACTAGTCTTTATAGAGTTAAAGAGTGCTTTAAACGAAAAAGCCACGTTGCGTAGAGCTCACCAACAAATTGGTAACTACAAAACTGCGACTCCTAGTATTTTCTATTATAATTCTATTTGTGTTATTAGCGATGGTATAGAAGCAAAGACCTCTAGTTTATCTGCTCCCTTTTCTCGTTTTCTAAGCTGGCGCGCGCCTGAGCTTATAGAAAATGATCCACGTACAGAATTGCAGATTCTCACAGAACATATGTTGGATAAAACGGTGCTTGTAAGGCTAATCAGGTACTGTACTGTTTTTGAGCAAGAAGAGAAAAAAGATGAAAAAACAGGTTTAATTTTTCAAATCAAAATTAAGAAGGTTGCTGCCTATCATCAATATTACGCAGTACAAAAAGCTGTAGAACAAACCATTCGTGCTACTCATAGCGAGGATGGCGACCGTAAGGTTGGCGTAGTTTGGCATACGCAAGGAAGCGGAAAGTCATTGTCTATGGTTTTTTATAGCGGGCAAATTATTGTGCAACCAGAGATGGAAAATCCAACATTGGTAATTCTAACCGATAGAAATGATTTAGACGATCAGTTATTTAGCACTTTTGGAAATTGTAAAGATTTACTGCGTCAAACTCCCATACAAGCCACAAGCCGAGATCATATTAAAGAACTTCTTAAAGTGTCTGGTGGTGGAGTGATTTTTACAACTATTCAAAAATTTGCACCTGCGGAGGGCAATGTTTTCGATACACTATCAGAACGCACCAATATTGTGGTTGTTGCAGACGAAGCGCACCGTAGCCAATATGGTTTTAAAGCACGTGAAGTAGAAACCGATGAAGGATCAGAGATCCGTTATGGAAATGCCAAGTATTTGCGGGATGCGTTGCCTAATGCTTCTTATCTTGGATTCACAGGAACGCCAATTGAAAAAGAGGACAAAAGTACCCCTGCAGTATTTGGAAACTATATTGATGTATACGATATAAAACGAGCTGTTGATGATGGCGCTACTGTTCCTATTAGCTATGAGTCTCGATTGGTTAAAATTAAATTGGATGAAAAGACAACTGAATCTATCGATTCTGAAATAGAAGAAATAGCAGGAGTATCTGAGGAGCAATTAGAATATGCTAAAAAAAGAACGGCCAATATAGATGCTATAATTGGTCACCCAGAGCGCGTTAGAGATATAGCTGCCGATATCGTTTCGCATTTTGAAGCAAGGCAGGAAGTATTTGAAGGAAAGGCGATGATTGTGGGTATGACACGAAGGATATGTGTTTTGCTATATAATGAAATCGTCAGGTTACGCCCCGAATGGCACCATGACAATATGGACAAAGGGGGTATTAAAGTAATAATGACCAGTTCTTCAGACGATGAAGCTATTTTACAACCTCATCACACCACTAAAAGTCAGCGGAAAGATCTTGCCATTAGAATGAAGGACACCACCGACGAATTAAAATTGGTGATTGTACGTGATATGTGGCTTACAGGATTTGATGCACCAAGTTTACACACCCTTTACGTGGATAAGAAAATGCAAGGAGCTAACTTAATGCAGGCGATTGCTCGGGTAAATAGAGTTTATAAAGATAAACCTGGCGGGCTTATCGTAGATTATATTGGAATAGGTCAAGATCTTAGGAATGCTATGGCGGTTTATATGCAAAGTGGAGGTGAAGGCGCTCCTGTTGTAGACATTCGAGAAGCTATTGCTGGTATGTTAGAGAAGTTCGAAATTGTAGAGCAGATGTTTCATGGTTTCGACTATAAAGAATACTTCGAGGCTGAAACAAGCAGAAGGCTGCAAATTATTTTGGCGGGTCAGAACTTTATTCTATCCAGTGAGAAACTAAAAGATAGGTTTTTAAAAGAGGTAACGCTGCTTTCAAAGCTTTATGCGATGTCTATACCAAGCCCAGAAGCGAATGCCATTAAGGATGTGGTTGCCTTTTTTCAAGCTATAAAAAGTAGGATTAATAAATTTACAGGCAGGAGTGGGAAGTCGGATTATGAAGTAGAAACAGCTATCAAGCAAATTATTGATGATAAACTAGCTAGTGATGGAATTGTTGATGTATTTGAAGCTGCTGGTATTGAGAGTCCGAAGGTTAGTATTCTCTCGGATGAGTTTTTACTTGAGGTAAAGAATATGCAGCAAAAGAATGTTGCATTCGAGTTATTAAAGAAATTATTAAGTGATGAGGTTCGGATTCGTAAGACCCGAAATATAGCCCAAGGGAAGCGTTTTTCGGAGTTATTGGAATCGGTAGTGAAGCGTTATCACAATAATCAGATAGATTCGGCTCAAGTTCTTCAGGAGCTATCAGAAATTGCCAAAGAGATGCGATTGGAAGATCACAAGAGTGAGGAGTTAGGATTGAGTCCAGAGGAGTATGCGTTTTATAGTGTTCTTTCTCAGAATGATTCGACTAAGATGTTGGATGATGAAAAAATGAAAGAGTTAATTCACACCATTGTCGATGTTGTTAGAAACAATGCTACCGTTGATTGGAGTAAACGTGATGATGTTCGTGCAAAGTTGAGGTTAACGGTTAGAAAGATTTTAATGCGTTATGGCTACCCTCCTGATTTGGCTCGAATAGAAGCGGATAGGGTTATTGCTCAGAGTGAGAATTTGGCGGAGTTTTTTAGTGGGGTTTAGGAGAGAGGCTTTCTGATTTTACTTGATGATGAAGGAAGGTCACTCGAGTGGACTCGGACATTAGCGAGGCTAAATTTATTTTATTAGTTATTTATACAGGTGTCAATAAATAAGCACATTAATATAATTAAAGTTAAAACTTAAATCAGGGTATTGTTGGAACTTGCGGGATAACAATTATATATTTAATCTTAAAATACACTTAAAAGTGTATTTTTGTTTGCAAATTAGGTTTTTAGTGAATACATTTGAACTCGAAATATGGGATGATGAAGCTAAGTGTTGTACTTTTTACACTGTAAAGGATGAAGGTGCAGACCTTAATGAAACAGATATGTTTTTTGAGAAATACGAAAATGACGTTATTTATAAGGAGCATATTCAGCAATTAATATCCTTTGTTCTTAATGCCATTGGGGACAGACATGGGGCAATTGATGAGCTCTTTAATAGATATGAAAATGAAGTGGCTGGATTACCTTCACATGGTCATTTGCACTTGGGAGAGCTTCACTATCACTTTCCAAATTTTCCCTTACGGCTTTATGCCCTTAGAATTACAAATGAGATCGTGATTTTATTTGGCGGTGGAATAAAGGATGGAAGAACCAATCAAGAGAGCAGTTTACATTATAAATGGGTTGACGCTTGTAATTATGCGAAGAGAATCATTCAATCTTTAAAAGATGGCAGCATAGTTATCAATAAGCAGAAACGAATTTTATTATCATTTGATGGGTCATCTGATATTATCTTATAAACCAAAACTTAACAATTATGAGAAGCAAAGTAGCACGTCGAATTTTGGCTGAGACTCCAGAAGAGACAAAAATATTTGTGAATCTGTATGCAGATATTTTGGTAAGAATTAAACAACTTTTAAAGGAAAATGGGCATACTCAAAAATCCTTTGCTGAAAAGTTGGACAAACGTCCTTCTGAAATTAACAAATGGCTTACTGGGAACCATAATCTTACCTTGAAATCTATTGCCAAAATGCAGGCGGAACTTGGAGAGCCTATCATCCACGTTCCTAGACGGGTGGCTTTTTCAGAAAAGGAATCTATAAAAAGACAATTTACTGTTTATAAAAATCATCAATTTGATCCCACTGTAAAATTTGAAGAGGGTCAAAAGACGCTTAGAATACCTAAAACTTTTCAACCATTAGCCCATGCAGGAGAGTAAGTTTTGTGCTGATAAAATCGAGATTGTCGATTTCAGGATTATTAAGGGACAAATAGAAAGCCCTTTTGAGTTTGACATGTCGGCTATTGACGGTCATACTTTTAATGTTGAATTTCGGATGGGGTTCAATATTCAAGAATCTCTTGTAAAGGCAGATTTCAAGGTGTTTGTGGAGACAAAATCGACAGTTTCCACCGCTGAGGAAGCTAAGGGTAGTTTTCATTTTGTTTACACTTATTATATCCATAATTTAGAGGAACTTGCCACTAATAATTCCGAAGGTTTATTGGATGTAGATATTAATTTAGGGAATGCATTAGCTGCTATTTCTCACTCCACTTCAAGAGGTGTACTAATGACACGTTTTCAAGGGACGGCTTTAGAAAGTTTTATTATGCCGGTAATTGATCCTAAAGAGCTATTGAAACGTGACCTAGAGTAGTTTTTTTAATCATTTTTAAAATTATTTTTCTCTTCCTTCACAATTAAAGTTCATTCAAATACAACTAAAGCTTATAGAGTTCAAAAATCTATTTGTTTTCGGGAGAGGACGTAGGTACTAGCGATGGATAGATAGATGTACAATCTAAACTTGGTCACACTGTCAGATAAAATTCAAAAAGTTTTATAATGGAAGATATATTTTTAAATCCAAAATTGAAGGATTACTATATGGAGGACTTCAATAATTTGTTAATGATGGAGGAGGGGTTCTGGGCGTTAGATAATGGGTTTTTAAAAGAAAAGTTGATTGAAATTAACTCTAATCCTAATATCCAGACTTTATATTCAAAGTATGGAATTCAAGGTCCTGATGATTCAGAATCCTATATTGAGCTTGCCTTCACCCAAAATATAGAGCTTAAAATTTTTCGGTCTATTCTTCCAAATCTTATAGCAAAATATAGTTCTATTACAACGAATCTATCGAATTGTTATTATAGATACTCGACTCCAAGGGACAATGGCAACTTTAGTATTAGGGATAAAAGAGGTATAGGTTGCCTAGACAATAAAGATTATTTTAGAATAAATACAATTAAAATTCACTTAGAAGCCTATAATATTAAAACTAAAAATGAATTTTGGCAGGATCTTGCTTTAGCGTTATCTGAGTTGAAAGCGGAATAGGTACTGACGCAATACAAATGTCCTCCTACCAGTATTTCTACTAGGGAATACATAGTGATTTTGGGGGAATTAAAGAGGCTAAACTATTTACTTTAACTTGGCTCGGTAGATGTTACTTTTAAAAACTAGGTAACTGATCAACGAAGAGGAACGCGATACTCCTGAAATTTCGGAAACGCACAAGGGGGGGCTTCATTCTTGAAAATTTTTCACTGGTAATTTTTGTCAAAATTTATGTTTTGAAAGGGTATAGTAAGATTATGCCTCTATGAGAAACTATTTAGTAAGTTAATTAAATCTTGAATATCCTGCTCTTCCTGGGATTGATGACGTTTGTTGGATTCATCTGGAGTTTCGACTTGGCAAGTATTAATAATCCAATCTTTATAGAGTGGCGCTGTTTCTAATAAGTGGAGTAATGAGGTACGAATTTCGTGTTCGCAATAGACCGTAAAAGTAAGTGTAGATGGTCCATCATTGTTAGTTGGTATATTTAGTAGCGGTTTAATTCTAGGATTGTAATATTCTATATGCTTATTAAGCCAGTACAATAGCTCTTTTTGTTCAGTCTTAGGGAGTGTGTGAATTTGTTTGAGCTTATTTTCGTTGTCGGAGAACCATGGCCAGAAAGAGGGAGTTTTCATTTTTTTTAACTTTATTATTTTTGTCGTAGCCACTAACGTTTAGCATTCCGCTTAGGGGACTTTGGACACGGTGATCATAATGAATTTTTGTTTCTTTTTCGCTGAGGTTGATGGTGATGTGGGTTATCCTTCGACTGCGCTCAGAATGACAAGACCTTCGACTGCCCTTCGGCCCTTCGGCCCTTCGACAAGCTCAGGACAGGCAGCTCAGGACAGGCAGCTCAGGACAGGCAGCTCAGGACAAGCTGCTCTGAACAGGCAAGCTCAACAATCATAGAGAATTTTAGATTTAGTTTCTTAGGTTAATCTTTTGTGGTTTTAAAAGCTATTGAATTTAATTCTTGTTCAGCTCTTGAAATACCAAATTTCGTCGCTAATTTTCTCCGATCTGCCACAGCATTTAAGACCTCTTCCATTATTTATGTTGCTCTTTTTTTTGAAAGTCTGAAAAACTCTGCTACTTCCAGGGCTAAGTTTAAGTCTAAGGAATTATCTTCATCAGAAATGTTCAGATTTAAACCTGTGCCAGTTTCAATTGGATTAATATCGTATGCTAAACCCTTGTTGCCATTTTCTGAATTTTATTTATACATTTTCATCTTTTCCTTTTGGTGCTCTTTTTTTTGTGAAGATACGAGCATCTTGTAATTTCCTCCCTAATTCATCATCCTTGGCGAGAAGGAGAAAGTCTTTTTCTAAACCTAAGACTTGTAAAACTAGGAGGTACGAACCAATACTTACCGTAGGTTTTCCTTTTTCAATTGCGGATAAAGTGGGTCTGCTAATATTTGCCCGTTCCGCTATTTGTTGGGAACTAAATTTTCTTCTCAAGCGAGCGAGCTTAATATTTTCTCCCAATTTGTTGAGAATCTTTCTAGCTTTCGGTAAAATCACCATTTTCTTTTTAGTCATAACGTAAATTATATTTTACAAATATAGTGTACTTTGTAAAATATATTTAACATTAATTGGAAAATTGACTTAGATTGTTGATTGTCAAATCTTTTCTTGGGTGGTCTTTATTTGAATGCCGTAGCGGTGATTTTTTAAATAAGATTTTTTTTCATTCGGTCTAGGGATTTGGTTTGGTTATTTTTCTGTGAGCGTATATCTATGTAGGTGGGGTAGTTTTCACCAGGGTCAATATTTAGAACTTGCTGAAATAGGTCTGCTAAATCTTTTATATGTGAACTGCCTTTGTTGATTCTTCCCGTTTCGTGAAGTGTATAAATTAATTAAATCTGATTTTATCCCTGTCCAGTTCATATTTGATGAGGAGGAGGCTTTTGAAGTGATAAGCTAATTTAGAATTTTCAACTCATTATTGCGTTTTTTGATATGCAACTTATGGGCGAAAATTTTTGCTACAATAAAATCGTGGGAAGTAGAGAATACTTCATCAACACAATAGGGTAAAGCATCTGGATGAAACTTGATTATGCCATTGTAACGAAAAAAACATTCTGTATCTCTATCCGTTCTTTTGCGTTCTAAATATTGGTAGCATGCTTTATGTTTTATAAAATAGCTTTGATATTGCATTATGCGGTTTTCGATATGTTTTTAATCTTTTTATTACTGTTTTGGGGCCGGCTGGTTTGAGAGATATTCAGCATGAGATAATATATCCAGTATCTCAGGGGTTTTGGTTTTATGGTCAAAAAAAAAATAGGAATTCCTCTGCAGAAGCTAAATAGCCATTGGATGTTATTTTGATAGGTAGCTTTCACAATGTTTTTTTACTGTGGAAGATTGCCAATTCGATTTCCTCAAAAATATTTTTGGATTCGGAATTTATTTTTTGAATTTTCCGTACCAAATTGGCTATAATTAGGTTTCAGTATTTTATGGTAGGTTGCGGTTGAAGTAATTTTAGTTTTATATAAATTGGGGCGTTCTTAGAAAACTGAGGTAGAAGGATATAATAAATAAACGTAAGGGATTTTCCCTACAAAAAGTAAGGTGAAACCATACTTTTCTTATTTTAAATATGGATATTATTATTGGTCTGGAAAATTACAGTTTTGATTACCATCTACACAATATCCGACAACTTAAAACTTGACGATTATATGACGGAATTTTGTTTAAATTCTTCGGATTATAAAATGGTGGGTAAATCAAAGGAATCAAGCTATTCCTTAGCGTCTCTAATAACTTATAATCCAAATATTATAGTGTTGGATTTGGATATTTTAGATATTGACTTTGAAGAAGAACCTATTTTAAAGAATAGGGTTTTTAGGAGTGCTTGTCTTATAGGTCTGACTTCTGATTATAAGAAAGCATTCTATGCCGTAAAAAATGGTTTTACTGATGTTAGAATTAAGCCTTTCTCAAGGGAAGCATTATTTGAATCTTTATCAATTTGCAGAAATCAAATTATCAAGGAAGAGCGCATTCTAAAAATTTCTTCACCGAAAGAGGCGTACTATCTTCGTGTATCGGAGATTCTTTATTTGAAAGCAGATAACAATAATGTTGATATCCATTTAAAAGACGGGAGGATACTACCTGTTTTTAATTCTCTCAAGCATTTTGAAAATAGACTATCGGCTCCCTTTGTGCGAATTCAAAGGAGCTATATTATAAATGCCTCCCAGATTTTTAGAATCAATCGTTGTAAGCATTTTATAATGCTAAAAAAAAGAAAGGAACGGATACCTTTTTCGGAGAAATATTTGAATAATATGGAGATTTTGGAACGCTTAGTTAGAAATCGTTCTTTTTAAATTTTACCATGGAAATTTGAGGTTATACCATTGGGAGTAATGGTTTCACAAATAACAGTTTAAAACTTACTTATATTATTGACTTATTATTTTATCTTCGATGTAAGGAAGTTGTTCTTCTAGCTGGTATTCCCCAACTGGTTTTCCTTGTGCACGAGTGAATACTGATCATCAAAGCGGTGATCTGAATTATCTATTATTTCATTTAAATAATTTTATCATGAAAATTTTATCACTTTTATGTTTGATATTGCTATTATCGGGATTGTTTGTCCCGTGCACACCTACCTCATTAACTAAAACCAACGATGTACCAACAGTTGTAAACACAGGAAATGATGACAGTGTAAGGCCCGATAACGATAAGGATCAAAGAATGACTTGTAACGTAGGGTCTATTTTTAAAGGGAAAGACTTAACTAAACTTTTGTTACCCTTATATGAATTGTTTTAGAAGCGTACCATTCTTTTCTTATTCGCAGCTTAGCAGTAGTTTCATTAAGTACAATCATTTTAAATTGTAATGAAAGAATTTTGGCTGTTGTGACAGCAATAACAAAAATAGATTCACTTCTTGCTAAGGCATGGATTCAAGATTAATCCCTGAAGAAAGATTGAAAAATCTAAGAGCTGGCTATCAACAAAATACTTTGGCTAAAAATGATAGTGTTCGAATGGTTTATTATAGCAAAATTTAATGTTTGGCCGTTTTATAAAGCATTACAGCTAAAAGTAAGTATTGAAAATTTACAAGGGCTTGTGATAAGCCATATCCATCTTTCACAATATTATTTGGCTGTAAGAGATACGGTGAAGGCCAAGACTAATACTGAAAATGCTTTTGATTTGGCAAATAAAATTTATTTAAAACGCGATGTATTGGAAGCTATTTTACTTTAAGCGGAAACGAATAGTGGAAGAAGCAACTATTATTTGAAGGAGTATATAAGACTTACCGAAGAACTAAATCGGAGAGAGGTTTGAAATGAATTTACCAGGATACACAGTGAAACCGATAGTTATATTCATAAAGCCAAAAGATTGGAAGGAACACGATTGTGGATAGTTATTGGTAGTATTTTTTTGATAACAATTTTGATTTTAATTGTGGTGCTTCTTAGGCAATGATCTCAAAATATGGCATTGGAATTTGAGGTTAAACTGCAACAAGGGGATGAACAGATTTATTTATTGATTTGAAAGGAAATAGTAAGTTTATAGTAAGGGAAGCTTGATGAAAGACCCAGAATTTCAAAAGAGTTATATGATGGGATTCTAGCAAGAATTTTTGGGATTATATTGAATTGGGAGCTATTAAAGGTAGTAGGGAAAAGGGAGGTTATAGAAACGCATTGGAAGTTGCTTAATCATTTAGATTTGGTAGAAAGAGAAATGAGAAAAATTAGCCACAACTTAAGAAGTGAGATTATGCTGAGTGATACAAGATGTAATCGATGGATGGAACCGTTTATTAAAGAGAGGGGCGATAATGGCGGTTTTGAATATGAATATTATGAAAATTCTAGAATAGAATGGGGAGGGTTTTGATGATTATTTTTAAACCAATATTTATAGAATCTTGAAGGAGGCGTTAAAAATTTTCATACAGCATGCGGAAGCCTAACTAGTTTGTGTTTTCCTTAGAAAAGAAGGTGATTTTGTTAAATTGAAAACAAGTGATACTGGAAAGGGTTTTATAAGTTCCATTCGCAAATGGGATTGGTTTGCGCAATATGAAATCTTGGGTAAAAAGGTTAAAAGGGATATTTAATATTTCCAATACTGAAGGAAAAGGGACTGATATCATCGTAACAATTCCAATAAATGATAAATTATGAGTATAAAACAGTTAAATACGATAATTATAGATGACCATCCATTGCTTATTGAAGCTTATAGAAATTCTTTAATGGATATTGAGGCTGCCAATGCTACATGGAATTTTACTATTTCGGAAGCAAATAGTTGTGATACTGCTTTGGAACTTCTTGATAGGTTACAGGCTACGGGACAGCATATCGATTTGGTTTTTTTGGACATAGAAATTCCAGCGTCGAATAAGGGGACTCATTTATCTGGAGAAGATATTGGTTTAGAGATTAGAGAACGTTTTTCAAATTCAAAGATTATTATAGCGACTACGTTTAGTAATAATTACAGAATACACACTATTTTTAAAAGCATTAACCCAGATGGTTTTTTAATCAAGGGTGATATTAGTACGGGCATTTTATTACCAGCAATTCTAGATGTTTTGAGTGATCCTCCTTTTTACAGTAAAAGTGTACTGAAATACTTGCGGAAATCTATAAGTAATAATTTTTTACTTGATAAATGGGATAGGATGCTGCTGTATGAACTTTCGCAAGGAATAAAAATGAAAGAATTACCAGAAATATTACCTTTTTCTATTGCTGCTATCGAAAAGAGAAAGCGGCATATAAAATTACTTTTTGATATAGGAGAAGCGGATGACCGACAGCTTTTACTAAAGGCCCGGGAGCTTGGATTTATTTGAAATGGTCTATCGCAAATTATTAAGGATTAATGGCATTTAGGATTGTGAAATGTCTGGACATAGGTCTTTTAGGCATAGTTCTTTTAGACATAGGACTTTTAGACGTAAGACATAAGACTTCAACAATTATTTAAATTTTCTTACTTTTTCATTATTTCAATCTTACTTATGGCGGAAATTCCTTACAAATAGAAAGGTTGAACCCTTCTAATAGTAAGGCAGAAACAACCTATGTTCGTTCTTTAGTTTGTTAACTTTATGAATGTTAAGTAGAGATAGTCTTAAGTTCAAAAAATGACCTTTGTAAAATCCATATTGAAGTTTCTGAAAAAGCACTTTGTTAGTGGAGTATCTTATTTATTTGTCTTATTGTTTGTTTATGCTGCAGTTAGTAAAATTTTGGATTTTGAAACTTTTACGGTGCAATTGGCGCAGTCGCCGCTTCTTAGTGCGTATGCCAGTGTTATTGCCTGGGCAGTTCCGGGTCTGGAAATTCTCATTGCCGTTTTATTGACAATTCCCAAATATAGGACGCTAGCTTTTAATGCTGCCTTTACCCTAATGATGATGTTTACGGCCTATATTTATATCATTCTTAATTTCTCCGACTTTATCCCCTGCTCCTGCGGTGGGGTGCTGGAAAAATTGAGCTGGACGCAACATCTTATTTTTAATATTTTTTTCATAATCCTGGCGGGGGTGGCGGTCTTTTTTACTGCGCAAAGGAATAACAAAAAGACCTTGCTGATGCTGACCACCCTTGCCATTTTTGGTGTTGGTACCGTTACGATATTGTTCGCCTTTTCTGAAAAGAAGATGCATCGGAACAATGCGTTTCAGCGGAGGTATATCCCTCATCCCATTGAAAAGATACACAGTTTTGACCTAAAATATAGTTCCTATTATTTTGCAGGGATTGGCAACGGCAAGGTCTATTTAGGGAATAGTACAGCTCCTCTTTTATTGACCTTGATAGATAGCAATTTTAAGGATACTACGACCACAATGATCCAATTGGACCAAATGGATCTTCCCTATCGCGCAGTTAAACTTCATGTTCTTCCGCCAGAATTTTACGTTACCGACGGCACCGTGCCCATAATTCTGCAGGGGAAAATAAGCGATTGGAAAGCAACCACAGAAATGCAAGATGACTACTATTTTAACCACATTATACCTATTAACTCCAAAACACTAGCCCTTCAATCTACCAGTAGCGCAAACCGTGAGAACATACTTGGCGTAATTACTCTTGACGATTCCATTAAAGGAATCTTTAGCAACCAACTCCTCGAAAAACAAATTGACGGCCGATTTGATACCGATGGCCGATTAATCTATAATGCCAATCTAGATAAACTCATATTTACCTATTACTACCGTAATGAATATATGGTTATAAATCCCGATTTAAAGCTAGAACATCGCGGAAGAACCATTGATACCATTAGTGTGGCGCAACTCAATATAGCAGAGAACAGCGCTAAGGGCCAACGTAAATTGGGTGGTAATACTGTTTTGGTGAATAGAAATACAGCCACCACAAAAGAACTTTTATTGGTCGATTCCCCCCGACTCGGAAAGCTGGAGCCAGAGAATATGATCGACCAGGCTAATATAATAGATGTATATAGGCTCACCGACCAAAGCTATCAATTCAGTTTTTACTTATACAAACATGAAAATAACAAGGCACGCGAGATTTTAATAAGTAACGGAATGCTATATGCGCTCCAAGGTAATTATTTGGTGGCTTATAAAATTGTTGATAGACATTTTGAATAAACGAATTTTCTTGCAAGAACAGGGATGAGATCGAAAACCTGTAGAAGAGAGTAGGTCAATATTTATAAATTTAAATTTTAGAAATCATGCGAAATTTAAAATTCAAGTTTTTGTTACCTGTGGCGGCCTTTATGCTTGCTATTGCAGCGGCCTTTGCCTCACAGGACTATGGTAAGGAGGAAACAGCCCTAGTGCAGGGTTACATTTACCAAAACGGTGTCTGCGTTCCCCATGGGAAATGTGATCTGACAAGTAACGCAACTTGTACAGACAACACAGGTAGAATTGTTTTTGGTAAGAATGGACCAACGACTTGTTCCTTGCCTTTATTTATGAACTGGCAACCTTGATTTGCCTAAAAAGGAGATGCCCCAAATGGGGCATCTTTTAATTTATAACTACTAATTTATTTTTACTTTTTTAAATATGTATTGAACCAATCTTGAATTCTTCTTGTAAGATCCTTTTGATTTTTTTGTACTGCAAGAGAATGGCCTTCGTTTTCATAAATCAGTAATTCCACTTCCACACTTAGGCGGCGCAAGGCTAGGTACATGGCCTCGCTTTGATGCCAATTTACCTGATAATCCTTGTTCCCCGTCCAGATCAGAGTAGGGGTCTTTATGTTCTGAGCATATTCCACAGGCGAGTTCCGCTTATAAAGTTCCTTGGCCTCATAAAAACTTTTGCCCATCTGCCACTGATGGTCCTCATAATGCCAATGTTCCGCCCTGCCAGTGTCCCTGTTTATGGTGTGATAGGTTGTTGTAAGATCAAAAACCCCTGCGCCCACCACGGCAGCAGCAAATAGATCTGTCTGTGAGATAATAAAAGCACTCTCATAGCCCCCAAAGGAATGGCCAATCAGTCCCAAGGCATCTTTGTTTACAATTCCCTTTTCCAAAACTTTATTCACCGCCTGTGTAACACAATCCATTGCTGACATCCCAGGGTTTTCCTTTTGGATTAAAATATCAGGTTCCAGTACAAAATACCCAGCCGCTGTAAAATTCCTGTAATTATAACCCGTTCCGTTATGGTCACTTGGGTTCTGGTATTTTTGATATTTATATCCTATCATTTCGTATACGTGCACTATCATTGGGTATTGTTTTCCCGCTTCATAATTATCGGGATAGTGGAGAATTCCGTGCAACTTTTGTCCTTGATCATTTATGTAGGTAATCAATTCCGTTTTGCCAATAAAAAATTTATGCTGTTGTTCATTTGATTGCACCAAGAGCTTGGCTTCTTTTCCTGATTTTTTCCAGAGTGCGGGTGGCGCGTCACTACTCTCTTTCACATAAATAACGGAATCGGTAAATTTTGCCTTTCTCAATTCGGAGATTCTTCCGGTTTCGTTTAAATAATTCGCTACATCACTATTTGGATTCAATAAGGCAAATCCTTTATTGAAAAGGGAGTCCTCCGTTGATAGAATAATAGGCTTGGCAAAATCTTTCGGCTTAATTCGGGATATATCGGATAGGGAGTGAAATCCATTATAAAGGCCTTTGTACTCCCTATAACATATTCCTTTTTCCCGACCATCTGTGAGGCGCATTGCCGACTTTCCTTCTATATTGATTTTCCACACATCAAATTCATCGTAAACCAAAAAATCCCCTGTGGTAGTCCAACCCATTGTGCCGAAGGGAGTAATTGCTATGGTATGTGGAGCATACTCGTAGGTTAGGGGAAAAGGTAGGTTTTCTGTACTATTAAAATGTTCTCTTTTTTGGATGTCATACAACCACCAGTCACCATCTTTAAAATAGGCTATATACCTACCCGAGGGATCAATACTGATATAGCCCAAGGCTGTTTCTAAACCCTTGGACAATAAGGATGTATTCCCTGTCTCCAGCTCGGTTATATAAAAATCGGATTGGGGAGATTGCCTGTATTGCGGTTCGTAAGTCAAGAGGTTAAAGCTTAGGGCATACTTTTGTTCTCCTGTAAGAATGACCTCCGGCCGTTCTACTGTGCCTATTTGAAACACTTTTTTTTTTTTTGGCCACCAAACTGCCAGCCTATCTGCCTTGTTATATTCCCAGTCCAATTGCTGCCTCGTATATATCCATTTGTCCGTCCCCTTCCAGACCTGTACTTTTATGCTGTCTTTCGGTTTATCATTTGAATCATTGTCTGGTATATGGGTCCAAAAAAATATCCGTTCCCCATCCTTTGAAAAGGAAATGTCTAGTTTGCTTATTGCTAGCCTTCCATTTTCACGTAGGTCTATATTGTCTAATTCCCATAGCCTCGGTGTGTTTTTATCTTCAAAATAATAGAGTCGCTGCCCCGAATTTTGGGTGCTTTCAATAAATACTAAGCCATCCCCAGATTCGTTCCAAGTGGGGTACAAGAATTCTGATTTTTCTGTTTTAATAATAACAGACTGTTGTATATTCTCTAACCGCAACAAGGCTATTGATGTCTCGGTGGCATCCTTGCTTATTAGCAAAGCCCGTTTTCCTAGGGAGTCAAATTTAAAGTCTCTGATTCCTTTTAAAATTGTCGTTTGGTCTTTTTCCAGATTCCATAATTTTAAATATCCCTCTTGCTGCTGCGGATTATAAAGCGCAAGGAAATTCCCAGTACTATCAAAATCAAAGCGTTGCGCTTCCATTTCCCAGACCGTCTTGCCTGTAGATAAATTGAGTACCCCAATTCCTTTTTGATCATCTTTAAAAGCGAAATATCCGGTCTTTTTAGAGGGTTGGAATTGTGCGCTATGGGCATTGGGAAACTGATATTCCGTCTTGCCGTCAAGGCTCAAAACAAACAAGGTGTCCGCTGCCTTTTCATAGTCTATTTTATAGGAAGTCCATAAACCATCCCCTGAAATTTGGGTGTTTCTCAAGTGGTGCCACATATCATAATCCTTTGGTTGCAACAACGATTTTGCTGGCCCTTGCTGCCCCAAAATGGGGCAGGAGGCCAAAACAAACATGAAAAAAAGTATGGGGAGCTGGCTAATTGTCTTATCATAAGAGCGTATAGTTTTATTGATAGCGTTCATTAGTATCCAGGATTTTGTGGGTTGAGGTTTGGGTTTAGTATGACTGGAGTGTCTATATTTGTTGTGACAACTTAATTAAGCCCTAAATGATTAAATTTAACATATGGCAAGAAAACATGAAAACGATTTTAAGGTTCTAATCGTAGAATTA
>NZ_VDMC01000018.1 GCF_006346335.1 Aequorivita sinensis
CCCTGGTTTGCAACCAGTCCTACCATAAAATACTGATTATTTTCCTTCCAAATTCGCGCGCTTTACTGATTTTTTAAATAACCTAGCAAGCAAGGGTTATTGCACACAACGTGTTTGGCTATGGTTTCGTTGCGTGAAAATCCGCGAGGATTTTCCGCCGTAAACCGAAGATAGCAAATTTGCGAGGACTTTCCGATAGGAAAGTCAAAAGCAATGAACTATAGCCAGTGTTACCTGCTGGTTTTTAATTCAGTTTGTTTTTTAAAAATCAAATAAGTTGCAAAAATTAAGAATAATCCAAATCCCATTAACATTATAGTCACTCTATATGAACTTAAATCAGCGAATCTTCTATCTAAAAATGGCGTAACAAAAAAGTAAATTAAATTATATGTAATATGGGTAAAAATAGTTAACCAAATATTATGTGTATTAAGATAGATGTAACCTATTACAAGTCCGCCAATAAAAGTAGGAAGTATGCCTGAATCGGTTAAGGTATGAGCAAGTCCAAAAATTACAGCAGAAACCCATAAAGCTTTTGTAAATCCTTTAGAATTAAATATCTTTTGAGCTATAATTCTACGGAAATAGAACTCTTCCAAGACACCTAAAATAACTATCAAAAATGATAATTGAGCTAATTCGGTTTTCATTCGATTACTTTGGCTAATCCATTCCCAGTCCAATAATTTATAGGCTAGTATAAGAAAAAAATGGTTGAATATGAAAAGACCTATAATCCCTGTTATGATTGGAAATAAATATTGAATCTTGAAAGTAGACTTCTCTTTTTTAGGGAGTAAACTTGGTTTAAAGTTGATTAAAAAAAGTCCTGCCAATATGATTGACATTATATTAACTATTCTAATTGTCCAAAAGTCAGTCAGTCCAGAGGCATAATGATAGCCAAAAAGTAAAATGAGTAAACTCAAAAATAAATTCAGATATAATCTCTTACTCATATTTAATTCTGTAGTCGATTTGTTGTCTGTTAAATTTTTAACTTGCAGGTAACGTCTCGTATAAAAACAGTGCGAGCGGGCGAGCGTGATTGTCCGCAGGACAATCGGGCGTTGCAAGCGAGCACGAACCTTCGATTTGAGACAGATTTAAGCATTGTTTTTATACATTGTTGTAACACGTCTATTTTTGAAAAATTAATGCTATTCCGATTATTACAAGCAGAATAGCAAATGCCCAAGAGTTAATCAGTCCTTTCCAACCTGCTGCACTATGGTCTTTCATTTTAAAGGATTCTTTTTTTGCAATCTTGTAAATCAGATAAGAAATTCCCAAAATCAGAAAAAGGCTTCCAACGTAAAATGGATATTCCGTTAGGTACTGGGTCAGTTTTTCTTTCATCTATGTAAACAGTGTTTTTATCATTCTCATCCGATGTGTTACAACACGTAAATATACGCAATTTAGTAAAATACCCCGAAAAACACCTAATTTTTTACTCAGCTACCAATACATAAGCCTTTATACAGTTTTTTCTATGCGTTATTTTGTATATCTTTAGGCGTATATCACGAATTTTCAGATGGTTTGATATACAAAATGACTAGTTGCAAATTGCGTGAAACTATTATAATTGTGTTGAAACTTTTTAAGTTTAAATAAAGAAATTATAAATTTTCACCTCAATAATTAGAAACTTGTATTTAAAGTATCTGAAACTAAAAATGCCCAACGCTCAGTGATTTGAATCAACAATCAAGATGCAAGAGCCAAGACAGTAGCCAAATTTCCCCCGTCCAACGACCAACGACCAAAGACCAACGTCCAAAGTCCAAAAACCAAAAACCAAAAACCAACGACCAAAGACCAAAGACCAAAGTCCAACGTCTAACGACCAAAGTCCAAAGACCAACGACCAAAGACAACCCCCAAATAACCCTAAATCTAAGACCCTAAAACCAGAATGAATGAAGTTTAAAACTTTGTGAAAAAAAATTTACTTGTAGGTATTTTTACATATAAAAACTGACGAATTATCACTTACCTTTGGCTCATGAGTATAATAGTACAAATTGCGGTTTCCCCACAACAGCTAGAGGATCTAGATTTTATTTTAGGACTTGCTTTAAAGAAGGAAAAACTTCGAAAAAAAGAAATTGGAGATTGGCGTATTCGCAAACGATCTATCGATGCACGCAATAGTCCGATAAAAATAAACCTTCAAATAGAGTTGTGGTTACTTGAAGAACTTCGCGAGCAAATACCACCCTATATTCCACAAAAGGTTCACAACGCCAAAAAAGTAGCAATTATTGGAGCGGGACCAGCCGGACTTTATGCAGCTTTACGATCGGTAGAAGCAGGGTTTAAACCTGTAGTATTCGAACGCGGTAAAGATGTACGTGAACGCAGAAGAGATTTGGCAATTATCAACAAACTTCAAAAAGTAAACCCCGAAAGTAATTATTGCTTCGGCGAAGGTGGTGCTGGAACATATTCCGATGGCAAACTTTATACACGAAGTAAAAAACGTGGCAATGTGCTTAAAGCATTAGAGTGGTTTGTACATTTTGGAGCAGATGAAGATATACTCGTAGATGCTCACCCACATATAGGAACTAATAAACTGCCAAAGATAATCGCTTCAATCCGGGAGGAGATTATAAAAAATGGGGGAGAGGTTCATTTTAATTCCAAACTTACCGATATTAAGATTAACGATGCCGCAATACAGGCTATTCAAATTAATAATGAAAAATGGTTTGAGTTTGATAATGTGATATTGGCAACAGGACATTCCGCTAGAGATATTTATTACTTGCTGCATCATAAAAACATTAAAATTGAAGCAAAAGGTTTCGCGATTGGCGTACGTGTAGAACATCAACAAACGCTTATAAATCATATTCAATATCAAAAAGAATACGATAACCCTTATTTACCTCCAGCTAGTTATAGCTTAGTAGAACAGGTAGATGGCTTTGGTGTATATTCATTTTGTATGTGCCCAGGCGGAATAATTGCACCTTGTGCCACCGAGCAAGACGAAGTTGTTACCAATGGTTGGAGCCCAAGTAAACGAAATAACCCTTATGCAAACTCAGGAATTGTGGTAAGTGTAAAACCGACAGACTTACCTAATTACAAAAAAGATGATCCATTTGTATGCTTAGATTTTCAGAAATATGTAGAAAAACGATGCTGGGAAGCGGGAGGTAAAACCCAAAAAGTCCCTGCTCAACGTATGATAGATTTTGTAGAAGGTAAGGTTTCTACCGATTTCCCAAAAACATCATACCAGCCAGGTATTGTTGCAGCCGATTTAAATGAAGTGCTACCAGCCTTACTCGCAGAAAAACTAAAAAAAGCTTTTGTTGCATTTGGCAAAAAGAAGAATGGGTATTACACTAATAAAGCCGTACTACACGCACCCGAAAGTCGAACATCCTCAACTATTAGCGTGCCTAGAGACCCAATTACACTAGAACACGTTGAAATTAAAGGTCTATATCCCTGCGGAGAAGGAGCTGGCTACGCCGGTGGAATAATTTCTGCAGCCATAGACGGAATTAATTGTGTTGATGCAATAGTGAGAAAGCAAGTAAGCACCGAATAGCCAAAATTCGAAATTAGAATCTAGAACAAAGAACCTAGAATCTAGACTCTCACCACTCATTTCCAGCATCTAGTATCTAGCATCTAGCGTCTAGCGTCTAGCATCTAACATCTAGCCTCTAGACTATCACCATTCACGTCTAAAAACTTAACATTTGACATTTATCATTCTTAATTAATTACCTAAGGCTTATTTTTGCATTCATTAAACGAAAAAATATGAAAGCATTATTAGAAAAGTCGATAAATAAAGCAATGGATTATACACAGTATAACATGCTTTTCAAACAATTGGTGGAAGAAGAAAGAACTACTGGTGAATTTTCCCAAATGAAGGTCGATTATACAAAACTAAACTTCAGCCGAACTAAAAGATTGGATAAAACTGCAAAGGTTTCGGAAGAGGCTATGGAGGTATTTAAAAGTGTTTCTAATAAACAAACTTGGCTTGTTATCACCGAACCTTGGTGTGGAGATGCAGCGCAAACACTTCCTTTCTTAAATAAAATCGCTCAAGAAGCTGATAATATCGATTTAAAAATTGTGCTTAGAGATGATAATCTTGAATTGATGAATCAGTTTCTTACTAATGGTTCGCAATCTATCCCTATTGTAATTATGATTGATGAGGATATGAATGTGCTTCAAACCTTTGGTCCGCGTTCAAAAGCAGCTACTAAACTTGTTTCAGACTATAAAGAGGAGCACGGAAAAATTGACGATGCTTTTAAAGAAATTATACAAGTTTGGTATAATAAAGACAAAGGTATTTCAATAGTAAATGACCTTGTAAATAGTTTGACTGTTAAAGCTTAAGTTAAGTAGGGACATCTTAGAACTAAGAATCTAGAGTCTAGAATCTAGACGGATTGGATAAACTAAAGTGACTGTAATCTCGATTTAATCTAACAGCAAAGCGGTCTTAGCTTTTTTAAAAAAAATCTGACAGATTTCATTTCAAAAATCTAATACATTATCAATCTTTGTAACAAAATAAAAAACCATGCAAATTGTATCTGCTCAAGAAGCTGTATCCATAGTAAAATCTAATAATCGCGTATTTTTTCAGGGCGCAGCAATGACGCCTAATTTATTGATAGACACTTTATGTGAGCGATACCACGAACTTAAAAACGTTGAAATTGTTCAAATTCACACTCACGGTGAAGCAAAATACACCGTTGAACCTTATACTCAAGCCTTTCGCCTAAATAGTTGTTTTGTAGGCGATAATGTTCGCAAAGGAGTAAATACCATGCATGGTGATTATACTCCAGTTTTCTTAAGTGAAATACACTTGCTGTTTAGAAGAGGTATTCTTCCTTTAGACGTAGCGTTTATTCAAGTATCTCCTCCAGACAGACATGGGTATTGTTCCCTAGGAGTTTCAGTTGATGTTACCTTACCCGCTATTCAAACTGCAAAACACGTAGTAGCCTTAATTAACCCGAATGTTCCAAGAACTCATGGAGACGGGATTATTCATATTAAAAAAATAGATTATGGCGTAGAGGTAAACACCCCGATATACGCCGCTACAATAGGCGAGCCTTCTGAAATTGAGTCTATTATAGGTAGAAATGTAGCCGAATTGGTGGAAGACGGTGCAACCTTACAAATGGGGATAGGTAATATACCTAATGCGGTTTTGCATAACTTAACCAATCATAAAAGGTTAGGAATTCACACCGAAATGTTTAGCGATGGGATACTTCCTTTAGTTGAAAGAGGGATTATTACAGGAGAAGAAAAAGTAATAAAAACGGGCAAGATTGTTACGTGCTTTGCAATGGGGACAAAAAAATTGTACGATTTTATAGACGATAACCCTAATATCCACTTCAAAGAAGCTGCATATACTAATGATACAGCAATTATTAGAAGCAATCCAAAAGTGACAGCTATTAATAGCGCGATAGAAATTGATTTAACAGGTCAAGTTTGTGCAGATAGTATTGGGATGTATCAGTATTCTGGAGTTGGAGGACAAATGGATTTTATTCGCGGTGCATCACTCTCGGAAGGAGGGAAGCCTATTATAGCTATGCCTTCTATCACCAACAAAGGTATTTCAAAAATAACTCCATTTTTAAAAGAAGGAGCAAGTGTTACAACCACTCGAGCCCACGTGCATTATGTAGTTACAGAGTACGGGGTAGTTAATTTATTTGGAAAAGGTATCGAACAACGCGCCAAAGAACTTATTTCAATTGCTCACCCAGATCATAGAGAAGCTTTGGAAAGAGAAGCTAGAGAAAGATTTAATCATTAAGAATGAGGTAATTAAATGAATTTAATTTAATATTTTTAATACATTTTTATATAATAATCAGTTTATATTCACTAAATTAGGGGAAATAATAAAAATTATGTTTTCCAAGGCGTGTGAATATGGAATTCGTTCGGTTCTTTTTATCGCTGAGCAATCTGAACAAGATAAAAGATCGAATGTTACTGAAATATCCAAAGCAGTAGACTCCCCAGAACCATTTACTGCAAAGATATGTCAGCAAATGGCACGTTCGGGAATTATACTTTCCAAAAAGGGGCCTAAAGGTGGGTTTTATATTGAAAAAGATTCTAAACTTACTTTAGCCGACATTGTGAGTTGTATTGATGGAGACAAAATTTTTAATGGTTGTTGCTTAGGTTTGCAATTTTGTTCATCTGAAAACCCTTGCCCAGTGCACGATGAATATTTGGTGATTCGCGAGGGATTAACTAGTATGTGTAAAAATAATACTGTTATTGAACTTGCCAGCAAAATCCGAAGTGGCGAAACTTTTTTAAAGATGTAACTTTCTATACATCGAATTCAAATAAAAGATATTATATTTAAATTCTGATAGCTTTATCAGAATTTAAATTTTTGTATACCTTTGCATTTCTAAAAATCAACAATGTTTTCAAAAGCCTGTCAATACGGAATTAAAGCATCAGTTTTTATTGCTTCACAATCTGCCATTGGTAATCGTGTAAGTTTAAAGGAAATAGCTGCTGGAATTAATTCTCCTGAGGCATTTACGGCTAAAATTTTACATCAATTAGCTAAAAATAATATTCTTCAATCCCTAAAAGGTCCTACAGGCGGCTTTGAAATTCCAGAGGGGAAAGCAGAGACTATTAAACTGAGCGATATCGTTTCAGCGATAGATGGAGATTCAATATACATGGGGTGCGCTCTAGGTTTTGATCATTGTGATGCACTTCAACCGTGCCCAATGCATGATAAATTTGTTGATATTAGAGACAACCTAAAACAAATGCTGGAAACTACCAGCCTGCATGAATTAGCAAATGGAGTAGACGTGGGATTGTCATTTTTAAAACGCTAAATATTTTTTTACTCCTATTTATGATAAAAAGGTAAGAAATTAAGAAATGAATTATACTATACCTCTAAAACAAATTTTAATATAAAATGAAAAAACTGAATTGGTTAATATTATTGGTTCTAGGAGTACTGCCTCAATTTGCAATAGCGCAAAAAAATAGTAGTATTTCAACAGAAAACTGGATGTCGAGTCCCGGCATTATAGGCACTTTCGTTTTAATTGCCATTGTTATGGTGGTTGCTGCAATAATTTTATTGGTGAAATTGAATTCTTACATAGATACATTAAAACGAAAGCAGCACGATAAAAATAGGTTGGCTTTTAATGATGATATTATTGCTATGGAGGAAAGTGAAATTGATTCCATACTCGAAAAAAGAAAAGCTGCGCTTAAGTATAAATTGTCTGGGAATGAGTTAGGTGGACATGATAATGCAGTGGATGAAAAAGGTATTATTCATCATATTGAAAACAAGCCGAGTAATGCTTTTTTTGACGAAAAGAAGAAAACAACACTAAGCATTGAAACTCCAGAAGCTTTAAAGAAAATAGTAATATATTATATAGGTGCAGCAGCTGTCTGGCTTATTTTAGGAACCCTAATAGGTCAATACCTAGGAATGAAGTTTGTTTGGCCAGAAATGGACAACCAGGCTTGGTTGTCATTTGGAAGATTACGTCCTGTACATACCAATATGGTGTTCTGGGGATGGTCTTCACTAGGGATGATTGGCTTGGGATACTTTGTAATAGCCCGGACTTCAAATACCGTAATCCATAGCTATAATATGGCATGGTGGGGATGGCGACTAATTAACGCCACAATTATTTTGGGAAGCATAAGTTTAATGGCCGGAATAAATAATGGGGGAGGAGAATACCGAGAATATATTTGGCCAATTATGCTACTCTTCGCAATTGCATTAATTATCACATTTATAAACTTCTATAAAACGGTAGCAAAACGTAAAATCTCCGAAATATACATTTCAAACTGGTTTATTCTTGCCGCATTAATTTGGACAATCGTACTGTCTGTAATAGGGTACTTACCATTTTATCAAGATGGTTTAGGGGAAACTGTTATTCAAGGATACTATATGCATCAGGGTGTGGGAATGTGGTTTATGACCTTTACCTTAGGTTTGGTGTACTACTACCTGCCGTCTTCCCTTAACAAACCTATTTATTCGTATTCCTTAGGGGTGCTAGCATTTTGGACACAAATGTTGTTTTACACCATGATTGGAACACACCACTTTGTTTTTAGTCCGTTGCCTTGGTGGTTGCAAACCGTAGCAATTGTTTTTAGTGCAGGTATGGCTATACCAGTAATTGCAGGTTCAACAAACTTTTTAATGACTATGCGTGGCAGTTGGAATCACATTTCTAAAAGTTATGTATTGCCTTTCTTTTTGGTTGGAACCATTTTCTATTTCGTGGGTTCGATGCAAGGGAGTCTTCAAGCCTTTAGATTTACAAATTTCGTTTGGCACTTTACCGATTTTAATGTTGCACATAGCCATATGACGATGTATGGAATTATAGCCTTTTTCTTGTGGGCGTGTATTTATGCAATTCTGCCAAAAATTACGGGAAAAGAACCGCCACAAGTATTGGTAGGAGCACATTTCTGGTTAGCGTTTTTAGGGCTTTTTGCTTATATGATTTCGCTAATGGCGGGAGGAACTTATAAAGGGTTAAGCTGGATAGAAGGCGAAGCTTTTATTGAATCGGTAATACTTATGAAACCTTATTGGGTTTGGCGAGCCATTGGTGGTTCACTAATGTTCCTTTCACATCTAGTCTTTGCTTATAATTTCTATTATATGGTAAAAAACTACCGGAGAGTGGGAACCGAAGTTAAGTCAAAATTAGTAGAAGAAATAACTGTTTAAATAGAAAAGAAATGCTCAATTTTCATAAAGAACATAAAAATTTAGTGCTTACGGCTGGTGTCGTATTTATAGCATTGAGTATAATGATAGCGATACTTCCTGCTTTTCAAATGCAGGAAACCGAACCTATTCCAGATCAAAAACCATTAACGGCTAATCAAGAAAGAGGCTTACAAATTTATGTTTCCGAAAACTGTATGGCTTGCCACACACAGCAGGTAAGAAATATAGAAATGGATAATGTTTGGGGCGATCGTCCTTCAATTCCTTCCGATTATTACTACAGCAAAAAACGAATGGATGTCTGGCGACAATCTCCTTCATTATTAGGAAGTGAACGTACAGGCCCAGATTTAACTAATATTGGTAAACGTCAACCGAGTGAAGATTGGCATTTACTTCATTTATACAATCCAAGAGCGGTGGTTTCCGAATCAGTAATGCCTTCTTACCCTTGGCTTTTTAGAGAAGTAGATAGTTTTATGATTGGTAATGATGAAAAGCCTCTAGCTATTCCTAAAGAGTTTTTTGATAAACCCGGAAAAAAAGTGGTAGCTACAAAAGATGCTCTACTGCTGGTTGAGTATCTAAAATCGCTCAAACAAACAGAACTTCCTGGTGAAAATATAGGAGAATTTATCCCAGCACTTCGAAAAATACAAGAAGAAGGAATGAGTGGTAATACCGCTGGAGGTGGTCTTGACGGTGCTAACTTGTATAAACAAACTTGTGCTGCTTGTCACCAAGACAACGGAAAAGGTATTGCAGGAGCATTTCCTCCTTTAGCAGGTAGTAAAATTGTAAACGATGAAGATCACGAAATGCTTATAAAAATAATTCTTCAAGGTTACGATGCTCGTCCAGATTACGGTGTTATGCAAGCGTTTGGTGATATATTAAACGACGCAGAAATTGCAGCCATAGCAACTCATGAACGCAGTAGTTGGGGTAATGACGCTCCCCCTGTATCGGAAGAAGATGTTAAGAAGATTAGAGAATATGTTTTAAACGAATTAAATAAATAAATAATGAAAAAGGCACTAACAATTTTTGCAGTTTTGTTTCTTCTAGGAAACCAAATTAGCTGGGCGTGTGATGTTTGTAAAAAAAATCAACCGTCTGGTTTTGAAAATATCACCCATGGTGCTGGGCCATCAGGCACATTAGACTATATAATTATTTGGGTGGGAATTGTAATTGTGGTTGCAACCTTATTTCTAAGTCTCAAATATTTAATAAAACCAAGGGAAAACAATCCAGATCACATCAAGAATATTGTTAAAAATGAAGGATTTTAAGCTATGGAAGATAATAGAATTATAAAAGTTTTTTTGGATGAAGACCCTAAACCTTTCGCATCTTTTGCACCTCCGGTAAAGGTTGTTTTGGACACCACGAAAATTCCAGATGGAAAACATACCTTGAAAATTGTAGCTAAGTCTTCTAGTGGGATTGAAGGCATTCGTGAAATTCCTTTTGTAGTGCGAAACGGTCCCGCAATTTCTGTTGTAGGCCTTAAGGATAATGAAACAGTAGATACTCAAGTACCTTTAATTATAAATGCGTACGGAAGTGAAACGAATGACTTTTTTGTTATTAAAGGTTCTGAAACTCCAAAGGCAATACCTGCTTGGGTATGGGCGCTTTTAATTGCATTTTTTGCATTCGGTCTGTTTTATCTAATTATGTATTGGAATCCAGATTTGTATAAATCGTTCTTTTAAGATAAATCTATGAAAGCTTACTTGCGTGCTATTAGTGTCTGAATTGAAAAGCCAATTTTAAAAGAGTCATCATTTAATACCGGGTTCTTGAATTTCTTTAAAGGAATGTATCCAAAAACAATTTAAAATGAGCTATATTCATCGTTTTCTCACACTGTTTAGTTCAACATCGAAAGTAAAGCCTAAACTAAAATTAGTTGATGAAAGTTGTGTTTTTAGTTGGGACTATCAGGAATACGATTAAATAATCCATTCTCGGCCGAAGGATAAACAGATATTTTAAAAACCATCGAGATAAGTATGTAAAAGTTGGTAAATTTATGGTAAATCGCATGTATGGTTTTAAAATTAAAAATGAATAATTGAGCGCTGTTCAGAATGTGGCGGCAAACAAAATAAATATATAGAAAACCTTTAATTTTATGGAAAAGAAGAAACCTATTAAACGTCATATTGCTTTGCAACCTTTAAGTAGGCAACATCATTTTGGCTTATTGTTTAGCTGGAAAATTCGAAAAGGATTTCAAAATAATATTGAAATAGGACGGATGCAGGAATATGCAAAATGGTTTTATAAGCACGAAATAACACCGCATTTTCATGATGAAGAAAAATACGTTTTTCCTATTCTAGATAAAGAAAATGAACTTATTGAACGGGCTTTAAAAGAACACAGACGAATTAAACGTTTGTTTAATGATACAAAAGATCCTGAAAAATCACTCAGTAAATTAGAGGAAGAGCTAGATGCTCATATTCGTTTTGAAGAACGAATTCTTTTTAACGAAATTCAAAAATTTGCAACAGAAGCTCAACTTGCTAAAATTGAAGAAATCCATAGCGATTTAAAAAAAACACCCGACTATCACGATCCCTTCTGGGAGTAAAAAACTACCCTTTAATTATCAATAATATAAAAAGATTTAGCGTTTTTTGTATATTCTGACAAAATTGTCATAATTATGATTTAAGTCATACTTTGTTCCCTTTATTCTACTGAAATTTGTTTTATTAAATAAACATAAATAACAATGCCATGACAACACTTCAAGATAAAACAGTAGCAGATGTAGTTACGGAAAATATTAAAGCCGCTCACGTCTTCAAAAAATATGGAATAGACTTTTGCTGCGGTGGAGGGGTAAGTATCAAAAAAGCATGTGAAAAAGCTGAAATTGATCCTGTTTTAGTAGAAACAGAAATACTTAACTTAGAAAATATAAAAGACCGAGCTTTAGATTTTAACAGTTGGAAACTTGACTTTCTAACCGATCATATTATAAATGTTCATCACGGTTATGTGGAAGAAAGTAGCCCTTTATTACTTCAGTATTCGCATAGAGTAAATCACGTACACGGACATCATTACACCGAATTAGCCGAAATAGAATCCTTAGTAAAACAAGTGGTTCAAGAATTGGCAGCACACATGAAGAAAGAAGAATTAATTTTATTCCCATTCATTAAAAAACTTGTAAAAGCAGAACGTGAGGGTACAGAAGTTCCTCCAATACATTTTGGAACTGTTGAAAATCCTATTAAAATGATGGAGGCAGAACACGAAGAAGCAGGTGAAATTCTGCGTAAAATAGCTAAATTAAGTAACAACTTTACGCCGCCTCAAGGTGCGTGTAATACCTATAAAGCGTTTTATTCAAAACTAGAAGAATTTGAACAAGACTTACACCAACACGTACATTTAGAAAATAATATCCTTTTTCCGAAAGCATTAAAACTGGAAAAGACATTAAAAAAATAATTGAGAAATTAGTAAAATAGAACTATCACTGAAAAATAATTAGTTTGTTTTTAATACAGTTCGGAAGATTGACAAATAAGAATGTTTAACGTCAAACTCCGAACTGTTTTTTCTTAATTTTACAGCTTGATAAATTTAAAAAAACATATTGGCGTTGCGCTTGCTTATTTCCTGCTAGTAGCTCTAATGGGAGTATTGTTACGGTTATTCTTTGTCACCCCTGTTCAGCTTAATTTTAAGTACATACTTCACGCACATTCTCATACAGCTTTGTTAGGTTGGATTTATTTAGGATTAACAACTTTAATCTATAAAATTTTCCTTTCCGAAGCAGAAAAATCCAAGTTGTATAAGCGCATTTTTGTATTTACGAATATCTGCATATTAGGGATGCTTGTAACCTTTCCCTTTCAAGGCTATGCACTGTATTCAATTATATTTTCAACACTATTTTTGTTTGCTTCCTATTGGTTTACCTGGTTTGCGATAAAAAACATCCCAGAACATTTTAAGCATCGTTTTTCTTGGAAACTTGTAAAAGCTTCCCTTTGGTATTTGGTGTTTTCAAGTATAGGTCCATGGGCTATCGGTGGAGTTATGGCTACCTTAGGCACAGAATCCATATGGTATAAAACATCTATATATTTCTATCTTCACTTTCAATACAACGGTTGGTTTATATTAGCGCTTTTAGGGATTTTGTTCTATATACTTGAAGAAAAATCAGTTGTTTTTAAAGCAGAACAGTTAAAATCAGTATTCTTTCTCCTGAATTTTGCTGTGATATTTACCTTATTTCTATCAGTACTTTGGTTTGAACCGCCTAAAATTATTTATGTGTTGGGCTTAATTGGTGCTGTTGCGCAAATTCTAGCCTTTTATGAGTTGTATATACTTCTTAAAAAGCAGTGGAGTTTCTTAATTAAAAGTTTTTCTCGTCGAGGTCTGTTGCTTTTTAAAATTGCAGGAGTTTTGCTAGTTGTAAAAGTATTCATGCAGTTCTTTTCTGCTTTTCCTTATATGGCAGATTTGGCTTATCGGCTTAAGGATTTTGTAATCGGCTATTTACACCTAGTTTTTCTAGGGATTGTAATTCCTTTGATGCTCGCCTTTTTAAATTATTTCCGTCTGCTTAATATTCCTAAAAGCTTCTTGTGGTTTTTCTTAGTGGCTTTTATCACTACAGAGGCTTTAATATTTTATAAAGCTTTTGCATTTTGGCTAGGCCTACCTTTTTTTCAGAACTATTACATTTTACTCGCCATTTTAAGTTGTCTTTTTCCAATAGCCGTAGGGATTTTATTTTTCAATCAAATTAAAAGTTTTTATCTTTCTACCTAAATCAATTTAAATTGAATGATTATATATAGCAAGCTTTAATTATAAAGCTGATAATTATCATTTATATAGATATGAGGCTTTGCGATATTTGCCCTTAAATTAATGCGAAAATTTTACCCTAATGGTTAACTGTTTCCACTGTGGCGATGAGTGTCGCGACGACGTGATCACACACGACGAAAAGTCCTTTTGTTGCCACGGATGTAAGACGGTTTACGACATTCTACACGATAGCGATTTAGGTTACTATTACGATATTGAAAAAAATCCAGGAATTTCTCCCAACGAAATCGCGGGAAAATTCGATTTTTTAGACAACCAAACCATTGTTGAAAAACTACTAGAATTTAACGATGGTAAAATGCAAATTGTCTCATTTGTAATTCCTTCAATACACTGTAGTAGCTGTATCTGGATACTGGAAAATTTAAATAAACTCAGTCCTTCAGTAACTTCATCTCAGGTTAATTTCCCTGAAAAAACAGTTCGAATTTCTTTCTCTTCTGGGGAAGATGCCCTTAAAAACTTAGTAATTTTATTAAGCCGAATTGGCTATGAACCTTATATCTCTTTAGACGATTCGGATAAAAAAGATAAAAATGTAGACCGCAGTTTAATTTTTAAACTAACAGTGGCTGGATTTGCATTTGGAAATATAATGTTCCTTTCACTTCCAGAATATTTTGAAGGATCTGAATTTTGGTTAGACAAATTCAAACCCTTCTTTCGATGGTTGATGTTTGCCTTCTCGCTTCCAGTAGTTTTTTACTCTGCAAGCGGATATTTTATTTCAGCTTATAAAGGACTTCGTTCTAAAATCCTTAATATCGATGTACCCATTGCCCTGGGTGTCGCCGTGCTTTTTATTAGAAGTACTATAGATATTGTAATGGACTGGGGAACTGGTTTTTTCGATAGCTTGGCAGGACTTCTTTTCTTTTTATTACTTGGGAAATTCTTTCAGCAAAAAACCTACAGCTATCTTTCCTTTGAACGCGATTACAAATCGTATTTTCCAATAGCAGTTACCCGACTGTTTAAAAACCCTGAAGGTAATACCGTTGAAGAACAAGCCGAAGTTTATAAAGTTGAAAAAGGCGATCGCTTGTTGATTAGAAACAATGAAATTATCCCTGTAGATGCCATTTTGATAAAAGGAAATGCCTTAATCGATTACAGTTTTGTTACGGGTGAAGCTGAACCAATTTCCAAACAAAGTGGCGACAAGCTTTTCGCTGGAGGAAAACAACAGGCAGGAATTATTGAAGTTGAGGTTTTAAAACCTGTTTCTCAAAGCTACTTAACGCAATTGTGGAGTAACGATGTTTTTAGCAAGGATAGAACAGGAGTTTTCGAATCGCTTACAGACAGTATAAGTAAACGCTTTACAGTAACGCTGTTGACTATTGCATTTATTGCAACAATTTTCTGGATGGTTGTAGATCCTTCAAAAGCATTTAATGTGTTCACTGCTGTACTAATTGTAGCTTGTCCTTGTGCTATTGCTCTGGCTGCACCATTTACACTAGGAAATGTGCTGCGTATCTTCGGAAGAGAAAAACTGTATTTAAAAGAAGCTTCAGTAATTGAACAAATGGCAAAGTTGGATACCGTAGTATTCGATAAAACCGGTACGCTAACTACCAATCAAAAAAACTTAATCACCTATGAAGGTGTAGCACTCACCGAAGAAGAACAAAAATTACTTACAAGTACACTTCGAGCTTCTAGTCACCCCTTAAGTCGTTCCCTATACAGCATTTTAGATAAAAACGATATTCAAACCTTAGATGAATTTGAAGAAGAAGTAGGGAAGGGGATTTCAGCCTCGTATAATGACAATTCTATAAAAGTAGGTTCTTATGAATTTGTCGGAGATTCTAGCGATTCTATAGACGAGATTAAAAATAAAACTACTGTTCATATAAGCGCAAACAAAGTCTATAAAGGGTGCTATGTTTTTAATAGTGAATATAGAACTGGAGTAGCCGATGTATTTGAGCAAATAGGGAAGGATAAAGAAGTGATTGTTCTTTCAGGGGATAATGAAGGTGAACGTGAACGTTTGGAAGCAATGTTGCCGCAAGGTGTTAAGTTATATTTCAACCAAAAACCGAACGATAAATTAAATTTTATAAAATCATTACAACAAGAAGGCAAACGAGTGTTAATGATTGGCGATGGATTGAATGATGCCGGGGCGTTAAAACAGAGTGATGTTGGCTTTGTAATATCCGAAAATACCAACGTTTTTTCACCCGCTTGTGATGGAATACTAGATGCGTCTAAATTCGATAAAATTCCAGACTATCTCAACTTTTCTAAGAAAGGGGTACAAGTAATCAAATGGGCTTTTGTACTTTCCTTGTTTTACAATCTTATAGGAATTTCATTTGCAGTAACCGGACATTTACTTCCCGTTGTTGCTGCTATTTTGATGCCTTTAAGCTCTATTAGTGTGGTGGTGTTTACAACCGTTACCACTCAATCTATAGGTAAGAAATTAAGAATGAGTATAAATAAGAAAAGCTGACGATTGTCATGTTTTGGTGATGATTGTGATAATATTTTTGAATTTAATATTTAAGAAATGACGATAATTTACATGCTCTTGGCGCTCAGTCTTTTAGTTGCGATTATCTTTTTTGTACTGTTTATATTTTCAGTAAGAAAAGGGCAATACGACGATACCTATACGCCATCTGTACGAATGCTTTTTGACGATGAGCTTGTAAAAGAAAATGCCGAACTAACAGGAGATAATGCCGGAAAAAAACTGAATAAAACTAAAGTAAATTTAACCAATCCAGATAAATAATTCTTTTACCATTATGCAAACAGAACAGTTTTACTATGACAATCAGATTGTCAAAAAGTTTATCTATGCTACCATTTTTTGGGGGCTCATAGGTATGAGCGTTGGCTTACTACTGGCTTATATGTTTATGTTTCCGAATATGACAGACGGAATTTCTTGGCTAAGTTTTGGTCGTTTAAGACCATTGCATACCAATGCCGTGATTTTCGCTTTCGTAGGAAATGCAATCTTTGCAGGGGTTTATTATTCCTCTCAACGTTTGCTAAAAGCTAGAATGTGGAGCGATTTTTTAAGTAACCTTAATTTTTGGGGATGGCAGGCAATTATAGTTGCAGCAGCTATTACGTTACCATTAGGTTACACCACTTCAAAAGAATACGCAGAGCTAGAGTGGCCAATTGATGTTGCAATTGCAATAATTTGGGTGGCTTTTGGTGTAAACTTGATTATGACCATGGTAAAAAGACGTCAACGTCACTTGTACGTTGCGCTTTGGTTCTATCTAGGAACATGGGTAACTGTGGCAGTATTGCATATTGTAAATAGTATGGCAATTCCTGTAACAGCATTAAAGAGTTATTCAATGTATTCTGGAGTGCAAGACGCCCTGGTACAATGGTGGTATGGTCACAACGCAGTAGCGTTTTTCTTAACTACACCTTTCCTTGGACTGATGTACTACTTTGTTCCTAAAGCTGCAAATAGACCAGTGTATTCATATAGACTTTCTATTGTTCACTTCTGGTCTTTAATTTTTATTTATATATGGGCAGGACCTCACCATTTATTGTACACTTCACTTCCAGAATGGGCGCAAAACCTAGGAGTTGCATTCTCTGTAATGCTACTTGCTCCATCTTGGGGAGGTATGATTAACGGACTTCTAACCTTGCGTGGTGCTTGGGATAAAGTACGTGTTGATCCTGTACTTAAATTTATGGTTGTGGCAATTACCGGTTACGGGATGGCGACTTTTGAAGGGCCAATGCTTTCACTTAAAAACGTGAATGCTATTGCTCACTTTACTGATTGGATTGTAGCGCACGTTCACGTAGGTGCACTAGCGTGGAATGGTTTCTTAGCCTTTGGTATGATTTATTGGTTGGTACCACGACTATTTAAAACAAAACTATTCTCAGTTCAATTGGCAAACGCACATTTCTGGATAGGTACTTTAGGTATCATTATGTATGCGTTACCTATGTATGTAGCTGGATTTATGCAAGCTTCTATGTGGAACCAGTTTAACCCAGATGGAACGCTTACTTACGGTAACTTCCTTGAAACAGTTACCCAAATCATGCCTATGTATTGGATGAGAGCAATAGGTGGTAGCTTATATATTACAGGTGCTTTTATTTTGCTTTACAATATTATAATGACTGCCAGAAAAGGTAGTAAAGTTACAGACGAACTTGCTGAAGCTGCTCCATTAACTCCAGTTACTAAAAGACAAACTTCAGGTGAAGGATGGCACACTTGGTTGGAGCGTCGCCCAATTAAATTAACGATTTATGCAACCATTGCAATTTTAATTGGTGGAATGGTGCAAATTATTCCTTCGTTAATGGTGGACGATTATGTTCCGGCAATCTCAAGTGTAAAACCGTATACACCTTTAGAATTAGAAGGTCGTGACATTTACATCCGCGAAGGTTGTGTGAACTGCCATACGCAAATGATTAGACCATTTAGAAGTGAAGTAGAACGTTATGGTGAATATTCAAAATCTGGTGAATTTGTTTACGATCATCCATTCCTTTGGGGAAGTAAGCGTACAGGGCCAGACCTTCACAGAGTAGGAGGTAAGTATTCTGATAACTGGCACTTAAACCACATGTACGACCCGCAGAGTACTTCATCAGGATCTATTATGCCTTCGTATAAATGGTTGATTACATCAGAATTAGATAAATCTGATACCGAATCTAAAATGCGTGCATTATCTAAAATAGGTGTTCCATATACAGATGAAGAAATAGCAAGAGCGCAAGAATGGATGACTGAACAAGGAACTCAAATAGAAAAGAACCTTTATAGCGACCCAGATTTTGCTTCATCATACGAAGCAGATAAAAAGTACGCTCAAGAAAACGGGGAAGAATTTATTGAGATGAAAGACCGAGAAATTGTAGCGATAATTGCTTATCTACAACGATTAGGAACAGATATTAAAGTACAAAACGCCGAAGATGCATCGGCATTAAACGACTAGTTATGTTGAAATTTGTAAAAGGAAACCTAGAGAACATAGACGATGTTCAAATATATCCATTGATATCACTGTTAATATTCTTTTTCTTCTTTGTTGGGCTCTTTTATTGGGTGATTACAGCTAAGAAAGAGCACATTACTGAAGTGAGTAATATTCCATTGGAAGACGATACTAATAACCAAAACGACCAAATACTATGAAAACCGTAATGTCATATTTAAGAGTCATAGGCTTTATGATTCTCGCCTTTTTCCTACTAGAGTTTATAGTAGATTCTGGAGAGGAATGGGCAATCGTAAAATATCCAATTATCTGGGCTGTTTTAGGCGTGGTGTTTTTCTTTGCTGTTGCATTCGAAATAGTTGCAGCTGCTTTGCAACGTGTTCTTTATACAGGGCTTGATGATGATGCTAAAAAGCGATATGCAACTTTGGAAGAAAACCAATTCGGTTGGATTAAGAAAAAGTATAAAGAAATGCTCGATTCTAAGCCTATAGAAGCAGAGCAGGAGATAGTGTTAGACCATAACTACGATGGTATTCGAGAGTTGGACAATAACCTTCCGCCATGGTGGAAATACTTGTTCTATGCAACAATTGTTTTTGCGGGGGTATATCTAGTTTATTATGAAATATTTGATGGTCCGAATCAAATTGATGAACTTGAAACTGAAATAGCACAGGCTAAAATAGATATCGCTAAATATAAAGAAAACAACAAAGACCTTATCGATGCTAGTACAGTAGAGTTTTTAGATTCACCTTCAGATCTTGCTGCAGGTAAAGCTATTTACACCGATAACTGTGTGGCTTGTCATAAAGACAGTGGAGGTGGAGGTATTGGTCCAAACCTAACAGACGATTACTGGATTTTAGGTGGAGGAATTAAGAATATCTACAATACCATTAGCGAAGGAGGTAGAGCAGGAAAAGGGATGATTGCCTGGAAAACAGATTTAAAACCTAGTGAAATTGCCCAAGTATCGAGTTATGTAATGACACTTCACGGTACTAATCCAGCAGATGGAAAAGAAGCTGAAGGGGAAATTTGGAAGGACGAAAACGCTTCAGAAGAAGCCGTTGAAGAAAATGAAACAGCAGATAATACTGAAGTTTAAATAGAGATTCACCCTGTTTCAATAGCTAATAACTTAGAGTTGGTTTTAAACTATTCTCTAAGTTGTTAGTATCAATATTACGTTTCACATCAAAATATAACACCATTGGAAACTCCAGAAAACGAGAGCTTTAGAGATAGCATCGGAACGATGAATGAAGAAGGGAAAAGAGCTTGGGTGTATCCTAAAAAACCTTCCGGTAAGTATTACGATTACAGAAAGTATGTAAGTTATGTTTTACTTGCATTTCTTTTTACTGCCCCGTTTATAAAAATAAATGGCAACCAGTTTTTACTATTTAATGTTTTAGAGCGACGCTTTAATATTTTTGGATTTCCGTTTTGGCCACAGGACTTTTACCTGTTTGTTATAATGATGGTAATTGGGGTAGTTTTTATCCTGTTATTTACAGCTGCTTTTGGACGAATATTTTGTGGGTGGATTTGCCCACAAACTATTTTTATGGAAATGGTTTTCCGCAGAATTGAATACTGGATTGATGGCGATAGAGGAGCTCAAATTCGTTTGGATAAACAAAAGTGGGATGCTGAAAAAATTAGAAAACGAGTATTAAAGTGGACTATATTTTTTATTATTTCATTCTTAATAGCCAACATATTTTTAGCCTATCTGATAGGAAGCGATCGATTAATACAATACATCTTTGAAGGACCTTTTGAACATTTAAGTACCCTAATTTCGCTATTAATTTTCACAGGTGTTTTCTATTTTATATTCGCTTGGTTCCGTGAACAGGTTTGTATTATTGCTTGTCCGTATGGAAGACTTCAAGGTGTGTTATTAGATAACAAGTCTATAGTAGTAGCCTACGACCACAAGCGTGGGGAAAAGGAAAAAGGCCGTGCAAAATTCAGAAAAAATGAAGATCGTGCCGCTTCTGGAAAAGGTGATTGTATAGACTGTTTTCAATGTGTTCATGTATGCCCAACTGGAATTGACATCCGTAACGGTACTCAGCTCGAATGTGTGAACTGTACTGCTTGTATGGATGCTTGCGACAGTATGATGGAAGCAGTTAACCTACCAAAAGGACTAATTAGATATGCTAGTGAAGAAAATATTGAAAAGAAAGCTCCTTTTAAATTCACACCGAGACTAAAAGGATATACAGCTGTTTTAGTAATTCTTATTGGTGTTCTTACAGGGATGTTGTTCTTAAGAAGTGATGTAGAAGCGAATATATTAAGACTGCCAGGACAGTTGTATGAGCATAAAGACAACAATATCATCAGCAATGTATTTACGTATAAATTGTTAAACAAAACCACAAGAGATATTGAAGACATTCAATTTAAACTGAAATCTCCTAAAGGTGAAATCAAGAGTGTAAAACAGGGTGAAATTATAGTTCCTGCTCAAGATTTAGCTGAAGGAACACTGTTTATCGAAATTAATGGCTCAGCCTTAAGTGGTGATAAAAACCGTGCGGTGATTGAAGTGTATAGTGGTGACAAATTGATAGAAACTACAAGCGTTACATTCTTAGGTCCGCGTAGTTATAAATAGTTCTTTTATTAGAAAAGGAAATTGAAATATAGAATTAATCATTAAATAATAATCGTAATGAAGATAAATTGGGGTACAGGATTGGTGATTGGGATGGTACTTTTTATATCATTCATACTGTTTTTCGTTATAAAAATAAGTACTCAAGATAAATACGATTTTGATTTAGTAACTGAAGATTACTATCAAAAAGAATTGGTTTTTCAAAAAGAAATGGACGATCAAACCAATTCACATTCTTTAAAGTCTAAAGTTAAAGGCAAAAGAACAGCTGAAGGATGGTTGATTACCTTTCCAGAGGAAGTTGATTATTCAAAGGTTTCTGGAACAGTATTGATGTATAGACCTTCTAACAAGAAATTAGATTTCGAGATGCCATTAAAATTATCGAGTTCAACCTTACTTATTCCGGATGAAAAGTTGGTAGGAGGCCGATGGAACACTATTGTTCACTGGAGTATCGATGGTGAAGATTATCTGTTTAAAGATGAAATTATTTATTAGTAAGGATTGATTTTTAAATAGAAAACCTTACCGAAATTGATTTATAAACTTAGAATTGGGTTCTTAAAATGTTATACACCGCACTTTTATTTGGATTATTAGGTAGTTTCCACTGCGTTGGAATGTGCGGCCCTATTGCATTTTTGTTACCTGTAGATAGAACTAATAACTTCAAGAAAATTGGTCAGATTTTTTTGTATCACTTTGGAAGGATACTAGCTTATAGTATTATAGGATTGGTTTTTGGGCTAGTAGGAAAAAGTTTAAACTTATTTGGGTTTCAGCAACAGCTTTCAATTTTGATTGGAGTATTAATGATTGCTGTTATCTTCATTCCCATAAAAACCTTTAATAAATACAACTTTTCAAAACCTATTTATAAAGCTGTTTCAAAAGTAAAATCTGCATTAGGGAAAGAATTAAAAAAGAAAACCCCTGATACGTTTTTAACCATTGGGTTTTTAAATGGCTTTTTACCTTGTGGGTTGGTGTATATGGCTGTTTTCGGAGCAATCGCCTCAGGAAATCCGCTTCAAGGGAGTTTGTATATGGCAATGTTTGGACTGGGTACAATCCCGCTAATGACTTCTGCTATATACCTTGGCAATTTTTTAAATGGGCAAGTGCGCCAACGAATTCGTAAAGCAATTCCAGTGTTGGTAGTAATTATAGGATGTCTATTTATCGTTAGAGGATTAGGCATAGGAATACCCTATATTTCACCAAAACCAATGACAGAAACCGTAGATTCAAATATAGACTGTGCGCCAACGCTATCAGAAAATAAACTAATCAATAACCAAAAAAATATTTAAGCAATGACAAATTCAATCTTACCATTAGCTAACTGGGGAATGGGTACCGCAATCATCATTTTCTTTGCAGTATTATGTGTTGTTATGGCCGCCATTGTACTCAACTTTGTTCTTAGAGGTAAAGGCAGTGGTGACCATAATAACAATACAAATTCAGATAAAGAATAACAGAAGTAGGTAAATCTACTTGCCGACGCACTTAAAATTTCTGGTTTCTTCTTTTGAAAATTACTACCTCGCTAATTCAATTATAGCTTGGATAGTTTCTTTGTTGTCTACCCCAAGACCTTCTTGTTGATGCACAAGTTCACCCCCTTGATTAAAAACACTTATAATATTTGAGTGCGAAAAATCTATAGGGGAAATTTGTTTGTAATTAACTGCTAATACTGCAGCAAATTCACGGGTATCTTCTTCGCTACCACGTAGGAAAAGCCATTTGTCATCTTCCATCTGGTTTTCTTTTGCGAAAGCTTTTAAACGCTCAGGAGTATCAGTTTCTGGATCTATACTTACAAATACATATTGAACATCATCCTTTTTATCATTAGGAATTTGTTTTTCAATATTTCTCATATCGGCAACCAACCTTGGGCAAGCAGCTTGACACGAGGTATATATCATAACCATTGCCAATACTTTTCCTTCTAGCTCTTTCAGTTCAATGTCTGCGCCGTCTTGCGTTGTCCAATGGGAAGGAAGGTTATAGATAGACATATCTGAAATAACATTACTCTTAGATTCTTCGGTATTGTTTTCAGAAATATCTTCAGAATCTTTAACTGCATTATTACAGGACATTGCAACAAGTGAAATTGCAATTAAAATATATTTTAAGTTTTTCATAATCATTTTTAATTTTTATAATGATGAATTAAGAGGTTAGAGCTTATTCTTCTATATCCTTAACACATCTAAATCCGAGGTTTTGTGAGCTGTAACGCGCTTTCATACTTCCGCGAAAAGCATAACGCATAAACGCAGCATAATTCATTAAATCTGAAGCGCCAATAGCTGCACTTCCGCAGAAAAGATTAGAGTCTTTATCCTGATCTTTTCGTGATTCTCCCGAAATAAGAACTGTATTAAAATCTTGTGTCCACTCCCATACTAAGCCGTGTAAATCGTAAATTCCATAATAGTTTTTATAAGATTCTCCTATTGGATTTACATAGGTTTTAGGAGTCTCGTACCAACTTAAAATATATTGATTATAAGATTCAATTCTTCTAGCGTCCGGAACATCTTCATTTGCCATAGCGGCAAACTCCCATTCGTCAACTGTTGGTAACCGCTTTCCTTGGCATTCGCAATATTTTTTTGCTGCAAACCAAGAAACACTTGTTATTGGAGCATTAGCAAGACCACTATAAGTAACATCATTTTCCCATTTATTAAGATAGCTTTTATCTGCAAACAGGCTTATAACGTTGCTTTTTTTCCATTTTGGATTTTCCTTTACAAATTTTAAATATTCTTCATTTGTAACAGGATATACATCCATCAAAAATGGGTCAACTTTTACCAGTTGGTCTGCTGTTCCATAGAGCGGTAAAAAAACACCGCCCTTTACTTTGGCCATTTTATCATTTTGAGCAGTAACCTTAACAAATAATAGTGAACAGACTAAGAAAAGGGCGATGTGGTATAATTTCATTTTATATAAATTTATTATCTATTTCTTACAGCTTTTACCATTTCTGGGGTTACATCTGTCTTGTTATTGCCCCAGCTGTTATATACATATGTCATCACATTTGCAACATCTTCATCACTAAGAGCCTGAGCGGTCATTACACTATTGTATTTTTTACCGTTTACAGTAATTTCACCAGACTTACCATTTAATACGATATCAATTGCGCGATCTACATCTGCGTTTAGGTAGTCTGCATTAGCTAAAGGAGGGAAGGCACCCTCAATACCCTGACCGTTTGCTTGGTGACAAGCAACACAAGTAGCCATATATTTATCTTTACCAAACTTCATTTTTTCCTCGAAGCTCAATGCCTTAACTTCTTCTTTTTTATCATCTTTCTTACCTAAACTAGGCATCGATTGAATTACACTACCTTCTGGAAGATAAATTCCTTCGTAGATCTCCCCAGCAAAAACTTTTTCGTTTTCTTCACCTTCAACGTTTAATACGGCAAGTGCTCCTTTGTTGAATGCTCTAAAAATAGAGTGATCTACCAGTATAAATGAACCTGGAACATCTACTTTAAATTCAACAATTGCTGCGCCTCCTGCAGGAATTAATGTGGTTTGAACATTGTCGTTTATTAAATCTCCACCTTCAACATGAACTCTGTCAAAAATTTCTCCAATTACGTGAAATGAAGAAACAAGGTTAGGCCCCCCATTACCTACAAATAAACGAATAGTTTCGCCTACTTTTGCAGTTAATGCGTTATCTCCTGTCATTGCTCCTACGTGACCGTTAAACACTACATAATCTGCTTTTTCATCAATTGCTTTCTGCATATCGAATGCTTGTAAACCACGTTCACCGTACTTTCCTTCGGTGTAGAAGTCCCCCTGCATTATGTAATACTCTCTGTCTACAGGTTCTAAACCACCTTCTGGCTCAACTAAAATTAACCCGTACATACCGTTTGCAATATGCATCCCTACAGGAGCGGTCGCACAATGGTAAACATATAATCCCGGGTTGAGGGTTTTAAATGAAAAGATTTTCTCGTGACCTGGAGCAACAAATGAAGATTCTGCTCCACCTCCTGGACCATTCACTGCATGAAGGTCGATGTTGTGAGGAAGCTTATTGTCTGGGTGATTTTTTAGTTTAAATTCAATTTCGTCACCTACACGAGTTCTAATAAAACTTCCTGGTACAGTACCCCCAAACGTCCAATAAACGTATTTTACACCGTTTACCATCTCGCCTTCTCTTTCTTGAATTTCAAGATCGACGATTAGCTTTTTAGCTTTACGTTTTCCTACTGGAGTAGGAACAAATGGTGGATCGGTAAGTTCTGCTACCATTTCTTGGCTTACCGGAATATCTAAAGCATTTTCATAGGTTTTGCTAGATTGGTCGTTAACACATCCAGTTAAAAAGGCCGCTGCTCCAAAGCCTAGCAGCAGTTTTACTACATTTTTTTTCTTAAAATTAATTGTCATAATAGTTGGTTTTAAAAGGTTGATTTATAATTTGGTTGTTTCATTTTTATTCCAAGTGAACAGTGTAGGATTTATTGTTACCATTGCCCAAGCCCAATAATTTGAATTGCCATCAAAGTTGTTTTTTACACTTTCGGTGCCTTTTGTTGCGAAGTATTGAGAGTAACCAAGTTTTAATCCTACAAATTCATTCAATTCATACGAAGTTAACAAATCCAATTCAAATCCTAAATTATTTGAAACATAGTTATTTATGGCTGCTGCGGCATAAAATTGATGAAGTGCTAAATTGAAACTTGTTTTAGTATTTAGCTTGTACTTTACATTTCCGTAGATGTCCAAAAGTCCTACATTATTTATGTGGTTTCCTACATAATAATAATCCATTAGCCCATTAAACTTATGATTTGTACCATATAGAGGAGTAAAGGCTTCATTTTTCCCATTTGCTGGCGCACCATAATCATTTCCACTTTGTAACTCGCTACCTAATCCTAGATTTAGATTTGAAGTTGCTGCATAATTCGCTTCTAATGAAAATAAATATGCGCTTAAATCATTATCGGCTACATCTTTACCAAATTGATAGTAGAGATTTGAAGAAAAATTGAAGTTATCAATACTAGCTTTTAAGTGCATTCCAGCAGTTTGGCTGTATCGAGTGTCATTTTTAGACGCATCTATTTCATCAATATATTGAAGTCCGTTGTTTAAAAACAGAAAACTTGCGGATAGCTTTTCCCAATTCTTATTTACCCAAATATATTGAAGGCTTTTATAGGTATTTACTGTAAGTATATTTCCACTAAGACTTTCATTGTCCTGATTATAAGCTGCACCAAAATGAAGTTTAAAATAGCTTGGTTCAAATTTTAGAATTGCAGCGTCGTGGCTTCTTCCTTGCTGTGCCCAGCCCACATTTCCAAAGAAACGCTGATCGTCGTACACTATCTCCTGACGTCCAATTTTAAAATTAAAATCTTTAATCAAAAGTATTTCTGCCCATGCTTGATGTAGTGAAAAGCCATTATTGTCTGCTACATTGAGTTGTGGCACATCTCCCCAAACTCTCACATCTTGCGGACTTAAATACAGATGAAGTTTTTCAGTTTTAAATTCAAAGTTTAATCGCGTACGTTGTGAAACAAAGGCCGCAGGATCAACATTGTTTGGGTAAAGTGTTTTATAACCATGTCTAAGCTCAAATCTAGGACGTAGCTCTGCATCTAAAGTGAATTGCGAATAAACATTGACAACCCCTAACATCAGGAAAACAAATAATAGCTTCTTAGCAAAACTCATAACCGATAAAATTATTTTCTGACACAAATGTCTGAATATAAAATAAAAAGAAATATGACGGTTGTCACAAAAGCCTTATTAATAACTACTTTAAACAGTCATCGAAAACAGTTGCCTATCTGGCTGATTTCGTTGCAATAGCACGTCAAATGCCATGCAGATATTACGTACAAAAGGACGACCTTTTTCTGTTATATGTAGTTCTTTAGCGCCAATTTCTAACAAACCATCAGCTTCCATTTCTTTTAAATTACTGAGTACTTCTGATAATTCTGGAAATTGAAGTGAAGTGTCTTCCCAAGAAGTTTCTAAACTGCACATCATATTTAAAATGTGCTTTCTAATAATTAGATCTTCTTCATTTAACATATGACCTCGATATACTGGAAGAATTCCTTGTTCAACCAAATGTTGGTATTCCTCTACGTTTTTAGCATTTTGGGCAAAACTGTACCAGCTATCACCAATGGCAGAAACTCCAAGCCCAACCATTAACTGGGTTTTGCTTTCGGTATACCCCATAAAATTTCTATGCAATTCTTTTTCTTTCACTGCTTTGTATAAGCTATCCGATTTTAAAGCGAAATGATCCATGCCTATTTCAATATATCCAGCTTCTTCTAGCATTTTCTTACCAGTTTCATACATATCTCTTTTTTCGGCTGGAGTAGGTAAATCTTCTTCTTTAAAACCTCGTTGGCCATTTCCCTTTATCCATGGCACGTGAGCATAGCTGTAAAAAGCTATACGGTCTGGCATTAGCTCTTTAGTTTTTTCTATAGAATAAATTACGTGCTCTTTTTTTTGAAATGGGAGTCCAAATATAATATCGTGTCCTACCGAGGTATAACCAATTTCCCGAGCAGTTTCGGTTACTCGTTTTACGTTTATAAAAGGTTGAAGTCTGTTTATCGCCACTTGAACAGTTGGGTTATAATCTTGAACTCCATAGCTTACTCTTGTAAAACCACAGTCGTAAAGAGTTTGTAAATGATCGCCTTTGGTGTTGTTTGGATGACCTTCAAAGCTGAAAGATGGATTCTCTGCCATTGTTGCATCTCGAAAAATACCTCTAATTAGAATTTTTAAGTTTTCTGCTGAAAAAAAAGTAGGTGTTCCTCCTCCTAAATGTAATTCCTTAATAATTGGTCTCTCATCAAATAGCTCAAGGTAAAGTCGCCATTCCTTTAAAACAGATTCTAAATATGGTGTTTCAACAGCGTGATTTTTGGTGATGCGTTTATTACATCCACAAAAAGTACACAAGCTTTCACAAAAGGGTAGGTGTATATACACACTTATTCCTTCTTTCGAATTGCTTTCAGAAAAACTTTGTGATACATTTTTCTTCCATTCTTTTAAGGAGAAGTTAGCCTCATTCCAATACGGAACAGTTGGATAACTTGTGTATCTAGGACCAGGAACATTGTACTTTGAAACTAAATTGGAAGTCATATCTAATTTTATTTTGGGTTCAAAATTAGAGCTGTTTGTTTGTTTACTAAATGATTAATGTCAGTTTTTATTTTTTTTAAACATCTTATCTTTCAGCATGTAAATAAATAATTTTACGTAACTTTTGTTACAATATGTGTTAATTGATTGTTTTAATTTTAGCTTTATCTTTATCTCAACAAAACCATAAGTTATGAAATTTTCATTAATATTTTTTGTTATAATTTTATTGTCGGCTTGTAAAAATAATCGAGCCAACTACTCGGAAATAGCACAGAATAATCCTGTGGAAGGTATTGCTAAACAGGAACACCCAGGAAAGAAGTTAATGGAAAATTATTGTAATGTTTGCCACAATCCAAAAACTGCAGAGAAGGATATCATTGCTCCCCCAATGATAGCTGTAAAAATGCATTATATTTCTGAAGAAACCACCAAAGAAGAATTTGTAGATGCCATGCTAGATTGGGCTAAAGAACCTTCAGTAGCGAAATCGAAAATGCCTGGTGCCGTTAAAAAATTTGGTTTAATGCCCTATCAATTTTATCCAGAACAAACTATCAGGCATATTGCCGATTATATATTTGAGAATGATATAGAAGAACCAGTGTGGTTCGATATTCATTATAAAAAAATGCACGGTGACCGACCAAAAATGAAAGGTAAAAAAGGAAATAGTAGGGGGAAAGGGAAGAAAAAAGGAATAGGAAAAAACAATACAATTGAACAACATTCTTCCAAAGAGAAAGGTATGCAAATATCGCAAACCACTAAAGCCGAGTTAGGCAAAAATCTCATGGGACAAATACAAAAAAATGGCGTAATAGAAGCCTTAAATTTTTGTAACGTGCAAGCATGCCTATTACAGATAGTATGGCAACAGTACACAATGCAACGATAAAGCGCGTAACAGATAAACCGAGAAACCCTAAAAACACAGCAAATTCACAAGAACTAGAATTTATTAATCAATTTAAGACTCAAATTGCAACGGGGAGAGAGGTTGAGCCTATACTTGTGAAAAAAGGTAACAATACAAAATTTTATTTACCAATTGTTACTAATGCTATGTGCCTACAATGCCATGGTTCTCCAGGAAAAGAATTAGAAACTATTACATTAGCTAAAATAAAACAACTATATCCTTTAGATATGGCCACAGGTTATTCCGAAAATGAGGTGCGCGGTATCTGGAGTATAAACTTTAATAATTAAAATATGAATAACAATCAATCGTATTGGGATGAACGCTATAAACAAGGTAAAACAGGTTGGGATATAGGTTATGTTTCCACCCCGATGGAAGATTATATCGATCAGCTTACCGATAAAAATTTAAAAATATTGATTCCCGGCGGAGGGAATAGTTATGAGGCGGAATACTTATTTGAAAATGGCTTTAGAAATGTTTATATAGCAGACATTTCTTCAATCCCACTTAACAATTTGGCTGAGCGCATTCCATCATTTCCAAAAGAAAATTTACTACACACAGATTTCTTTGATTTAAACGATTCGTTCGATCTAATATTAGAACAAACATTTTTCTGTGCGTTAGAGCCCATTTTAAGGAATCGATACGTCGATAAAGCATACGATTTGCTGAAGCCTAATGGAAAAATAGTGGGATTGCTTTTTAATATTCCATTGAACAGTGATGAACCACCATTTGGTGGAAATAAGGATCAGTATATTCCTTTGTTTGAAGATAAGTTTGTAATCGATAAAATGGAAATGGCTTACAATTCTATCCCTCCTAGAGAAGGAAACGAACTGTTTATTAAGTTGCAGAAAAAGTAATTTTAAACTTTATAGCTTATCGCCATAAGCTAAATCTCCTGCATCACCTAAGCCTGGAATAATATATCCACGACTGTCTAAACGGTCATCTACAGCAGCTATCCATAAATGTGTATCTGCGGGGAAAATTTTTTCAACGTATTCAATCCCTGGTTTAGCACCTATAACAGATAGTATGTGTATTTGCTTAGGTTTTCCGTGATTTTTTAAAGCTTCCAATACATTTTCCAATGTTTTTCCTGTTGCAAGCATAGGATCTACAAGTATCAATGTTTTTCCTTCTATAGAAGGTGAAGCTAGATAACTAACGATAACTTCAAAGTCATCATCATCATTTGGATGTTCTCTGTAAGCAGAAATAAAAGCGTTTTCAACCGAATCGAAATAATTTAAAACTCCATTGTGAAGCGGAAGTCCGGCACGTAAAATTGAGCATAATACTATTTTGTTGTCAGGAACATATACTTCCTTTTCACCTAGTGGAGTAGTGACTTTAACAGTTTCATAGTTTAAGGTTTTACTAATCTCATAGCTCATAATTTCACCAATGCGCTCTATATTTCTTCTAAAACGCATTGAATCTTTCTGAATCGAAACATCGCGAAGCTCAAAAATGTATTTACTGATTAAAGAATTCTCTTTGCTGAAGTCGTTTATTATCATAATAATTTAGATATGTGTACTAAGATAAAGCATCTCAAAAAAACAAAGATACTAATCTAAGAAAAAGACCATCTACTTTTATGCGGATGGTCTTTTAAAATGTATGAATAGTGAATGTTTTAAAGGCTTTTCAAGAAGTCTTTAAAATCCTGTCTATCGTAATCGGCCATTCCTTTGTGAGTAAACACCAATTCTCCTTTTGAATTTATAATATAGGTAGTAGGGATGCTTTGTGACTCATACATTCTTGGCATTGCCGCTATTGGTGCATAAACTTCAAAGTCAAAATTGTTTCTCTTTTTATAATCTATCGCCTTTTCAAACTTACGATCAAAAGAAATCATGAGCACTTCAACTTTATCCTTATCGATGTCGTTGTACATTTTGTTTATGCTAGGCATTTCTGCTACACATGGCGGACACCAAGTAGCCCAAAGGTTTATAAATATCACTTTCCCACGAAATTGTTCCATAGAAACCTTTTCCCCTTTAGAATTTATCAACTGTAAATTGAAATCGGCTTTTGTTGCTGTAGGACCATTTTCTGTAATATCTTCTTCTACTTTTTCAATATCTGGATTCATTGCGCCTGTAGCTAATAATCCACGTTGTGCAAAACCGATAATTTCAGTGTGAATTCCAGAAAAATAAATTCCGAGTATCACTACAGCGAATACTCCGTATTCGATTAAGTTTTTCTTTATTTTTTTGTTCATATTCAATTTTTTTAAAAAGTTGTTTTTTATTTAAAAATGTAATCTGTACCTGGCACTGTAGAAAACGAATTCACACCCAAATACTCACAATATGCACGACCGTCCATTTTTGGCGAAATAGGGGAGTGAAGCTTTAAATATTCTTCAACTACTTCGTGAATGGTATAATCCTTAGTTTCAACATCAATTACATTAGGCATTCTACACAGTACGTGTTCTGGATCTCCAGGACGTTCGCATGCAGAAATTGTGTAATATCTATTTTCATCAAGTGGCTCGCCATTTACTTCAATAGATATTATTCGTTCATTTTTATCATTCTGACTGTTAAACTCAACTTTCATTCCTGAAAATCGTACTAGCCATCCGCCAAATCGTTCTGTAGCATTTTGTGCAAAAGCGTTATGCATTTCTTTTTCCAACCACATTTTAATTTGTTTCCCTGTAGCTTTCCCTGTTTTTACGGGTTCGTTAACAGGCATTAGGTTCCAAAGGTTGGCACGAGTTATCGCTGCTGGTTTACCATCTTTTGGAACAATAGGATTTCCAAATCTAAACCCGTTTGAAATTGAAATATCTGCGCCAGTTTTCCATCGTGCCGCGTCGGTTATTAAATTATCCATAGGATTTTCAACTGTAAGATATCGATACAATGGCTCAGTGGTGTACCCTACAATAGTTTCAAGGTTTTCTTGATACGGAGCTTTGTTTTTGTTTATTATAGCTTGTATTTCAGGATCCGCTTTATAAACTTCAGGATCTACATCTATAAGTTCATAATCGTCTTTTACCAACTTATTATTTACAAAATATAAGTTTAGCTTTCCTACAAACGATCCAAATGCTCCCGGCTCTGTAACTTTTGCATATGTACCTTGTATGGGTTGCCTAACGCGTTCATGGGTGTCATTTCCTAGAATATAATCTACGTTTTCAGCAATTGGGCTATTGGCCAAAGTAACCTGCTTATAGATACCGATATGCGTAACTAAAAACATCACATCAATTTTCTCATCAACCTTTACCTTGTCTATAAACTTTTTTACGCTGTTGTCTATCTGACTAAAATTAATTCCTTTACTGAAAATAGGGTTCTGTCTTATGGGAACATCTGGGTCGTTTATGCCGATAAATCCAAGGCGAACGCCATCAATTTCCTTTACTAAATATGAGGGGTAAAGATTTTCATTGCTGTCTTCATGTTTCATATTCTGAACAATGGTAGGGGTTTCAAATTTTTCATAAACTTCAAGCATTTTTTGCTTGCCATAAATTACTTCCCAATTTCCAGGAATTAACACATCGTAATTCATGTTTTTGATTACATCAGTCATTACTTCACCCTCAGAGAAAGCCACGTACCCACTTCCTTGAATTAAATCGCCACCATCTACAATGAGGGTTTTTCCAGGGTTTTTCTTTCTTTCTTCATCAAAAAGCGTTTTTATATGAGCTAAACCGCCACGCTTCTTAAAGACAATCTCGTTGTTTTCCCAAAATAACTCAGGGTGAGGATCTAATTGGCCGTGAATATCTGCAGTTTGTAAAATTGTGATTTTTAAAGTGTCCTGCGTATCGCTGTTTGCTTGGGGATTTTTGTTAAAAGTGGGGCTGTTCCACGCTATAAAAGTTCCAACACCCACAATTAAAGCTATATATGTATAAATTCGATTTGGTTTCATCTTGGTTATTTTAAAGGCTTAATAATTTATATCCTTTTTTCTGAAGTTGGAAGGCAGTTAAAAAGGCATTATCTACAACTTCCACTTCTTCAGGTAAATCTTTAGGGTCTATTTTTAGACGGTCTAAAGACATTTTGCACACATTAAGACTCACATTTTGCTTTATTGCCTGCTTTCGGTTGTCCTCAGTGTCAGCAGTTTTTATTGGGGATACATTCGCCCCGTAAAGAACGATTTTAAAGTCTCCAGAGGTATTTAATTCTTTGGCTGCGAGTAAGATTGGTTTTAGCTGTTCAGGGTTTGAAGTGAGCACCACAAAATCATCAGTAATTTGCTGTTGTTGGGCTGTTACGCTAAAGCTTACTAAGGCGATAAGTACTATAAATATATTTTTCATAAATTAAATTTTTAAAGTCCTAAGCTTAAATATCCTTTTTGCTGAAGCTTTAGGTTGTGTAATATTCCATTATCTATTACTTCCATATTCTTCGGAAGCTTTTTAGGATCGACATTAAATTTCTTTAATGAAAATCCACAGGCTACGATGTTTGCACCTATCTTTTTTGCTTCTTTAAGATGAGGTTTCATTGTTTCCAAATCGGTTAAATTGCCAATTTCCTTTCCACAAACAATAATTTCAAAATTCCCAAAGTTTTTTCCATCTTCTTTTGAAAGTTCTTTTGCAGCCAAAAGGATTGGCTTGAGTTGTTGTACTTTTTTTGTGAGTACTACATAGTTTTGTTTTTCAGCTTCTTGAGCTATTGTATGCTGTATATTCCCCATTAACATAAATAGAGAAAGTATAAAAGTTGAAACAAGTGTTTTCATTGTTAATGTATTTTGTTGTTATTAAAGTCGTTTAAAATAAAAAAGAGTAGGCCTCCAGCGATTGCTATATTTTTAAAAAGTGGCCCTAGACTGTTTACTTGTCCTATCTGAATAGTAATAGTTATAGGGATAAGCACAGCGAATAATACCATAGCTGCCCATCGGGTTTTAAAGCCAATTAAAAAGCTAATCCCTGCCGCCAACATTACAATTCCTGATAGAATCACTAAAAGTTCAAGGTTGCCAAAAAACTCGGCAAATCCCTTGAATTTAGCCATCTGAATGCGGTTTACTGTTTTTTCAATTTCAATTAAGTGATTGGCTCCCGCCATTAAAAATATTCCGCTTACCATAATGCGTAATATCTGCACAGAGCGCTTGCCAACGGTTAGAGTTGGGTTCATAAATATGTAAGTTAAAGATTGAAAGATGTTTTATCGATAGCAAAATCTATTCACCTATAAAATCGGGTGTTCCTAAATCGATAAAAAATAAAATGCCTGAAAATAATTATGAAAGGCGAGGAGGGAGGTAGTTTCGTTCGTCAAATAAGTTTAATTTGAGGAACTCTTTAAAAGTGAAATTCTCATAATTGTCTTCACTGTAAACCAAGGTGAATTCAGGGTTTATAAAGTCGACAAATGATGTACATATAAGTGATATTTGCCCCTGTTGTTCGTGCTGATAGTCGATTACTTCAGCTTTTGAAGCAGGAACTGTAGATGTTTTGTTTTTACAATAAGGCTTTACAAACGTGATATTATCTGTAACTAAATGCGCGAAACCACTATAACTATTAAAAACCATACTCATTAAGATAAGTCCGGCGAAGATAAAAGCTATTGTGTTTTTAGGTTTCATTACTAGCAAATCTAAATAATACTTTATAATTAGAGTGTAACTTAGGTTACATTGAATAGCGAAAGTTCAGATTAATCGACGGAATTTAATAATCTCCACCCAAATAACTCATAACTCTGAACTAAAAAAACTACTTAAGTTCAGCTTCTGTAGTTTTATTTTTCTTGAAAATAGGAATTAAATAGGAAATAGAATATCCATAACCTACGCCAAATTCGCTATAATCATAGGTTCTGTTGTAACCTGGTATGTATAGATTGTCGAAGTTATTGGGTTTGTCTTCGGCTACTTTTCTTTTTAGTTGAAGGTTTATAGACAGGTAGAGGTTGTTTAACACTTCGGTTTTTATCCCTACAATCAATTCTGCCCAATGTGCTGTTAAGCCTGTAAATTCTTGAGGGTCGTAAATAGTTTCGTTGGGATATGCTGGATTGTCGGTATAGATTCGGTAGCTGATTAACTCCTGCTTAAATGTTGAAAATCCGTAGCGTAAGCCAATAGTAATAGCGTTTTCCATTCCAAGCCAATTTTCGTAGGCGTTGTAATCGAACCCAAGTTTGGCATAGCTACCGCTAGTTTTGGAAGATACATAAGGTTCTACCCAATCTTTCTTCTCATTTCCTAATTCTGTTGCTGCATAGAATTTATCCGTAACCCTAAAATCTCCTATAATTTCAAAGCCAGAATATCCGTCTTCGAGTAAAGTTCTTAAAGGCTTAGATAAATCTGCTCCAACACGCAATCCGTATTTTTCAATCTTCGGAATAGTATCGTTAGCATTTTTATTTTTCTGCGCCACCATAGATTGAGTGCCGCAAAACAGACTAATGCAGCAAAGTAAGGTGAGCGCTATTTTCATCTTTTACAGTTTCTCGTTTTGGTATTACTTGTTCAATCCAATTCTCGTTGCCTTCTTCTTCTAAAGTAGAATTCAAATTATCGAATTCCGTTCTAAAACCACAGGCACGATTTACGTAGCCATTTTCTCTACTATAAGTAAACATCATTTTGTCAATGTCTACTATAGTATCGGTTTCAGTAATTGTGGTTTTTATAAAAAGGTATTTTGTGGTATCTCGGTTTGTATTAAGCGGAAGTACTATAGAATCTGTACTAGTTCGCGGAATAACTTCAATGGAATCTGAATTATTTGTTTTTACAGTCAAAAAATTAACTTTCTTAAGCACCGTAGGGTTTGCGATATCGTTAAACGTTATCACCAAATTAGACGTTGTCGCAGTATCTGGTGGGCAGATATCATCTTTTGTACACCCTTTGAAGGCATAAATTATAAGAAAGAGAAGTATAATTCTTTTAAACATAGTTTTTTAAAATTGACCTAAATACCTTTTTTGACATAGAATCTAAGACTAAAACATTCAAAATAGCCATCTTAAGATTGAAATTGTCCTCCGACTACTTTAATTAGCGTTTTTCCAAAAGTACAACATTTTCTACGTGATGTGTTTGCGGAAACATATCTACAGGCTGTACTTTAATTACTTTATACTTTTCATCTAAAAGTGCCAAATCGCGAGCTTGAGTTGCACTATTACAACTTACATATACAATTCGTTGCGCTTCTAAATTCAATAACTGCTGTACAACATCGGCGTGCATTCCGTCTCGTGGTGGGTCGGTAATTACAACGTCTGGCTTTCCGTGAGTATTGATAAAGTCTTCATTGAAAACCTTTTTCATATCGCCTACATAAAACTCGGCGTTATCGATTTTATTTAAAAGTGCGTTTTCTTTTGCAGCTTCAATAGCATCAGGCACAGCTTCAACTCCAACAACTTTCTTAGCTTTTTTTGCGACAAATTGCGCTATAGTTCCTGTTCCAGTATATAAATCGTAAACCAATTCGTTGCCGCTTAAACCAGCAAAATCGCGAGTAATTTTATAAAGCTCGTAAGCCTGTTCGCTATTCGTTTGGTAAAAAGACTTTGCGTTTATCTTAAACTTTAAGCCTTCCATTTCTTCAAAAATGTGATCTCTTCCGTAGAAAAGTCCAATTTCTTGATCGTAAATCGTATCGTTTCCTTTTGAATTGATAACGTATAAAAGGGAAGTAATTTGAGGGAATTCTTCAGCAATAGCTTTTAGTAGTAACTCCCTATTTTCCTTATCCTCGTAATAAAACTGAATCAAGACCATTACTTCTTGCGTTGAAGAAGTGCGAATCATCAAGGTTCTTAAAAAACCTTCTTGGTTTCTAGTATTGAAGAAAGTCAGATTTAATTCTTCGGCCTTTTCCTTAATAAAATCTCGGATAGCATTACTTGGGTCGGCTTGTAAAAAACACTTGTCTAAATCTAATATCTTATCCCACATACCAGGAATATGGAAGCCTAAGGCATTTCGGTTTTCTATTACCTCGCCGCTTCTAATTTGATCTAGCGTAAGCCATTTGCTATCACTAAATGAAAACTCCATTTTATTGCGATAGAAATATTGTTTTTCTGAACCTAAGATAGGTTCAAATTCAGGAAGCTCAATTTTGCCAATGCGTTTAAGATTTTGTTCCACTTCTTTATGCTTGTAAAACAGCTGATGTTCGTAGTCCATATTTTGCCACTTACAACCTCCACAAGTACCGAAATGCGGACAAATGGGTTCAACTCTTTTTTCAGAATATTTTGAAAAAGAAATTGCAGAACCTTCAAAAAAGCCTTTTCTCTTTTTTGTAGTTTGCACATTTACAATATCGCCAGGAACCGCATTGTTAATAAAAACAATTCTGCCGTCCTCTGCCTTAGCAACTGCTTTGCCTTTAGCGCCAGCGTCTATCACCTCTAAATTTTCAAGGATTACCCTTTTATTTTTTCTCGCCATAGGCGCAAAAATAGCACAATTGTAAGGTTTAAATCCTGTTAAGGCACTAAAAAAAGTGGTAATTATTTAGTAATTTGCGCTCCAAGGATGATTTCTCTCCATTAAGTAGGAATCAAATCTATTTTATTTCAAAATATTACAATTTTATGTCAGTTTTAGAACAATCAGCTTCACAGAAAGCAATCGAATTAGAAAACAAATATGGAGCCCATAACTACCACCCACTTCCAGTAGTTTTAAACAAAGGAGAAGGTGTTTATGTTTGGGATGTAGAAGGCAAGAAATACTACGATTTTCTTTCGGCTTATTCTGCAGTGAACCAAGGACATTGCCACCCAAAAATTGTTGGTGCAATGGACGAGCAGGCTAGAACTCTTACACTTACATCACGTGCATTTCACAATGATATGCTAGGTAAATATGAAAAATTTGCTTGTGAGTATTTTAACTTCGACAAATTATTACCGATGAACACAGGTGCCGAAGCAGTGGAAACAGCTTTAAAAATTTGTAGAAAATGGGCTTATGAAAAGAAAGGCATCGATGAAAATGAAGCCGAAATTATAGTTTGTGAAAACAACTTCCACGGAAGAACAACTACTATTATTTCCTTCAGTAACGACCCAGTAGCTCGTAAAAATTTCGGTCCTTATACTAAAGGATTTATAAAAATTGAATACGACAATCTTGAAGCACTGGAAAAACACTTAGAAAGCAATAAAAATATTGCTGGATTCTTAGTAGAGCCAATTCAAGGTGAAGCAGGAGTTTATGTACCTTCAGAAGGATATTTAAGCAAGGCGAAAGCACTATGCGAAAAGCACAATGTATTGTTTATTGCAGATGAAGTACAAACAGGAATTGCACGTACAGGAAAACTTTTGGCTGTAGATCACGAAAATGTAAAACCAGACCTTTTAATCTTAGGGAAAGCGTTAAGTGGTGGAGCTTATCCAGTTTCGGCTGTTTTGGCAAACGATGAAATTATGAGCGTAATTCAGCCAGGAAACCACGGTTCTACTTTTGGTGGAAACCCTGTAGCTGCTGCTGTAGCAATGGCTGCGCTTACAGTTGTAAAAGAAGAAAACCTTGCCGAAAATGCTAAAAAACTGGGAAAACTATTCCGTGACGAATTAAACAAGTTTATTGAAAACAGTAACATCTGTAAGCTAGTACGCGGAAAAGGATTGCTAAATGCTATCGTAATTAACGATTCTGAAGATGGTGATACGGCTTGGAATATCTGCTTAAAGCTTCGTGATAACGGACTTCTAGCTAAGCCAACTCACGGAAACATTATCCGTTTTGCACCGCCATTGGTGATGAACGAAGAGCAATTGATGGATTGTGTTTCAATTATTATTGAAACTTTAAAAGAGTTTGAAAAATAATAGTAAAACCAAAATAGGGTACTAAAACCTTAGGTTTAGCATATAAACTAAAACGGTCTCGATATACCTCGAGGCCGTTTTTTTATGGAGTTAATTTGAGAGATTAAATTTCTTGATAACGTAACACCAAATGTCGGACATGGTTCTAAACCTGACAGGTTTCCAAAACCTGTCAGGTTTTAGTAATGAATTATAAATCCAAAACCTGTCAGGTTTGGTCGCGCAATCAAAAATCTAAAACCTGTCAGGTTTGAAAGGGAAGTAGAAACAATGTTGATGTTCAATCACTTAACTATTTCTCAAGGTAGATAAATAAAATTGATAGGAAATACTTTTGGTATTTGTTAATTATTATAGTTAAGTTTAGAAAGTATTAATAATATTATCGTTAAAAATGAAGTGAAAAAACAAGCTTTATTGAAGTTCTAAACTTATCTATTAGCAATATGTTATTACTTGTGGTTTTATTACAATAGCAGTTCGCCTTGGCTTACTGACATTTATTTTATTAATCTTTATTTATTTACTTATGAGAAAAAAATTACCCTTCTACCAATTATGGCTTTTTTCATTGGCATTAGTCTTTGGGACATCCACGGCTGTTACAGCGCAGAGCACATTCAAAACATTAACTCAACTTCGAGCAGAACAGGCATTAAACTCGAGTAGAAGTATTTCGCAACAACCTAAAAATAATTTAATCTCTAATAATTCATCTGCTGTTACTACTGCCGATAGGGTTACCCTACAAGGTTGTGACCAAGGCGATGACAGTAACAGCTTTGAAAATGGATTTAATATTACTGCAGAAAGCGGCTATAGAAGTGCAGACGACTTTTATGTTTCGGAAAATGAAAACTTGAATGTTCGCTCTATTGTATTTAATGTATTTGCTAACTATCCTGTTTCATCTGTAGATTTTAATTTTTATGAAGATGATGGCGGGAAGCCGGGGGCGACAGTAGTAGCTTCTGAAAATGGACTTATCCCTTATGCTCAAGTACCAATAGGTGCATCTTTCGGATACACAGTTTATGCAATTTATGTAGAAGTTGATTTCAATTTTGATGGTGGAGCTTCGGGTACTTCGTATTGGATGCAACCTGAAGTTGATTCACCTATGGCATTTTGGGAAGGGACTTCGGCAGGTACACTTGGAGAAGTAATTCATATGAGTGAGTTTTTAGGGCCATGGTTACCAGATGATGATGGCGGAATTCACCACGGAGTGTTTAAACTACATTGTGATGTAGTGGTGGCTGTAGATCCAATTTGCTTTGATATTTCTGATACAATCGAACCTATAACGCGTGTTGTTCTTTCAGATATTGATAATACCTCAAGTGCGGCAATCGACGGTTCGCCAGCGCTAGAAGATTTTACAAATATTGAAGGGGTAATGGTTCAAGGAATATCTTACGATATAGCACTTGAAGGAAATACTAATGGCTTTCTTTGCTATTTTACTGTATGGATAGATTGGAATCAGAATGGTGAGTTCGAAGCTGATGAAATGTATGAAATTGGGTATATAGATAACTCTACTGGTACCGATGGACAACAAACCACCGGAACAATTACAGTTCCAACCGATGCCGTTCTTGGAGAAACTACTATGCGAGTTATTAAAAATTGGGATACTTCACCTACAGACCCATGTGATGTATACTTATATGGACAAGGAGAAGACTATACCATTATAGTTGAAGATGAATTAGGTGTCGAGAGTCAGACTGCTACTGCATTTTCTTATTACCCGAACCCAACGAGTAGCGTTGTTAAGATTACAACTAACAAGGAAATTAATTCTGTGTCAGTTGTAAATATTCTTGGCCAACAAGTATTGGTAAAAGAAAACCTTGAAAACGGATTGGTTGACTTGTCTAACTTACAAACTGGAACTTATATTTTCCGTGTAGCATTCGAAGATGGAAGTATTGAAAATTTTAAAATTCTTAAGGAATAATCAATTAGTAGATAATTGCATAAAAATGAAAAAGCCGCCTATTTGGGCGGTTTTTTTTATACTAGTTAGTTAAACCTGACAGGTTTCTAGAAACTGTCAGGTTTGTTGACGAAAGCTAAGGTTTCCAAAACCTAGGGGGAGTGGTGCAGAATATTAAACCTACCAGGTTTCCAAAACCTGTCAGGTTTGGGTGATGAATCAAAATCTAAAACCTATTAGGTTTGGAGTGTAATCAAAATGGCCCCGATTTTCATCGCGGCCATTTCTTTATTGGTTAGCTTGAAAGATTACATTCCGTATTCTTTCATAAGTTCTTCGTTCATATTCATAATACCCTCCATTCCGAAAGTTGAAAATAGATAGATAACATATATTAGGTAAATTACACTTAACGCAATTCCTATATACGACAGTATCTTTCCGGTTTTTACGTTTTGATATCCGGTGTAAAGCTCTGGATTTTCCATATACAACTTAGTTGCAGTGCCAGCCATTACAATGGCTACAATTCCGAAAACTAGACCTAGTCCATAGCAGCAACAAGTGACTATAGATATAATTCCGAATACGAGAATTAAGGTTGAATTGGGTAATTTTTGTTGTTCCATAAAATTTTTGTTTTTGGTTGGTTGTTTAAAAATACCAATTTTTTTCAAGCCATAATATTTTCGCTAGATAAATTGATTCATTTTAATAAAATAACTAACTACCATTACAATGGCGTTCAGCACGATAAGGCCAATTTTAATTTGATAATCGAATTTAAACTTCACGAAAAAATTTACAAAAATCACTGCTAATAGTAATAGTATAGTGTAAATAGCAGGATAAACTTTAAAGGCCGCAGCAAATTCACCTGTAAAAACATGAACAAATGAACGCTGCATGCCACAACCTAAACATTCCACTCCAAAGATTTTCTTGTTTACACAAGGAATCATGTAGTCTTCAAATCCGGTTGTTAACACAGACAACATTTTTTACTTGTTGTGAACTATCGCCTTATAATCTATTGTAATATCGTCTTTGGTGGTAAGTTTTACCAGATACACACCATCACTTAAGTTTCCAGTATAGAAACTATAGCTATTGTTAGTTCCTAAGTTTTGCTTTTGAATTACCATTTTCCCGTTCATATCGTAAACAATGGCAGATTTGATTGTATGGCCTTCAGGATTGCTGATTTCTAGTTGTTTTTGTGGGTTGTTTTGGAACATCGCTACACTAGCAATAATTTTTTCCTGATCTTCGATAGAAGCGGTAGATGAATTATTGCGGTATTCTGCTTTCTTAAAGACAATAAAAAATCTGTTGTCGTAATGTCCTGCGTCCAAAGTTAAACTGAAAGGAAATGTAAGGCGTGTTCCTATACGTCTAAATGAATTGTCTTGACGGTCGTATAAGAATATTTTCTCGTAAGGCTTTTTAACCTCCTCAGCAATTAAAAGTTTAATTTCGGTAGTCTTGTTTAATTTGAAGTTAATAGGAATTTGCTTGTTTTCATCGTAGTTAACTGCGTTAATTACATAAGGTAAACGATCGCTGTCGTTACCAACAGGAAAGTAAGCATCTGTTTTCATCCCCATAGGACTCAAGCCATCATACCCACGGTCGTACCCATCAGTTGCTTGATCGGAAAATACTAATAACATATCTCTAGTTAACGCATCATCAAATACTGCGTAAATACGAGTTTGTGGGTCACGAGTATCTAGTTCTGAAGGTAGGGAAGCCGTAAGTTCCCCTATATCTCTTGTGTTGCTTATTGAAATATCATCAGTAGGTCTTTGAAATACAGAACCTGGTGCTCCTTCCTTTACAAATATTCTATGCGAATTTTTAATTGTGACATTGCCATCATTTTTACCCACAAACATAATTCCTTGTCCGATTGGTGCATATCGTTTTTGGTTAATTGTTGTGCCGTTAGTGCCAGTAGACGTACTTCCTCCTGCTGCATTCCATATATAAAAAGATGCTCGAGTATAATTACCTGGAGGATCGTTATCAGTTAGATCTCCATTTGTGTCTTCACTTCCTGGAGTCCAGACCCCATAACCAAAAGGTTTATCGGTGTATAAATGTGAAGGTACAGTTCTATCTTCGTCATAATACCAAAACTGTCCTAAATCTTCATTTCCAGTATCGTAAAAAAGCTGATTTAAATCTAATGCAGAGGCATAAGGATTACCAGATAAGGTCATTTGTGGTACTCCATCAACGGGTGCTGCTACAGGAACGGTAAAACTACCACTGTTAGGGCGTCCTCGAAATTCATAAGTTTGGTCATGGTCAGTGCCAACACCAGTTATAATATTACCAGGATCAGTTCCAATGTTTACACCTTTCATGGTAAAACCTAGACCTGCTCTAACGCTATTTTCAGCGTTAATTCTAACATAATTTCCTTCGGCTTCTGAACCTGGTTGAGGGTGGGTGTAAATCCAACGCCTTGAAATAGTTAGTCGTGGGTTTGTAAAACCATTTCTGGAAGCTACATTATCAGCCATTTGAGCGTTTGTACCTAAAGCTCCACTCTTTGCTTCGTAAATGCTGTTTATTCCGAAGTGTTTATTAGAACCCGCATATGTTCCTGTAGCTGCTGGATTTCCTACTGGAGAGCACCAGTAATAATATGCAAAAGTATTGGTAGGGTCTGTGTTTTGTTGCACAGAAAGAAAACCGTCTCCTGTGTTAGTAGAAGTTGTACCACCCTGTATCAACTGTCCGTTATCGCGTAAGTAGATACTTGCTTCAACAGAATCAGTGGGATTCTTAGTAAGGTTTATGTCGTTTTCAACATATACTATCTGATCTTTCACATAAATATATGAGTCCGTAGAGCCATTTGGTTTTACAGTTAACTGTGCAAAAACCCCAGTAGCTATTAAAAGGAATGAAAGTAAGAGTAGTTGTTTTTTCATCGTGAAAAATTATTTATGAAACTGTTGCTTTAGTTTGATACACAGTTTATTTCCCTGTCTAATCGATTTATTATGTATGAATAGCAAATAGTTAAAGCGCATTTCATATTTTTACATTTTTAAAGCCTTTGCTGCCGGGAAATTAAGGCACTTTTAAAAGGTTAAATTTAAAAAGAAAATTCAATATAATTACGCTAATACTACAAAATACCTAATTTTTTCGTTTATAGGTAGTTAAGATAAGAAAATTGTAGCATTACTTTGCGGTTTTTTTAAAAAATACATCCAGCTTAAATGCAAATAGGAGATAAAGTTTCGGTTTTAGATGATAATATTTCAGGTATTGTTACTGCCCTAGGTGGCCATACGGTAACTCTTGAAACCTCTGATGGATTCGAATCGGTATACCAAAAAAATGAACTTATTGTTTTGGATGGTTCGATTTCTAAAAGAGATTTAATTCCTAAGGATGTTTTGTCTATCATTTCGGAGAAAGAACAGAAAAAGCCTGGAAAAACAAAACGTGTAAAACCCAAAGAACGCAACGCTCCAGCCATGGAGGTGGATCTTCATATTCATCAACTCGTTCCAAGTACAAGAGGGATGGATAATTACGATATGCTTACAATTCAGTTGGATACCGCAAAAAGACAATTGGAGTTTGCCATTTCAAAAAGAATCCAAAAAGTAGTCTTTATCCACGGAGTAGGCGCAGGTGTGCTTCGCACCGAACTCGAATACCTTTTTAGACAATACGATAACGTAAAGTACTACGATGCCGATTTCCAAAAATACGGAAGAGGAGCAACGGAGATTTATATTTATCAGAATGTTTGATTGTAGGGGGGAGGTGAGACGTGAGACGTGAGAGGTGAGATTTTTGTACGTCTCTGATATAGGTTGACCACTTAACGAGTGAAAACCTATGAAAGCAAATGTACGGAGTATTCGCAAGCAGCGTAAATACTCAATTGAATTTAAAAAAAGGATTGTTGCAGATTTTGAAAGCGGAAAGTTTAGCGTTCTCCAAT
>NZ_VDMC01000019.1 GCF_006346335.1 Aequorivita sinensis
ATTCAGGCAGGATAAGTTTCAGTAGGTCTAGATAATTGTCCAAAGCTTTGTTTTAAAAAACAAAAATCAGAATTCTATTTCAATTCACACACAACTTTTGAGAATGATCCGAAGTAAGTCCTGTTCCCGCTACTAAGTAAGAAGACTTCACTATAAATGTGAGGTCTTTTATTTCTTCAATTTAAACATCTTTATTACATCTAATAATCTAGATTAACTTATATTTCAAAATGGTATATTTAATTTATACAATATTCAGCTTTATTAAATGAAGTAACTATGAAATTAAATAAAGGGCAGTATTCATTAGATATATTGGGTGATGATTTTCAACAAACCACCCTAGCATTAGAGGATGATTATGAAGGGGAAGTAGTTGCTACTATAATTCGCAAGAAATCGCTTGTACAGTCTTCTAAAGCTGTCTTATATATTCACGGCTTTAATGATTACTTCTTTCAAAGTGAAATGGCAAATCACTTTAATAGTGAAGGGTTTAATTTCTATGCGCTAGATTTAAGAAAGTACGGTCGTTCGTTTTTGAGTCACCAAAAGTTAAATAATGTACGCTCCCTTGAGGAGTATGACGAGGAGATAAATAAAACTTTGCAGCTTATTCATTTAGAAGAAAATAATAAGGTGGTTTTATTGGGGCACTCTACAGGTGGTTTGATAGTAACTAACTATGCCGGAAGGCATTTAAACAGTAGCTTGTTTCACTGTGTAATCTGCAACAGTCCCTTTTATGAGTTTAATCTTAAGTCATTTGAAAGAAAAATAGGTATACCTATTCTATCATTTTTAGGGAAGTATATTCCCAATAATAAAATTTCCAGTGGTCTTTCTAAGTTTTACGGTTATAGTTTACATAAAGATATGTTTGGTGAATGGAGCTACAACTTAAACTGGAAACCTCACGAAATACCTAAGGTAGGTTTAAGTTTTATTAGAGCTATACACAATGGCCATAAAAATATTCAGAACCACCTAAAATTGAATGTACCTTTGCTAGTGATGCATAGCGATAAAACTATTTATGAAAAAAAATGGACGGAAAATTTTATGCATGGGGATGCTGTGTTAAATGTACAACACATCGAATATTATGCTAAGAAGATTAAAGGTGACGTTACAACACACACGATAAATAACGGAATGCACGATTTATTCCTTTCTAAAATACCTGTAAGAAAGCTTGCGTACAAAACTTTATTTGATTGGCTTAAAAAGAAGATAGATTAAAAAAAGAAGATCATCTATATAGATGATCCTCTAGAATTTGGGGGATAATATGTGTCAATTACTTTAGTATTCTTATTTTAATTACTTATAAATATTTGAAAATTAAGTTATTGTAGCTAGAATTTTCATTAGAAATTTAAAAAACTTTAATATAGTGTTTAATTTTTAATTAATCCTTAAAAACTTCTTAATATCCTAATATGTCCAAGATTTTCTTTTTAACCTTTTCAGTTGAAGGAATCATTGTCTCTTCAAGTGTTGAGTTTAAAGGAATTGCTGGCATATTTTCTGAACCAATTAGCATTACTGGTGCATCTAAATATTGAAAGCATTCTTCTTGTATTCTTCCTTGAAGTCCTCTACTGAATCCATTTTCTGATGGTTCTTCTGTTACAACTAGACATTTTCCACATTTTTTGACCGATTTAAAAACTGTTTCATAATCTAATGGGTGAAGGGTTCTAAGGTCTACAACTTCAATTTTATCCTGCATTTCAAGTTCCTCAGAAGCATTCATTGCCCAATGCACTCCCATTCCATAAGTTATTATTGAAAGAGTTTCTTCATCTTCTTGCTTCCATATTTCTTGTAAAACCCAAGCTTTTCCAAATGGTAAAATATAATCTTCTGCAGGTAACACCGAAGTAGCTCCTTTTGTTCCTTTCACTTTACTCCAATAAAGCCCTTTGTGTTCAAAAATTACAACAGGGTTTGGATCGTAATAAGCCGCTTTTAAAAGACCTTTAAGATCTGCTCCATTACTTGGGTAGGCTATTTTTAATCCACGGATATTTGTAACAATACTTTCTACTGAAGATGAATGATAAGGCCCACCACTACCATAAGCTCCAATTGGAACACGTAATACCATTGAAACGGGCCATTTTCCTTCCGAAAGGTAACAACTTCGGCTTACTTCAGTAAATAACTGATTTAGTCCAGGCCAAATATAATCGGCAAACTGAACTTCAACGAACGGTTTTAAACCTACGGCACTCATTCCAACTGTACTTCCCACTATAAAAGCTTCTTGAATAGGAGTGTTAAAAACGCGGTTGTCGCCAAACTTTTCAGCTAAAGTAGCAGCTTCACGGAAAACTCCTCCCAATCGCCTTCCCACGTCTTGGCCATATAACAAGGATTCTGGATGCTTGCGCATAATTTCCTCAATGGCAGATAGAGCACAATCCACCATCACTACATTTTCGGCACCTTTCGGGCTTCTATCTCCAACTTCTTCGGTTATTTCGGTTGGTGCAAAATCGTGAGTAAATAAATCTTCCGGTTTTGGGTCTTCTGCTTTAAAAGCTTTTTCTAATGCCTTTTTGACTTCGTTTTTAACTTCGCTCTCTATCTCGTCTAATTCTTTTTGTTTAAAACCATTATCCCGCAATAGTTTTACCATTTTCGGATATGGATCACGAGTTCTAGCTTCGTCTAAATCGTCACGATAAAATTCCATTCTAACACCTGAAGTATGGTGATTTAATAATGGGACTTTTGCGTGTACTAAAAATGGTCTGCGCTCAGTTCTTATTTTTGAAATTACATCTTGAAGTGTGTTGTAGCTTTCTTCAAAATCAGTTCCATCAATAGTTACCGCCTCTAGTCCATTAAAACCTTTTGCATACTCATAAGCATTTTGAGCTCTTGTTTCAGCTGCGTTTGCTGAAATATCCCAGCCATTGTCCTGAACCAAGTAAAGTATGGGTAGCTTCTTTAAAACAGCCATTTGAAAGGCTTCAGCAACTTCGCCTTCAGTAACAGAAGCGTCGCCTAAACTACAAATTACAATCGGGGCATCTAATTCCGAATCCTGAGTTTTGAATTCTGAATTAAAGGATTCTTTATACCAAAAGCCTAAAGCTACCCCAGTGGCAGGTATGGCTTGCATTCCTGTAGCAGAACTCTGATGAGGAATTTTAGGCTTATCGTCGTCTTTTAAGCTTGGATGAGAGTAATAAGTTCGCCCACCTGAAAAAGGATCGTCTTTTTTAGCTAAAACCTGAAGCATTAACTCATAAGGTGTCATTCCAATAGAAAGCAAGATTGAATCATCCCTGTAGTATGGAAAAACATAATCTTGCGGTAAGAGTTGCATCCCTGCAGCTATTTGTATCACCTCGTGACCACGCGAAGTTGCATGAACGTATTTTGAAACTGTCTTAAAGTTCTCCTCATAAATCTCAGTCATTCCTTTTGCAGTAACGAGAGTTTTAAAGGCTTTTTTAAGGGTTTCTTTATTTATTTTATTAACCATCGATTCACGATTTTAAAATTGTTCTGAGACTTAACAAGTTTTAAAAACTGTTAGCTCTAATTTTTAAATTAATTCTTTCTTTTATCTTTTCTTTGTCATTTTGAAGGGTGTTTTTTACTCGCGATAATCCCTGTCAAAATGCTTGACGCTAGCTTGTTTAAATAGTCTTGACTACAATTCTCTATTTATATCAAACTTCTCCATATAGTCAGCAATTCTTCTCAAAAATGAACCAGCTAAATATCCATCAACTATTCTATGGTCGAATGAAAGTGACAGGTACATCATATGGCGAATTTCAATAGTATCTCCCGATTCTCTTTCCATTACCTCAGCGCGCTTTTTTATAATTCCTGTAGCCAAAATTGCTGCTTCGGGTTGGTTAATTATTGGTGTACCCATTAAACTACCAAAAGTTCCAACATTACTAATAGTAAAAGTACTTCCTTTAGTGTCGTCACCTTTTAACTTATTGTCACGGGCTTTCCCTGCTAATTCGTTCGTGGCTTCGGCTAACTCTTTTAGGCTTTTTTTGTCAGCATTTTTTACCACGGGAACAATTAAGTTACCTGTAGGTAGGGCAGTTGCCATTCCAATATTTATATCCTCTTTCACAATTACATTTTTTCCATCTAAAGATGAATTTATCATCGGGAAATCGGTAATTGCTTTGGCTACACATTCAATAAATAATGGGGTGAATGTAAGCTTTTCATTGTATTTTTTCTGAAATGGAATTTTGTTTTCATTTCGCCACTTTACCATTTCGGTAAGATCGGCTTCCACGTAAGCAGTAACGTGTGGAGATGTATGTTTAGAAAAAACCATATGGTCGGCAATCATTTGACGCATACGATCCATTTCTACTATTTTCCCTTTGCCTTTGTCAAATTTTAAATCTGGCACTTGAAACCCTGTAGGCTCTGAAATAGGTTGTGCAAACTTAAACGGACGTCCGCTTGCAATATACTCTGTAACATCACTCTTACGTAAGCGACCATCTTTTCCGGTTCCAGGAATTCGTGCTAACTCTTCATAGCTAATATGATGCTTTCTGGCAATGCTATCAATCAAAGGTGAAATGAATAGGTTTTCATTTACTTTAAATGATTTTGCTGGTGAACTTTGACTAGGCTTCGCAATTTTTTCTTTTGAAGCTGAACTAGTACTACTACGCTGAGAAACCTTATTTTTTGAAGGTGATGATGAAGTTTTTGAATCTGATTTTTCTAATCCTTCACTATCTGAAAGTTCTAAAATAGCTATAACTTCTCCGATTGGAACTACATCTCCATTGCTGAATTTTTGTTCAATTAACTTTCCTGAAGCTACTGCAGGGACTTCATTATCCACTTTATCTGTAGCTACTTCTAAAAGTACATCTCCTTCTTCAAAAGACTCACCAACGTTTACGTGCCATTCTATGATGGTTCCTTCGGTAATGCTTTCGCCCATTTTGGGCATTCTAAATTCCTGCTTAGGCATATTTTATTTTTTAAGAATTTCGTAAGTCAATGATACGGTTTAATTTTCCTCCTTCACTTTTAGGAATTGCCCCATAACAATTTAAGGTCACCTTAATACTCAATCCTACTTTATCTTTTATATTTTTTTTCAATTGATTAGACATAGAAGCTAATGCTGAGTTCCTTAAAACCTCATCTTCTTTGAATCCACTCTCTAAACCTAACTTAATTTGAAAGTCTGAGTTGGTTTCAACTTTAACCTCTACTTGATCTGCTAAACCATTTTTGGTGACAATTAGCTGATAGTTTGGTGCTAATTCTTTATACTCCTTAAAAATTTCTTCAATTTGAGTGTGAAATAAATTTACACCTCTAATAATAAGCATATCATCTGACCGACCTTTAATTTGTCCCATTTTAATATGAGTTCTAGACGTGCTATGGTCGTAAGACAGACTGCAAATATCATTTGTCCAATACCTTAAAAAAGGCATGGCTTCTTTTGTAAGAGTGGTAAACACTAACACACCTTCTTCTCCATAAGGAAGAGGTTCACCTGTATCCTTATCTACAATTTCAGGAAAGAAATGATCTTCCCAAACATAACTTCCTGTACCTTGCTCATTATAGGCTTCCTGTGAAACTCCAGGACCTATAATTTCACTCAGACCATAAATATTAGTTGCTTTTACTCCTAATGAGGCTTCTATGTCACTTCTTATAGCTTCTGTCCAAGGTTCAGCTCCTAAAATAGCATATTTTAAATTAAGGTCGGATATTTTTAAGTTCCTTTTTTCTAATTCAAAAGCAATGGTTTGGGCATAAGAAGGGGTGCAGCAAATTACTTCAGGCTGAAAATCTTGTAATAAGGTAATTTGTCTATCAGTCATTCCAACTGAAACAGGTACTACGGACATTCCTAACTTTTCTGCTCCATAGTGAATTCCGATCCCGCCAGTAAATAAGCCATAACCATAGCTATTATGCATTTTCATTCCAGGCTTTGCACCTCCAGCAGCCAAAGAGCGAGCTACAACTTCTGAGAAAATATCTAAGTCGTTTTTTGTATAAGCTACCACTGTAGGTTTTCCTGTAGTACCACTTGAGCAATGAATACGCGCTAATTGGTTTTCAGGTACAGTTAAAAATCCAAAAGGATACTGATCTCTTAAATCTGTTTTTTTGGTGAAAGGAAGCTTGTGGATATCATTAATCGATTTTATTGATGACACATCAATTCCTGATTCATCAAAAAGATTTTTATAAAACGGAACGGTTTTATATACTCGGTTTACGAGATTCACTAGACGTTCACTTTGTAGCTTCCTAAGCTTTTCAAGAGGAAGTGTTTCTATTTCTTTATTATACATTATTATTTTTTTCTAAAGTCTTGAAGTGTTTTATAAAAATCCTCTTGTACAGGTCTGTTTTTTGGGATTTCGCGTAATGGTTCAACTTCCTTTAAACTTTCGTGACAATCAGTTGGTAATTGTTGATACAATCTTGTTCCCGCTGTTTTCCATACAATCATATCATCTGATATATCTTTAATGGCTTTAGCTGGATTTCCTACAATCAATTTTCTTTTGGGAAATTTTTCTTCAGCTTTCACAAAACTCATTGCACCAACAATACATTCATCGCCAATTTCAGCATCATCCATAATAACGCTATTCATCCCAATCAAGCAATTCCTGCCTAAATTAGCGCCGTGAATAACTGCGCCGTGGCCTACATGAGCGCCTTCTTTTAAAACAATACTCTTACCCGGAAACATATGAACTGTACAGTTTTCTTGTACATTCACTCCGTCTTCCAAGATTATCTCTCCCCAGTCCCCACGAATTGCAGCGCCCGGTCCAATATAGCAGTTTTTTCCAATAATTACATTCCCAGTTACAGCGGCCAGTGGATGAACAAAACTAGATTCGTGAATTACTGGAATGTGGCCTTTGAATGAATAGATCATAATTTAGTTTTTAGAGAATAGTAGGTAGAGAGTAGTGGATTATATAGCGTTTTTATTGTTTAGGTATTTCATTAAAGCTGTGAGCATCTTAATTATTTCTACCAATATTTCTCGATTCTTCTCACTTTGCTCAAAAGAGATATAGTTTCTAAGTAGTGCTTTAGTAGTTACCGCTACACACTCTCTTGAGCTATCTCTTGCAATTCTTAAATAGTTTAAAAAACTTGCATCCGAACTGCCTGAGCCTTCTGCAATATTAAAGGCTATTGAGTCTGCCGCACGAGCAAATTGAGCAGATAATCGATAGTCTTCAATTTTAGGAAAAGTGGAAACTTGAGAATGTACAATTTCACCAAACTCAATGGCTTTTTGGTACACGATCAAATCTTCAAATTTAAAATGAAATTCACTTTCCATAATTCATTCTATCCACTAACTACTACCAACTACAAACTATTATTTAAATCTCTTCAGTGTTTCTTTCGTGAAATCGCTTAGGACTAATCTTCCTGAAATTACTGCTCTTTCAGCTAAAAGTTCATCCCAATCTTCGGTTCCGCTCCAAAAAACTTTTTTCATTTCTTTCATTGCCTCAGGGTTATACTTGCAAAGGTTTTCAGCAAATTTTTGAACACCTTCATCCATTTCTTCAGTAGAGTCGTAAACTTGATTGTATAATCCTTTTTGTTTAGCCCATTCGGCGTCGTAAAAAGAATTTGCGTCAATGGCTATTTGACTAAACCCACTTGTTCCTAATTTTCTTTCTACAGCTGGACCAACTACAAATGGGCCGATACCAACGTTAAGTTCACTCAATTTAATTGCAGCAAATTTTGTTGCCATACAATAATCCGTTGCCGATGCAACGCCAACGCCACCACCAACAGTCTTTCCTTGAATTCTTCCTATGATAAACTTTGGACATTTGCGCATTGCATTAATCACATTGGCGAAACCACTAAAAAATATTTTTCCTGTACCTGCATCGTTGATGCTGATTAATTCATTGAAACTTGCACCTGCACAAAAAGTTCTATCGCCACCACTTTTTAATATGATAACTTTCACCTTATCATCATTCCCGACTTCGGTAATAGTATTTGCAAGTTTTGCCAATAAATCACCTGGTAAGCTGTTATGTGCTGGGTGAAAAAATTCGATGGTTGCAATTTCGTTTTGAGTGCTGTGTTTTACGTATGCTTCATTCATATTATTTCGCTTTTTATGCGGATTTTCGTTTGGTTACAATTTATTTAAAATAAAAGACATTTCCATTTCAAATGATCTTTTTAACCATTCAAAAGGCTTGCAAAAACTATGGTCTTTTCTAGCTCTACAAAATAAATCAACTTTTTATAAATTTAATGCCTAATTGAGCTTTAATGACGTAGATTTTAATCAAACATTTGGAAATATTTTCAAAAAACATATTTGATCTACTTTTTTAAAATACGTCACCTTAAAATGCTCAGCACTTATATCTTTGCTAAAAAATTCTATGCTTAAGAAGCTTAAGATCGATTCGTTTGTAATTGCAATTGTAGTTAGCATTATTCTTGCCTACTTTTTTCCACAACTTGCAGTATCAAGCAGCCCTATACCAATGGGATTGATTAGTAGTATTGGAATTTCTTTTATTTTCTTTTTTTATGGCTTGAGTCTGAATTCTGAAGCGATTAAAAATGGGCTGAAAAACTGGAAATTACACCTTACCGTTCAGAGTTCTACATTTATTCTATTTCCACTTTTAATACTGCCGTTTTACCCGCTTTTTAAAAATACAGATTATGAGCTTCTCTGGTTGGCCTTTTTATTTATGGCAGCATTGCCATCTACTGTATCTTCTTCGGTTGTGATGGTGTCTATGGCTAAAGGAAATTTACCTGCAGCAATTTTTAATGCAAGCATATCTGGAATTATCGGGATAGTTTTAACACCGCTGTGGATGATGCCATTTATAAGTCAAACAGATGTAGCTTTCGATTTTTCTTCAATTTATATTCAGTTGATTACTGAAATTTTAATTCCATTAATACTGGGACTTTTACTTCGTAAGTTTTTCGGAGCTTGGGCACAACGGCATAAAAGACAGCTGAGCTTATTCGATAAGTTTGTGATTTTGCTGATAATATATAAAAGCTTCGTCCAATCTTTTGAAGATGAAATTTTTTCAAGCGTAAGTGTTTTAGAAATGGGGGTAATGGTAGCCTTGGTATTACTTCTGTTTTATATTGTGTATTCCCTAACAGGGTGGTTTGGGAAACTGCTTAACTTCAATCACGCCGACAGAATTACAAATCAATTTTGTGGAACTAAAAAATCTTTAGTCCACGGAACTGTATTTTCGGAAGCACTTTTTGGGCAGACTAGTATAATTGGAATAGTACTTTTACCGCTGATGTTCTATCACGCGTTTCAGATATTAATTATTAGTGTAATCGCAACTAAGAAAGGTAAAGAAAAAACTGCAGAAGATTAGAAACGAAAAGGGATTCATTTTACCTAAATTTATCCTAAAGCTCATATAGACAGTTAAGTAAATTTTGTAGTTTTCATAAAAATTACAAATTATGAGCCTACTTCCCGATCAATACGACAAGTATATCCGTTTCTTTAAATTTATGATGAAGTATTGGAATAGCGATGTCTTTTCCTATACCGAAGAAAAGATGGCCGATTCTGAGTCTGAAATTGAATCGGAAAACTTCGACCATTCGCCTGAAGAACTTGCGGAAGACTTAAAAAGTATGGGGCCTACTTATGTTAAGCTCGGCCAACTTCTTTCAACCCGTCCAGACTTATTACCCCCTCCATTTTTAGACGCCTTAGCGACACTTCAGGATGATGTTGAGATTGTAGATTATCAAGAGGTCGAAACAATATTTAAAGAAGAGTTAGGAGTACGTATTTCCAAAGCATTCGCATCTTTCGAAAAAGAACCTTTGGCAAGTGCTTCTATTGGTCAAGTTCATCGTGCTGTCCTTCACTCAGGAAAAATTGTTGCCGTAAAAGTACAACGTCCAGGAATTCGGAAGCGATTTATTGAGGATTTAGATACATTGATGTCTATTTCGGAAAAGCTTGAAACTTATAGTGAAATGGGACGTAATTATGCCATTCACAGTGTAATTGAAGAACTTCGATATGTATTGTTGAAGGAGCTAGACTATACATTGGAAGCTCAAAATTTGGCTACATTAAAAAAGAATCTAGTTGAATTTGAACATATGTTCATTCCTGCTCCAATATTGGATTATTGCTCTTCCAAGGTGCTTACAATGGAATTTGTAGAAGGAGGGAAAATCACAAAGGTTTCACCTTTAAAACGTCTCGACATTTCTTTTGAACCTTTGGTGGATGAATTGGTAAAAAGCTATTTAAAACAAATTATAGTAGATGGATTTGCTCACGCCGATCCACATCCGGGAAATGTTTATTTAACGCCAGAAAATAAAATTGCGCTTATGGACTTGGGAATGGTAGCCAAGTTCAGCAATGAAATGCAAGAAATCATTTTAAAATTGATGATTGGCTTGAGTAATTACGATGGTTCTCGGGTTGCAGATATACTTTTAAGTATAAGCGAATACGATGAAAAGAAGGATGTATCCAATTTCAAAAAAGATGTAATTCGCAAAATTCAGGAAAATGAGAATGCTCGGGCCAAAGATTTACAAACGGGTAGGGTCTTGATAAAAATGAACCAAATGGCTGCAAAAGAAGGCATTCATATTCCCGTAGAACTGAATATTCTAGGAAAGATTCTACTCAATCTGGACCAAATTGTGGCATATCTGGCACCCAAATACGATGTGCAGCAAACCGTAAAAGATTATGTTCAGCTTTTGATGCAGCAGCGAATGAAGGAGAATTTAAAACCAGAAAATTTAATGGAGGTATTTCTGGAAATGAAAGAGCTAACAGAAAATTTGCCTTATCGATTAAATAAATTCTCAGAACTTCTAGCGGATAATAGGTTGAAAATTAAAGTTGATGCTATTGATGAACAGCGATTTACGGGTGCATTTCAAAAAGTGGCCAATCGAATTACAGCCGGACTTATCATCGCAGCTTTAATTATTGGAGCAGCGATGTTGGTGAGAGTTCCTAGTTCATGGACAATTGCGGGTTATCCAGGATTTGCATTCATACTGTTTGTGATTGCTGCGATTATTGGACTTTATCTACTATATGAAATTCTACTAAAAGACGAGAGTAAAAAAGAAAAGTAGATGTTTCTAAATTTAAAATGGTCCCTTAAAACTAAGAGACCATTTTAAATTTAATAGAATATATCTAGATAATTAAATCAACCCAAACTGTTCAAAATGGTGGTTTAGGTGTTTTCTTTCCAGTAGGTAAGATTCATATTTATTCAATTCACCGAAAACCATATTTTTTAGCACAGCATCAGGGTTTTCTTTGAAAAAAGCAGTGTATTGTTCTCTTGCTTCAAAAAATTTCTCCTTAGCAGTTGCTAAATCCGAATGTTTTAAATCTTCCAGCTCTCCCTTTTTCATAGTAGGGAATTGTGAGTTTTGAGGGAACTTTTCATAATTATAAAGACTGTTTCTTACTTTCTCTACAATCTTTTCAGGAGTTACAATTTCAAAATCTTGAATTTGCCCTCCAAGAACTTTATACGATTCTTCTAAATGCTCCAGCATATGTTGAGGTGTCATAATACCCCATTTAGGCTTATCATTCTCAGTTAATTTGTTTACTAATTCCTGAATTTTCTCTTCAGTCATTTCAACAAAAACCTCTTGTTTCTTTTGAACCATCGTTAAAATTGTCGCTACTGCAACTAATTCATCTTCGGCGTCAAAAACTTCAACAAACCACTTTACTATACCACTTGGATGTTCTGCAGAAGCTACATCGCGATCAACTTTTTGCTTACACGTTAGTCGAACATAGATAGTATCATTATGGTATAACGGACGAAGGAATCTACAATCTTCTAGTCCATAGTTTGCAGCTACTGGACCTTTATTAGGATAAACAAATAGTCCTGCTGCTGCTGCAATAATGAAGTAACCGTGAGCTGTTCGTTTTTCGAAAATACTTCCGTCTAGCGAAGTGATATCTGTATGAGCATAAAAATGATCCCAAGTAAGATTCGCAAAGCTTATAATGTCTGAATCTGTAAGTGTTCGCTTGTGAGTTTTAAGCGACATACCTGGTTTTATGTCTTCCCAGTGATATGCAAAAGGATGTTTATCTGCTTCCTTGTAATCTGCATTTGCTTGGTATATTCCTGTAATTTCAGTTAATGTAGTTGGAGAACCTTGAATGGCTGTACGTTGTAAATAATGTTTAATACCTCGCATTCCGCCCATTTCTTCACCTCCACCAGCACGTCCTGGACCACCGTGAACTAAACTTGGTAGTGGTGAACCGTGTCCTGTACTTTCCTTAGCGCTTTCACGATTTATCACTAAAATTCTACCGTGATGTGAAGCAGCATTGACTACGTAATCTTTTGCAATTTTATTATCATTGGTAGCGATAGAAGAAACCAAGGAACCTTTCCCCATTTGAGCTAAGGTAATAGCTTCATCTAAGTTCTTATAAGGCATGATAGTACTAACAGGTCCAAATGCCTCTGTTTCGTGAACAGATAAGTTTTTAAAAGGATTGTCTTCACGAAGTACAATTGGAGCTAAGAATGCACCTTTTTTAGCATCAGCACCAATTACGTCAATTTTATCTAAGTCGCCATAAACTATACTTGCTGTTTTTGACAACTCTTGAACGCGTTCACGAACTTCTTGTACTTGGTCTAAACTTACCAAGGAGCCCATTCTTACTTCTTTTAGTCGTGGGTCGCCAATAGTTACTTTTGAAAGTGCTTTTCCAAGTGCTATTTGTACATCTTCAACTAAGTTTTCGGGAACAATAACACGACGAATAGCAGTACATTTTTGACCACATTTTACGGTCATTTCATTGCGTACTTCTTTTATAAAAAGGTCGAATTCTGGGGTTCCAGGAATGGCATCTTCTCCTAAAGTTGAAGCGTTTAACGAATCGGCTTCCATTGTAAAAGGAACTGCTTCCTCGATAATTCTAGGATGTGCTTTTAACATACGTCCAGTAGATGCGGAACCTGTAAATGTAACAACATCCTGCGATTCCACGGTGTCTAATATAGTTCTTGCAGATCCTGTGATAAGTTGTAGAGCGCCTTCAGGAAGTATTCCAGAAGCAATAATTTCTCGAACAACTGCTTCTGTTAAGAATGAAGTATTGGTTGCAGGCTTAACTACAGCAGGTACACCTGCCATCCAGTTTACCGCACACTTTTCTAACATTCCCCAAACTGGGAAGTTAAAAGCATTAATGTGTACTGCAACTCCACGTTTTGGCACCATAATATGATGCGCCATAAAGCGTCCGCCACGAGAAAGATCTATTGGGTCTCCTTCAACGTGATAAGATTGATTAGGGAAAAGTTTTCTAAGAGAAGCATTAGCGAATAAGTTTCCAAATCCTCCTTCAATATCTATCCAGCTATCAATCTTTGTAGCTCCAGTTCTATAGCTTATTTCATAAAAATCGGTTTTCTTTTTTACGAGGTGAAGTGCTAAGGATTTTAGCATATTTCCACGCTCTTGAAAAGTCATTTTACGAAGTACTTCTCCACCTTTTGTTCTTCCGTAATGAAGAATTTCACCAAAATCAAGTCCTTCAGTATCTGAAAGGGCAATTACTTCACCGGTAATGGCGTCGTGCATAGGAACACCTTCACCTTTACCTTGAATCCATTGTCCTGTAACGTAATTATGTAATTTTTTCATTATACTTTTTTTAAGTAATTCACTTTTTAAGTGAAAAACAATTTTTTAAACTCGCTCGATTACCGCAGCATAACCTTGCCCAACTCCAATACACATCGTAACCAAGGCGTATCTCTTGTTTTGTTCTTTTAATTCTAAGGCTGCTGAATAAGTAGTTCTAGCTCCTGTTACTCCAAGTGGGTGGCCAATGGCAATTGCACCTCCATTTGGGTTTAATCTTGGGTCATCATCTTTCAATCCCCATGCTCGAGTACAAGCTAATGCTTGCGCAGCAAAAGCTTCGTTTAGCTCGATAATATCCATATCATCCATAGTTAATCCTGCTTTTTCTAAAGCCTTGTTAGAAGCTTCAACAGGACCAATACCCATAATTCTTGGTTCAACTCCAACCACAGCAGAACTTACGATTCTTGCTATTGGTTTAAGATTGTATTTTTTTACAGCGTTTTCTGATGCAATAATTGTTGCCGCTGCGCCATCATTTAATCCTGATGAATTTCCTGCTGTTACACTACCTCCTTCTTTTTTGAAAGCTGGACGTAGTTTTCCTAAAACTTCTAATGAGGTTGTAGGCTTTATGAATTCATCTTTTGAAAATAATATTGGATCTTTTTTGCGTTGTGGAATTTCAACGGTAACAATCTCTTTTGCTAATCTTCCATTTTCCTGTGCTTTAGTAGCTTTCTGCTGGCTCCAAAGTGCAAATTTATCTTGGTCTTCTCTTGAGATATTATACATCTCTACAAGATTTTCAGCGGTATTTCCCATACCATCAGTACCGTATTGTTCTTGCATTTTTGGATTGATAAAACGCCATCCAAAACTTGAATCGTACATTTTAGAATCGTTTCCAAAAGCACTTGAAGGTTTAGCAATTACGTATGGCCCACGCGTCATATTTTCTACTCCTCCAGCAATAAATAAATCGCCATCTCCAGCTTTTATTGCTCTGTTTGCGTGAATAATTGCAGACAAACCTGAACTGCAAAGTCTATTAACCGTTTCGCCAGGTACGGTGAAAGGTAATCCCGCTAAAAGCGATGACATTCTAGCGACGTTTCGATTGTCTTCTCCCGCTTGATTTGCGCATCCCATGATAACATCGTCATAAGCATCGCTAGGTATATTTGGGTTTCTTTTTACTACTTCTTTAATCACGATAGCGCCTAAATCGTCTGTGCGAACAGCAGATAAGGTTCCTTTGTAATTTCCTATTGGCGTTCTAATTCCGTCAATTATATATGCTTCCATTAAAGTTTTTGAATGTTAATTTAATAATTCTGCAAAGGTGTCTCCTTGTCTTACATCTCCAGTTTTAAACCCTTTCATAAACCAAGTCATACGTTGCTCTGAGGTTCCGTGTGTAAAACTATCTGGAATAACATCTCCACGTGTTCTTTTTTGAATGGCGTCATCACCTACAGCATTTGCTGCGCTTAGGGCTTCTTCTATGTCACCTTCTTCCAAGTATTTTTGGTTGTAGTGAGCCCAAACCCCGGCATAGAAATCAGCTTGTAGCTCTAAAGCAACCGAAAGTCTGTTGGCTTGTGCTTGACCTGCCTGACGTTGTAATTGTGTTACTTTACCAGAAGTTCCAAGTAAAGTTTGAACGTGATGTCCGATTTCGTGTGCAGTTACATAAGCGATGGCAAAGTCACCACCTTTTGCTCCAAAACGAGATTTTAATTCATTAAAGAACACTAAATCCATATAAACTTTTTGATCTGCAGGACAGTAAAATGGTCCTGAAGCTGAGCTAGCATTTCCACACCCTGTTCTAACTGCATCTGTAAAAAGTACCATTTTAGGCTCCTGATAATTACCTAAGTTATTCTCGTTAAAAATTTGTCGCCAAGCATCTTCAGTATCAGCCAAGACTGTAGCCATAAAGTCGCCCATTTCCTTTTCTTGAGCAGTAAGTTCTCTTTGTTCAACTTGTTGTGAAGTTCGACTGTTTCCAATCTGCTCAACAATCGGGGCGAGTTGTTTGCCTGTGTCGCCTCCAAAAAAGTTTAGGGCCAAAACGATTATAGTAACAACTATACCACCACCAGCAGCCATTTTGCCCTTGCTCATTCCACGTCGGTCTTCAAGATTACCGCTCTTTCTTCTACCTTTCCATTTCATAATTACAAGCTTATTAAATTGTTTTTTTAAATTGTTTGTTTAATATAAAGTACCCTAATAACCCACCGATAATAGAAGCAATAAAGATACCTATTTTAGCTTGCGTTTTAAACTCTTCATGAGTGAATGCCAATTGCGTAATAAACAGTGACATTGTAAATCCGATAGAAGCTAATAAAGCTAAACCGGTAAGACTTTTCAAGGTCATTAATTTAGGGAATGAAGCAATGTTCAATTTTACTGCCAGCCAGCTAAAACCAACAATTCCAACAACTTTTCCAACTAACAATCCTAATCCAACTCCAATGGCTACATTGGTGCTAAATAACTTATCTATTTCAATATTAAATACGGTTACACCCGCATTTGCAAGGGCAAATATTGGAAGTATAATAAAGTTTACGAAAGGAGTCATTGCGTGCTCTAACCTTTGAAGCGGTGGGATTGCTTTTTTGGTGTCTAGGCTAACGCGTTCAAGTATATGTAATTGTTTATTAGTTAACGTTGGAATTAAATCGTCTGGATCGGTGTTTTTAAATCTAAATAAATGCTTTTTAATTCTTGAAATATAAATAGTCTCTTTAATTCTTACGTTGGCAGGAATCATAAAAGCAGCTAATACTGCTGCAATAGTAGCGTGAATACCTGATAAAATAAATGCAGTCCATACACCCACAATACCTATTAAAGCATAGTAGATGATGCTTCGTACGCCCATTCTATTTCCTATAAACATCATTAATAAAAATGCAAAACCAATAGCAAGATTTAAGAATGAGATATTGGATGTATAGAAAAATGCAATTACTAAAACAGCACCTAAATCATCGACAATGGCTAGGGCAGTTAAAAATACTTTTATAGCTAAGGGGACTCTGTTTCCTAGAAGATATAATACTCCTAACGCTAGTGCAATATCAGTAGCCATCGGGATTCCCCATCCACTGTGAACTTCACCTGTTGGGTTTAAGGCTAGATATATAGCAGCAGGGACTAGCATACCCCCAATTGCTGCAGCAATAGGAAGCATTGCCTTTCGAACATTAGACAGCTCACCAGCAACTATCTCTCTTTTAAGTTCGAGACCTACCACAAAAAAGAAAATGGCCATTAAACCATCGTTAATCCATTCAGAAATACTATATTCTAGGTAAGGGCTCCCGTCAAAATAAAAACCAAATTCGTGTTCGAAAAATTGATGATATTGCTCGTGAATTGGTGAATTAGCAAGTATAAAGGCAATAATTATACTTACCCCCAAAACAAGGGCGCCAGATTTTTCTTCTTGCATTAATTTTGCAAAAGGTCTTTTTATTCTATCAATAGGATATTTCTTTAATTTCATTAGATTTTGGTTTTCGAAAATTTTATCAAAACTATTTAATGCGTTTTATTAAATGGTTAAGTTTTTATTAAAAAATGATAAACTTTTTAGTCTATAAAAGAAGCGCTAACCTCGCTTTACTCTTGTCTTTCTAAATAATTCAATATTGGATATTTTCTTGTCAAATTTAGTGTTGAAATTCGAAAAAATTAACCGATTTTAAACAAAAAAAACAATTGTAAATTATAGAATACTATTCTTATCAAGAGCAGTATTTTCTAAAATATTAAGAAATAAAGGAACTGCAAAGAAAATATAAAAATATTCTACTCTTCAGTCCATTCTTTTGAAGTTCTATAGCCAACTCCTTTAAAAAGTGCAACTAACTCTTCTTCTCGTTTAACTTCAACAATATAAAATGCTAGTTTATTTTTCGTTCTCTCAATTACCGATTCTGCAATTATGTAATCTCCTTCTTCTAAGGCTTCAATATGATTAATGGAAGTTTCGATAGATACAGCATATTTACCTTGAGAGTTTGCTGCAAAGCCAAAGGCAGTATCTGCTAAAGAAAATGAAATTCCTCCGTGAGCTTTACCCATACTATTTAGCATATCTTTTCTAATACGCATACCAAGTTTGGCAAACCCTTTTTTAAGTTCTAAAATTTCAATCCCAAGCCAAGAGCTAAAAGGATCCAGAGAAAGCATTTTACTAGGGATGTCTTCAGGATTCATTTTTGAACCAAAGGAATTATTATCTTTTTCAATCATATATTAGATTAAAATGAAACTAGCTAGATTTAATACAAAAATAGAACATTAAATATAGACATTTGTAAAATCTTATTATTTATGAAGATTAAGTAATTTTAACCTCAATTATCTTTTCCTTTTTTCTTTTAAACAACTATACTTTCACTTTACAAAACAGCGATATATGGCATCTCCAATTTCTTTGGCAATAAAACTTAAACCTACTGCTGAAAAGTTAGTTAAACAGGGGCATCCTTGGATATTTTCAGAAAGTATTGAAAAAATTAATAAACCAGGAAAAGCTGGAGATGTTGCTATACTTTTCGATCAGAGGAATAATAAAGTGTTTGGAATTGGACTTTACGACCCAGATTCTCCAATTCGAATAAAAATGATTCATTTAGGAGGTGGTGCAAAAATTAATGAAGAGTTTTTTCAGAAGAAAATTTTTGAAGCGTACGAAGTTCGTAAACCGTTATTAGAAACTGATACAAATGCTTATCGTTTAATTTTTGGAGAAAATGATGGGCTTCCAGGTCTTATAGTGGATATCTATAATAATGTAGGAGTTGTAAAACTGTATTCGCCTATTTGGTTGCCATATCTTAAAATGCTAGTACCTGCTATTGCTGAAGCAAGTCAAGTGGAAAGTTTGGTACTTCGCCTAAGTAGAAACCTTCAAAAAATGAAAATTTCTTTTAAAGAAGGTGATGTACTTTATGGCAATTTTGATAATCATACGGTAACATTCAAGGAGTATGGAGTGAACTTTCAAGCGGATCTTTTACTAGGACATAAAACAGGTTTTTTTCTTGATCACAGAGCAAATCGACATAGAGTGGGGCAGCTTGCTAAAGGCAAGACCGTACTTGATGTGTTTTCATATGCTGGTGGTTTTTCGGTCCACGCTTTGGCTGGTGGAGCGAAAGAAGTTACAAGTTTAGATTTCAGTAAACAGGCATTAGAATTAGCACAACAGAATGCAAATTTAAATAATCACGACGGCAAACATTTTACTTTAGCTGGGGATGCTTTTGAGCTTTTAAACGATATGGTTAAGCACAAAAAGCAGTTTGATATTGTGATAATCGATCCGCCTTCTTTTGCAAAAAGTAAAAAGGAAATTGATGTCGCTAAAAAGAAATATGCCGAATTAACTACTCTCGGAATTCAATTAACAAGAAAAAACGGATTGTTGTTGTTAGCTTCATGTTCTTCTAGAATTAATGCCGATGAGTTTTTAGATATTCATCGTGATGAATTTGACCGTTTAAAAGTTACGTGCCAATTAGAAGAATTTACGCAACACGATATCGATCACCCGATTGGTTTTGATGAAGGGGCTTATCTAAAGTCTGGATACTATAGAATATCCTAGAACTTTTTGCATAGCGGAAAAAACTATAATTTTAAGTTTCGCTACTTTGAAAACTTCTTAAGTTTTAAGAAATAATTGTATGTTAGTCTTTTTTTAATCGCATTTGAATGGATTCTTAAACCATTTATTTGTTTTTACTCAAAGATATGAATACAACTAACGAGACCACTTCAGAACAAAAAGGATTTGTAACCAAGCTACTAGATTCAGTTGAGCGAATAGGAAATAAACTTCCCGATCCTGCCATCTTATTTTTTGTCTTGATGCTCCTAATTTGGGTGCTATCGGCAATCTTTTCAACTTTAGAATTTTCAGAAATAGACCCTTCTACAGGTTCTGCAATTCAGATTCACAACTTACTTACAAGTGCCGCATTGGCTAAATTTCTTTCAAGTATGGTAACTGTGTTTACCAGTTTTGCTCCTTTAGGGATTGTTCTTGTAGCAATGTTAGGAGTAGGAGTAGCGGAGCATTCTGGATTTATAAATGCAGGTTTAAAATCGATGTTGCGAATTACACCAAAAGCACTTTTAACCCCAATGTTGATTTTAGTTGCTATAGTCTCTCACACAGCAACCGATGCGGGATATGTATTAGTTATTCCTTTAGGTGGAATTATTTTTTATGCCGCTGGTCGTCATCCTATTGCAGGAATTGCTGCTGCTTTCGCAGGCGTATCAGGTGGGTTTAGTGCAAATTTTGTCCCTTCGGGTATTGATCCATTATTACAAGGGTTCACACAATCTGCCGCTAGAATTATAGACCCTGCTATTCAGTTAAACCCATTAAATAACTGGTATTTTACCTCAGCTTCAACGATACTTATAGTTTTAATAGGTTGGTATATTACAGATAAAATAGTTGAACCTCGACTAAAAAAAGTTCCTGTAGTTGTTGAAGAAGGAGAAGAGGTTAATATGGGTTCTTTGGATAAACAGGAGAAAAAGGCATTTTACGCGGCTTGTTTAGCAATGATATTAGGTTTAATAGGATTGTTTTTATGGGCTTATCCTGCAGATTCAGCACTACGTGACCCGAAAGGTGAAATCACTTCCTTTTCAGCGCCATTAATGCAATCGATAGTGCCGTTAATTTTTATCATATTTTTAATTCCAGGTGTGGTATATGGAATGATGTCTAAAACCTTTAAAACGAGTAAAGATATTATTGAGAGTATGACCAAATCTATGAGCGGAATGAGTTATTACATTGTAATGGCCTTTTTCTGTGCATTGTTTATTGATGCTTTTGCTAAATCTAATCTCGGGGCTTTATTAGCATTAAAAGGAGCTTCAGGGCTTCAATCATTAAATCTACCTGCTCAAATCACCATTGTGGGAATTATTATTCTCACAGGATTTGTAAATATATTTATCGGGTCGGCCTCAGCTAAATGGGCTCTTATTGCACCTGTAATGGTGCCTATGCTAATGCAGTTAGGAATATCGCCAGATCTAACTCAGGCTTCATATAGAGTAGGGGATTCGGTATCTAACATTATCACCCCGTTAATGCCTTACTTCCCATTGGTAGTTGTTTATTGCCAGAAATATGTAAAGGGTACAGGTATTGGCACATTAGTTTCAACCATGGTGCCGTACTCAATTGCATTCTTCGTTTTTTGGACCATTTTCCTATTAGTTTATTGGGCATTAGGAATTCCTCTTGGATTGCAAGCTAGCTATGAGTATATAGCATCGTAACGTTTAAATTAAAAAGCCTTCCATAAATTTGGAAGGCTTTTTTAATCTGTTTGAAAACGAAGTAAGCTTAATTGTCTTTTTCTTCGCTTTGAATTTTAGAAGCTACTTTTTCTACTTCTTCCATAACACGAAGTAGGTTTTCACCCCAAAGTTTTGCGATGTCTTCTTCGCTATAACCGCGTTTTACTAATTCTAAAGTAACATTAAAAGTTTCTGAAGCATCTCTCCAACCATAAACTCCACCGCCACCATCAAAATCAGAGCTGATTCCTACGTAATCGATTCCTAAAAGTTTTACCATATAGTCTATATGATCTACAAAATCTTTCACATCAACTGGAGGTGCGATTGGATTAATTTCTTTTTCAATACGTGGTTTTGCTGTTGCCTGTAGTTTTCTGTATTTATCTAGATATACTTCCGCTTCGGCTTCATCTAACTCTCTATATTGAGGCCAGCTTAGGATTTTCAAATCCATTTCTTTAGCAATCTCATCCAAAATTTTTCGAGATGCGGCTTTGTGAATAGAATCTTTTTTAGAGTTGATATAACTAGCAAAAGCTACAGCTTGAACTACACCACCATTTTCTTTTATCGCTAAAAGCTCATCATCCCAAAGATTTCTACTTACATCATTTAATGCACGAGCAGAAGAATGTGAAGCTATTACAGGTGCCTTTGAAAGTGCTAAAGTTTCTTTGTTTGAACCTGTTGATGGATGCGAAACATCAATCATTATTCCTAAACGGTTAAGTTCGGCAACAGCTTCTTTCCCTAACTCACTTAGATTGTTTTTATAAAGCCAAACGTTGTCTTCTTCTCCTGTGTTTGAATCTGCTAATTGATTATGCCCATTGTGAGCTAACGATAAGTAACGTGCTCCACGGTCGTAAAACTCTTGAAGTTTAGAAATGTCTTCCCCCATAGGGTAACCGTTTTCTATCCCGATAAGAGCGATTTTTTTGCCCGATTTTGCAATTCGACGTACATCTTCTACTGAAGTTGCAAGTTCTATTTTGTCTGAAGCGTATTCTTTAGTTAAACGATGAATAGCATTAAACTTAGCATCGGCATTTTCATATGCTTTTTTATAGCCCTCTGTTGTTAAGTCACCTTGTCCTGTATATACAATTAAGAACACAGCATCTAAACCACCTTTATCCATTTTAGGTAAATCTACTTGAACTGGAAGTTCTTGGGTGTAGTTTTTTTCTGCGGTGAAATTTCGAACATCAAAATCCACGTGAGTATCAATGGTTATTACATTGTCGTGAATTCTTTTTGCTTTTTCTAATACTGTTTCAGAAGTTTTATTGCCTTCTTCTTTTTTCTCTTCTTTCTTGTTTCCACAAGATCCAAGAATAAAAGATAAAGCTAAAAGTAAATAAGTAAACTTCTTCATATTTATTTCGATTTAAAACCTAATTATTTTTCAATTTAAACGTCGAATGTACTTCCGTTATCCTTCATTTTTCTCAAAATCGGGGAACAACGGTAGCGATCTTCGTGATATTTGTCGTACAGCTCATCCATTTTCTCTACACACCAATCGATTCCTTTTTCGTTCGCCCAAGCCAATAACCCATTCGGATAATTTACTCCTTTGGTCATTGCATTGTCTATGTCTTCCGCAGATGCGATATTCCAGAAAAGGGCATCAGCAGCTTCATTAATTAGCATTACTAATATTCTTTCGAAAACGAGCTCTTCAATGTTTAAATCATCTATGAACACAGGTTCAGGTTTTACGGCATTTTCTCCGTAGTTGTAAAAACCTCTACCAGTTTTTCTACCTAAATATCCAGCTTCTGCAAAGCGTTTTTGTGTGAATGAAGGTTTGTATCGTGGATCGTAATAAAACGCTTGAAAAACAGTTTCGGTAACTGTATAGTTAACATCGTTTCCTATAAAGTCCATAAGTTCAAACGGACCCATTTTAAAGCCTCCATAATTTGTCATTGTCCAATCGATAGTAGCAAAATCGGCAATGCCTTCTTCGTAAATTCGGAGTGCTTCTCCGTAGAAAGGTCTTGCAACACGATTAACAATAAATCCAGGTGTGTCTTTGGCTACTGCAACTGTTTTTCCCCAGTCTTTAATGGTTTGAACAGAAATGTTTAAAGTTTCTTCAGAGGTTTGTACCGCAGGAATAACTTCAACTAATTTCATTAATGGAGCAGGGTTGAAGAAGTGAATTCCTATACAACGCTCAGGTTTTTCTAATGAAGATGCAATGGAAGCAATAGATAGAGAAGATGTGTTTGAAGCCAATATACAATCGTCACTTACAAACTTTTCAATCGTTGAAAACACATTTTTCTTGATGTCGAGGTTTTCAATAATTGCCTCAATGGTCATATGGGAATCTTTCAATTCCTTAAGTGTATTTACGTACTTTATATTATTTTGAATGCGCTCCTTTTCATTAGCATCGATTCGTCCCTTTTCAACCAAACGATTCATGATTTTTTCTAAATCGGCTTTAGACTTTTCCAAAGCATCGGTTTTTGTATCGTAAATTTTAACTGTGCACCCAGCCGTTGCTGCTACTTGTGCAATTCCAGCGCCCATCGTTCCAGCGCCAATTATTCCAATATTTTTAATCATTTCTTATTTTTTAGACTTTAAATATTTAACAAACCTTGATTCGGGTTTTGCTAATATTACTTTCCTTTAAATTCAGGTTTTCTCTTGTTTACGAAAGCATCTACTCCTTCAGCGTAATCTTCACTTTGAGCTGCTTCAATTTGAAGTTTGCTTTCTAAATCTAATTGCTCTTCCAATGAATTTGTCATGGATTGGTTTAATAATCGCTTTGTAAGTCCTAATGCTTTGGTAGGCATATTGGCTAAGGTATTAGCAATAGTATTTACTTCTTCTGAAAAGTTTTCTGAAGAAATTACTTTGTAAACCATTCCCATTTTTTCAGCGTCTTGAGCGGATACTTTATCACCAAGCATCATTAAAGCTGAAGCTTTTTGAAAGCCAATTAAACGAGGAAGGAAAAAGGTTCCTGCGCTATCTGGAATCAGCCCAATCTTGCTAAAAGCCTGAATAAAACTTGCATTTTCTGAAGCAATTACTACATCACAAGCCAAAGCAATATTCGCACCTGCACCTGCGGCTACACCATTAATAGCTCCAATAACTGGTTTTTCAATACTTCTAATTCGAGAAATAATTGGATTGTAGTGTTCTTCAAGAATTTTTTTGAATCCAGGATTCAACTCTGGAGAAGTTACTTCTTTTAAATCTTGACCAGCACAAAATGCTTTCCCCATCCCCGTTATTACTATTGCTCTAATATCTGGATTGTTTTCACAGGCATCCAACTCACTTTGAAGTAGGAGGGCCATTTCTCTATTAAAACTATTAAAAATTTCTGGACGGTTTAATGTAAGGTATGCAGTTTTATCTTTTATTTCTTTAATTATAGAAGCCATATTATGTGTTTATATAATGAATTTCTGATTGAACGCCTAAAGATACTACTTTGTCCAAGTCCTTTTTTACAAAAATAGAAAGAGTTGTTGAAATCTGAAGCTAACTCCAAAGATATCCCTAGTATATCCCCACTATACTTCTTAAGTTTATTCAATCAAATTAAGATACCTTTCTAACTGTCAAAATTTGCTCAGCATGACCAAAGGGTCCTTTCTCGTCATGAAGTACTGCAGTTGTTAAACCAATACCATCTTGTCCATATTGTTGATCGACTTCTAGGCCTAGCCATGTGCCTAGTGGCAAGCGATATAGATGGATTTGTAAATCGACATTAGGGAACATATGAGTAAAGGGATTGTCCTGTCTAACCACCACTCCATTCATGGTATCAACCATTCCCATAAGCTTCACAAAAGGACTTGTGGTTTCTCCTTTTACCATTTCCAACTTATTTGTAATCCAAACCTTACCCTTCCCAGGGCGACGTTCAACTACTTTAATATTTTTTGAAACTGATTGAATATATCCACCACTCCAAACAGACATACCTTCCCAATTAGGTAAAGTTTTGTAAGAAGGCATCGGATTATCTTCCAATCCAGCAACCTCTGAAGTATCCTCGGTGATCATCCTCCAAGTGCGTGCTATAATGCACGTTCTTCCCTTAGCTTCAAAAACCGATTCAAGAAGTTCGATAGTTCTTCCAGGACGAATGCAGCGGGTAGTAATTTGAAAGTCGTCCAAATGAATCATTCCCAATATATCCAAGCTGATGCGACCAATTCGCATGTCGTCTCTTGGCTGGAACTTTTCTAATTCTGCACAAATAGCACCCGTAGCTGGGGCCATATGCTGTTCGTTATCATTCCAGGCTCCTTGGGTGTTTTTAGTAGGGCGATAGTGCGCCACTTGCGAGCCGTCTGTTTTTATTTCACGATTGAGTAGTTCGTAATAAAATCCCATAGTTTTTTTTGGCAAATTTAAACAATCTTGTATGCGAAACTATTGAGAATAAAGATTGAGAGAATTCTCATTACAGAAACACGACCGCTGCGCTAGAAGAAACAAGAATCAAGACTAAAGTATTTAAGCACTAAAGATGAAATTCCAGCCTACGAGGGAAGTTATTTCAGGCATTTAAAATAATCGAATGGCTCGTGGCAGTCGTCACATTTAAAAAGTGCTTTGCAAGCTGTAGAACCAAACTGACTCACTAGGTGTGTATTTGTACTTCCGCATTGCGGACATTTAACCATTTTTTTGTTTCCAAGTAAAACGTCTTTGTCGTGGGTTTCTGAAAGAGGACGCGCAATCCCGTATTCTTCCATTTTTTGAAGCCCTTCTTCAGATATCCAATCGGTGGACCATGCAGGAGAAAGAACAAGTTCTACTTCAGCTTTTTTCCCAACATCCTCGAATGCTTTTTTTAAATCGTCTGAAATAACGTCCATAGCTGGACATCCAGAATAGGTAGGAGTAAGCTTTATTTTTACAACTCCGTTTACTTCTATTGCTTCACGAATAACTCCTAGTGCCAAAACCGATAACACAGGAATCTCCGGATCTGAAACGGTTTTCAAAACTGGGATTAAATCTTTATCAATATTTGGACTTTCTGTCAACAATTTATTTTATGTTTTTAAAATTTCAGTATTCAATTTGCTACTAACCTCTAAAGCGCTACTTTAAGTAGCAAGTGTAGAAATTAAAAGTGAATGTTATAACTACCAATTCATATTAGGGTAGGTGCGTTGCATATATTGCAATTCGGCTAAAATATAGCCCATATGCTCTGTGTGAACTCCTTCTTTTCCTCCTTTTGTAAAATATTTATTTTCAGGTACAGTAAGAGTAGCTTCAGTTAGAAGTTCAGAAACTTCTTTGTAATATTCTTCTTTAAATGATGAAACATCAATTCCGATTCCTTCTTTAATAACTTCTTTTTCAGTATCGGTTAAATAGAAAAGTTCGTCGGTGTATCTCCAAAGGTCGTCGATGGCTTCTTGCATTTTTTTATTACTCTCTTCGGTTCCATCTCCCAATCGTTTTACCCAGTCTCCAGAAAAACGCTTGTGGTAGCTTACTTCTTTAATTCCTTTTTTAGCAATAGCAGCAAGGTTTTCATCTGGACTATTTTGAAGTTTTTCCATCAACATATAGTGATATACATCAAAGAGATATTGTCTACCTATAACAAATCCAAAATGAGTGTTGGGTTGCTCTACTAAAAGACAGTTTTTGTAGTCTCTTTCAATTCGTAAGAAAGCGATATCGTCTTCAGTTTTATTTTCACCTACCAATTTAGCAGCGTATTGATAATAACTTCTTGTTTGTCCGAGCAAGTCCAATGAAATATTGGTAATTGCAATATCTGTTTCCAAACTTGGGCCGTGACCACATAGTTCCCCCAATCTTTGGGCTAGGATTAGTGAGTTGTCAGCAATTGTTAGGAGGTAATTATATAGGTTATTCATTTTCAATTATTAAAAATCGAAATCGAAACTCAAATCGAAATCGAAGGAATTAACTAAATTTTTTAATCAAAGAAACTACTATTCTGATGAGCTCATCATTTTCATTTCTAATTGTTTTAAGATCGTTCGAATCTATAAGGTTCGCTTTTATTTGTATGTTAATATTCCTAAGCGACTCTCGTAATTCTTTTAATGTAATCCTAAGCTTATTGACTCTATCTTTATTAGAACCTGCTCCTTCAAATTCACCAAAGTTCAACGCTGCTGAACAGGCAGATCTAATGAGTTGTTTTGTAAGGTAATCAGCAGCAAAAGATATCGGTTGTTTTGAAAACATAACAATAACTGAAGCGGCAAAATCTTCGAATCGACTATCTAAGTTATATTCCCTCATTTTTTCAATTTCAATTTTGATTTCAGTATTGTTTTTCCGTTACATATGCTTCACCTCGTCTGGTAAATCATAAAAAGTAGGGTGGCGGTATACTTTATCTTGAGCAGGCTCAAACATTTCGCCATTTTCAGCAGGGTTTGAAGCGGTAATATTTTTACTTTCTACAACCCAAATACTCACGCCTTCGTTTCGACGAGTGTAAACATCACGCGCGTTTTCTAAAGCCATTTCAGCATCTGCTGCGTGAAGGCTTCCGAAGTGACGGTGCTCTAATCCGTTTTTACTGCGGACAAATATTTCCCAAAGGGGCCAATTTTTTGACATAACTTTATGTGTTTGATTCAAGGTTTTTTCGTAATTCAGAATTCAAGAATATAATGTCTTAAAAGTTGAACTCCTTAAGCTTGATTCTAGTTTTATATTGCTTCTTTTAATTTATTTGCTTCTTTCTTTTCAGCATATGCCATTGCGGCATCGCGAACCCACTCGCCATTGTTCCAAGCGTTCACTCTAGCACTCATTCTTTCTTTGTTGCAAGGACCGTGACCTTTTACTACTTGCCAGAATTCCTCCCAATCAATTTCCCCAAAATCATAATGACCTGTTTCTTCGTTCCATTTCAAATCTGGATCTGGAATTGTAAGTCCTAAAATATCTGCTTGTGGTACAGTTTGATCAATAAATTGTTGGCGTAAATCGTCATTACTTTTACGCTTTAATTTCCATTTCATTGATTGTTCGGTATGAACAGATTCTGCATCTGTAGGGCCTAACATCATTAAGCTTGGCCACCACCAGCGATTTAGTGCGTCTTGAGCCATTGCTTTTTGCTCTTGAGTGCCACGGCAAAGTGTTAACATAATTTCGTAACCTTGACGTTGGTGGAAGCTTTCTTCCTTACATACACGTACCATTGCACGAGCATAAGGACCGAATGAAGTATTGCAAAGTGGCACTTGATTAATAATAGCGGCACCATCTACTAACCAACCAATTGCACCAATATCGGCCCAAGTGATTGTTGGATAATTGAAAATTGAAGAATACTTCGCTTTTCCACTGTGTAGTTGATCGTATAATTCGTCGCGAGAAACTCCAAGGGTTTCACAAGCTGAATATAAGTACAAGCCGTGTCCAGCTTCATCTTGAACTTTTGCCAATAATGCAGCTTTTCTACGCAGGGAAGGAGCACGGGTAATCCAGTTTCCTTCAGGTAGCATTCCGATAATTTCTGAATGTGCGTGCTGACTTATTTGCCTGATGTGAGTTTTTCGATATTTCTCCGGCATCCAATCTTTTGGCTCTATCTTTTCATCGCGCGCAATACGTGCTTCAAAGATTTCTTCTAGGTTTTTTACTTCTTTTTCGCTCATAATATCTTTTTTAAATACCTACAATTAGTTCCGCTGAATAAATAGGGGACAGCTTGCAGGATAATTCATCATACATCAAAATCTACTTTTACTTTATCAGACGTTGGTACAGCCTGGCAACTCAAAACTAAATCTTGTCCTACTTCTTTATCGCTTAACGCATAGTTTATTTTCATCTCTACACTCCCTTCCATAATTTGACACTTACAAGTGCTGCAAACTCCACCTTTACACGCGAAAGGTAAATCTGCACCCGCGGCCAAGGCGGCGTCGAGAATGTTGTCGAAATCCTTAGTCATCGTAAACTGGAATTCCTTTCCACCATCTACAATTGTTACTTCAACACCTTCTACGTTTTGTTTTGCTAAACGCTCGGCTCTTTTAATATCTTCTTCTGAAAGTCCTGTAACAAAAAGTTCATAGTGAACTAATTCTTTTGGAAGTCCAGCTTTTATCAAGTATTCACTTACAAAATCTACCATTTTTTCAGGCCCACACAAAAACACTTCACTAGTGTCTGGTATATCGATGAAATTCTTTGTTAGAATTTCCATTTTTTCTTCGTCAAAACGACCGTTGAAAAGTTCGATATCTCTTCGTTCTTTAGTAAGGAAATAATAGATTTCTAGTCTTCCAAAATATTGGTTTCGCAATTGCTCTAAAGCTTCCTTAAAGATAATAGATTTTGCAGTTCTATTCACATAAAACAACTTACAAGTAGCATTGGGTTCTAATGCTAGATGTGTTCTTATCATTGAGATAACAGGAGTAATTCCACTTCCTGCAGCAAAAAATAAATAGTTTTTCGCTTTATTAGGATTCACATCTACGCCAAACATTCCACTTGGCTCCATAACCTCAAGAGTATCTCCAGATTTTAAGGTATCCCTTACATAAGTAGAAAAAACACCACCTGGAATTGTTTTTACAGCTACTTGCCATTGATTTTCAATAGGGCTAGAGCACAAACTATACGAGCGGCGTGTATCTTCCCCGTTAATGTCGGCTTTTAAAGTTAAATGTTGTCCTTGGCGAAAGTTGAATTCCTGAGCCAAATTATCTGGAACGTCGAAAGTTATAACCGTACATTCATCAGTTTCTTTATAAACGTCTTGTACTTTTAATTTATGAAATCTTGCCACTTATTTTTTGATTTATGAATAGCAAAACTAACAGTTGTTAGTTAGAATTGCAACTTTGATCTTTATTTACTTTTGTTTTTTAATGAATTACGGAATTCTTTAATTAGTTTAGGGGCAGGAAGGTAATCACCAAGCAGCCATCCTTCATATTCTGGAGGCACAAGATCATCCATTCTGTCGCCATACTTTTCATGAAGTATTTTGCCTATATCAATAAAACGGTCATAATATTCGTACAGCAAAGGCTCTTTCCAAATTTCTTTACCGTTGTGCATTAGAAATAAAAAGTCCTTTCTTTTATACTTCTTTTCAACTATTTCGAAAATTAAATTATCACCTTCTATTTCGGGCAATTCATCTGCCGATTTCAAACTCAGAGCCTCCCAATGATCCCAAAAACTCATTTGTTTACGAACCTCCTTTTTATCTTCCTCGGTGCCAAATTGAAGAACTTCAGAAAAAGTTGGGAAGACCACTAGTTCTAGTAAATATTTACAATTAGGACAATTTACTTCAAAGCCTTCTTCCTTTAAATCGCCTTGTTTCAAAACCTCACCTTTTCCAGTCCAACCACAATTTTCACAATTGTACTGATGCTCTTTATAAGTATATATATTATTCATATTGTTTTTTTATAGCTTTTCCAAGAGCCGTTAGGATTCAATTAACCTTAATAATATTGTTCGCGAACTCTGCTATTGAAATCAACTGTTCTGAAATTCTTCATCTACATAATTCCTTTTAGCAACACCGACACCATATCTTTTTTAAGCACATTCACGTCTAACTTTCCTCGCTTTTCATACCATAAATGAAGTGTGCGTAAAGTAGATAGAATAGAGAATAGAATCACTTCAGGATGGGCCGATCTAATTTCGTTAACCTCTATCCCTGTTTTTATTAATTCTCGGAAATTATCTTCATACTCATCTCTCATTTTTATAAAGGCATTCAGATTATCTCCTTCCAAGTGCATCCAGTCGTTGTTTAATGAGGCTAATGCTTCGGAGTGATTTAAAGTAATATCTATATGAAGCTCGATTAGGTTTTCCAACTTTTTAAGTGTGCTTGATTGCTGGGAAATAACCTGATTCATTCCAGTTGTAAACTCTTGAGCCACTTCAAGAATGATATCCGCTAGAATTTCTTGTTTTCCACTAATGTGGTTATAAAGACTTGCGGCTTTGATATCCATTTCTGAAGCTATATCACGCATAGTGATAGCACTATAGCCTCTTTTTCTAAACAGAGTAGCTGCCACTTTTACGATTTCGTCCTTTCGTGAAATTGTTTTCATTACTGCAATATAGCGAATATGTGGGAAGAATTATTAGCGAAAATTGTAATATTGTAGTTATAAAACAATACATAAAATGGGGCTTTTAGATTTTTTATTTGGTAGCAAAAACAAGAAGATACAAGACTTTAAAAGCCGTGGTGCGGTCATAATCGATGTTCGTAGTAAAGGCGAATATGATGGGGGAGCCATTCCAGGTTCTAAAAATATCCCGTTACAAAGTATCAGTTCTAATATTTCTCAGATTAAGAAATGGGATAAACCTGTAATTGTATGCTGTGCTAGTGGAATGCGTAGTGCAAGTGCTGCGGGGATTCTAAAAAGTAATGGGATAGAAGTGATGAACGGTGGTGGCTGGTTTAGCTTGAGTAAGAAGCTTTAGACCTAGAGTAGAGACTAGATGCTAGATGCTAGATGCTAGATGCTTGTACGTCTCTGATATAGGTTGACCACTTAACGAGTGAAAACCTATGAAAGCAAATGTACGGAGTATTCGCAAGCAGCGTAAATACTCAATTGAATTTAAAAAAAGGATT
>NZ_VDMC01000020.1 GCF_006346335.1 Aequorivita sinensis
CTTGAAAAAAGGAGAGGAACTTTTTAATATGTTTAATTCTTAGTCTTTTACTAAAAGATTACAACTAATAATTAATTAGTAAAAACCCATAAATTATTCTTTGTAATCAGCTCCACATATTCCTTGAAAAAAGGGGAGGAACATTTTACAATATATTTAAATCTCAATCTTTTATTCCCAATTTTCTTCAGTAGAAATTCTATTTAGAAACATCTACAAAGTTTTCTGCGTTTTGGAACCATTTGCCGACTACTTGGCCATTCTTATTTATAAACCCCCATTCTTTCTTATACTTCACACGCGCAAGTCCGTTTTGGAAACCTTTTTCAGATCCCTTTTGTAAAAACCCAAACATACCAATTGAAATATCATATTCCATAGGAATTACTAGATTTCCTGTTTTGTCTATAAAGCCCCAAAGTTTTTTCTCTTTTACGGGTGCTAAACCATCATCTGAAAATATCTCGGCGTCTCTGTATTTTATATCTATTACCTTTTCACCTTTTTCATTAATGTATCCCCATTCCTTTCCCATATTAACTGGAGCAAGACCTGCATTAAACGCACGAACTTTATCGTAAGTTGGCTGTACAACCCATTCTCCCATAGCATTTACAAATCCCATTTTACCTCCGCTTCGTGCATAAGTTAGCGATGAATCATTTGTGAAATCCCACATTTTCTCAACGCCATTAATCGGTGTAAAGGTTCCGTTGTTGATCACACCAAAGCTATCGCCTTTTTTAGCCCAAATACCATTTTTGCTAAAATCGCCAATCTCATCGTATTCAGCAGCTACAAACACCTTTCCTTTATTGCTTATCAACCCCCATTTTTCTCCTTCTTTAAACTTTGCATAGCCATCGTTAAAACTTTTAATTTCATCGTATTTTGTTTCAACAATCGCTTTCCCACTGGTGTCTATCAAACCTACTTTATCACCACTTCTAATAATTGCCACGCCCTGATCGAAGTCGTAATACTTATCGGTGGCAGGTGTGTTAAGGGTTTCGCCATTAGTGTTTATATACTTCCACTCTTTACCTTCTTCAACTAAAAAGTATCCAGAATTATAAGGCTTTATACGATCGTAAGTAGGTTGAATTACCCACTCTCCTGTGGCGTTTATAACTCCCCATTTTTTGTCTTTCATTACTGCAGCGTACTTGCCCGAAAAGCTACCTGCTTTGTCATACTGTGGTTGAATTACAAATTCACCAGATCTATTTATATAACCAAAGCTTCCGCCGTCTCGTACTAAGGCGAGTTCTTGGGCGTTTACAGCACTAATCCCCATCAAAAAAATGCTCAGAATTGTAAGTATCGATTTCATAATATTTTTATTTTAAGTTAGTTAAAGTTAAAATAAACAATTTTGAGGAGACTGAATAATTTTATTTGGAAGTATTCATCAAGTACTCTTTCACCTCATTTACATAAGGATACATTACCACATCCTCTTTAAATACAGGCACTATCGCACGAATTTGCTGATACATTTTTTTGGTTTCAGAAGACACTTGATTTTGTACTTCTAGATATTCAATAGCTTGAACAATAGTAATTAACTCTATTGCAACTACTTCGAATGCATTTTCTATCACTTTTTTAGTGATAAGCGCAGCATTTGTACCCATACTTACAATATCTTGATTGTCGTTATTGTTTGGAATACTATGAACATACATCGGATTGCTAAGCATTTGACTTTCTGCTGTTGTTGAAGTTGCAGTAAACTGAACTCCTTGCATTCCGAAATTTAAACCTAATTTCCCCAAATTAACAAATGGAGGAAGAATATCATTAAGTTTTGAGTTCAATAAATAGTTAAGTTGACGTTCCGAAAGCATTGTCATTTTAGCCACAACAATTTTCAGTTTATCCATTTCTAATGAAATATAATCGCCGTGGAAATTTCCGCCGTGATATACATTTCTATTTTCAACATCTACAATAGGATTGTCGTTTGCAGAGTTTACTTCTTCTATTAAAATATTTTCAACAGAATCGAGCGTGTCTAAAACTGGACCTAATATCTGCGGAACACATCGCAAAGAGTAATACTCTTGTACTTTTTCAACAAAAACATCTTCTTCTTTAGTTCCGTTATATAGATGGTGTTCACGTTTTCTTGTAAGCGTACTATCCTTTAAATGCGTGCGCATCATCTCGGCAACTTTACGTTGGCCGTTGTGTCTTTTTGTTTGATTCAACTCGAAAGAAAGATGATCGTCGTAAGCTTTTACAATTTCATTGATGGCAGAAGACGCTTTAATCATCCAATCCATTATAATTCTAGTATAAAGTACATTTACAACACCAATACCCGTCATAACCGAAGTTCCATTCATCAGCGCTAGACCTTCACGTAACTCAACTTTTATAGGTTCGAGGTTTTCTAGTTCGAAAACTTCTGCTGTATTTCTTCGTTCGCCTTTATAAAAAACTTCACCTTCGCCAATTAGCACCAATGCCAAGTGTGCCAGTTGTACCAAGTCACCACTCGCCCCTACACCTCCGTGTTCGTAAATTAGCGGAATAATATTTTTGTTAAGCAATTCGCTCATCAAGTAAATTACAGACGGATGTACACCACTATTACCTAGGCTTAAAGTATTTAATCTAGCCAACATTGCCGCGCGTACGTGTTGAGCAGGAATAGGATTTCCTGTTCCAGAAGCGTGGCTACGGATAAGATTGTATTGCAATTGAATGCGTTCGTCGTCTTTAATCTTGTATTGCGCCATTGGCCCAAAGCCAGTATTGACACCGTAAATAATTTTATTTTCAGAAAATTCTTTCAGAAAATTAAAACTACGTTGAACTCTTTCTATTATATCTTTGTGAAGTTGGACAGCTTCATTTTTGAAGATCGTTTTTTCAAAATCTGCTATTTCCAGTTTTCCTTGTAGTATTGGCATTTATTCTTGAATCTAAGTGTGTAAAAATGTGTACTGCGAAAATAAATTGGTAACTTTCCACTGCAAATTTATATTTTTTTAACAATCTATTTCTTAATTATATGAATGATATTAATGTTGATGTGTTAATAATTGGAGCTGGTCCTTCGGGGTGCGTGGCTGCTGCTTATTTAAACAACAATGGAATAAGCTGCAAAGTAGTTGAAAAAAATATCTTTCCACGTTTTGTGATAGGCGAAAGTCTATTACCGCGTTGTATGGATCATTTTGAAGAGACTGGGCTATTAGATTGTTTGATGGCACAAGGATTTGAAATAAAATCTGGAGCTCGATTTTTGAAAAACAACATTGTTTGTAATTTCGATTTTAGCAAAAAACACACTCCTGGTTGGGATTACACCTGGCAAGTCCCTCGTGCTGATTTTGATAACACATTGGCTAAAGAAATAGTGAAGAAAGGCGTAGATGTTTCGTTTGGGCATGAAGTTGTCGATGTGCAATTCAATACTAACGATGAGGATATTAATTTGACTCAAGGGGTGGGAAGCTCTACCACAACTGTAAAAGATGAAAATGGAAAAGAATATAAAATAAATGCCAAGTTTATAATTGATAGTAGTGGCTACGGAAGAGTTTTACCTCGATTATTAGATTTAGACAAACCTTCTTCCCTTGATGCTAATTCAGCAATATTCACTCACGTTAAGGAAAATAGAAGACCTGAAGGGGTAGAAGGAACTATTATAACCTTTGACGTTGTAAGAGATGATGTTTGGCTTTGGGTGATTCCTTTTTCAAACGGTGTTACTAGTATTGGTTTTGTAGGACCAACCTCGTTTATAGAATCCTACAAAGGCACAAATGCAGAGAAAATGAAGGAAATGCTAAAAATTTCCGATTACTATTACGATAGACTAAAAGATGAAGAATTTTTATTTGAACCTTATACAATTAAAAATTACTCTAAGGCTGTAAAACAACTTTACGGAAAGGGCTATGCTCTTACCGGCAATAGCGCCGAATTTTTAGACCCGGTATTCTCTTCGGGAGTAACTTTCGCAACCGAATCTGGATTAAAATCGGCCAAACTAATAACCAAAGAATTAAAAGGCGAACAAGTAGATTGGGAAGCAGAGTACACAGGGTATATAATGAGAGGTGTAGATGTATTTAGAACCTATGTAAAAGAATGGTACACAGGGAATCTTCAGAAAATATTTTTTCACCGACCAGAAAATCCTGTTATTAAAGAACAAATTTGCGCTGTACTTGCAGGTTATGTTTGGGATGAAACCAATCCTTTTGTAAAAAACCACAACCGTTTGGTTAAAACGGTTGCTAAGGTTATTGATATGGAAAATGAGCGATTAAGCGAGTAAAGTTATTTTGCTTTCTTTTTTATGTTGTAAGCAACTTCCTTAGCTAGTTTAGCATAAGCTTCAGAAATTCTGTATCCAGAATCGAAGTCGTAACCCATAGCGCCACTCCCTTCTACTTTGGTGTAATTGGCAGACCATAGTACTTCGGAGGGGTTACTTGTTTTATAAACCGAAACCGTAGCTTCAAGCTTAGCGTTTTTTCTAACTATCCCAACGTTATATCCTGCCCACATCATTGTGGAATGAATTTTCATTGTGTATTCGGCATCTATATCTTTGGCTACGCGTACCTCACCATCAAAACGCTTATTAAAAGATTCGATAAACTTTGGCTCATATTTTTCTTCCCTATCTGCAAACCAAGATTTTTTAAATTCCTCTCCAGCTCCAGCCTCCTTATTTTCACGTTTTTCCATTTTATCCTTTAAAAACGCTTCTTCCGAATCGTATTTTGGAATCTGAACTCCAGTGTAATCAAACTCCAAGTTATAGACTGCAATACCCTTAAGGTTCTTGAAATCCCCTTCTATCACCTTTACTTTCTGTGAAAACATAACTGTAGAACTCAGTAAGATTGAAAGGATTAAAACTATTTTTTTCATAATTAAAGTGTGTTAGTTAAATACATCTTTTAAAGATAGTTATCATCTTCTAATAAATTATTTAAATCGTTAAAATAATATCGAGACGTATTCACCGTATAGACTTAGCAAATTTTTGTTTGCTAAATATCTACTTCAAATAAACTAAAGAATAAAAAAAGCTGCCTCCTAATAGGAGGCAGCTTGAATTGAATTTAACTAAAAATTAATTACTGCTTTATAACTTTGAAGTTTTCTGTTAATCCGCCTTCAAAAGTAACACGGAATAAGAAAGTTCCAGTTGATAATGCAGAAACATCAACCTTACCGTTAGATACGTTTACGCTGCTCATTACTTCTTGACCCAATAAGTTGTACACTGAAATTGACTCAATGCTTAAGTTTGAAGCAATGTTAAGTTCATTTTGCATTGGGTTAGGGAAGTACGAAAAGTTAACTGATGAAAAATCATTCACACCTGCAGTACTGTCTACTGTTAGGGTATAATCTTCAGTTTCTCCGTATCCTTGAGTTTCATCACAAGACATATCCCAAGTAGCTGTAGTTTGTCCTACTGCTGCCACACGAACTCTCATCCTGTAGTCTCCATCTGCAAGACCAGCTGGTATCGCTAATTCACCTGTTAAAGCTTCGTCAGATCCAGTTCCGATATAGAAAAACTCAGACTCCTCAAAAGTTTCGCTGTTGTCAAAATCGATCCATACAGATACAGACTCACTTGCCCATCCATTTCCTACACTTACCGAAATTGGGTACGTTTCACCTGCTGCAACAGTTCCAGACATAGCAGTATAATCGCCATATCCATCAGGGCTACAAGTAGTAGTATTGTCTATTTCTTGGAAAGTTACATTAGTAATCATATCGTTATCTGTACAATCTAATACAGGGATACAGTAACCTCCACCACCAGTACCAGCACCTACAGTGAATTTATAATCTTCAAATTCTCCGTAACTAAATCCAGTTTCACAAGGATCAACATCTCCAGTTGTACTTAACCAGTGACTAACAATTCTCATTCTAGTATCACCTTCTAAAGCGTCAGCAGGAACAGTAAACGCTCCAGCATGGCTAGTCTCATAACTAGTAGAGTTGTAAACTACTTCAGTAGTAGTATCAAAAACACCATCTTGATTCCAGTCTACCCAAATTCTAAATCCAGCAGTACCACCTTCCACATCAACAGCAAATTCAACTTCACCACCAAGCTCTTGAGCTACAGTATGTGTATCATAGAAATCTCCATATCCGGCAGGTGAGAAACCAGACGCCATATTTGAAACATTCTCAGAACCTCCAGTCGTACTAAAGTTGTCTATAAAACGAGTATCGTTTGTTCCTTCAGGTATACAGTAAGTAATTGTTCCACCACCAGTGTCACAATTTAAGTCGCTAAATGTAGCTTCTTCACCACCTGGAAGAACGCCGTCTAAAATTTCGTTCCCATCAGTTAAAATGGTGTATGCTGGAGTATTATCTCCAAACGTACCAATAGAGTTAATATAGAACTCTAGCGGCCCCTCAGCATTTGTTGTTTGCTCGTCGTAGTAGCCTTGACCGTAGCCGCCTCCAGACAGCAATACAGCACCACCAGCTTCTCTTAACTCCCATTCAACTTCATCACCAAAGCTAGTACCTTGAACTATAACTGTCCATTCGCAACCACCGCCACCACCAGCTTCTTCACCGTGAATTTGGAATGGCACTCCTTGTGGTGTATTAGTACCTGAATCCAACCAAGGACCCCATCCTGTTGAAGATTTTTGAAGGGCGTCTCCTGTTGAATCAGCACCTAAAACAACTACCGGCGGCTGCCAAGGTCCAGACCCTCCGGTACCATCAAATGAATATTCTAACCAGTATGTACCAGCACTTAAAGTAAGACCTGTAATAGCAGCATTTACTTTTTGGATCATTCTTTGTCTACCTCCTTGGTCATCCTCCGCAACTCTAAATGTATTAATATCTTCTACAGAAGTGAACACATTAGTTGTTTGGTCTCCCCAAACTATAGTAGAAGCTGCATCACTTGGGTCTCCATCCCAGATTGTTACATACATTGCATTAATACTAGTGGAGGTAGCACCTGTTTGGTATGCATATCCGGTAATTTCAGTGATTTCAGTTTCAGCAAGTAATTCAAAATCATCTGCAAAACCAAATCCAGCTGCGTTTGACACGTTTCCACCAAGGGTGTTCATTCCTAATGTAATAGATTCTAAAACACTCAAATCTGGAGTTCCAGCTACATTTACAAGAGGTCCGTTATCGTAGACAACCGTCGCTTGAGTACGTGGGTAAGAAGATGTTGACGCGTTTTGGAAAGTAAACGTATTTGGATCTACTCCATTAACGATAACTTCTCCTACACCATTAGTTCGTTCATTAAAATTAGTCCAACTTGAATTAGCTCTAGAGCTACTCAAATCTGTTTGGGCTTCGCTAGTCGGAACCGCTCCGAAAAACAACATCGTGGACATAAGCCATGATCCGCATAAATACTTTGGTATTTTTTTCATCATAATTAAAAAGATTTGGGGTTAAAAATTAAGTTATTATCAGAAGTAAGTAAGACTTACCATTTTTTATCTCTGTGACACATTAAAGCAATCAAAACTTAACTAACATAGTTACCACGTTTTATAACTAAATAGCATTCGATACATTTTTGGTATGGAAACTTTGGAAATTTATTCTTCTGCCGTTGTACGTTTTCCAGACTTGTTAATTCTGTGATTTACAACTTTAGTAAGACGATTTGGACTTCCTTAATTTAATAGCACAAAAATTGATTTAATGTGTTTTTACATTAAGGTTTTAAAGAATTAATAAAAGCTAAAATTTTTTGCTTTGAAGAAAGAGCAGGGTATGCAAGAATAGCAGCGAATAAGTAATTTACTTTCATAATTCTAGGTTAATTAATGTTAATTCCTTTCAAACTTAGGAATAAATTATGATAAAAACCAATTCTTTTAAAATCTTTTTTAAAAAATAAAATCCTCTTAATAAAAACGCTCTAAGCCATAGTAAAATCAAGCTTTTTCAGTAACACACTGTCTGTCAATCACATCCGATTTTATGATGTTTTTCCAACTAAAATAAACCAAATAATTTTCATTATTTTTATAATTACAAGCACACACATATTTCATTATTAATCATTTAACATAATTAATTATAATTCATTTATTTATTTCTTAAATGGCTGATAATTTAACCTATGACACACTATTGAATAGTTTAAAGCAAATCTTATTTGGAAAAATCAGTTGTAGAGGAGCTGAATAAGACTAAAAACTTACAAAGCAGGATGACTTAAATGAGGATTAATTATTTAGAGTGTTTATTAGAACTTGAATGAGCAATGGTGGAAGTTTTTAAAGGAATTCTGATGAGGTCATTAGCGAACTCAAGATTCTATTTGTAGAATATTTATAAAAATTAGTACTGATTAAATATATAAATTGACACTAAAAGAAAGTTCATAATATTGATAATTTAAGGCCAATAACAGTAGCTTGAATTAGCAAATAAAATCGCTTAACCCTTATTAATAAAGGACTAGGTAAGAAGGTAAGTGATATTATATTTTTTTGGGTATTGCATTGGAAGTTGTTCAACCTATTTAACCCCAAAATAGTCTTTAACTTCTTCTAAATTTTCGATTTCTTTTAAATATCCAGGAGGTCAGTTTGTATTTGAATTTAATATGATATATTAATATTGGAAAAGGTCTTAAGGGTCTATGCCTTTCTTCAATTAATAGACCTTTTAGAATTGCTATGTCAAAATCAGTATTTGAAGCTTTTGGAGAAAACCTATTTAAATTTTTAACAAAATCCCTATAATATTTTTTAAATAGTATAAAGTCATAATTAAAGTTATTCAGCTTATTGTAGAAATCATCAATATCAGCTTCTGTTAAGCTAACTTTTTGAGTAGATAGATTAATAACCGTGGAATACTTTGAAATTCCTTTAAATACTAAATTATTCTCAAGATCTTCTGTAGATAGTTTTTTAGCTTCATTCTGCACCCTCGGTAATTTATTTCTAAACTCTACAATTATCGAATAAAATAAATAATGCTTCTCATAGAGAGGCTTAAGCCACAGTGTTAAAATATTAATTAAAGCATCCATTTTTGTTACTTTATATCTTAAATCCTTTTCCAATATCGTAAATTCCTCATATTACAACCTCATCCCATACATCCTATCATTCAGTTCTCTCCAATTAGGAATGTGTTTAGAGAGTTCTGCCCAAAATTCCTTTGAATGATTTTTTATTTTGGTGTGAACTAGTTCGTGGACTAGCAGGTAATCTATTAGTGAATACGGTAATTTTATAGATTCTATATTGATAGTAATAGAATTATTGGGTGTACAATTACCCCATTGTTTCTCCAGTTGTTTAAACTGAACCTTTTTATAGTTCAAGCCTGTTTTCTTTGACCACTTTTTTAATCTTGGTTTTATCTTTTCTTCGGCTTTCTGAGTGAAGAAGGTTTCAAAGGCTTCAATTAAGTTGGATTGGCTGTTTAGCCTTTTTGGGGTAAGCACTTTAAACTTTGATTCAGTGAAATTTATTTCTATGTTTTCAATATCTTCATTGATGAATATCTCTACATAATACTTTCTGCCTAAATATTGAATCCTGGAGCCAGTAACAATCTTATCTTCCCCTATGGACTTAACGAGCTCTAATTTATCTATTATCCACTTGGCTTTTTTGGCGATTAGTTTATCACTTTTTTCAATAGGTATAGCTTCCCCCTTCAAAGTAACTCCTGTCCCTTTTTCTACAGTTATGTAATGGGATCTGAGCCCTTCCTTTTCAAGAATGGTGTATTCAATAGTTTTATTTCCGTACTTAATCTCTGGCATACCATTTATCAATAATGTATTGAGCCGTTTCTTCTATATCCAAGCCATTAGTCGAGGCAGCTCTTCTTATATAAAATTCTTTACCTCTTTTTTTGGTTATTAAAAATCTTGGTTTATTGCTTTTTTCTATATTCACCAGAAAAATCAATTTAGATTGTACGACTTCGAATCCATAATTCAATATAGCATCTATTGGTTCAGTAAAATGGTCTCTAATTAAATTATCAAAGTGTTTTAAAAATCCATCTTGAGACTTTGATTTAAATGTTTTAATATCGTTCTCTAAACCAAGTATATTGCCTTTATCATCGACTCCAATTAACAGAACCCCACCTTCTGTATTTGCGAGGGCACTAATAGTTTTCGTGATACTATGTTCAATATACTCTTTCGGCTCATTTGTTTTTAGGCAATACCGTAATGAGGATTTAAATTCAAGATTTCTGTTTTCGCCTTGTTTAATTATCCCAGATACCAATGAGTTATCTTCTTTTTGCGTATCAACTTTTCTTTTAAATTTCTCAATTTCTACTTCACCTTCTTCATATATATTACCATTTTGCAATTCAAGTTGATTTTTTACCCTCTCATATTCTGCTCTTTCATCTTCATCTAAATCATCATCTTCAAACCAAGCTGAAGGATTGCTACCACTCCAAAATTCAGATGGTGTCCATAAAACTTCTGAGAATACTACAGCTTTTGGGTCTTCTATATAAATAGTACTTAATGTGTGTTTTTCTAGGTCATAATACTTTATTGTAGTAACCCAATTTTGGGTGTCCCATTTATTTAAATCATAAATACTTTTTTCCAGCTCTAAGTTTTTTTCTGTATCGTAAGCAGAATCATTCCACCCCATTAAAAAATAATCCTCTCCTTTTGATAATAACTCTTCATCATCGCTAAAGAAATAGAGTCCGACCCCAAGGTTTTCTGGGAAGTTAGAGGGAAATTCTCCTTTTTCATTGTAATATTCAACATATGGAGTTAACAATTGATTCATAATTGATATCTCCTCGAAAGCATCCGCCTCAATTACATCCAAGTAACTTTCGTAGTGGCTATAGGCTTCCCTTCGAGCCTCTATGGGGTTCTCGTTCGTAAAAATTTCTTCAACCTCTTTTAGTTGAAAATCATCCGTACCTAAATTTATTGCATATCGTGCTTTTACCTTATAGTGTATCATCCCTATCCTTTATTTTTAACCAAAACATCCACCATCTCCCTAGCTTTTATTTTAGCCTCTTTGGAGTCTAACTTATTCTGTAGCAATCGTTTTATTTTGTTTTCAATATCCTTTTTAACCCTTCCTTTATTCTCCCAGTCTACAATACCTAATTCACCATCTATCAGGCTAAACAAGCTTTTTGTAGCTTCTTCTGCTTCTCCATCAAAGATAGTCTTCATTGACGCAAAAACCGCTTTAGAGCGCTCCGTATTAAAGCCTTTTTCGTCGCCTTCTTGTTGCTGCTTTATAATGTCGTCCTGAATATTTGAGAATGCCAAAAGTAATTGAGTTTGATTCAATCTTTTAGCCGCATATTCCTGTAGTAATTCTTCCAATCGCTGTGCTAAAGGTTTGAAGAAATCTGGGTTTTTATCTATACCTACTTTGATGGTGTGTTTTAGATTATTTCGCATTTTTAGCTCCTTGGTATCAGGAGAAGCACTTCTCATTTCCTCTTTAAATTTTTCTTTGTCTATGATAGAAATTGGTTCATTTAAAAGATTTTCTACACCTCCAGATTTAAGGTGTTTATCAATCATATCCTGAAGCATTTTACTCTCATCTTCACTAATTCGTAATCCTTCATCATCAGGAAAAGCGTTTTTTGCTCTTAGCTTTAATTCATTATAAAGCTCAAAATCTTTTTCATATTTAAGTGCTTTTGGGTTTGGTAGAATACGATTAATTGACTTATTGAAATCCTTTAATAAGGTTTTAAACTCATCTCTTTTATCCAATGGTTCAATAAACCTGATTGCTCTATCTATATACCTTTCTCTATCGTACTTTCTGTCCGTTTTCAGGGGTTTAAAGAAATCTACTAATTTGGTGTGATTTAATTCAAGCAATGGAAGCTCTTCGTTGATATTTTTGAGAATGTCATCTGGTCTTAAATCTCCTGAGAATATTTCCAAAGCTTGGATTAAGTATTCCGAAATGCCATTATAATCTACAATAAAGCCGGCACTCTTTCCTTTTCCACTTCTGTTAACCCTTGCTATCGCTTGAAGAAGATTATGCTCCTTTAAAGGTTTGTCTAAATACAAGCAAGAGGCTATTGGAGCATCATAACCCGTTAAAAGCATATCTGAAACTATTAGAAATGCTGTATTATTGTATTTCTTCTTCCCTGACTTTTCTTTATCATTTTCATCTCCAAAGGGTAATTTATAATCTTCGGTTACTGTTTTTACCATTTCTTGGGGCACTACCAAAATCGGCTTTTGATTATCAGGGTTTGCCTTGTTCCATTCCAAGGTCTTAAAGTAATTTTTTGCAATGGGATCTGCTTTGGGGGAGCCCATACTGATGACTACTTTGGATTCAAAATTATGGAAACCTTCATCTTTTAGTTTAAGAATTGCCTTTTGATATTTTATGGCCGCATCCCTTCCAGAACAGACAATCATTGCCTTGTGCTTATCGGGAAAAATCTTATCTCTATAATGGGTGATTATGTGTTTACTTATTTCAGCAATACGCTCCTTGGAAAGCTGGTATTTACGTAAGGCTTTTCGTTTTAGTAAATCCTTTTTCTCTTCAGTTTCATCTTTAAACTTCTCATCAAACTCTTTATCGAGCTCTTCTTTTTTGATATCCAATTTTGCAATACCCTCATCATATAAAAGCTCCACAGTGGCACCATCGGCCACAGATTCCTTTATGGTGTAAACATCTATGTATTCACCTCCGTAAAATTCCCCAAGAGTGGATTTATCTTCTTTAGAAATTGGCGTTCCTGTAAAAGCTATAAACTTTGCATTTGGTAATACAGAACGCATAAAAGCAGCTAAGAAACCATAGTGGCTTCTGTGGGCTTCATCTACCAATACATAAAGATTTTCTTTAGTGGAGAGTTTGTCAAGGTCAACTTCAGTCCTTTCTACTTCTTGCCATTTTCCATCGATGAGCTCTCTGGTAATCTTTATAAGTTTGCCATCTACAACTTGCTTTTCAATAGTAATATTTCCTTTTTCTTCTATCTCTGTTTGGTCTTCTTCGGAAGTGGATTCTCTATCTGTTTCTTGAAACTTCTGAAGAGTTGTAGTTATAATAGCCCCATAATCATTACTTAAAAGTTTTTGAAGATGTGCTACCGAAGTAGCTTGTTTTACGTTTTTAAACCCGACATTTTGAAATGTGGTGGTTATCTGCCTATCTAAGTCCTTACGGTCTGTTAGTACTAAAATGGTGGGGTTATTAAAACCATACTCAGGAGCTTGAAGTTTACGAGTTATAAAAGCCATAGTGAGTGATTTTCCACTTCCTTGGGTATGCCAAACAACGCCTCCTTCATCTTCTTTTAAGCGAGCTATAGTTTTATTGGTAGCACGTAATTGTTGGTAACGTGGCAGCTTTTTAATGGTTCTTCCTTCTTCAATCTCAAAAAGCACAAAATGACGAATAATATCTAAAATCCTTTCCTTTCTAAAAAGAGAATAGATCAATATGTCTTGAACTGTAGGTTCCTCTCCTAGAAAACTAAGGTCTTCTCCTTTGGAAGGTTTGTAAACTGAAAAAAATTGTTGAGGACTACCGATGGCTCCATATTTACCTCCATCTCTCCAAAGACCAACGCATATTTGGTTGAAATGGAATAGCTTCTCTGAGTTCTCTTGATAGTGTTTTAAATCACTATAAGCAGTATCCCAGGCATTGTTGGCCTTTGGGGATTTGCATTCTATAATGGCTATGGGCAGACCATTTATATAAACTACTAAATCTGGAATAGAATGTTGTGCGCCTCCGTGATATTTAATTTGGTTGACAATTAGAAAATCGTTATTATCTGGTTTTGAATAATCTATAAAATGAACAGGATGAAAATTCTCCACACCATCGATAACTTGTTTTACGGTGTGCGTTCCACCTTTAATGAGATGCCAAATTTTTTCGTTGATTTCCATTAAGGAAGTGCCAGTAACGGAAGTAATGAGTGAATACACCTTATTGAGATTGTTCTCGTTTATCCAAGGGTTCAATCTTTTAATAGCACTGAGCAATCTGTCTTTTAGGATAGTCTCCGTAATATCCAAACGTTCACCCTCTGTAACACCATTGTAATATTGATAGCCCATTTTTTGAAAAAAGGTAATGGCAGGGAGTTCGCTTTGGGTGTATTCGGGTGTGTTATTCATAATTTCAAGTTATCGACCAGTTATCGACCAGTTATCGACCAATTATTAATTATTTATAGCGTTTTGGTCGATAAAGTATTTGGTTCCTCTTTTCTCTCCTTCGGAGCTAACTACTCCTTTTAAAACCATTTCATCTAGCATCCTTTTGACTTTTCTTCTATTTATTTCTAACCCTATTCTTTGATGAATATCTCCAATAGAACAAGGTGCATATGTTTTTAAATCCTCTAATATAAGGTGTTCTAAGCGATGTGGTTCAATTTTCTTTAAATCGGTTTTACCTTTAAAATCTACGTTCCTTAATAATTCAGGGTTTATATGATATTCGGTTGCTTTTGTTTTTCCTTTACTTAAGACAATTTCATTTTTAAGCAAGTTACCCATCCAATATTTTAAAGAGTCATTATTTCTTATGCACAATTTACTCGTTAATGAAATGGACGATAATACTCCACTTTGAGCAATTAAACCTAAGGCTATAATTTCCTTTTGATTTAAATTGAACGTATCATTAACGTTAGACATTAATCTCACAACCTCTTTACTAATAATTTGCTTTTTTAAAGTAACTATAACTCTATCATCCAATTCTTCAACCACGGGCTCAGGTTTACCATTAAAAAGCTGAATTTCAAAAACTTTATCATATCCGCTGCCTTCTTTTTCCATTAATTTTAAATCGTGGAAAATTTTCGATAAATGCTGATTTCGTTGAACCGATTTGGAAATAATATTAGCAGGAGTAACTCCTAAGGGCAATCTGCCAGGTGAGTGAACTTCTAATCTATCGTGATATAAGTTGATAAAAATATCGCCTCGCATTGTATAAACCCTATGTACAAGTGCATTTGCAATTATTTCTCTAATTACTTCAATATCATAATTAGGAATCGTTTTTCTGAAAATACCATCTGAAATTTCTACAGACTCCTTCCAGTCTGGTAAAGCAATTACTTCATTTAATAACTCTTTCGGATTTTTAGTAAAATCATCCCAAATCCGTTTATTTATCTTATCTCCTCTTTCGTCATACTTAATAAATTGAATTGTAGGCGCATAGTGCATAAGCGCTCTATCTTTTCTATTTCCAAACCATAAAACCCCTAAATTAGTTAAATACTCATTTGACGTTAATAAATAATGTTCTAAAAGCTCTTCTCTGGACATTTCTTTTACGAAGTCACTTACTCGTTCTGAATTAATAATATCAGACAATAACGCATCTCTTTTTTGATAATTAGCATCTTCTAATTTCACTTTCCTAACGACCTTTTCTTCCCAAACAAAAGCTTGCTTATCAGCAGCTACTCTAGTCATATCTTCTGGTAAGATTGGTCTACATTCATCCGAAATACGTATATAGTACTTGCCGCTAGAAGTACAAGCAATGGTTTGACTACTTCGAAAAACTTTTAAATTTATGTATTCGCCACCGTTAGGTGCAGTTTCAATCGTTGCAACTATACCAACATTTAGTGTAAGCTGAGGTATCGTTTTATTGATTTTATCAACTGTGGCGGGTTTTATTATTTGAGTGGCTTCTGGAAGTTCTTGGTCATCCTCTATGCCTATCAAAAGCTCACCACCAACACCATTAGCAAAACAAACGCACTCTTTGGCTAATTCATTCCAATCAGCTGTAGGTCCTTCTACTTTTTTTAATGACTTTTTATCGAAGTGACTATTTTCTTCCATTACACTTTCATTTAATTATGTTTTCGCAATCCTAGTTTAGGTAATATCCAAATGTTCATCCTGTGTAGCACCATTGTAATACTGATACCCCATTTTTTGAAAAAGGGTAATGGCGGGGAGTTCGCTTTGGAGGTATTCTGGATTGTTGCTCATTTATATTAAATCTGAAATTTTGAATCTATTTGGTAAGGCAAACTCTTTAGTATCGTCTTTAAAAATATCTATATTTTGATTAGAATCAAACCTATCTTACCAAAATGTCTTGTAATTGTGAATTTGGAAAATAACCTAATATCCAACTGATAAACGCTCTTTCTCTTTTTAATTACTCTTTACTTGATTATATATTATCATCTTATTTTCCTCCATAGTAGTATAACACCAATTCAATGTCCCGTAGCGTGAGTTCCTCTTTCTCCTTTTTACATTCTACTACCCACTCTTTCATCTTTTCAATATAAAAAAGTACTTTTCCAATGTCGCCATTAGGTCGATACTGAAGACGCAATTGCTTGTCTTCTCTAAATAATTTTGACCAAGCCCTGATTACTCTACTATCATAAATAGGAATTTCAAGGGGAGCGACAAAATGAAGAACCTTAGACACTCCTACAACGCTGTTGTTTATAACAGGAGTGAGTGTTTCAATTAGCCATTTGACGTCACCATTGCTTTGCTTGAGTTTCTTTAACTCAATAATCAAGCGATCGCTATCCTCGAGCTTTTGCATATAAATATTTGGAATTGTAGGCATCCAGGAATATGCAAATGAAACTATTTTCCAAAAATCATCTATGGTATCCAATGGCTGAGATATAAACACCTTGTAAGAGTGAGTATACCATTGAATATTTTTATCCTCGCTTATTATTTGGCTTACTTCATTTCGAAGTTTTTCGTATGTCTGGTAACTAAGACCCATAACCTATAATTATATCTTTATCATAGTAACAGAGCCCATATTATTAGATTTTTCGTGAAATTTCATACTCTTATAATTAAACTTTCACCCTAATCTTCCCCGTCAACAACTGCTGCATCAAGCCTTTTTTAAGCTCTTGATATTCGGCTTTTTTGTCTTGTTGGATTTGGATTTTTTCGTCTACTGAGCTTAGGATTTCTGCTATTTCTACTTGCTCTTTAATGTCTTTTGGAACAGCAATAGGAATTAATTTTAAATCTTTCAATCCAATCCTTGCTCTAGTTGTTCCTGTACTTTTTGCCTCCGCATTATCTAAGAAATATTTTGAATTAATAGCTTGAAAGACGAATTCGTTATTAAATTTCTCTTTGTCGACAGATAACCTAATCCCGTCAGAACACATTACATATCTTTCATCTGTAAATGGAACCTTACAACTTCTTGCAACAGGAGCCATCTTTGCTAGAATTATGTCTCCAGGAAAAATATTACAAGAGAATAACTCATCTGCCTTTTCTTCTGAAGTAAAGGTAATTCCCTTGTCTATAAACTTACCCTCTCCAATGTTTTGAAGTTGAAGAATTTTCACGCCAGTCTCTGTATAATGTTCTGATTTTAAATCTGACCCAAATGGACCTCCAGTGAATCCATATCTATCAGCTTTATTTCGAAGTTCATAAATCGGGACTAATTCCCAACTCTCAGGAATCTCCCCCAAAGGCGAATCTTTAAATTTGGTATGCCCAATGCCCTTGGTGAGCAATTGTTGCATCAGGCCTTTTTTAAGGGCTTGGGTTTCGGCTATGCGTTGGTCTATGGCTTCAATCTTTTCATCTACCGTGGAAAGGATTTCGGCTATTTTTTGTTGTTCGGGGAGGGGAGGTTTTGGAATCTTTATCTTTTCAATATTTGTCCTAGATAAACTTGGAACTCCAGTAGCCTCATTATGTTTTCTCCAATTAATTGATTGAAAAACTAGATAGATGTAATAAGGCAAAACTTCTTTGAAAGAATGAGTGTAGAATAAGGTGTCGACTGTCCAAAACTTACCATTTAGAAAAACAGGTTTGTCGATTGTACCCTTTCTTCCTATTCCGACACTTTCCCCGTCATATAAATACTCATTAACAGATGTCATATATCCTCCAGTTCCATAAACAGGAATATCACCTTCTTCTAAGTGCTTATAATCACGCCCACTACCAATTGTTAAGACCTCATTTAATTGGACGACCTCCCAATTCTTAGGAAATTCTCCTATGGGACTATTTTTATATTCCTCTCTCATATCCCCAACTCCTTTAAAAACGCAGCCAATTTTTGGTCAATTTCCTGTTCCTTATTTTCCAAAACTTCGATATTCCTTTTCACCAAAGCCAAATCCACAATAGGTTCGGGTTCGCTGGTGTCTATATATCGGGAAATGTTTAGGTTGTAATCGTTCTCTTTAATTTCAGCTAAAGGAACAATACGCATATATTTTTCAATATCGGTAAAACCATCATAAGCATCGACAATCTTGGAAACGTGTTTTTCTTCCAGTTCGTTTTGGTTTTTGCCTTCCTTAAATTCGCTGCTGGCATCGATAATAACCACCTTGCCTTTATGGGCTTCGGTTTTGTTTTTATTAATAATCCATATAGATGCGGGAATACCTGTATTGTAAAACAGAGCGCTTGGCAAACCAACAATGCCTTCAACCAAATCAGCTTTTAGTATGGCTTTACGAATTTTACCTTCTGCGCCTCCACGAAACAAAGTTCCATGAGGTAAAACAACTCCAGCCTTTCCATCTTGCTTTAGTACAGCAATCATATGCTGTAAAAAGGCAAAATCTGCATAGCCTCTTGGGGGAACGCCATATTGCAAACGACCATAAGGGTCTGATACTACTTTGGAGTAATTAGGTGATATTTTCTTTTCTTTACCATCTTTACCCAACTTGGTTTGTAAGTTGGTTTCCGCAACAGTCCACCACTTATCCATAGAGAATGGAGGATTGGCTATAACACGGTCAAAAAGCATTAGCTCATTATCTTCATTGCGGTGCTTTGGGTCTGTAAGTGTATCGCCTTTGCGAAGGTCTGCATCCATAAAGTTGTGCAGAATCATATTCAGCTTTCCAATAGCCCAAGTACTCAGGTTTTTTTCTTGGCCAAAGAGGGAAACGTTTATGTTATTGCCAACCTTTCCATTGGGTTGTTCTGCAATATAACGTGCAGATTCTATGAGCATACCACCACTCCCAAATGTTGGGTCGTACACCTTGTTTTTAGGTTCAGGCTTTATAAGATTTACAATTAATTGCACCACACCTCTTGGCGTATAGAACTCTCCTCCTTTTTTACCTGCATCATCTGCAAACTGCTTGATTAGGTACTCATAAGCATCTCCTAAAAGGTCAGGAGTGGCTAAATCAGCATTACTGAGAGAGTATTGATTAAAGTGGCTTAAAAGACGCTGTAAGAGGTCATCAGAAAGTTTTTCTTTATCACCAAACTTGGTGGCAGTAAGCACACCTTCTAAGGTGGTGTTTTCACGTTCAATAGCCGCAAAAGCTTTATCGAGAGCTACACCTATATTTTCCGTTTGACTAGTAATAAATTTCCAACGAGCTTCTTGTGGAATTTGAATGTAGGTGTCTTCTTCAGCTTCTTCTCTTGAAACCTTATCACGCTCCATAATGTTTTCTACTTCTTCCTCAAAAACGTCATTGGCACGTTTAAGAAACAGTAATCCGAAGATGTAGTTTTTAAAATCTGAGGAGTCTATGCTACCTCGTAATATATTCGCTGAATCCCATAGCCAGGATTCGAGGGTTTCTAGTTTTAGGGTCATTTAAATGGGTTTGTGTTATTTTATTTGGTTGAGTTTTATTTCAATAGCTTTTATTTCTTCTTCTACATCAAATTTTATAAGATCATTTTCATGGTTGAAAGTGTTTATTGCTTGATCTGCTAAAACATTTCTATCGGCTAAAAACAGAATACGAGGTCTTCTAGTTTTACCTGAACTTCTATCAAACTCATAAATACGTTAACCATTAGTAACATACACAAAATTGATCTTTAATTTTTCGGCATATTCGAGCGCTTGTTGCAAACCTTTTGTGGGATGATCATCTAGCTTTTTCGCTTCTACAATGGCTAAATTGGTATTATTATACTTTAACAAGTAATCTAGGAAGAGCCGTTTACCTCTTTTATTTCCTAATAGTTTTCTACCATCAGTAAAATAATATTCTCTAACAATATGAATGGGCTCCCATCCACATCCAGCCAATTCTGGATCAATAAAATTTGCCCTTGTATCTGATTCAGACATTATATTTCCCATAGACTGAGATTAACTATTAAAAAATTTTATAAAACAGGATTCCCTAAAAAATTATTAGCAACTATTCATTGTAAGCCGCCCTATAATTGATTTTCTTTTAGACATTCTAAGGGGAGTTGTTAAAAATAGTAATATCTAAATTCTAAAAAAACTTTATGAGATAGAATTGTTTTTAATATGGAGAATGGTCACTTATACTGAATGTAAAATTAATGTATGAATATTTTTTGTTTTATTAAATGCTCTTCAATTGTTTTGGTTATCAAAACTTAATTAGATAAAAGAGTATTAAAAAATTAAGCTATATGAAGATTAAACTATATTTCACCGATACTTCTCAGCTCCCAAAAACATTTTGCGGTTGCTGAAACATCTGCCATGGCGTCATGCGAGTCTTCAAAATCAACCCCAAATAGTTTTATGTGCAATTCGGAAAGACTTGGCCACTTGTAACCATATATGCTTTTTATTGCACAAAATTTTGTCGATTTTAACTTAGTGCATATTTTATTTTTATCTTTTGTAAAATCTTTAAAACCATTTCTTAATAACTCTGAACCAATTATTTTCTCATCAAATTCCATGTTATGAGCCACCAAATAATCTGCCTTACTTACTTGTAAAATAAAATCTTTTAATACGTTGATAATAGATTCCCCTTCTCTCAAAGCTCTCTCAGTTGTTATCCCATGTAGGTTGGATGCACTTATAGGAATAGTAAAACCTTCTGGCTTTATTATAAAGTTATTACTTGACACCTTATTTCCATCATCATCAAAAAGAAGATAAGCAAGTTGAACGAGGCGAGGCCAATTATTAAAATCTGTTGCTGGAGCATTATAGTTTTTTGGAAGTCCCGTTGTCTCAGTATCAAAAAATAAATAATGTTTTTTATTAACTGATTGGAATAATTTTCTATTAAAATTTACTTGGTTATTACTTGATGTTTTCTTAGCTATTTCAAACACATCATCTTCAAATCTTCCAATTTTTTGTTCACCATTTAAAAGAATTAAAGTTCCAAATCCACTTTTTATTCCATCCTTGAAATCTCCAATATATTTATCACCATTCTTGTAGTTTAAAGTGCCGAACCCGTCATATTTATTATTCTTAAAATCACCTTTGTAATTCTCACCATCGGAAGATGTTAAAACACCCGATCCATTGAATTTACCATCCTCATACTCTCCAATGTATTTAAACCCTTTTGATGATATGAAGGTGCCAGAACCATTATACTTTCCATCTTTAAAATCTCCAATATATTTATCACCATTTAAAAAAGTTAAAACCCCGATTCCATCATATTTACCTTTTTTGAATCCACCAACATATTTATCGCCGTTTGAAAATGTTAAGGTTCCATTTCCTTCAAATTTATCATCTTTAAATCCTCCTATATATTTATTTCCATTAGTAAACACTAAACAACCTGAGCCATGTCTTTTGTCATCTTTAAACCCTCCATCATATTTCTCCCCATAAATAAAATTAATTACACTTATCCCCAACTTTTTTTGATGAGGTAGTCTAACAACATTCACTATTTTTTCACCTTTACTTAATTTCGCGATATTTCTTCCTTTATCTACTCTTCCCTTTTTAATTAAATCATTAGCTCTAAAAGCAATATCATTATTCAAATTTGTAGAAGCCAGAAAAACGTTTTTATTCTGAGCCAAATCAATTGTTAGAGTAACACCAATATTATATTTATCATCCCCATTTTTGACTCCTTTTCCGCCAGGGTACGTGATGCGATAATCATTAATTTCAGATTTTCTAGTATTTCCAGTATTTGTTATGGTAAGCAGGTATTCTTCTGCACCTTCCTCAATTGACATTCCAACAACATAATCATTCTCATCTTCCAAATTAATACCCTTAATTCCTATAGTGTTAATTAACGATGCTTTAACTCGACTAACATCGAACCTCATAAGCCTATTGGACTTACTACATATCAAAATTCTATCATTAGGATGTCGACTAAGCTTGACATCTACCAATAAATCATTCTTTTTTAATTTAATAGCAGATTTTACAACTAATGAATTATTTAAATATAAATCTAATTTTGATCGTTTAACGATACCATTCCTAGTCACAAAAATCAAATCTAAATTTTGGTAATGACTAGATCCATTCTCTATACATATAATATTTATAACCTTATCTTGCCTATTTATATGAAGTAGTTCTTTTACATTACTTTCATCATTCAATTCGTTTATGAGCATCGAAAAAAAACTACCAGATTGAGTAAAGCACAGCAATTTTGATTTTTCAGTTATAACTTCAATTAAAATAGGAGATGCTATAAATTTATTTTTCCTCTTCTTATTAAAAACGATATTTTCAGCAAATTGAACATATTCATTAATTTCTATAGTTTGAAACTCAAGATCCTTGTTCATCAATAATATCATAGGTAGATATGTTAATTTGTTAATTGTAGTAGAAATGGTGATTTTTTTTAAAAAAAACTTAGGATACTCTAAACTTCATGTTGAATTGTGAGAATTAAATTCTACGAGCGAGATTACGACAAGATTTAGATTCAATAAACACTTCATTCTAATAGTTAGTGATTAGTTCAAACTTTTGACTTCATTATATAAAAGAATTAAATGGTTATTAGACATATCGATAAGTGGTTCAAACATAAAAGCATTAATATGAATATTTTCAGGAGTCATTAAATTAACTTTATCTAAAGTAAAACGAGCCTCACTGTCAGGATTTTTATTGCAATATTCTTTATATAAAAATTGAGTTTGATTTTTTTTTATTTTAGTTATATCAATTTTTGGTAATTTGTTTATTAAATATTTCTCAGCTTCCAGTCTGATTGCAATTGCTAAAGATATTTTATTTTCCAATGCTATTTCATTATTTCCTTCAACACATATTGATTCCGCAGTTTCATTAATAAGTTCAATCAGATTCTTGTCTCCAAAATTTATAGTTTTATCTTTAAGTTTAACCAACCTATCTTTAAATATATTAAAGATCTGATATACTTTTAAATTTTCAGTTTCTTCCTTCCTATGAAGGCAACATGTTAATGTTAAATAATCTGTATTCTTTTTTGAATCACTGTATTCAATAAGGTTTCTTACAAAAGCAATGAGGCTTATGAAGAACTTCGGGTTTTTAAAGTTATTAATAAAATAAGAAAAAACATCGTTAACATATTCACCTTTGTGAATATTTATTTCATTTTGGTGAGTTTTAGTAGCCATATAAATTGCTTCTCTTTTTAATTGCAATCTCGAAGCTACAGTACGATAAAAATCAAAATTATGTGTTAGTACAATCGTTTTAAATTGGGTTTGTTGATGAACTTCTCTCATATATTCAATTATAGCAAACTTATTTTTGTAATCGAATGAATCCGAAACATCATCAAAAATCAATAAATTGTTATTCATTCTTAACTTTCTTGCTTCAATCTCGAATAAAAAGTGTAATATAAAATAAGCTCTTTGCTCACCTTTACTTAATATTGCAAGCAAATTTGTACGATCTTGTTTTACGGCATCCTCGCCCCTGTCAGAATATTCAAAACTCAAATTTGCAGTGTCTTCTTTTAGAATAATGTCTTTTTGGTTTAGAATATTAACTTTAAAGGGAACGTGAAATCTAGAATTATATATCTTAATGATATTGGTCCATAGTTCAAACTCTTTATTAGATTCACTAATTATTTCCTGTAATCTATTTTTTTTCTTATTGTACTGATTTACAATGTTTATAGCTTCACCCCTGATTTCTGACAAGTAATTAATCCATACCTCTCGCTTAAAATTTTCATAGTTTTTTAATTTTACTAAAATCAAATTATCTTTTTCTATAACTTTTTTAAAAGACCTCAACTCTGCATTAGATCCAATCGCTTTGTCAACCTTCTCAAATGACTTCCTTAACTTTTCATCATTTAATATGTTTTGAATTTCATTATCAATTATAGACTTTAAGGCATCGGCATTTTCGACTTCAGTACCATCATCTAATACGAATTTATGACCAGCTTCAAAAAATGAGTTATCCTCGATTGATTTAATTATAGTGTTTGCTTGATATGTGCCAAATGTATTAGTAGAAGATTCTTTGAAAAATTTAGATTTAGATATAATATTTTTATAATCTTTAGAATATTGATCTAAAATGTCTTTATTTCTATCAAGGAATTTTTCCACATTTCCTTTTTTATCAAAAATATCGTTATACCGAAAATCGTATTTTTCAAATTCAGATTTTAAAAAACCTATTTGATTATTTAATATTTCAAAGAAATCAAAATTGTCATCTTCTTGAAATGTATGTATTAATTCTATTTCGCAATCAGTACTTTGCGAAATGCTTTTTAATTTCTTTACAAACTCAAGTTTTAATTCATTTAATATTTGGTATATTTCATCATATTCATCTTTTAATACCTTACTAGCAAGAAAGCTACTGATCTTACTTGATGCATCAAAACTATCATCTTCTGCATTTATAACTAATATATCATTAGGATCAATTTCTACACCATCACTAAGGACATCATATTTAGAAATTCTAGATTTATAAATTCTGTCACAAGGTTTGTCTATCGTGTCACCTTGTGATATTAATTCAAAAGTTTTTGCCAACGAAGTTTTCATTGTTCCGTTTGGCGCATACACTAAGTGAGTATTACTAAGATCAAAATTAAATTGGTGTTCTAGTTTTCCAATACCAAAACAGTTTTCTAACTTAATATCAAGATGTTTCATTTGCTTATATAAAATAATAGTTACTTATGACAGTTGGGTGATAAAGTAAACCTATTTTGTATATTAACCTGTGAAGGTGTAAGAAAAATAGATAACCCTTCAGAATCCTAGACAATAAAGACCTAAAAGAACTTATAGAAGAATATTCTTAAATTTCAACTAATTTCGTACAAATAAGATCAGAAACAATTAATAATGACACACTTAAACTTCTATAATTTACCATCAATAGCAATGAAGTGTTGCCTAAAAAACTGTTCAGGATTCGGAAACTTTTTTGAAATTCTAGGGGAAATGTCTGTATAATACTCTGTACCTTGGATTCTCATACTAACCCAATCATACTCTTTTAATAATTCAACATTTTCTTTAATATAGACCTTATAATCCTCATTTTTTAAAATGACTTCTGTAACTGGTGCGAAGGATGCAGATACAAACCTGCCACAATCCGTTTTACTTACTTGGATAAATTCTACAATTTCACCATTTTACAATTTTACTTTTAAAGTTGAATCTTGTTGTAACATACAGCCCAAATCACTGCTAATAGAAAGATTAACGGCGTAAATTCCTTCATTATAATACGTTGCATAACCTGATAGTTTTGATTTTGACTTTGAAACACCAAATGATAACCAGTTTTCTGTTTTAATAGATTTTTTATTCGAAAACTCATCTACAGTTACAGTCGCATTTACATTAGAATCAATAGGCTCGGCCGATACAGTAGGCAGCTTATCCTTCCAAGTTCCATTACTATATATAATAATTGAATCTCCTTTTTCTGTTATTGCATTAATCTGACCAAATGCATTTAATGTTAATAAGCTAACAAGCAAAAATGCCATTGCGTATTTTATTTTCATAATCATTATTTTTAGAATAGCTAAATAGTACTTAGCATTAGAATTAAACTACGATATATTTTTTTTATTTTTATGATACATAATATTCTCTCTATAATGAAAGACTTTCATTACTACAATACAAGGATCGCATCTATATTATACAATTGCACTAAATTTTATTCGAAAAGTATTTCAAATAATAATAAAGTTGATGGAAGCTCAAATAAATAGAAAACAAAAACAGTTTAATTAATCGGGGGGAGAATATTACTTCAAGCTTTGTTCAAAAATATTAAAATTTTTAACATTTTAACATTATTAAACTTATTAATCTTTTCTTCGGTTCGTAAGTTAAAATTATAATGCATAAAAGATTTAACAACAGGACATATAACATTAAAGATTGGAATTATAGATCCTTAGCCTAATTCTACAATCAATAAAACAGAGTTAAAACGATAAAATCGACTAACATTACTCCAACCAATAAGATAAAAACAGTAAAAATAGAGTAGATAAAACGGATCATTCTCAAAAGTTGTGTGTGAATTGAAATAGAATTCTGATTTTTGTTTTTTTAAAACAAAGCTTTGGACAATTATCTAGACCTACTGAAACTTATCCTGCCTGAATTTTTAATCAATCACTTCGATCTTGTAAAGAATACAAAAAGTGGTGAAGTTA
>NZ_VDMC01000021.1 GCF_006346335.1 Aequorivita sinensis
CCAATGGGCGGGGTGGGAAACATTAAAAAAAAATAAAAACAATCTAGTCTCCACCCCTTCCGTCTTTTGGCAAAATACCAAAAGACACCTTCACCTAGAAGAAACTTAGAACATTTTATTAAAAAAAACAGAAGGGGAAGGAACTGTTTATATAAAAAATTATTATTCGTGTATGAAAGTATGAGTAAAACTCTCCAAACTACAAGGGATAGCTGCCCAATGGGCGGGGTGGGAAACATTAAAAAAAAATAAAAACAATCTAGTCTCCACCCCTTCCGTCTTTTGGCAAAATACCAAAAGACACCTTCCCCTACAAGAAACCTAGAACATTTCATTAAAAATATATAGAAGGGGAAGGAACTGTTTGTTTGAAAAAATTATTCGTGTACGCAAGTATGAGAAAAACTCCCCAATCTGAAAGGAATAGCTGCCCAATGGGCGGGGTGGGAAACGTTAAAAAAAAATAAAAACAATCTAGTCTCCACCCCTTCCGTCTTTTGGCAAAATACCAAAAGACACCTTCCCCTACAAGAAACCTAAAACATTTTATTAAAAAAAACAGAAGGGGAAGGAACGTTTTGTAAATGACATTATTAAAGTACGCAAGTGAAAAAAAAAGTTCCCCACCCTGAAAGGGAGGGGTGCCCGGAGGGCGGGGTGGGTTTACTTCCTATTTTCTTTAAAATGATCCCGAATATCCTTTAAAACTGATGGCAAAAAATCAAATACCATCTTATTTTCATATCGAAGTACAATAAATCCCATATTTTCTAAAAAAGTGTCACGTTTTCTGTCATATTCTTCAGCTTTGGAGTTCATATGTACCTGGCCATCGAGTTCAATAATCAATCCTTCCGAAGGACAATAAAAATCCACAATATAATTATGAATGCTATGTTGTCTTCTGAATTTTCTACCTTCTAGCTGACTTCTTTGTAAATGCTTCCACAAAAAAGCTTCTGCAGGAGTAGCATTACTACGCAACCTACGCCTAAAAGTTCTCAACTCAGGTTTATCATGTATCTTCCTTTTCCTCATATTCCTGTTTTTCAACACATTAAAAATAATAAAATAACGTGTAAAACCTAAAAACCATCCGGCCCTTACCCCTTCCGTCTTTTTACGCAAAAGTAAAAAGACACCTTCCCCTACAAGAAACCTAGAACATTTCATTAAAAATATATAGAAGGGGAAGGAACGTTTTGTAAATGACATTATTAAAGTACGCAAGTGAAAAAAAAAAGTTCCCCACCCTGAAAAGGAGGGGTGCCCGGAGGGCGGGGTGGGTTTACTTCCTATTTTCTTTAAAATGATCCCGAATATCCTTTAAAACTGATGGCAAAAAATCAAATACCATCTTATTTTCATATCGAAGTACAATAAATCCCATATTTTCTAAAAAAGTGTCACGTTTTCTGTCATATTCTTCAGCTTTGGAGTTCATATGTACCTGGCCATCGAGTTCAATAATCAATCCTTCCGAAGGACAATAAAAATCCACAATATAATTATGAATGCTATGTTGTCTTCTGAATTTTCTACCTTCTAGCTGACTTCTTTGTAAATGCTTCCACAAAAAAGCTTCTGCAGGAGTAGCATTACTACGCAACCTACGCCTAAAAGTTCTCATCTCAGGTTTATCATGTATCTTCTTTTTCCTCATAACCCTCTTTTTCAGCACATTAAAAATAATAAAATAACGTGTAAATCCTAAAATCCATCCAGCCCTTACCCCTTCCGTCTTTTTACGCAAAAGTAAAAAGACACCTTCCCCTGGAAAAAACTTAGAAGATTTCATAAAAAATATTTAGAAGGGGAAGGCGCTGTTTGAAAAAATGTATAGATAAGTTCACTAATTAATTTTATGCTTTTTTGCAAACCCAACATTTATCAATAACTTTAAAATCTAATCACTAAAGAACATCATATGAAGAAAAGACTAGTACTATTATCAACGCTATTTTTAGGGTTGGTTTCAACATCTATTGCTCAACAGCAAGGGAAAAAGGCATCTTTAAATGAAGATGGAACGATTTCGGTAGAAACAGTTATACTTCCAGAAAAACACAACAATACTGAACAAACCCAAGAATTTGATTTACTCTGGCGATTTGGCCAAGCAGCTAATCCAACATTTAAAAACTCAAGAGGTGTTACTCTTGCAGACGTTGATAATGACGGGGTGGAAGAAATAATATACGGATTTTGGGACACATTATATGTCCTAAAAGGTGACGGATCGGTTTTGTGGGAAAAACCTATAAGCGGCAGCATTTTACTACCTCCTACAGTAGTAGATTTAGATAATGATGGCACCGTTGAAATCATTGTAAACACAGGAGGTATTCCATTTGCTGGTCGAGTTTATTTGTTAGATAATGAAGGAAACGATCTTCCTGGTTGGCCATTGAATTTTGATAATAATTGGATGATAAACGCACCTGCCGTTGCAGATCTTGATGATGATGGTACTCTAGATATTATTACGTGTGAACGTGTAAGTAGCACTTTGGGGAAAATTCACGCACTTAAAATGGACGGAACGCCAATTAACGCAAATTGGCCAGTTGAAGTTGGAGCTACTCCTGGTTTTACACCTTCAATTGGAGACGTAGACAATGATGGAAATCTTGATGTAGTAATTTCTGCTTCCTCAGGCGGAATGTACATTTTTGACAATCAAGGTCAAATATTTCCAGGTTTCCCTGTTGTAGATCCAAATGTAAAATACTCTTACCAATCTCCTATTCTAGCTGATCTGGATGAGGATGGTGATTTAGAAATAATTGGCAGTAATCACGGAGACTCACCTGGCTTTTACGTTATGGAGCACGACGGATCCTATAAAGCGGGTTGGCCAATTACACTTAGCGGATGGACATATTCTCCAGCAACAGTTCTTGACGTAGATAACGATGGTACATTTGAAATATTTTTATCTGATAGAATTTCAAGCGGCACCCCTGGAGAAGAATTACCAGTAATCTATGGCTTAGACCCAGACGGCGGCAACCTGCCTAATTTCCCATTTGAGAAATATGGAGGTACTGAAGGTGTACTTTCTATTGCAGATGTAAATAACGATGGTGTGTTAGACATTGTTTTCCCAAGCACCATGACTGATGCAGATGGTATTGGATACATTCACGCCTACTCTCTGGATGGAAGTGGTGAAGTTGATGGCTTCCCAATAAGACCAAGAGGATTTACTTTTCTAAACGGAGTTGTTCTAGGAGATGTTGACAATGACGGACAACTAGATTTAACTGCGAACAGTTACACACAAACTTTTGGAAGTGGTGTAGATTCAACTTTTGTTAGTGTTTATAGTTTAAATGTACCATACAATCCTGAAAGCATAAAAAGGAATGGTTACAAAGGAAATAACACTCGAGATGGATTAGTGAAGTTAGATGACACTGCTGGAGTCTCTACTTTTAGTTCCGTTTCACAAATTTCAGTTTTCCCTAATCCTTCAGATGGAATTTTAAGTTTTACAATTCCTACTGCTATTCAGAATGCTGAAGTAAATGTTTACAGCATTGACGGGAAATTGGTTTTCTCTAAAAAAGGAAATCTAGAAAAAACCTCAACATACAATTTAAAACACCTTAATAATGGCTTGTATTTCGTTAAAGTTTCTGATGGCAAAAGCACTTCTACTGCAAAGTGGATGAAGAAATAATCAATTAAAATACACCTATAAAAACAAGTCCCTTTTCATTAGCTGAAAAGGGACTTGTTCTATTTGTTTGAATAATTTAATCTTTCAAAACTACTCTATAACGTTCTTTGAATAGCTGCGCCATTTCTCTAGGCACAAATCCATGTCTTCAGGAATAGGAGTCTCAAAACGCATAAATTCTTCAGTAACTGGGTGTACAAACCCTAGCGTTCGTGCGTGTAAGGCTTGACGTGGTAGAATTTTAAAACAGTTATCTACAAATTGCTTGTATTTAGAAAATGTAGTGCCCTTTAATATTTTCTCACCTCCGTAACGTTCATCATTAAAAAGTGTGTGCCCAATGTACTTCATATGCACTCTTATTTGGTGTGTACGTCCAGTTTCTAATCTACAAGAAACCAAAGTAACATAACCTAAACGTTCTAATACTTTATAATGTGTAACAGCTGGTTTTCCTTTTTCTTCGTCGTCATTTTCGTAAACTGTATTTTGCAAACGGTTTTTAGGGTGGCGCCCTATATTTCCCTCAATAGTTCCTTCGTCTTCTTCAACATTACCCCAAACCAAAGCAACATATTCTCGCTCTGTAGTTTTATCAAAAAACTGCTTTGCTAGATGTGTCATAGCTTCTTCAGTTTTCGCAACTACTAAAAGTCCGCTAGTGTCTTTATCTATTCTGTGTACTAAACCAGGGCGATTACTACTGTTGTTTGGGAGGTTTTCAAAATGATAAGTAAGCGCATTTATTAGCGTTCCGCTATAATTTCCATGTCCCGGATGTACTACCATTCCTGCTTCTTTGTTAACTACAAGTACAGCGTCATCTTCATAAACTATATCGATGGGAATATCTTCGGGTACTAATAAAAACTCGTAAGGAGGATGTTCAAATAATACAGTAACTATATCGCCTCCTTTTACTTTGTAATTGGATTTCACAGGTACATCATTAACATAGATGTTTCCTGCAGTTGCAGCTTTTTGTATTTTGTTTCGAGTCGCCTTTTCAATAAGGTTCATCAGGTATTTATCTACCCTTAATGGATTTTGTCCTTTATCAGCTTTAAATCGGTAATGTTCATAAAGATCATCATTACCTGCATTTTCTTCTATCTCTTCTTCGTTAAAATTCGCCATTGTTTTCTTCTATGTTTTCTATTGGCGTATCTTGATTTTCTTCAGAAGATTCTTCGCCTTCAGTCTGGATTTTATTTAATGATTGATCTCCGACTATTAAATCTATCACAGATGTTTTTTGAATTTTAGTACCTGGCTCTAATTTCTCACCGTTAAAACGCATTTCCAAAACGTTATCACTAATATGTGGACGATAGCTAATCTTACCAATTTCAAAACCCATTGCTAAGAGTGTAGGTTCTGCTTGACGACGGGTTCTTCCTAAAATGTTTGGAACTTCAATTTTTCTATATCCTGAGGGATTAAGTGTTAAGTATAATTTCCTGTTTTCTTTTACAAATTTACCAGGCTTAGGTATTTGCTCAATTACAGAATACCTCGGAAAATCGGGGTTGTAATTTGCAGAGTCTAAAATTTCGTAACGCAAACTCATTTCGTCTAACTTTTCCTCAACCTTATCTAAAGACATTTTAGCAAGATTTGGAACTTCGGTAGTTTCGTTGTGGTTAGTGGTGAATTTCAACCACCATAAAGTTAAGAATATCAAAGCTATTAAAACCACTACTGCTAGTAGTAACTGCTTGACAAATGCTTTGGTAAACAAAAACTGAAAAAAGGTCATATGCTTCTTAGTTAAGACACAAAAATATAAAAATCAAAGGTAGTATCTTTTGGTTAAAATTAAATTTAATTGGGAAATGAAATCAAAATCAATTTTTAATAGCTTTTTATAGATATAACTTGATTCGCATAACATACAAGACTAACTTTTTAATACTTTTGTAAACGTAGATTTCCACCCTTTATGATAATGGTTTTAGTGGAATAGTAATCTTTCTTTATGGGCAAAAAAAATATTGCAGTTGCCATGGGCGGATATTCAAGCGAATTTGAAATATCCATTAAAAGTGGCGGAGTGGTTTGCGAGTCACTCGATAAAAATAAATACAACGTTTATCCAATCCATATTTTGGAATCGGGATGGTATTATGTTGCCGAAAATGGCACAAAATATCCTGTAAACAAAGCTGATTTCAGTTTTGATAATGGTTCAGAAACTTCAATTGTTCCTGACGCTGTTTTTAACACCATTCACGGTACCCCTGGAGAAGATGGGTATTTACAAGCATATTGGGACTTACTTGGAATTCCACATACCAGTGCAGATTATTATCAAGCCGCCCTTAGTTTCAACAAGCGAGATTGTCTTTCTGTTTTAAAGAATTTTGGAGTGCTTTGTGCTAACTCATACTACGTTAATAAAGGAACAGATATCAACGTAGAAGAAATTGTTAGAATTACCGGCCTACCTTGTTTCGTAAAACCGAACCGTTCTGGCTCTAGCTTCGGAATTAGTAAAGTAAACGAAATGTCCGAAATTTTACCTGCTATAGAAAAGGCATTTTCAGAAGACACTGAGATAATCATCGAAACCGCCTTGGTTGGCGTTGAAGTTTCGGTTGGAGTTTATAAGGATGGCAATGAAATAATTGCGCTCCCAGTCACTGAAATTGTAAGTGAAAATGAATTTTTCGACTATGAGGCCAAGTATCTTGGCCAATCGCAAGAAATCACCCCAGCTAGAATTTCAGATAGGGAAACTGATGTCGTAAAAAAAGAAGCAGTTCGCATATACAAATTGCTAAAAATGAAAGGTATTGCACGTAGTGAGTTTATTATAGAAAAAGGGAAACCCTATTTTATAGAAACCAATACCAATCCAGGGCTATCCACCGAAAGTATTGTTCCTAAACAAGTACGTGAAGCAGGAATGACACTAACACAATTTTTCGATATATTAATTCAGAATGTAATAAATTGATGAATCTTAACTAATGTGATTGAAAAATCGACTTTTCTTTTTACAGTTTAAAGATTCAGCCAAACCTATAAACAATGAAATACTACCTCATAGCAGGAGAAGCATCAGGAGATTTACACGGTGCCAACCTAATGAAAGCCATTCAAAAAGAGGATTCCGATGCGAATTTCCGTTTTTGGGGTGGGGATTTAATGAAGGCTACTGGGGGGACCGAAGTAAAACACTATCGCGACCTTGCTTTTATGGGGTTTACTGAAGTGTTAATGAATTTGCGAACTATTCTGAAGAATATAAAATTCTGCAAACAGGACATTGAAAGTTTTAATCCTGATGTTATAATTTTTATTGACTATCCTGGTTTTAATCTTCGAATAGCAAAATGGGCAAGGCAAAAAGGCTACAAAACACATTATTATATTTCACCACAAATTTGGGCTTGGAAAGAAGGTCGAATTAAAGACATTAAACGCGATGTTGATGAAATGTATGTTATTCTTCCTTTTGAAAAAGATTTCTACGAAAACAAACACAATTTTCCAGTTCATTTTGTAGGTCATCCTCTTATTGATGCAATTTACAATCAAAAACAAATTGACCCTCAAGCCTTTAAAAAAGAAAATAAACTTGACGAACGCCCTATAATTGCGCTATTACCGGGAAGCAGAAAGCAAGAAATCACCAAAATGCTGGAAATAATGATTTCTGTGGCTAAAGAATTTAAAGAGTATCAATTTGTTATTGCCGGAGCTCCAAGTCAGGAAAAATCGTTTTATGAATCGTTCTTAACCACTAAGAATGTTCATTTTATCACCAACAAAACCTACGAACTTTTAAGTATTGCAAATGCAGCATTAGTAACCTCTGGAACAGCAACGTTAGAGACAGCACTATTTAAAGTACCTCAGGTAGTCTGCTATAAAGGCGGAAGAATTTCCTACGAAATTGCAAAGCGTGTAATAAACCTTAAATACATTTCGTTAGTAAACCTAATTCTAGACAGAGAAGTTGTTACAGAATTAATTCAAACCGACTTTAATACCAAACGTTTAAAAGAAGAACTCACTAAAATATTAGAGCCAAAAAAACGAAATGCGATGTTTTTGGACTATTATGAACTTGAAAAAACTCTTGGCGGGAGAGGTGCTAGTGAAAACACCGCCAAACTAATTACCTCTTCTATAAAGCTTAACTAGAAATTTTTACTAATTTTAAGGGCTAACCCACTATATTCTTGAAATGAAAAAAATACTGTTGCTATCATTTTTCACATTGTTTCTAGTATCGTGTGGTACTACACGAAATACTTCTATCTACCCGGTTAATGAAACAAGTAAAGTTAACTTGAATAAGAAGAAGCCCATAAAGAATATTACAGTTCAGAAAAGTAATGCATTAACTATTGAGGAACCTGAAGAGGAAGCTTTCCTAGATAGTGCTAAGGAGAAATTAGAAGCTATTAAGCATAAAATTATAAGCTACGCCAAAACTTTTGAAGGAACGCGCTATAAGTTTGGAGGTACTACCGAAGCTGGAATGGACTGCTCAGGATTGGTATGTGTAGCATTTGAAAAAGAAAATATCAGCTTGCCAAGGATTTCTCGAGATATGGCAACCAAAGGCATTCCTGTTACAAAAGATGAAGTTGAAGAAGGAGATTTAGTATTCTTTAAAACCAGCCGTCGAAACACAATTAACCACGTAGGTATAATAGTTGAAGCAATAGATGGAGAAATAAAATTTATCCATTCTTCAACGAGCGCAGGAGTTATAATATCCTCATTAAATGAAGCTTATTGGAAAAAGGCATTTGTTTCGTTTAGGAGAGTGTTAGAAATTTAAAAAAACATCGCCATTACTTTTAGTTAAAAACAATTTAAAATTATTTTTACCACAAAATATAATAACAGAAATAAATGGACATTGAGCAAATATTTAAAAACAACCAAAACTGGGTTAACAAAAAACTAGGAGTAGATCCAGATTATTTCAAAAACCTAGCTAATGGACAAAATCCTGATATTCTTTATATAGGTTGTAGCGATAGCAGGGTTACTGCAGAAGAGGTTATGGGTGTTAAGCCTGGAGATGTTTTTGTTATGCGAAACATTTCCAACATGGTATCCAATTTAGACTTAAGCGCGATGAGTGTAATTGATTACGCTGTAAGTGTTTTAAAAGTAAAAAATATTGTTATCTGTGGTCATTATGGCTGTGGAGGTGTAAAAGCTGCTATGGAGTCTAAAGACCTAGGAATATTAAATCCTTGGCTTAGAAATATTAGAGATGTTTACCGCATACATCGCGATGAACTTAATGAAATAGGTTGTGAAGAAGAAAAATACAGACGCCTGGTAGAACTTAATGTTCAAGAACAGTGTGTAAACGTTATTAAAACAGCCGATGTACAAATTGCTGTTCGTCAAGGAAGATTGTCTGTACACGGATGGGTAATGGATATAGGAACAGGAAAACTTATTGACCTGAATATCGATTTCGAAAAAGTTCTAGAAGGAATTATGGAGATTTATCATTTAGATAAAGATGAAATTAAGTTAAAATAAAAAAAGCCGCTTCAACAAAATGAAGCGGCTTTTTTTTACACCTCCCCTATTAAATAGACGGAAGCATTTCTTTATTAATTCAAGATTACATTCTTTCTGGCACTTGAATACCTAATAGCGCAAACGCACTTTTTATAACTTCTCCAACTGCTGCAGAAAGCTTTACACGGAAAGCTTTTTCAACTTCATTGTCTGTTGCTAAAATTGGCACGTTTTGGTAAAAACTATTAAATTCCTTCACCAAGTCGTAGGTGTAGTTTGCAATAAGTGCTGGGCTATAGTTTTGAGCTGCCAACTGAATTGCTTCAGGATATTGCTTAATTATTTTTATCAGCTCTTTCTCTTTTGGATGCATTGTCACTTCGGAAGAGTCTACGCTCTTTGAAGTAGAAGCCGCTTTTCGCAAAATAGACTGAATCCTAGCGTAAGTATATTGAATAAAAGGACCTGTATTTCCTTGGAAATCTACACTTTCCTCTGGATTGAATAAAATTCGCTTTTTCGGGTCAACTTTAAGTATGTAATACTTTAAAGCTCCTAGACCAATAGTTCTGTATAGCGCTTCTTTTTCTTCATCAGAAAACTCGTCGATTTTCCCTAGTTCTTCAGAAATCTCGCGAGCAGTGGCTGTCATTTGAGCAATTAAATCATCCGCATCAACTACGGTTCCTTCTCTACTTTTCATTTTACCAGATGGAAGATCCACCATACCGTAACTTAAGTGAAACAGGTTTTCTGCCCATTTATAACCAAGTTTTTTAAGGATTAAAAACAATACCTTAAAATGGTAGTCTTGTTCATTTCCTACAGTGTAAATCATCCCACCTACATCTTGATGATCTTTTACACGTTGTACTGCTGTTCCTAAATCCTGAGTCATATACACCGCAGTACCGTCACTTCTTAAAACAAGTTTTTCGTCAAGGCCATCTTCGGTTAAATCGCACCAAACAGAGCCGTCATCTTTCTTAAAGAAAACGCCCTTTTTAAGACCTTCATCTATAATATCTTTTCCTAATAAATAAGTATCACTTTCGTAGTAATAGAAATCGAAATCTACACCAATAGATTTATAAGTTTCCTCAAAACCTTCGTAAACCCAACCATTCATCTTAGTCCACAAGTCCACAGTTTCCTTATCACCTGCTTCCCATTTTCTAAGCATATTTTGTGCTTCTAGCATAAGTGGGGCTTGTGCTTTAGCTTCATCTTCAGTTTTACCTTCAGCTTTTAAAGCTACAATTTCCTTCTTGTATTCTTGATCGAATTTTACATAGTAGTTACCAACTAACTTATCGCCTTTTAAATTGGTAGACTCTGGAGTTTCACCATTTCCAAACTTCTCCCAAGCGAGCATACTTTTACAAATATGAATCCCACGGTCGTTGATAATTTGAGTTTTATATACTTTTTTTCCTGCAGCCTTTTCAATTTCAGCAACTGAATATCCAAGTAAAACATTTCTAACATGTCCTAAGTGCAAAGGCTTGTTTGTGTTTGGTGAAGAATATTCAACCATCAAAGCTTCACTTCCTTGCGGCACTTTTCCGTAAGTTGAAAAATCGGTCACTGAATTAAAGAAATTCAGATAATACGAATCACTTAAAACTATATTCAAGAATCCTTGAACAACGTTGAATTTTTCAATTTCTTCAACATTTTCAACTAAATAATTACCGATGGATTCACCAATTTGTACAGGATTACCTTTAACCACCCGAAGCATAGGAAATACAACTGCGGTAATATCGCCTTCAAAATCTTTACGTGTTGGCTGTAATTCTACCGATGGAAGTTCAGCGTCATAAATGCTTTTAACTGCTTCTTTAATTTTAATTTCAAGGGTTTCTTGGAGTGTCATAACATCGAATATAAAGTGGAAAACTCTTTCGCTAATGCCTTAGAGTTAATCGGCAAAGATACTTTTTTGAAACCTTAAATCCGAATTGATATTTCTGAAATTTTCAAACCTATCACTTAACCTTTATTTAAACTTCTGGTAAAGTCTAAGTCGAGAAGCCGTGCGTCCTTTGCAGAAAAAACTATGGACATTTTTTTATACGTATTTGCAGCACTTTTTTCGGTTATAAATCCCTTAGGCACTGTTCCAATATTTGTTGGCTTAACTACTGAAGAGACAAATCGAGAACGCAATCAAACTGCATTATTAACTTCCGTTAATGTGGTTGTGATTTTAATAATTTCATTTTTTGCAGGAACCTATTTATTAGACTTTTTCGGAATAAGTTTAAACGCTTTGCGAATTGCTGGGGGAATGATAATCGTAACCTCTGGATTTGCCTTGTTAACAGGGAGTTTTTCCAAACACAAGGGAATGAAAAACAAGCGCGTTAAAAAGGATTTAGACAAGCGTGAAAAATTCTCGCTTACACCTCTAGCAATACCAATGCTTGCAGGTCCTGGATCAATTTCATTATTAATTACTTTTAATCAGGAATACCAAGGATGGAGTGAAATGGCATTCGTTATCCTCGCAGTAATAGCCGTTGGTATCGCTACGCTACTTATTTTAAGAAGCTCGCACTATATAAGTAAAATATTAGGAGCTTCAGGAATTAATGCTATCTCCAGAATAGTAGGATTTATTGTAATTTCAATTGGTGTAGAATATATCAGTTCCGCAGTTATTTCAACTTTGAAAACTATATACAACTAAAGTTTAACTCCTATTCTTCAACAGTGCTCCGCCCACAAGTGCTAATACACCTATACCTATCATCCCTAAAGTTTGATTAGACAAACCTTCTTTTGCATTAACCTCTAAAGGGCCTAGTTCTAGAACAGATTGAGGAACAAATGCATTGTAAAGACCAATAATTATTAGAGCTACTCCAATAACAAGAAGGGCTACTTTTAAAATTTTCATAGAAAGATATTTGTTTGGTTGAATTCTTAAAGATAGGATATTACTTATAAATGCCTAATATGTTAACTACAAATTAGCATAGCTTTAATTATTTTCAATTACTTTTAAATAAAACTAGAACCTTTGAAAATACTACTAACTGGAGCCAATGGATATATTGGCATGCGATTACTACCCGAACTTCTACAAAACGGTCACGAAGTAATTTGCGCCGTCCGAGATAAAAATAGACTTCCTTTAGATCCTGAAACCACAAAAAAAGTATCAGTTGTTGAAGTAGATTTTGCTGAAGAGGTAAACACAGACGATTTTCCAAAAGATATTGATGCTGCTTACTACTTAATTCACTCAATGAGTAGCTCCACTACAGATTTTGACGAAATGGAAGCGCGGTCGGCAATTAACTTTAATAAATATATGGCTACTACTTCTGTTAAGCAGGTGATATATTTAAGTGGAATTGTAAATCAAGAAGAATTATCTAAACATCTCTCTTCAAGAAAAAAGGTAGAAGAAATACTTTACAAAGGAAATTATAATTTAACGGTACTACGTGCAGGAATAGTGGTCGGAAGCGGCAGCTCTTCTTTTGAAATTATAAGAGACTTATGCGAGAAGCTACCTGTAATGATTGCACCAAAATGGTTAAAAACAAGAATACAACCTATTGCAATTCGCGATGTAATCAACTTTTTATACGGGGTTTTAGATAATGATAAATGTTTCAATAAATCTTTTGATATTGGAGGGCCAGACATTTTAACTTACAAAGAAATGCTGATGAAATATTCCAAGATTCGAGGTTTAAAACTTTGGATTATTCCAGTTCCCATTATGTCTCCAAGACTCTCTTCTTATTGGTTGTATTTTGTAACCTCCACTTCATATAAGTTAGCCGTAAACCTAGTTGATAGCATGAAGATGGAAGTTGTTGCTAACGACAATAATCTTCAAGAAATTTTAAACATTCAGCCGATATCTTATGAAGAAGCAATTAAAAAAGCTTTTGAAAAAATCGAACAGAATCTTGTAGTATCGAGTTGGAAAGATTCGTTAGTAGCTGGAAGAATCACAAATTTGAAACAATATATTCAGGTTCCAAAATACGGGTGTTTAAAAGATGAAAAAGTGGTTGAAGTAGAAAACCCCGAAATGGTTTTAGACAATATTTGGGCTATCGGCGGCGAAAATGGCTGGTATTACGGAAATTATCTCTGGAAAATACGCGGTTTCGCAGATCGCTTATTTGGTGGTGTAGGGTTACGCCGAGGACGTACCGACCCAAAAAGGATTAACACGGGAGATGCTTTAGATTTTTGGCGTGTACTTTATGCCGATAAAGAAAACAAAAGATTACTTCTATTTGCCGAAATGAAACTACCTGGTGAAGCTTGGTTAGAGTTTTGCATCAACGAAAAAAATGAGCTTATACAAACGGCAACCTTTAGGCCCAAAGGTATTTGGGGAAGGTTATATTGGTATGCAATGCTTCCGTTCCACTATTTTATTTTTGATGGAATGATTCGCAATATTAGTAAAACTCAGCCGAAAACTTAGCTTATTCTTTTGGAAGAAAAACTTCAGCCATCATACAGCGAGCACTTCCACCTCCACAAGTTTCAATGGTAGTAAGTTCGCTACTTAAAATCTCACAATGCTTTTCAATTTCTGAAACTTGCTCTTTGGTCAAGCTTTTATGCGCCGCAGTACTCATTACTAAGTACTTTTTATCCTTACCTTGAACTTGCAGCATATTCCCTGCGAAATGATGCATCTGTTCTTCAGTAATAGCAATTACTTTTTTACCATCTTCTTTTAAATGGTGAAGTACGTTTTTCTTTTCTTTGGCATCGTCGATGGTATCTAAGCAGATAACACAAAAGTCTTCTCCTAGACACATCATTACATTTGTATGGTAAATTGGCAATCGTTTACCATCCACGGTTTGATTTGCTGTGAAGATTACTGGCGTATATTCAAAGTCTTCACAAAACTCAATCAATAACTCCTCGTGAGCACGTGGAGAAAGAGCACAGTATGCTTTCTTATTCACACGATCAAGCAATAAATTACCTGTTCCCTCAAGGAAAATACCTTCATCTTCTGCAGATGTATAATCGTATACATTATTAATTACAAATCCCTCTTTTTCTAGACGCTCCAAAATCTCTTCTCTTCTTTCACGACGTCTATTTTCAGCAAACATAGGATATAAACCTATATCTCCATTTTGGTGAAAACTAATCCAATTGTTTGGAAAGATAGAGTCTGGAGTATCCATTTCTTTAATATCATTTTCCACAATTACCTGAACACCTCTTGCGCGTAATTTCTCTACAAATGCATCAAATTCGAATTGAGCATTTGCATTAATTTCAGCATTTTTTAGTGCTAAGTCCTCCTGGAAAAAATTATTAACCGCCGTTTCTTCGTTCATCCTAAACGCTACTGGGCGAATCATTAAGATTGTATCTGTAATTTGTTTTGCCAATTGAATAAAATTTTAGGCTGCAAATTTAAGTGAAATTAAACAGATAAAAAACGGTTTTAAGAATGTAAATTAATTAGTTAAACGGAAATCAAAACAGAGAAATAAATCTAATTTTTATTGTGAATTTAGCTAAAGAAATAGGCCGTTGTAAATGAAATGTAAATCAATGCTTAAGCACATAAAAACTCAGAATCATCAAAAGGATTACCGCCATATTCTTGAAGAAAAAGTTCATATCTATGGTTTTGCAAATGTCCGGTTTTAAGACAGCCTAATAATGTTTCTTCTAAATCGGTATATGACAGCTTATCTGCTAAGGCAGTATTCATATCAAAAAGTCGAACTGGGTCTGTAGTAAGAGGCTTAGCGTTTGACGTAAAAATCTGTTTCGCTTCGTAATCTATTTTTACATTTACCGCCTCAAATGAGAATTTAAAAAAGTCTTTGTGGAAATTTTGAAATCTCTCATTTGGCATATTTTCAAATTTACAACTCTTACTAATTAAAGCTTTTATTTCATTTAAAATTAGCTTCTTATCTCTCTCCATATATACTGTATTTTTAATCAATACAATGAAGATACGAAGGTTTCGTAAAAAGATATATGCTTAAATAGCAATTTGGCGTCAGTTTAACGCCTAGGCATTCAGTTAGTTAAAAAAATTATGAAAGAAATTACTTTTCAACCTCAAGTCCTTCACTTTCCCAATTAAGGAATCCGCCTTTTAAATCATAAATTTCTTCAAACCCTAAACCTTTAAGAATTGTTGAGGCTTTTTCGCTTCTTCTTCCGCTGCGGCAATAAAGATAAACTGGTTCTTTGGGATCTAAGTCTTTTATTTTACTTGTAAAATCATCTTGTAAAACATCGATATTCACAGCATTTGCAATATGTCCAGCTTCAAATTCTTCAGAAGTACGAACGTCTAATAGTTGTACTTTGTTCTTTGAAATAGCCATTTCAAATTCCTGTGGCGCAATTACGCTTACTTCTTGGGCTACAGTTTTGTCTTTACACGCAGTAAAAAGCAATAGCATTGTAAGTCCGAATAGGGTTATAATATTTTTCATAATGATGTCTTTATTCAACAACTTCGCCTTCCCACTCTGTGATACCACCTTTAAGATTATATGCGTTTTTTACTCCAACAGAGTTTAACAACATACAAGCTTGAGCGCTTCTACCTCCAGAACGGCAGTATACGTAATAGTTTTTTTCAGGATCTAATTCTTTAGCTTGTTTAAGGAATTCGGCTCCGTTGTATATATCAATTTGTTTTGCTTCAGGAATATGACCTTCTTCAAATTCTGCGTCCGTACGAACGTCAATTATCACTCCTTTATCGTCATTTTTGAGTTGTTCAGCCCATTCTTCTTGTGTAAGATCTGCCATAGTAAAATATTTTTTTGGTAAAATTAAGCAATATGTACTAAGCAAAACAAAATTTCAAATATTAATAAGTTGAAATGCAATTTTTCTAAAAATCTTTCTATCTTTAAACTTTCAAATTATGAACACAATTACAATAAATACTTGGTGGTGGAATAACTTACGGAAAACGTCGTGAGCGAAACACCTATGGTATAAATTATATACAAAAAGGCTTGTCATTCACGACAAGCCTTTTTTTTTGGATTTGGCTCAACTAAGCCGCAAAAAAATTATAATAAATAAAATACAAACCATCGTTGAATAGAATTGAAACGAAGACTTATGAAATACAAGTTAAAAACATATTCAAAAAAGTTACTTTCAGACACGCTAACCCCAGTGTCTATTTACCTACGTCTACGCGATAAATTCCCGAATAGTCTTTTGCTTGAAAGCAGTGATTATCACGCCAACGACAATAGTTTCACGTATATATGCTTCAACCCTATTGCTTCAATAAAAGTTGAAAACGAAACTATTTCTCAGCATTTTCCAGATGGAAAAAATACTAGTGTTAAGATTAATCAAAACACCTCACTACCTTTAATAATCGATGAATTTGCTTCTTCTTTTACTTCAGAATCTAACGACTATAAATTCATAAATAATGGGCTTTTTGGGTATATGGCTTTTGATGCAGTTCGTTATTTTGAAGACATTAAACTCACAAAAAAAGAAGAGAACCTTGGTATCCCTGATATTTATTACGCGGTATATCAAAACATAATAGCCATCAATCATTTCAATAACGAAGCTTATATTTTTACGCACACTTATAATACTGAAAACAACATTGCCGAAATTGAACAAATATTAAAATCGAAGAGTTTTGCGGAATATTCATTTAAAACAAGTGGCGCGCGAACCACTAATATCGATGATGAAGATTTTAAGGCACTAGTGCAAAAGTGTAAAGAACATTGCCAACGCGGAGATGTTTTTCAAATCGTGCCGAGTAAACGATTTTCGCAAAAATTTACCGGAGATGATTTTAATGTTTATAGAGCTTTACGCAGTGTGAATCCATCACCATATCTTTTCTATTTTGATTATGGGAACTTCAAAATCTTTGGAAGTTCTCCAGAAGCTCAGTTGATTGTTAAGGGAAATACAGCCGAAATTCATCCAATTGCAGGAACATTTAAACGTACTGGAAACGACGAACAAGATGCTGAATTGGCAAGAAAGCTTTCCAAAGACAAAAAAGAAAATAGCGAACACGTTATGCTTGTTGATTTAGCGCGTAACGATTTAAGTCGTCACGGCTCTAATGTAAAAATTGAAACCTATCGCGAAGTTCAGTTTTTCTCACACGTTATACATTTAGTAAGTAAAGTTACTGCAACAAAAAACACGAATACACCCACAATGCAGATTGTGGCAGACACATTTCCTGCAGGAACTTTAAGTGGTGCTCCAAAACACAAAGCCTTGCAGTTGCTAGAAAAATATGAAAACAGAAGCCGTGAATTTTACGGAGGTGCCATAGGGTTTATGGATTTTAACGGTAACTTTAATCACGCCATTATCATCCGCTCTTTCGTGAGTAAAAACCACACTTTACATTATCAAGCTGGAGCTGGAGTTGTTTCTGAAAGTAATGAAGAAAATGAACTACAAGAGGTTTATAATAAATTAGGCGCACTAACAAAAGCATTGGAATTAGCAGAATCCATCTAACTTAAAAATGGTTCTAGCCTATTAGGTATAAAAATAATTTAAATGAATAGATCAAGTTTAAAATGAAAATATTAGTAATAGATAATTACGACAGTTTCGTTTACAATTTAGTCCACTATTTAGAGGAATTAGATTGCGAAGTAACTATTAAACGCAACGATAAGTTTTACATAGAAGAAGTTGAGGATTACGATAAAATTTTGCTTTCACCGGGGCCAGGGATTCCCGACGAAGCAGGTTTGCTGAAGGAAGTAATTCAGAAGTACGCCTCTTCAAAACCAATACTAGGCGTTTGTTTGGGGCAACAAGCAATTGGCGAAGTGTTTGGCGGAACATTAGAAAACTTAAGCAAAGTTTTTCATGGAGTTGCTACCACTGCTACCATTGTAAAAGCCGACGAACCCCTTTTTAAAGGATTGGATAAAGAATTTGAAATAGGACGATATCATAGTTGGGTTGTTTCAAAAGAAGGTTTTCCTGAAGTTTTAGAGGTTACTTCTTTGGATGAAAACGGACAAATAATGTCGCTACGTCATAAAGTATATGATGTTTGTGGAGTTCAGTTTCACCCTGAAAGCGTACTTACCCCAATGGGAAAACAGATTGTAAAAAATTGGATTGAAAGCTAATATGAAACAAATTCTAAACAGATTGATTAATCACGAGCATCTTGAAAAAGAAGAGGCTAGAGCTGTCTTAGTAAATATTTCAGAAGGCAAATACAATCACAGTCAGATAGCTGCTTTCTTAACGGTTTATATGATGCGAAATGTATGCCTTGAAGAGTTAGAAGGGTTTCGTGATGCTTTACTAGATCTTTGTTTGTCGATAGATTTTAGCGATTACAACACTATAGATTTATGCGGCACTGGAGGCGACGGAAAAAACACGTTTAACATTTCAACCTTAGCGTCGTTTGTTACTGCTGGGGCTGGAGTAAAGGTCACAAAACACGGAAATTATGGTGTATCCTCGGTTAGCGGAAGTAGTAATGTAATGGAAGCTCTAGGAATTAATTTTACAAATAATGAAGACAACTTAAAGCGCTGTTTAGATAAAGCGGGAATTTGCGTTTTACACGCTCCATTATTTCATCCTGCAATGAAAAATGTTGCTCCCATTCGCAGAGAGTTAGGCGTAAAAACCTTCTTTAATATGCTCGGCCCCATGGTAAATCCTGTGAATCCAAAAAATCAATTAGTTGGAGTTTTCGATTTAGAAATGGCAAGAATCTATGGTTATCTCTATCAAAAAAGTGAAAAGAATTATGCTGTTTTACACGCAATTGATGGTTACGATGAAATTTCGTTAACAGGACCCACTAAGATAATTTCAAAAAATTCTGAAGGTTTCATAAATGCTGAAAATTTTGGAGTGAATAAAATTCAGGAATCAGAAATCTATGGAGGCAAAACGGTAAAAGAATCGGCCGAAATCTTTCAGAATATTTTAAACGGCAAAGGTACCGAAGCTCAAAACAATGTAGTTTGTGCAAATGCAGGAATGGCAATTTCAGTTGTTGAGAATTGTACAATTCTACAAGGTTTTGAAAAAGCTAAAGAATCACTGCAATCTGGAAAAGCTTTGAATTCAATAAGAAAATTACAAGAACTTTCTAAATAAAAACCTTAAATAAACACCTGCTTAAAAGCGATTAAAAATTTTTCAAATAACCCAAATCTGAAGTCAAACTGAAAACTTAATCATAAATAAAATGACGATCTTAGATAAAATAACAGCTTACAAGCTAAAAGAAGTTGCTGCCAAGAAGGACGCAATTCCAACGCGTTTATTGGAGAGGTTTCCATTGTTTAAAAAAGAAACGAAGTCTTTAGCTGAGATTTTACAGATTTCAACTACGGGAATTATTGCCGAACACAAGCGTCGCTCCCCTAGCAAATCGGTTATTAATGATAAAGTTTTAATCCACGAAGTAGTTACGGGTTATGAAGAAGCTGGAGCTAAAGGGATTTCAGTGTTGACAGATTCTAACTTTTTTGGAGGTTCGTTAGATGATTTATTGGTTGCTGAAAAGCATACTTCAATCCCAATTTTAAGAAAAGAATTTATAATTGATCCTTATCAAATATACGAATCAAAAGCCTACGGAGCAGATGCGATATTATTGATTGCTGCTTGTCTTTCTTCTGAAGAGTTGAAACAGTATTCCCATCTAGCAAAATCTTTAAATCTCGAAGTGTTGTTGGAAGTTCACAATTTAGAAGAACTCGAAAAATCATTATTACCCAGTGTAGATATGATTGGCGTAAACAACCGAAATCTAAAAAACTTTAAAGTAAATATAGAAACGAGTAAAAAATTATCGGAACATATACCCGATGATTTTGTAAAAGTTTCTGAAAGCGGAATTAGCGATATTGAAACCATTTCAGAACTAAAAACTTATGGATTTCAAGGATTTTTAATAGGTGAAAACTTTATGAAAACCGAAAACCCTGGAGAAACTGCTAAACTTTTTATAAGCTCCTTGTAGGTTTTAAAACCTGCAAGGTATATCAAAATATACCTATGAATGTTAAGTTGAAAATCTGCGGCATGAAACACAACATCGCTGAAGTAGCAAAACTTCAACCAGATTATTTGGGCTTCATCTTTTATGATAAAAGTCCGCGATTTTTCAATGCGGAAGAAATCCCACAACTGCCTGCAGGCGTTAAGAAAGTTGGTGTTTTTGTAGATGAAAACATTTCAAAAGTTATTGAATTGACTAAAAAACATGCTTTAGATATAATCCAGCTTCACGGTAACGAAAGCAATGCGTATGTAAGGGATTTACAATCTAATCTTGAGTTTTCAGACACACTTGTTTGGAAAGCTTTTAGTCTTGATGATAAATTCGACTTTAGTGAATTATCAAATTATGAAAACACAGTAGATAAATTTCTTTTCGACACAAAAGGAAAGGAAAAAGGAGGAAACGGCTACACTTTCAATTGGGAGATATTGAAAGACTATACACTTAAAAAACCTTTCATTTTAAGTGGTGGCATTGGTTTGGATGAAATCGAATCGCTAAAAGAGCTTCTTCAAACCGACCTCCCAATTTACGCAATAGATGTAAACAGCAGATTAGAAGCTAAACCAGGCTTGAAAAATATTGAAGATTTAAAAAGGTTCAAAAATGAATTATAACGTAAACGAAAAAGGGTATTACGGCGATTTTGGCGGTGCTTATATTCCAGAAATGCTTTATCCAAATGTGGAAGAGCTTAGGCAGAATTATTTAAAAGTTATGGGCGAGGAATCTTTTCAAAAAGAATTTCGCCAATTGCTAAAAGAATATGTAGGACGCCCTACTCCACTCTATTTTGCAAAACGTCTTTCAGAAAAATACAACACCAAAATTTATTTAAAACGCGAAGATCTTTGTCATACAGGAGCTCATAAAGTAAACAACACCATCGGGCAGATTTTAATGGCAAAGCGACTAGGTAAAACTCGTATTATCGCTGAAACAGGTGCGGGTCAGCACGGAGTTGCAACAGCTACCGTTTGCGCTTTAATGGGGTTAGAATGTATTATTTTTATGGGAGAAGTTGACATAAAACGTCAAGCCCCAAACGTTGCTAGAATGAAAATGCTTGGCGCAAAAGTGGTTCCAGCAACAAGTGGAAGTAAAACATTAAAAGATGCTACCAACGAAGCCATTCGCGATTGGATTAACAACCCTGTTGATACACACTATATTATAGGAAGTGTTGTAGGGCCACATCCATATCCAGATATGGTCGCGAGATTTCAAAGTGTAATTTCTGAAGAAATAAAAACACAGCTATGTGAAAAAGAAGATCGCGAAAACCCAGACTTTGTTGCGGCTTGCGTTGGCGGTGGAAGTAACGCTGCAGGAGCATTTTACCATTATTTAGACAATCTAGACGTAGGACTTATTGCTGTAGAAGCCGCTGGAAAAGGCATTGATAGTGGTGAAAGTGCTGCAACTTCAGCATTAGGGAAAGTGGGAATTATTCACGGTAGTAAAACGCTATTAATGCAAACCGCAGACGGACAAATAACAGAGCCCTACTCCATTTCTGCTGGTTTAGATTATCCTGGAGTCGGCCCAATGCACGCAAATCTATTTACTTCGGGCCGAGGAGAATTTATCTCAATTACCGATGATAAAGCGATGAAAGCAGGTCTTGAATTGTGCAAACTAGAAGGTATTATTCCCGCAATAGAAAGCAGTCACGCTCTTGCAATTTTTGAAATGAGAAAATTCAAAAAAAATGATGTGGTTGTTGTGAATTTAAGTGGCCGAGGTGATAAGGACCTTGACACTTTTATAAAATATTTCAATCTCTAAATAAATCTAGACCTATTTTGGTTTAATTTTTAGCTATGAATAGAATTCAAAATAAACTTTCAGAAAAAAAACAGCATGCCGGCAAGGCAGGAAAACTACTATCAATCTATTTCACTGCTGGTTATCCAAAATTGGATGATACTGTTGAAATTCTTCAGCAATTGGAGAAAAACGGTGTCGATATGGTTGAAATCGGTTTGCCTTTTAGCGATCCTTTGGCAGACGGCCCCACTATTCAAGAAAGTTCACAACTAGCTTTAAAGAATGGAATGACTACCGAAATTCTTTTTCAACAACTGAAAGATGTGCGAAAAACTGTTTCAATTCCACTAATAATTATGGGGTATTTTAATCCTATTCTGCAATATGGAATTGAAGGTTTTTGTAAAAAATGTGCAGAAGTAGGCATCGACGGCCTAATTCTTCCCGACCTTCCCCTGTCGGAATACAAAGAGCATTACCACGAAATTTTTAAAAAATACAATTTGATAAACGTATTTTTAGTCACACCCCAAACTTCTGATGATCGCATTAGGCAAATCGATACAGCTTCCGATGGATTTATCTACTTAGTGAGTAGCTCAAGTGTTACGGGGAATTCGGATGGATTTGATGAAAATCAAGAGAATTACTTCAGTCGTGTGGCTTCCATGCAGCTAAAAAACCCTCTAATTGTAGGATTCGGAATCAAGGATGCTACTACTTTTAAACAGGCAACTTCAAAAACTAAAGGCGCTATAATTGGTAGTGCTTTTATAAAAACACTTGCTAGGGATGGTAAAAGTGGAATTTCAAACTTTATAGCCTCTATCCGTGAGGTTTAACCATTATTTAGCAAGAGTTTAATATAATTTGTACTCAGATTTCTGTAATTTGGTGGTAAATCAAAAAACAGAGAGATTATGGAAAAGAAATTTGAAAGAAAAAAAGAGCAAAAGAATCCAACCAACCCAACTGGGAAGACAAAGCGCGAAAACAATGAGTTTGATATTGACAAGAAGACAATCAAAAAACAACAAAATAAAAATTAAAGTATTGTCAGGCTTACAACGTTTATGCAACTAAAAAGATAATTTAGAATATGGGAAAAGGAGACAAAAAAACCAAACGCGGAAAAATTAATATTGGCTCTTTTGGAAAATTGAGGCCAAAGCGCAAAAAGTTCAAAATTAGGAGTATGCCTACTAAAGGTACACAAGTAAAATAAGAGTAAAATCCCATCAGGGAAACTCTGATTGTGACATTTTGTAAATCTTTAAGGTATTTAGAACGACAAGTTTGTTCTAAATACCTTTTCTTTTTTAAATGATTCCTAAGAAACTAAGTCGAAATACTATCTTTGCAGCGAACTCATATTTAAGTAAATGAATCAGCCCGTTTCTGGATTTTCTAAAAAAACCAAAGCCGAAAAAATTGAATGGTTAGCAGAAAATTATCTGCAAAACAATCCAAATTCCATTCAAATTTTAAAAGATTACTGGAATGAAGATGCTTCTTTACAGCAACTTCACGACGATTTTATTGAAAACACACTTTCAAACTATTACCTCCCATTTGGTATTGCTCCCAATTTTTTAATCAATGATAAATTGTACGCCTTACCAATGGTTATTGAGGAAAGCTCCGTTGTGGCTGCAGCTAGTAATGCCGCTAAATTTTGGTTGGAACGTGGCGGATTTAAAGCTGAAGTAATTTCTACAGAAAAGAACGGCCAAGTTCATTTAAATTTCTATGGAGACGAAAAAAACATTGAAGCGTTTTTTGAAGAAGTTAAGCCTAAACTCCGCACTAGTATTCAGTCTATCGAGAAAAATATGAAAGCTCGTGGTGGCGGACTTTTAGAACTTTCTTTAATTGATAAGTCGCATATCCTGGATGGCTACTTTTACATCCACGCTACTTTTGAAACCTTGGATGCCATGGGAGCTAATTTCATTAATAGTTGTTTAGAGAAAATGGCTCAGGTTTTTGAAGAAGAGGCGCGACACTATGAGCTCTTTCAAAAAGAAGAAATCTTTCCAGAGGTTGTAATGAGCATACTCTCCAACTATGTACCTGAATGTTTAGTTCGAGCTGAAGTAAGCTGTAAAGTAGATGAACTTACAACAAAACACCACGATGGGAAACAGTTTGCTGAAAAGTTTGTAAGAGCTATTGAAATAGCAAAAACGGAAACAAGACGAGCAGTTACACACAACAAGGGTATAATGAATGGGATAGATGCAGTGGTTTTGGCTACTGGAAACGATTTCCGTGCTGTTGAAGCTGGAGTTCACGCCTATGCTGCAAAAAACAACTACTACGGAAGCTTAACTCACGCAAAAATTGAAGACGATACTTTCACTTTTTGGATTGAATTACCTTTAGCAATTGGAACTATTGGAGGGTTAACTTCCCTTCACCCTTTAACTAAGCTTGCTTTTGAAATCCTACAAAAACCAGATGCTAAAGAATTGATGAAGATAATTGCAGTTGCTGGCTTAGCTCAAAATTTTGCTGCAGTACGTTCATTAGTTACTACAGGAATTCAAAAAGGACATATGAAAATGCACTTGATGAATATTATGAATCAAATGCAGGCTACTAAGGATGAAAAGAATAAAGCCTTAGTGTATTTTAAAGAAAATGCCGTTTCCCATAGTTCGGTAGAAGCATTTTTGAATGATTTGAGAAGATGAGGATTTTAGAAGAATAGAAAATTGATTAATAACTTTCATAGCAACGGTAAATTACTACTCACAGGAGAATATGTCGTTCTTAGTGGGGCTTCTGCTTTAGCGATTCCAACAGCTTATGGACAAAGTTTAAAAATTGAACTTTCAGAAATCAAGGGGCTTCATTGGGAAAGCTATGATGAAAAAGGCGCTATTTGGTTTTCAGACATCTTCGACTTAAAAAGCTTAAAAAGTAAAAATGCGGATAACCCCATTTCTAAAACTTTATCAAACATTCTACTTGAGGCTAGAAGTTTAAATCCTGAATTTCTTTTAAAAGACACAGGACTTCACGTTTCTACAACACTCGATTTTCCTCGTAATTGGGGCCTAGGCACCTCTTCTACTTTAATAAACAACATTGCCCAATGGGCCAATGTTGATGCATTTCAATTACTTAAAAATAGTTTTGGAGGCAGCGGATACGATATTGCAGCGGCTCAAAACGACACTCCTATAGTATATAGGTTAAACAATGAAATTCCCGAAATAAATAAAGCACATCTTCCTTGGGATTTCACCGATTCGATATTTTTTGTTTATCTGAATCAAAAACAAGACAGTAAGCAAGGGATTTCAAGATTTAAGAAAGCGACTGTCACTAAAGCAACAATTAAGAGAATTTCGGAGATTACAAATTCACTTTTAGTTTGCAGTTCACTTGAGGAATTTGAAAGCTTGATGAATAAACACGAGCAAATTATTTCAGAAATAATAAATCTTCCTACGGTTAAGTCAAAGTTATTTGGTGATTTTTCAGGCACCGTAAAAAGCTTAGGCGCTTGGGGCGGCGATTTTGTTTTAGCTACGGGAAACAAAACAGAAATGGAGTATTTTAGAGAAAAAGGATTTAAAAAAATCGTATCTTTTGCAGATATGATTAAATCCTAAATCTGTATGAAACATATAATAATTGCCGTTTTTACACTGCTTTCTGTCGGTACATCAAATTCACAAACAAAAGTTTATTCAGGAAATTCCAATTACGGTAGCGATATTATTTGTAATCTTAAGGATGGAAAAGTTTATAAGAAAAACTCAAATTATTCGAGCGAAATTCTTTGTAAAGTTTCTGGAAATAAAGTGTACAAGAATAACTCCAATTACTCAAGTGATGTTCTATTTACCGTAAAGGAAGGAAAGGTCTATAAAGGAAACTCTAACTACTCAAGCGACATCTTGATGAATATCAAGGATGGGAAGCTATATAAGAAAAACTCTAATTACTCAAGTGATGTCATCCTTACTATAAGAGACGGAAAAGTTTACAATGGCAATTCCAGTTACAATAGTGATGTATTATTTACAATAGACAATTTGGTTACTATCGAGGAGTTTGTAGCTATATGGATCATTCTCAAAAGTTGTGTGTGAATTGAAATAGAATTCTGATTTTTGTTTTTTAAAACAAAGCTTTGGACAATTATCTAGACCTACTGAAACTTATCCTGCCTGA
>NZ_VDMC01000022.1 GCF_006346335.1 Aequorivita sinensis
AAGATAAAAGCATTTAGGGCACAATTTAGAGGAGTGAAAAACGTAGAATTCTTTCTGTATAGATTAACAACGATTTTTGCATAAACACAACAATTGTTCTTGATCCATAAACTTCTCGCCTAAATGATATTTGTTTAAACAAAAAAAATCCCGACTTTATATCGGGATTTGATTTTTAATTTGTGACTTGGCTGGGGCTCGAACCCAGGACCACCTCCTTAAAAGGGAGGTGCTCTACCAACTGAGCTACCAAGTCGTCCTTTTGTTGTTTGCCTTTCTTGCGGTAGGCGGGTGCAAATATACTATCATTAATTTATACTTTCAAAACGAAATTGAATAAAATTTTAAATTAATTTTAAATTGCCTGAATTTCAGTAGCTCACGAATGCATTTTTTATTCTAATTTTGTCAAAACAAAGGGAATTATCTAAAATATAAGCGTTTTTCCCGCTTGAAAATGCTAATAATATAATTTTAAAAGCAAATGAAAATTGTTCTAATAGGGTATATGGGAAGTGGAAAATCTGCAATTGGTAAAAAACTAGCAGAAGTTTTAAATCTTCCCTTTAAAGATTTAGATGCTGAAATCGAAAATAGAGAAGGAACTACCGTATCCGAAATATTTTCAACTAAAGGAGAAATCTATTTCAGAAAAATTGAAAATACGACCCTAAAAGAGATCCTAGCCCTAAATGAAAGCTTTGTTTTGGCAACTGGCGGAGGTACGCCTTGTTACGCCGACTCTATTACAGTTCTTGCCAATCAAGACAATGTAACATCGGTTTACCTAAAAGCGCCGTTAGAAGTGCTTACTAAGCGTTTGTTTTTAGAAAAAGATAGTCGCCCATTATTATCGCACCTCGAAACAGAAGAGTTGCTAAACGATTTTATTCGTAAACACCTTTTTGAAAGAGTGTACTACTACAATCAAGCCAACAAATTTGTTGAGGTTGAAAATAAAAGTATAGAAGAAGTAGTTAAAGAAATAACTTCAATCTTACTCTAAAACCGCTCTGTCGTTATTTTTTTCAAAAATCACAGAAACATTTTCATTTAAAGACGTTGAAAGCGAAATCCCTTTGAAATCTGCTTTTACAGGGTATTTCTTGTGGTTTCTATCTACTAGAACCGCAGTTTTAAACTGCTTCAAAGGCACTTCTAAGAAATGCTTTATCCCGTAAATTAGTGTTGTGCCGGAGTGTAATACATCATCAACTAGTAAAAGTGACTTGTTTTTGTATTCTTCTGGCTTTAAAGAAGTTTCAATCTTCGAAATAGGATTTTTCTTATCGATATTCACTTCGCATAAAATAACTTTTATAGGAGAGATTTTTTCTAATTCGGTTTTTATCTTTTTTGCAAGTACATACCCATTGCCTATAATTCCAGCAATCACCACTTCTTTTTCGTTTACATTGGTTTCATATACTTGATATGCTATTCTTTTTATTTTGTGAGCAATCTGCTTCTTATCCAAAATAACTGTATCTATTTCTTGCATCTACTATGTGTTTTTCAAAATTGTAACTATTCTATTTCGTCCTCTGGGGATTCTATAAAATCATCTAAATCTCTTCTGTCTTTTTTAGTTGGCCTTCCTACACCTTTTTTTCTGTAATAACTCTTAGCGTATTGAAGCAATTCATTTGTTTCAAAAGCTTCTTTTGGAGTAATGTCGTTTCTATAAAGTCCTACAAGCTTAGCCCCAACTCGATTTGGGGGTAAATCTAACACTTCAATTTGATAGTTTATCTGATTTTTTCGTAGCGTAATAACATCCCCTGGGTAAACATCCCGAGAGGGTTTTACTATATCGCCATTTACCCGTACAGCTCCTTTTTTACAAGCCTGAGTAGCCATGTTTCTGGTTTTTAAATACCGAACACACCATAAATACTTATCAATCCGCATACATTTATCCTAAAAACAACGTTAATATGATATACAAAAATAGGGGAAAATTGTATCTTGCGCCCACAAAATTGAGATGATGACAAAAATAAAATACGGACTTGCAATTTTTATTGCAATGCTAACTATTACTGTTTCTTGTAAAAAAGATGAAGACGATGGCCCAGAGCCAATTCCGCCAAGAGATCGTGGAGAGGAAGCTATTAGAGCACAAGCTGAAATAGAAGAGTTTCTAGAAACACACTTTTATAACTACGAAGACTTTCAAGCCGATCCAGAAAACTTCAAATTAGTTTTTGATACTATCGCTGGTGATAACGCTTCAAAAACGCCTTTAATTGAACAAGTTTCATATAAGGAAGTAATTGATGCTGTGGATATGGACGTAAAGTATAAGTTATACTATTTAAAAGTTCGTGAAGGAGCAGGGGAGCGACCAAACTTCTCAGATTATACTATTAATACTTACGACGGAAGATTTTTAAATCTTGAATTGTTTGATAACTCAGTAATTCCTGTGCGTTTTAGCCTAGTAGATGGTCCAAGTAGTCCAGGGATTATTAGAGGTTTACAACAAGCTATCATCGAGTTTAAAGGTGCTGGAAATATAATTTCAAACCCAGACGGAACGCTTTCTTTTGAAGACTATGGAATTGGAGCTGTGTTTGTGCCTTCTGGATTAGGGTACTATCAATATCCACCAGCGGGGGATTTACTTCCTTACGATCAATTAATTTTCTCATTTGAATTATTTGCTTCTGAAGTAGCAGACCACGATAACGATGGAATCCCGTCGTATATGGAAGACTTAAACAACAATCAGATTCTAACTGATGACGATACCGACGACAACGGTGTTCCAAATTATCTAGATAATGACGATGACGGCGACGGTAGACTTACAGAGTACGAAATCGAAATTATTGACGGTGAAATCTTTTTCCCTGATACAAACGGAAATGGAATCCCAGATTATTTAGATCCAACAGTCTAAAACAACAAATTGTTTAGACAAAAATAATAGATGGTTTTAGCTTCTTTAATTAACATTAAGTTTCACGTCTTTTTCTAACGACAATTACAAATAAAAAAATCCCCACTTTAACCAAGTGGGGATTTTTTGTTTCTGATTGTATTGACTGCTATTTTCTAGCAATAACTTTTTTAGCCGCAGCAACAATTGCTGAAGCGTTTAATCCGTATTTATCCATTAGTTGTTCTGGTGTTCCAGACTCACCAAAGGTGTCTTGAGTAGCAACAAACTCTTGTGGTGCTGGATGCTGAGTTGAAAGAACTCTAGCAACGCTTTCTCCTAATCCACCAAGGTAGTTGTGCTCTTCTGCAGTAACTACACAGCCCGTTTTCTTAACGCTCTTTAAAATCGCTTCGTCGTCCAAAGGCTTGATGGTGTGAATGTTTATAACATCGGCAGATATACCATTTTCGTGTAAGGTTTCCGCAGCTTGTAAAGCCTCCCATACTAAATGCCCTGTTGCAATAATAGTTACATCGGTTCCTTCTTGTAACTGAACAGCTTTTCCGATTTCAAACTTTTGATCGGCAGGAGTAAAGTTAGCTACTTTTGGTCTTCCAAAACGAAGGTAAACAGGTCCTTCGTGCTCAGCAACTGCAATGGTAGCAGCTTTAGTCTGATTGTAATCGCAAGTGTTGATTACAGTCATTCCAGGAAGCATTTTCATTAAACCAATATCTTCTAAAATTTGGTGTGTTGCCCCATCTTCACCTAAAGTAATACCTGCGTGTGAAGCACAAATTTTTACGTTTTTACCACTGTAGGCAACGCTTTGACGAATTTGATCGTATACCCTTCCCGTAGAAAAGTTAGCAAAAGTTCCAGTGAAAGGTATCTTGCCTCCTATAGTCATTCCAGCTGCAATTCCTATCATATTAGCTTCAGCAATTCCTATTTGGAAGAAACGTTCAGGATGATTTTTCTTGAATTCATCCATTTTAAGTGAACCTGTAAGATCTGCACAAAGCGCAACTACGTCTTTGTTTTTCTTTCCAAGCTCGGTAAGTCCGTCACCAAAACCTGATCGTGTATCTTTTTTGCCTGAATCTGTATATTTTTTCATCTCGATTTTTTTCAATTTTAATAGTCTCCTAAGGTTTCAGGATTCTGTGAAAGTGCATTTTCTAATTGCTCGTCGTTTGGCGCTTTCCCGTGCCAATCGTGAGTGTGCATCATAAAATCTACACCATTACCCATTACTGTATGTAAAAGCACACATATTGGTTTACCTTTTCCAGTTTTTTCTTTGGCTTTTTTCATTCCAGTTATTACAGCTTCAATGTTATTTCCTTCTTCAATATCCATTACATCCCAGCCAAAAGCTTCAAACTTAGCTTTCATGTTTCCTAAAGGAAGTACATTTTCTGTAGAACCGTCAATTTGCTGTCCGTTTAAATCGATAGTAACAATTAGGTTGTCCACTTTATTTCCTGCAGCATACATAATAGCTTCCCAGTTCTGACCTTCTTGTAACTCACCATCACCGCAAAGCGTGTAAACAATGTGATTGTCGTTATTCAACTTTTTAGTTTGAGCAGCTCCAATAGAAACTGAAATCCCTTGACCTAAAGAGCCAGAAGCCATACGAATACCTGGCAACCCTTCGTGAGTAGTTGGGTGACCTTGTAAACGAGAATCTAAAAGGCGGAAAGTGTTTAGTTCTTCTACTGGGAAATACCCAGAACGCGCTAAGACACTATAAAAAACTGGAGAGATATGTCCGTTTGAAAGGAAGAATATATCTTCGTTTTCGCCGTCCATAGAAAAATCATTATTGTGATCCATTAATTCGTTGTAAAGTGCAACAAAAAATTCTGCACACCCTAATGAACCTCCCGGATGTCCCGAATTTACTTTGTGTACCTGTCGAAGAATATCTCTTCGTACCTGAATTACTAAATCTTCAAGTGCTTTGTAATCTGCCATAACATAGTTTAATTTTCAGCTTCAAAAGTAACTTATATAATAAGGGAAGCAAAATAGTAGTATAACCTTTTATTAACGATTTAGCAGTTTTGTTAACATGCCATTCAAATCTGAATTCAGAATCCCGATTTCAGAATTATAAAGTTATCTTTGCATCCTCAATAAAAATAGCTGAATGCAGTTTAAATTAGAAGCCACAGATACACAAAGCAGCGCAAGAGCTGGAACTATTACTACAGATCACGGTGTTATTGAAACACCAATCTTTATGCCTGTTGGTACCGTGGGTACCGTAAAAGGGGTGCATCAACGTGAACTTAAGGAAGATATAAACCCCGATATTATTCTTGGTAATACCTATCACTTGTACTTACGTCCACAAATGCCAATTCTTGAAAAAGCAGGCGGACTTCATAAATTTATGAACTGGGACCGAAATATCCTAACCGATAGTGGGGGTTATCAAGTGTATTCGCTATCAGCAAATAGAAAAATTAAAGAAGAAGGGGTTAAGTTTAAAAGTCATATAGACGGGAGCTATCATTTTTTTACTCCTGAAAACGTGATGGAAATTCAGCGTACTATTGGTGCCGATATCATAATGGCTTTTGATGAATGTGCGCCGTATCCTTGTGATTACAACTACGCCAAACGCTCTATGCATATGACGCATCGTTGGTTGGATAGATGTATAAAACACTTAGATAAAACACCTTTAAAATACGATTACGACCAAACGTTTTTCCCGATAGTACAAGGGAGTACGTACAAGGATTTACGAAAACAATCTGCAGAATATATTGCTTCGGTTGGGGCAGAAGGTAATGCTATTGGTGGTCTTTCGGTAGGAGAACCTGCTGAAGAAATGTACGAAATGACCGAAATCGTTACCGATATTCTTCCAAAAGATAAACCGCGTTACCTTATGGGAGTGGGTACGCCAGTAAATATATTAGAAAATATTGCCCTTGGAATCGATATGTTCGATTGTGTTATGCCTACAAGAAATGGCCGTAACGGAATGCTTTTTACTTCTGAAGGAATAATAAATATCAAAAACAAAAAATGGGAGGCCGATCTTTCAGCGGTAGACCCAATGGGAATTACTTGGGTAGATACCGAATATAGCAAGGCTTACCTTCGTCATTTATTCACTGTAAATGAAATGTTAGGTCGACAAATTGCAACTATCCACAACCTTGGATTCTACCTGTGGTTGGTTCGCGAAGCCAGAAAACATATCTTAGCGGGAACATTTGCCGATTGGAAAAACGTTATGGTTAAAAAACTAGCTCAAAGACTCTAAACAATGCTTAGCATACTGGATAAATACATACTTAAAAGATATTTGGGCACTTTTACGCTCCTTTTATTGCTATTTATCCCTATCGGTATTGCAGTCCATCTGGCTGAAAAAATTGACAAAATTCTAGAGAATGAAGTGCCTCTAATGGAGGTCTTAATCTATCTTTATAACTTTACAATCTATTTTGCCAATTTACTTTTTCCGCTGTTTCTATTCCTTTCAGTAATTTGGTTTACCTCAAAACTTGCCAATAATACCGAGGTTATTGCCTTTTTAAGTAGTGGTGTTTCGTATTCTAGATTTCTTAGGCCTTATTTAATTGGTGCAACAATCGTATGTATTGCTGCCTTGGGGTTTAGTATGTACCTAGCGCCAAAAGCGAGTAAGGGATTCAATGAGTTTTCTTATGAATACTTGAAGAAAGGAAGAAAAGATCGAGATCAAAGCAATGTTTACACACAAATAAACAAGAACGAATACATCTATGTAAGCTATTTTAATGTTGCTGAAAAGATTGGTAGTAATTTCACTTTAGAGCATTTTGAAGGGAATAAAATGACCTACAAGATTTCGGCTGGACAAATTAAGTACAATGAAGAAGATAGTACTTACTCTCTGTTTAACTACCGAAAACGCATAATAGGAGAAAATGAAGACATCCTGCAAACGGAACATAAATTAGATACAGTTTTCTCTTTCACTATGGAAGATTTAACGCCTGTAACCTATATAGCAGAAACACTTAATTTCTTCGAGCTAAACGACTTTATAGAGAAGGAAAAAGCACGTGGTTCTTCCTACATTAATCGATATGAAGTAGTGCGTTACAAACGTTGGAGTTTACCAGTTTCAGCTTATATCCTAACTATTATTGCTGTAGCAGTTTCCTCTGTAAAAAGACGTGGTGGAATGGGACTTAACCTCGCAATTGGAATTAGTATCGGGATGATATTTGTTTTCTTCGATAAGGTGTTTGGTACTATGGCCGAGCAAAGTGATTTCTCTCCTTTAGTCGCCACTTGGTTTCCAAACTTTGTATTTGCAATATTGGCCATTTATCTGTTGAGAAATGCGAAACGATAAACTACTTAATTACCTCCATCTTCATTTTATAATATTTATTTGGGGATTTACAGCTGTATTAGGGGCTTTGATTTCCTTAGAAGCAATTCCACTAGTATGGTACAGAATGTTGCTAGCTACACTAATAATTTTTGCTTTTTTAAAGTTTAAAAAAGAAAAACTCAACTTCTCTTTAAAAACACTCTCAGGCTTTGCATTAGGAGGTGTAATTATAGCCTTGCATTGGCTCACTTTTTTTGGAGCGATAAAGGCATCGAATGTGTCGGTAACGCTTGCTGTGCTTTCAACTGGAGCTTTTTTTGCATCAATCTTAGAGCCGTTAATTTATGGTAGAAAAGTAATTTTATACGAAGTATTATTCGGGTTGGTAGTTGTAGCAGGACTTTATGTTATTTTCGATGTGGAAGCTTCCTATACACTAGGAATCGTATTGGCGCTAATCTCAGCATTTCTAAGTGCCCTGTTTTCGGTTATCAACGGGAAATTTGTACTAAAACACAAAGCATCGGCTATTTCATTTTATGAGTTGATGTTTGGCGTCTTAGGAATAACAATATATTTGGCTTTTTCAGGAAGTTTTACAGCCGATTTTTTCAAGGTATCTGCCTCCGATTGGATGTACCTTTTAATTTTAGCTTCGGTGTGTACAGCGTATGCTTTTATTGCATCGGTACACGTAATGAAATGGATAAGTCCATATACGGTTATGCTTAGCATTAACATGGAACCAGTATACGGTATTATTCTAGCACTCATTATTTTAGGTGATTCAGAAAATATGAGCCCTCAGTTTTATTATGGAGCTTTAATTATCTTAGTTACAGTAGTTGCAAATGGCATCATTAAAATAACACAAGAAAGAAAAAGACGAAGATTGTCTAACCTCTAAAACAAAATTTTATCTTTGTACACCAACCTTTATAAAAAGAAGGAAATATATTATGGAATATCTTGATTTTGAACTCCCTATTAAAGAATTGCAAGAGCAGTATGAAAAAGCCTGTCTTATTGGAGAAGAGAGCGAAGTAGACGTATCCAATACTTGCAAGCAGATTGAAAAGAAACTAAACGATACTAAGAAAGAAATATATAAAAACCTTACGCCTTGGCAGCGTGTTCAACTTTCTCGTCATCCAGATCGTCCATATACAATGGATTATATAAATGCTATTTGCGGTGATACATTTTTAGAGCTTCACGGTGATCGTGGCTTTAAAGATGACAAAGCAATGGTAGGTGGCTTAGGAAAAGTAGGCGACCAAAGTTTTATGTTTGTAGGTCAGCAAAAAGGTTACAATACCAAAACACGTCAATATAGAAACTTTGGGATGGCAAATCCTGAAGGATACAGAAAAGCTTTACGACTTATGAAGTCGGCCGAAAAGTTTAATGTACCAGTAGTTTGTTTTGTAGATACACCAGGAGCATTTCCAGGACTTGAAGCTGAAGAAAGAGGTCAAGGTGAAGCAATTGCTAGAAACATTTTAGAAATGACACGCCTAAAAGTGCCAATCATCGTAATTATTATAGGTGAAGGTGCAAGTGGTGGTGCCTTAGGAATAGGAGTAGGTGATAAAGTATTAATGCTTGAAAATACTTGGTACTCTGTTATATCTCCAGAGAGTTGTTCTTCTATTTTATGGAGAAGCTGGGAGTTTAAAGAACAAGCAGCAGATGCTTTAAAACTTACAGCCAAAGACATGAAAAAATTAAAACTTATCGATGAAATTGTGAAGGAACCTTTAGGTGGCGCACATAGTAATCGAAAAGAGACTTTTAAAACCGTTTCTGAAGCAATTGTAAAGACTTACGATGGTTTAAAAATGTTATCCCCAACCGATTTGGTAAAAAAGAGAATGGATAAATATTTAGAAATGGGTGAGTTTAAAAGTTAAAACTAACTATAGCTTAGCATACCGTAAATCCGAAGTGCAATCTTCGGATTTTTTTACGGGTTATCAACAACAAAACATAGTTTTCAACAGTTAAATTGTTGATGAACAGTTAATATCGTACCTTATAAAATCATTCCTTTCTCTTAACATTTTATTTACATTCGCATAATGGAACAAATCAAATCTCAAACTAATTTTTCAAAACGATCTGCTCAAGTGATTTCTCTTGAAAAAGGCAAAATACCGCCACAAGCCGTTGATTTAGAGGAGGTTGTGCTTGGGGCGTTGATGATTGATAAAAAAGGAGTCGATGAGGTTATTGATATTCTTCACGCTGATGTTTTTTACAAACAAGCACACCAATTCATCTTTGAAGCTATATATGAACTGTTTGAAGACAGTCAACCAGTCGACTTATTAACCGTTTCTAGCCAACTTAAGAAGAATGGAAAAATAGAAATGATTGGAGGCGAATATTACCTCATTCAACTAACTCAAAAAGTGTCTTCTTCGGCACATATTGAGTTCCATGCACGTATTATTCTTCAGAAATATATTCAGCGAAGCTTGATTAAAATTTCAAATGAAATTATTGAAGAGTCATACGACGAGAGTACAGATGTTTTTGATCTTTTAGATACTGCGGAAGCAAAATTATACGAAGTAACTCAAGGTAATATTAAGCGTTCTTCCGAAACTGCTCAGAGCCTTGTGATACAAGCTAAAAAACGAATTGAAGAAATAGCAAATAAAGAAGGACTCTCTGGTGTACCTTCTGGCTTCGCAAAAGTAGATGAACTTACATCGGGTTGGCAGCCTAGTGATTTAATTATTATTGCAGCTCGTCCTGGTATGGGTAAAACGGCACTAACGCTTTCTATGGCACGAAATATGGCTGTTGAGCACAATATACCTGTTGCCTTTTTCTCGCTAGAAATGTCGTCTGTACAGCTTATAACAAGACTTATTTCGTCTGAAACACAACTTAGTTCAGAAAAACTAAGAACAGGAAATCTTGAAAAACACGAATGGGAACAGCTAAACGTAAAAGTAAAAGGATTAGAGAAGGCACCGCTATTTATTGATGATACGCCTTCACTATCTATTTTCGATTTACGCGCGAAGGCTAGAAGACTTTCATCCCAACACGGAATTAAGCTTATAATAATAGATTACTTGCAATTAATGACTGCCGGGGGAACTCAAAAAGGAGGGAACCGTGAGCAGGAAATTTCAACAATTTCTCGAAACCTTAAAGCATTAGCTAAGGAATTGAACGTTCCTGTAATCGCACTTTCTCAGCTATCTCGTGCTGTTGAAACTCGTGGAGGTAGTAAACGTCCCTTACTTTCCGATCTACGTGAATCTGGAGCAATTGAACAGGATGCCGATATTGTGTCTTTTATTTATCGTCCAGAATATTACAAAATTGACGAATGGGATGATGATGAGCATTCTCCAACTGCAGGACAAGCCGAATTTATCGTGGCTAAGCACCGTAATGGTGGTTTAGATGAAATTCGTCTTAAGTTCGTAGGACATCTAGGTAAATTTGAGAATCTAGAGTCGTTTATCACACCTACAGAAATTCATTCGCGAATGAACGATGCAGCAAATGATGATAGTTTTAACCCACAAAACCTTCCATCTCCTAATGAAGCTTTTGGTAGCTCGATGAACGATGATTTTTCTTCTTTAGAAGATAATGACGTTCCTTTTTAAGATTTATAAAAAACTTTACAACAAATAAAAAAGGATGGAACGCAATTTATGTTCCATCCTTTTTCTTTTCAGGGTGTGCAATTAATATCCGCCCTTCGACTTTTATAGATTACTAATTGTAAAAAGATAGTTGCTTAGTCTGAAATTCAATTTCCTTAAGCATAAAACTTCTTTCTTGAAACTATACGATATTATATTTTATCAACTCTCTGGCTTAAAATTTGTTACTATATTTGAGCTATGATCAAAAAAATCTCTTTTCTGTTTCTGCTTTTATTTTCTGTAAATGCTTTTGCATCTTATATTCTCATTCCTATGGATGCCGAAAGTCAGAAAGAACACCTAAAAGCGTATGGAATTACCTATTGGGTACTCGAAAAACAACAAAAAGTAAAGTGGTTACTAAACTATAGAGGAGGATCTTTTTTACTTCCCGATACAGCAGAAACTCAAAAAGAATGTCAGATAAGAGGGGTTTCCTATGAAGTACTATCCGACAGTAAAACAGAGCAAATTCTGCTTGACATCAGTAGCCCTTCAAAAAATATGGATGCTGTAGTTCTTGAGAAAGCTCCAAAAATTGCAGTTTATACCCCCAAAGGAAATTTACCTTGGGATGATGCAGTAACTATGGTGCTCACTTATGCCGAAATTCCTTATACCACTGTCTATGACGAAGAAGTTTTAAGCGACCAATTGATACTTTACGATTGGCTGCATTTACATCACGAAGATTTTACTGGGCAGTACGGAAAGTTTTATAGAGCGTATCGTTCTGCTCCCTGGTATATAGAAGAAAAGAGAAAAGCCGAAGAGCTTGCAACTAAATTAGGCTACAATAAGGTATCTGAACAAAAGCTGGTTGTCGCTAAAAAAATTAGAGATTACGTTATAGGTGGCGGATTTATGTTTGCAATGTGTAGCGCTACTGATAGTTTTGATATCGCACTTTCTGCTGAAGGTGTAGATATATGTGAGCCAATGTTTGATGGGGATCCAAGCGAACCAGGATATCAGAGTAAAATTGATTATAGTAAGACCTTTGCTTTTACCGATTTTGTATTAGAGCGAAGCCCTATGGTTTATGAGTTTTCTAGTATTGATATGACTGCCAAGCGCAAGGTAAAAAAGGAAACAGATTATTTCTCCCTTATGGATTATTCAGCAAAGTGGGATCCAATTCCTACCATGCTTTGTCAAAACCACACCTCTTTAGTGAAAGGGTTTATGGGGCAAACTACGGCTTTTGCAAGAGATCAAATAAAATCTAACGTGCTTGTAATGGGTGAAAATAAATCGAATGGGGAAGCGCGTTACATACACGGAATAAAAGGAAAAGGATTTTTTACATTTTTTGGAGGTCACGATCCCGAAGATTATCAACATAGAGTCGGGGATGCACCTACCGAATTAGCATTACACCCTAAATCTCCTGGATACAGACTTATTTTGAATAACGTATTGTTTCCTGCAGCAAAGAAGAAAAAACAGAAAACCTAATATAGTTTTTTAGTGAGTTTTATTCTGAAAGTGATTCATAATACACTTTAGGAGGAAGAACCATAATTTCAACTCTACGGTTTAGTTGTTTGTTTTCTGGGGAATCATTTGGAAACCTTGGCTTGCTTTCTCCATAAGCTTTTACTTCAAAATTGAATCTATCGTAGTTTTTGCTTGCTGCTTTTAAACGTTCTTTAACAGACATACATCGGTTTTTTGACAATTCGATATTATACTCATCAGTCCCATCACTATCAGTATGTCCTTCAATTAAAATAGTAGCACTTGGAATTTCATCTAAAACTCTTGAAATGGAATCTATGGTTTTAGTGGCTGTTTCTTTTAAATCAAATTTATCCACTCCAAAAAGTACATCAGCAGCGATATCTAATTTTACAACGCTATTTATTGCTGCTACAGCATCAATATCAGCACCGGCGGTTTTACTTCTACATAAATCTTTCAGATCTGTCAACCGTAAATAATAGAAAATAGTATTGTTGTCTATCCCTTCATCGGATAGGTCGATGCTAGATTTTCCACCTTTTGTTTTACCTGCGTAAATCCAATTCTCCCCATCTGACGAAACTTCAACGGTAGCAGTTTCTTTGGAAGGTCCAACTTCAAAAATATACAAGTCGTCTCCTTCTAAGTTCATAAATCCGTTGTTAGTGAATTTTACTACCAACACACCTCCGCATCCTAAAGACACAAAGTCTGCTTTTTCATATTTGGTGTAATTTGGTTCGTGAAGGGCTTGAGAACTGTCTCTAAATTCCTTAAATGGTTTTGGATTGCCGAGTGTAAAGGACACAACTTCATCAGCAAAAGAAATTTGGCCTAACGGGATGTATACACTTGAACCATTAGAGTCGTAATAAGTGGTTTTAAATTGAGCATTTATTTCGGTGTACGAAAACAGGAAGAAGAGAAGAAGTATCTTGACAAAAAGTTTCATTAAAATGCTTTTAGCTAAGATAAACATTATAAAACAATAGCTGTAAAATAAAAAAACCGCTTCATTGCTGAAGCGGTTTTTATACGAAATAATATAGTTATTGTCTTATTTTACTTTCTTTACGATTGCGGCAAAAGCCTCAGGATGATTCATAGCTAAATCTGCTAAAACCTTACGGTTTAATTCGATTCCACTATTCTTTAAACTTCCCATAAATTGTGAATAAGACATTCCATGCTGTCTTGCACCCGCATTAATACGAGTAATCCAAAGAGATCTAAAATTTCTCTTCTTAACACGACGGTCACGGTATGAATAAAGCATTGCTTTGTCTACTGCGTTTTTCGCAACAGTCCATACATTTTTACGTCTTCCAAAGTAACCTTTGGCTTGTTTAAGAACCTTTTTTCTGCGGGCTCTCTTCGCAACTGAATTTACTGATCTTGGCATAATTTTAATTTTTTTTGTAGCAGGCGATTCTTTAATTCTGATCTCGATAGTGATCGGGACTGAATCCTGAATTCTTTATAAAAGCACTACTCCAGGGTTTAAATAGTTTGTTTTAACCGGTTAAGCTTATTACTTCAAACGAAGCATTTGCTTAATGTTACTTTCATCGGCTTTGTCCACTAACGCGTCATGAGTCAATGCAAGTTTACGTTTTTTGCTCTTCTTTGTTAAGATGTGGCTTTTAAACGCATGCTTTCTTTTAATTTTACCAGTACCTGTAAGCTTGAAACGCTTCTTAGCACTAGATTTTGTCTTTTGTTTAGGCATGTTTTCTTATTTAATTATTATTTCGCATTATTATTACATTCGGTTTATATTAAATAAACCGAAGTTTTACGTCACTTAATTTAAATCAATACTTAATACTGATTATTTCTTCTTAGGAGCAATGAACATAATCATTCGTTTACCCTCAAGTTTTGGCATTTGCTCAACTTTACCGTATTCTTCTAGATCACGCGCAAGACGCAAAAGTAAAATCTCACCCTGGTCTTTATAAATAATTGAGCGGCCTTTAAAGAATACATAAGCTTTTAGCTTTGCACCATCCTCCAAAAACTTAATACCGTGTTTCTTTTTGAATTCGTAATCGTGATCATCCGTATTTGGTCCAAATCTAATTTCCTTAATGGTAACCTTAGACGCTTTTGCTTTTAAGGATTTCTCACGTTTCTTCTGTTCATAAACAAACTTCTTATAGTCTATTACCTTACAAACAGGTGGATTTGCATTTGGTGAAATTTCAACAAGATCAAGTTCTTGCTCTGCTGCTATCTCACGAGCTTTTTTTAAAGGATAAACTCCTATCTCTACATTGTCTCCAACAAGGCGTACTTCTTCAGCACGAATCTTTCCGTTGATTCTGTGTTGATCTTCCTTAATTACCCTTGCAGGTCCTCTACTTCTTTTTCTTCGTATTGCTATGGCTTAAAATATTTAGTTAAACATTAAATTCTATCGATTCTTCTTTTATTTCTTTCTGAATCAATTCTGAAAAGGCTTTTATAGACATTGTCCCTAAATCACCTTCCCCATGCTTTCGTACAGAAACCGTACCATCTTTTTCTTCTTGTTCTCCTACAATCAGCATATAAGGGATTTTATTCATTTCTGCCTCCCTAATTTTCTTACCGATGGTCTCACTTCTGTTGTCAGCAAGGGCGCGAATTTCGTCATTTTCAAGCAAATTTAAAACTTTTTGGGAGTATTTTTCATATTTTTCACTTAAAGATAAGATACTTACTTGTTCTGGCATTAACCAAAGAGGGAAATTTCCACCCGTATGTTCTAATAAAATTGCTACAAATCGTTCCATACTACCAAATGGCGCGCGGTGAATCATAACCGGGCGGTGCATTTCATTGTCACTTCCCTTGTATTCTAATTCAAATCGCTCTGGTAGTGTGTAATCTACTTGAATAGTTCCTAACTGCCAACTTCTTCCTAAAGCATCTTTAACCATAAAGTCCAGTTTAGGTCCGTAAAACGCAGCTTCACCTTCTTCAATTACGTAATCTAGATTCTTGTCTTTTACAGCATTGATGATAGCTTGCTCTGCTTTTTTCCAAAGTTCGGGTCTTCCTATATATTTTTCAGGCTTCTCTGGATTTCTTAACGATACTTGTGTTGTAAAGTTTTCAAATCCTAAGGAACCAAATACGTAAAGTACAAGGTCGATTACTTTTTTAAACTCCTCATCAAGTTGATCTGGTGTACAGAAGATGTGGGCGTCGTCTTGAGTAAATCCTCTTACACGGGTTAAACCGTGAAGTTCACCACTTTGTTCGTAGCGATACACTGTTCCAAATTCTGCAAAACGCTTTGGTAAATCTTTGTAAGACCATGGCTTGCTGTTGAATATCTCACAGTGGTGAGGGCAGTTCATTGGTTTAAGTAAAAACTCTTCCCCTTCGTGCGGAGTTAGTATAGGTTGAAAACTATCTGCGCCATATTTTTCATAATGACCAGACGTCATATATAATTCTTTGTGACCGATATGTGGTGTAACTACCATTTCATAACCGGCTTTTTTCTGAGCTTTCTTTAGGAAGTTTTCAAGTCTTTCACGTAAAGCAGCTCCTTTTGGAAGCCATAATGGCAGACCCTGACCAACCTTTTGCGAAAACGTGAAAAGCTCTAATTCTTTTCCAAGTTTTCTGTGGTCGCGTTTTTTAGCTTCTTCCAATAACTGAAGGTATTCAGTTAAGTCCTTTTGTTTAGGAAAGCTAATTCCATAAACACGAGTAAGCTGTTTGTTGCTTTCGTCACCTCTCCAGTATGCTCCTGCAATACTCATTAATTTAATGGCTTTTACAATTCCAGTATTTGGAATGTGTCCCCCGCGGCATAAATCGGTAAAGTTATCGTGATCGCAGAAAGTAATACTTCCGTCCTCAAGATTTTCAATAAGCTCTACTTTATACTCGTTGTTTTGTTTTTTATAATATTCTAACGCATCTTTTTTAGAAGACTCGCGAATTGAAAACTCGTGCTTTCCTCTAGCAATTTCAAGCATTTTGTTTTCAATCTCTTTCAGATCTTTATCAGAAATAGTTATGTCTCCGAAATCTACGTCGTAATAAAATCCGTTTTCAATTGCTGGACCAATAGTAAGCTTGATTCCAGGGTATAATTGTTCTAGTGCTTGTGCAAGAATATGTGCTGTAGAATGCCAAAACGCCTTTTTACCTTGGTCGTCTTTCCACGTATATAGTACAAGGTTTCCGTCCTGTGTTAACGGGGTGGAAGTTTCTACGGTTTGTTTATTAAAGGATGCCGAAATTACATTTCGTGCAAATCCTTCACTTATGCTTTTAGCTACATCCATTGGAGTAACTCCTGCTTCAAAATGCTTTACACTTCCGTCTGGTAGGGTAATGGCTATCATATGTTGAAAATTTTAGGCTGCAAAGATACTATTAGTTTAGGCGTTTTGCAATATTCGTTTTACGGTTTCTTGTGAGAAAACAGTAGTATTCTGATGTAGCGTTACTATTTGCTGTGTCGAAGTATATAGAGGATAATCAAATCATTATTTTGAAGTGAAAACTAGTTGTTAGGTGTTTTCTTGGGAAGTGTTTAATGAGTAGAATCTAATAATAATTTAATTTTCTGAATTGTTGGTTTATAACCGAAGTGAATTTTGCAATTCTCTGTCTGTTATAGAATGGTGATCTATTTAGTTTGGCTGTATGAATTATAAGAAACTGATATTATTTATCCTATTTTTCGGAAGTTTATGTGATGTGATTTCACTTGTAATTGCTAGGGTTAATGGGGCTTTAGGGGTGTTTGGTTTTGATGGTATTTTCAATAGTATATATATTAAGGTATAAGTGGGTGAAATTTATTTTTCATTTTAAGTTCTGAGTTTTCAGTGTGTTATGATTTATTATTAAGTAGGTATTAAAAAAAGTTTAAATTAATGTTGTGGGGTTAAAAAACGGGGTTATATTTGCACCCGCTTAACGAAACAGAATTGCTTGTTTCAAGGGTTAAAAAATCGCTCTTTAAAATTTTATAAAAATACTTTTTCAAAAGTGTTGCAGGTATCAAAAATGGTTTTATATTTGCACCCCGCTTTGGAAAACGTTTTTTTTAGTTTTAGGGTGAAGCGTAAAAGTTCTTTCAAATCTTTTTTAATTTATTTTCTGCAAAGTGTTGTAGGTTTAAAAAAGAGTTGTATATTTGCACCCGCTTAGCG
>NZ_VDMC01000023.1 GCF_006346335.1 Aequorivita sinensis
TTTAACCCTTGAAACAAGCAATTCTGTTTCGTTAAGCGGGTGCAAATATAACCCCGTTTTTTAACCCCACAACATTAATTTAAACTTTTTTTAATACCTACTTAATAATAATATCTAAGTATTTGAAAAAGCAACACTTAGATTTCAAAATAAATTATCAGTATTTTACCTTGATGTATATTCCAGTTGCTTTGTAATGCAAAACCTACCACCAATTAAATAATTACTATTGCTTAAAACAACTATAAATTATCTCTAAAAGCACATTAACTAGCTTAGAAAAAAAGAGCGAATTACAAACTTACTATCATTGTAACTTCTATGCAATAAAAACCTAACTTATTTATTAACAGTACCTTTACTCCAGTGCGTACTTAATTCAGAGAAATCAATTGGGAAAGCTGGCTCCTGTCTTTCCAGGATATAGTCTCGGAAAGAGCGCTCTAATATATCTTCAATTAGGTAGTCCTCCTCTACTTCAAATGGGTTGTATTCCTCTTTTAAGGATATTTCAAAAAAACTAGCGGTGGTATTATACCAAAAGGCTCGCCATCCAGTTCGTAATTCTTTTACAAGATCAAAAGCAGTAGTTCCTGTTTGTCTATGGATGAGCTTTACTAGTATTTGCCCCTCTGAATGAGTGAGTTTTTTCAGCCTATCGGAAAACTCTCCTTCTATATATTTTTGAATTCTTTTAGTATATCGTTTCTTGTCTCTATTCTTTTCGATTGTCTTTAATCTTTCTGTCATAGTTGTTAATCGCTCAGCAGCTAGTTTAGCATAAGGGTACACTTTACGTGTTTTTCGTCGTAATATCAAATAACGCCTTCTATCTTCTTTAGAAGTAAATTGCATTTTCTTCAGCAGATACACCTCATCAAGATTAATCATTTCACGCGCAATTGTATCTCCTTCTATGATATAGTACATAACCTGTACGGTATCTTTTTCTTTTTCGAGCTTAAGAGTATCAACTTGGGCAAAAGTAGATGTGAATCCAAAAAGGAATATACATATATATATAGGTATGCTAAACTTCATTTAAACTAGGTATTAAGGTAACAAGCTACTATTATCCAAAAACGTTCCAAAATTAAGCAAATTGCTTGGTCAAGCTTAATAAGAAATTGCTAATTTTACCGAAGACCTATATATAAGACGAAAACTATGAAGAAATCAATATTGAACGACAATTCATTAAAATTTTTAAAAGAATACTTAAACAATGCCGCACCTACTGGTTACGAATGGGACGGTCAAAAGTTATGGATGAATTATCTAAAACCTTATGTAGATGAGTTTTTTACTGATACCTACGGGACAGCAGTGGCTGTAATTAATCCAAAAGCAAAGTTTAAGGTGGTTATTGAAGGACATGCCGATGAGATTTCTTGGTATGTAAACTTCATTGACGATAACGGATTACTTTATGTGATTAGAAATGGTGGTAGTGATCACCAAATTGCACCTTCTAAAATGGTGAATATTCACACTAAAAATGGAATTGTAAAAGGAGTATTTGGTTGGCCTGCTATTCACACGCGAAATAAAAGCAAGGAAGAAGCTCCAAAACCAGATAACATTTTTATTGATGTAGGAGCTAAAGACAAAGATGAAGTTGAAAAAATGGGAATTCACGTTGGTTGTGTAATTACCTACCCAGATGAATTTCACATTTTAAACAATGACAAATTTGTTTGTCGCGCATTAGACAATAGAATGGGTGGTTTTATGATTGCAGAAGTTGCAAGATTAATACACGAAAACAAAAAAGAATTGCCATTCGGACTTTATATTACAAACTCTGTACAAGAAGAAATAGGTTTACGCGGAGCACAAATGATTGCTGAACGCATTAAACCAAATGTTGCGATTGTTACAGACGTTACTCACGACACCACTACTCCAATGATTGACAAAAAGAAACAAGGTTTTGCCGAAATTGGATCTGGTCCTGTTATCGCTTATGCTCCAGCAGTTCAGCAAAAACTACGTGACTTAATTGTTGAAACAGCAGAAGATAATAAAATTCCATTCCAACGAGCTGCACTTTCTAGAGCAACAGGAACTGACACTGATGCGTTTGCTTACAGTAACGAAGGAGTAGCAAGTGCATTAATATCTCTTCCGCTTCGATATATGCATACCACTGTGGAAATGGTTCATAGAGATGATGTAGAGAATGTAATTAAGCTTATTTACGAATCACTTTTAAAAATTAAAGACGGAGAAACGTTTAGCTATTTTGACTAGGTAATTACATCCTTTTATTTTCCAACAAGAAGTTTATTTGTTGATACATAAAAAAACGACCTTCAATAACATTATCAATTGAAGGTCGTTTTATTCGTTCTTATTTGTTTTTAGCATCTTTCAATTTCGAAAAGTAAATTTTAGCTTGCTTTATTACTTTTGGAGCTAGTATAATAGTAGCCGTCATTGTAGGGATAGCCATAAGTGCAAAAAAAGTATCGATTAAATTAATCATCATACTTAAAGAAGTCGTTGCCCCTAATAGAATACTGATAATATAAAAATAGTTGTAAATCCCTTTGTTTTTAGCGCCGAATATAAAACTCATACACTTGCTTCCATAATATGAGTATGAAAACAAAGAAGAAATACTAAACACTGCAATACAAGCTAAGAGTGCGTATTTACCGACGTAAGGAATACTTTCTCCAAAAGCGGAAGCTGTCAAACTTACTCCATTAGCATCGCTACTCTGCCACACCCCGGTTACCAAAATTGCTAGTGCAGTTAACGTACAGATTACTAAAGTGTCTATAGCTGGACCAAGCATAGCTACTAACCCCTCACGAATAGGCTCATTTGTTTTAGCTGCTCCGTGAGCCATCGGAGCCGTACCAATACCTGCTTCATTTGAAAATGCACCACGACGAATTCCTAACAGAATTATTCCACCTACTAAACCACCTAAAAATGTATCGCCTTTATAGAAATTTGCTGAAAAAGCATCAGTAAAAATTAGACTTAAATATTTTGGAACTACATCAATATTAACCCCTAATATTATCAGTACTAATATAAAGTAAAGCAAAACCATTGCAGGCACCATTTTAGAAGCAGTTTTGCTAATACGTGAAAGTCCGCCTAGAATAACCACAGCTGTTATTGCAGCCAACACTAAACCTATAAGTAAATCTGTTTTAAAACCGCTATAAAGACCGGCGGGCTTTAATAGGATATCGTTTATAGCTTGTGTTAATTGGTTTACATTAAAAACGGGTAATGCCCCAACTAATCCCGCTATACTAAATAACATTGCCATTGGCATCCATTTTTTTCCTAATCCTTCGATTATAAAATACATTGGCCCACCTTGAACCTTACCTTCTGAATCTTTTCCGCGGTAGAGAATTGCTAATGTTGCTGTGAAAAATTTAGTCGACATCCCAATTACAGCACTTACCCACATCCAGAATACAGCTCCAGGTCCACCAATTGCAATTGCAACTGCAACACCTGCAATATTCCCCATTCCTACCGTTGAAGATAAGGCCGTCATTAAAGCTTGGAAATGTGTGATTTCTCCCTCGTCATTTTCATCATCATATTTTCCACGAAGTACTAAAATTGCATGGCCTAGGTATCGAAATGGTAAAAATCGAATTCGAATTAAAAGATATATTCCACCTCCTATTAAAATGATTAAAAGTGGTAAACCCCAGGCTATAGAAGCCATGTCTGCAATAAAACTATCTAACTTTTCCAAATTGTATAATTATAATTTCAGCTAATTTATGATTAATATTTTTATAATTAATTCGGAAATTGTTACTTGCAATTGCAAATGAGCAGACAACTAACCTTTTTATTGCTAATAATATCTTCTTTAAGCTTTGCGCAAACTAAAGGTGATTGGAAAAAAAATGCGTTCATATTTACTCCTGAAATACTTTTAGGAAAAACAATGGAAGCTTATGATGGTTTCCCTGAAATAAATCTTCAGAAGCAACTTATTTTAAGTTTTGGTCGAGATCACGGTAACAATCCACAGCAATGGGCACAAAGGTTAAAAGGACCAAAAACTGGGTTGTCGGTTGGTATTACCGACTTTGGAAATGTTGACAGCTTAGGGATAGCCATCATTGGCATGCCTTTTATTGAGTTTAATGCTTTTGGAAGTAATCGTTTTAAGGTATTAACTGGATTAGGAGTTTCTTATTTCACTGAAAAATTTAATGAAGTTACTAGTCCTAATAATCGTGCGGTTAGTACAAATGTTACGTGGGCGTTTCGACTATATCTAAATTATCATTTTCTTTCTACTAAAAAAGTAGATTGGCGCGCAGGATTAGGATATTCACATCACTCCAATGGGCATACTCGATTGATGAATAACGGATTTAATTCATTCTTATTAAGTCTTTCTGCAGACATTAAAAATCCATTAAATAAATCGGAAGAAAATAAGGTTGAAAATATTCCTGAGTATAAAAATTCGGTTTATGAGTACATTTCTATACGTAGTGGAATTGGTCAGAACGTTTTTGCCTTAGCCTTTAACGACAAAAAAAATGTTTACACTATAGCAGGAGAATATGGAAAAGTGTATAACAATACCTTTAAAGTAGGAATTGGATTTTACTATCGTTTTTACCAACATTATTACGACTATATAAAAGGAGAAGAATCCTTAGTACAGCCAGGAAGAGAATTTGATTATTTTAGAAGTAACCCTGTGTATTATGCCAGTAACTTCGGAGTAGTATTACACGGTGAAGTATTATTAAATCATTTTGGAATCGATTTACAGCTAGGTTACAATCTACACAAACCAGCATATAAAGCCGAATGGCGGATTAATGAAGGTTGGGATAAAACCCCTCGTGAAATACCTAAATCATGGGTTTTGGGTGAGCTAAACAGTAAATTCAAGAAAAAATACCGCATTTCTTCTAGATTGGGATTAAAATATTATTTTTTAGGTATGGAAAAATCTCCAAAAAATAACTTCTTTATTGGCGCACACCTCAACTCTAATCTTGGGCAAGCCGATTTTACTGAAATGAGCTTAGGTTATATTCACAGGTTTAACTCACAAAATATTTCTAAATAAAAAAGCAACCATAAAGAATGGTTGCTTTCGAAACATTTATAGTAGTTGTGATTTATTTCTTTAAATAATCCAATACATTTTTCTCTATACGTTCTTGGATGTTCGACACATCTGCTTTTACAAACTTTTCACCAGTAATATTTTCGTAAAGCTCAATATATCTTTCAGAAACAGACTCGATATACTCATCACTCATCTCAGGTAATTTTTGACCTTCAAGCCCCTGAAAACCATTCTGAATTAGCCATTGACGCACAAATTCTTTTGAAAGTTGTTTTTGTGGCTCTTCATTTTTTTGACGTTCTTCATACCCTTCAGCATAAAAATAACGAGAAGAATCTGGAGTATGGATTTCGTCTATCAAAACGATTTTTCCATCTTTAGTTTTTCCGAATTCATATTTAGTATCTACTAATATCAATCCTCTTTTAGATGCAATTTCGCTACCACGTTTAAAAAGTTTACGTGTATAATTTTCTAATTGGATGTAATCTTCTTCTGAAACAATTCCCTTCTTAATGATATCTTCTCTTGAAATATCTTCATCGTGGTCTCCCATTTCAGCTTTAGTAGCAGGAGTAATTATAGGTTCTGGAAACTTATCGTTTTCCTTCATCCCTTCAGGCATCTCAACTCCGCAAAGTAATCTTTTTCCTGCTTTATACTCGCGAGCAGCGTGACCACTCATATATCCTCTAATAACCATTTCAACCTTAAAAGGTTCGCAGGCTTCCCCAATAGCAACATTAGGATCTGGAGTTGCTATTAACCAATTAGGAACAAGGTCTTCAGTATCGCGCATCATCTTAGTAGCTATCTGATTTAAAATTTGACCTTTGTAAGGAATTCCTTTTGGCATAACCACATCAAAAGCACTAAGTCTGTCTGTTGCGACCATTAATAATAAGTTGTTCTCTAAAGTATAAACCTCTCGTACTTTTCCGTGGTAAACACCTTTCTGATTTGGAAAATTGAAGTTTGTTGAAGTTATTGTATTACTCATTGTTAGTAAGAATTCGGGATTTGTTATTTCGTTAATTCGAGAGTTAATGTGTTTGTTTTCTATATTAATCTACGTTTTCAATTTTTTTGTACGCAGCAATTACTTCTTTTACTAGACGGTGTCTAATCACATCTTTATCATCCAAATAGATCATTCCAACGCCTTCAACATCTTTCAATACAAGTAATGCCTCTTTTAAACCGGAAGTTATACGCCGTGGAAGGTCAATTTGTCCAGGGTCGCCAGTAATCATAAACTTGGCATTTTTACCCATACGCGTTAAAAACATTTTCATTTGGGCATGCGTAGAATTTTGTGCTTCATCGAGAATTACAAAAGCATTGTCTAAAGTTCTACCACGCATAAAGGCCAATGGTGCTATTTGTATAATTCCGTTTTCAATATGTGCGGTAAGCTTTTCCATAGGAATCATATCGCGAAGAGCATCGTATAACGGTTGCATATATGGGTCTAACTTTTCTTTTAAGTCACCTGGTAAAAAACCTAGGTTCTCCCCTGCTTCAACGGCTGGTCTTGTTAAGATAATACGCTTTACTTCTTTCTCCTTAAGAGCTTTTACAGCTAGTGCCACACCTGTATAGGTTTTCCCCGTTCCCGCAGGACCAACAGCAAAAACCATATCGTTTTTACTCATTAAAGAAACCAATTTGCGTTGATTTGCAGTTTGAGCTTTAATAGGTTTTCCATTAACACCGTGAACAATAGTGCCACCACTACCCTGCGGTGCTTCATATTCTTCTTTATTCTTACTTAAAAGAACACGCTCAATTACGTTTTCGTCAATTTTATTATACTTGACGTATTGTTCTAATAGCATTGCTATGCGGCGATCAAACTCTTCGAGCACCTCTTCATCACCGTAAGCTTTTATCTTATTGCCACGTGCTACAATTTTAAGTTTTGGAAAGTATTTTTTTAATAGACCAATATTAACATCTTCCTGGCCGAAGAAATCCTTTGGGCTAATTTCTGTAAGTTCTATAATGAGTTCGTTCAAAAGGCATTTTTTTTAGTCGTTAGATTTATTAAGTTAGAAGTTATTATATTTTACATCAAACTGTAATAAATCATTAAAATTAAAGCCATTAAAATTGTTATGGCGCAATATATTTTTATTAATCAAAAATAGTTTTGGTACTAACAAAAGTAACTTATTTTTGTGGTTATTCTTTTAAGAAAATATCAACAATTCATTTATGGCTATAATTACACTAACAACAGACTTTGGACAGAAGGATCACTTTGTTGGTGCGGTAAAGGGAGCTATTTTTTCAGAAATTGAAAATGTAAATATTGTTGATATCTCCCATTACATTTCACCGTTCCACTTACACGAAGCTGCTTACATCATTAAAAACGCTTACAAAAGCTTCCCAAAAGGGAGTATTCACGTTATTGGTGTTGATTCAGAATTAAATCCTGAAAATAAACATATAGCAGTTTATTTGGATGGGCATTATTTTATTTGTGCAGACAATGGCATTATATCGATGCTAACATCGGAAGTGCGACCAGAAAAAATTGTTGAAATAAACATACACGATAGATTTACTAGTAATTTTCCTGTTTTAGATGTTTTCGTAAAAGTTGCTGGACATATTGCTCGTGGTGGAACTCTAGAAGTAATTGGCAAACCTATTTCTGAAACTAAAGAGTTAACAGGCATTCGCCCTGTTACAAGCAACCAAAGCAGTCAGATAATTGGAAATGTAATTTATATCGACAATTATGGCAATGTAATTACGAATATAGACAGAAAGCTTTTTGAAGAAGTAGGAAAAGGAAGAGATTTTATAATTCAAGCCCGTACAGTAAAATTCGATAAAATACATAGAAATTATAGCGATGCTATAAATTTTGATGCCCCTCCTGAAAAACGAGAAGAAGATGGAAAAAGAATAGCGCTTTGGAATTCATCTAACTGTTTGGAGTTGGCAATTTATAAGAGTAATCTAACAACAGTTGGCGGTGCTTCAAGTTTATTCGGACTTGATTTTAGAGATACAATCACAGTGATTTTCACGCCAAAACTATGATGTTATAAAATAGTATAGTGGTTGCTATATAAATATTAAAATTGCTTTTGAGCCAAATCTGCTCATACTATAATTAAAGAATATGTTTACAAGAATCGTAAAATTAGAGTTAGAAAAAGAAAACGTAGCCCCATTCCTTGCAAATTTTGAAGAAGTAAAGGAAAAAATCAGGAATTTTCCTGGATGTACTTTTCTTGAACTTTACAACGATAAGAACGATGAAACAATCTTTTTTACTTACAGCCGTTGGAAAGATGAATCAGATTTAGAAAACTACCGCAAAAGTGAACTTTTTAAAGGGGTTTGGAGAGTAACAAAACCTATGTTTAGAAAACGAGCTGAAGCTTGGAGTGTAGATACTGTTGTAAGTTTGTAGTTTGAAAAATTAAAAACCTTGGCGAGAATTCGTCTTTAGATAATGATACCAATCATAAAACGCGAAATAAATTCATTCTTTTCTAGTACCATCGGGTATTTGGTGATTGCCATTTTCTTGGTGATAAACGGCTTGTTTTTATGGGTTTTTAGTGGAAATTTTAATATTCCAGATTCAGGCTTTGCCGATCTTTCTCCGTTTTTCGAGCTTGCACCTTGGGTGTTACTTTTCTTAATTCCCGCAGTGTGTATGCGTGCTTTTAGCGATGAAATGAAAATGGGGACACTCGAACTTTTACTTACCAAACCAATTTCACTTTTACAAATAGTATTAGGGAAGTATTTCGGAGCCGTTATACTTATTTTTATCGCACTAATTCCAACAATCTTATACGTATTTGCAATTTCCGAACTGGGAAATCCTCCTGGAAATTGGGATGTGGGTAGCACCCTGGGGTCTTATCTTGGACTATTATTTTTAGTGTTCGCTTATACTGCTATAGGTGTATTTTCATCAACGCTTTCACAAAATCAAATTGTAGCTTTTATAATTGCTGTTTTTTTATGTTTCACACTTTATTATGGGTTTGAAGGTTTCTCTACCACAACTTTTAATATTTCTCAATTAGGAATGAAAGCACATTTTGACAGCGTAGCACGAGGCGTCTTAGACACACGAGATTTAATATATTTCTTGAGTGTTACAGTGTTTTTTATTGCTTTAACAGTTTTAAAATTGAAGAAACAATAATGAGAGCATCTACAAAAAATACTATCGTTTCCTTAGTCCTTTTAATTGCAGGAGTTGTACTTATAAATATTCTAGGAGGTTATGTTTACAAACGTTTTGACCTTACTCAAGACAAGCGTTTTACTTTAGCTGAAGAAACTAAAGAAATCATCGACCAAGTAGAATCTCCATTAATAATCGATGTTTTTCTAAAAGGAAATTTTCCTCCAGAATTTAGACGTTTACAGTTAGAAACCGAACAACTTTTAGACGAATTTAAAGCCTATAATCCCAATATTAAGTTTGAATTTATAAACCCAAATGAAGACGGAAATGAAGAGTTTCAACTTCAATTTGAAAAGTTTGGTTTAACGGCTGCTCAAGTTTCGGTAACAGAAAGCGGGAAACAAAGCACAGAACTTGTTTATCCGTGGGCATTAGCGCATCACAACGGGAAATCGGTTAAAATTGGTTTGTTAAAAAATCAACTAGGAGCTACTTCCGAAGAAAGAGTAAATAGTTCCCTACAAAACCTTCAGTATGCTTTTGTAGACGGTTTTAAAAAATTAGCTCAAGATAAGTCTAAAAAAGTAGCCGTACTTAAGGGTAACGGACAATATGACGACCGCTACATTGCAGACTTCTTTTCAACTTTAAGAGATTATTACTTTATAGCTCCTTTTACATTAGATTCTGTTGCTACCAATCCGGAGAAGACTTTAAAAGCATTAAACAACTTCGATTTGGTTATTTCAGCACAACCTACAGAGCCATTTACCGATGCTGAAAAATACATTTTAGACCAATACACAATGAATGGCGGGAAGTCTATTTGGTTAATGGACGCCACTCAAATGCACAGAGATACTATTTCGGGAAATAACTTCGCCTTTGGAAGGGATTTAAACCTAAACGATTTCTTTTTTAGTTACGGAATTCGTGTAAATCCAAACCTTGTAAAAGATGTTTATTCGGCTCCTATTGTTTTGGCTAGTGGTGAAGAACGCGAATCGCAATTCAACAGATATCCTTGGTTTTTTAGTCCGTTGACAAATAGTGCAAACAATCATCCTATTGTAACCAATATTGAAGCTGTAAAATTTGATTTTGCGAGTGCTATAGACACGCTTCCAAACTCAATTAAAAAAACCGTTTTACTTTCTACTTCACCTATATCAAAAACTGTAGGACTCCCCTTCCCTATTGATTTTGACGTTGAAATTCCTAAGAACCTTCAAATAATTAATGAGGGACCAAATATGCAAGAATACAATGGCGGAGAAATTCCTTTGGCTGTCTTGTTGGAAGGAAATTTCAATTCGGTATATAAAAACCGAGTGAAGCCAATAAAACTTTCCGGCATTAGAAATATAGACGACGGCAAGCCATCAAAAATGGTGGTAATTAGCGATGGCGATATCATTAAAAACCAAATGCAAGGCAATCGCCCCTTGGAATTAGGCTTTGATAAAATGACGAGTTCTTTCTACGGAAATAAAGAATTTTTGCTGAATACCGTCAATTACCTTCTTGACGACAACGGACTTATAAACATTCGAACAAGGCAAATTGCGGTTCCTTTTCTAGACCCTCAAAAAGTTAGTGAACAGCGTGGGAAGTGGCAAACCCTTAACTTATTGTTACCGTTGGCCTTACTCGCTCTTTTTGGAATTGCATTCCACTACTTCCGCAAACGTCATTACACTCGCTAAATGTTGATAAGTTTGTTTTAACAAACACTTCAATTGAAATATATTTGTGGTTCGACAGGCTCAGCAACCTTAATTGTTTTGGAATAAAAAAATTTAAGAGATTTAAGTCGAGCTCTGTAGAAATGCTCTTTAACTAGAATGAATAGGTTGTAACAATAATGAGCTTTACTAGCTCAACACCCCTTCATTTTTGTTGTTTGTTATTTTACTGAAGAGTATTATTAAAAATTATTTCATAAAAAACACATATAATGAAATTCATCGTATCGAGTTCGTATTTATTAAAACAACTGCAAGTTTTAGGCGGAATTATCAATAGCAACAACACTTTGCCCATTTTAGATAATTTCCTTTTCGATCTAGACAACAAGAGCCTTACCGTTTCTGCATCAGATTTAGAAACTACAGTATCTTCAAAGCTAGAAGTTGAAAGCACAGAAAAAGGAATGGTTTGTATTCCTGCAAGACTGTTATTAGATACTTTAAAAACATTTCCTGAGCAGCCGTTAACATTTACTGTTGAAGACAACAACACTATTGAAATCAGCTCAAATCACGGTAAATATGCTGTGGCTTACGTAAGTGGTGAGGAATTTCCAAACGCAGTAGAGTTAAAAGATCCTTCTTCTACAGTAATACAAGGAGATGTATTAGCTACTGCAATTAGCAAAACCATTTTTGCTTCAGGAAATGATGATCTTCGTCCAGTAATGAGCGGTGTTTTCTTTCAGTTTTCAACAGAGAATTTAGTTTTTGTAGCAACAGATGCTCACAAACTAGTAAAATACACTCGTGACGATTTAAGCGCCTCGCAAACTGCCGAGTTCATTATGCCTAAGAAACCTCTAAACCTTCTTAAAAGCATACTTGCAGGTAGTGAGGAAGATGTTATTATTGAGTACAACGAAAGCAACGCTAAGTTTATATTCGAAAACATCGAAATGGTATGCCGTTTAATCGACGGGAAATATCCAAATTACGAAGCGGTAATTCCAAAAGAGAATCCAAACAAACTGGTAATTGATAGAAATCAATTTCTGAATTCAGTTCGAAGAGTTTCTATTTTCTCAAGTAAAACAACCCACCAGATTCGTTTAAAAATTGCAGGTGCAGAGTTGAATATTTCAGCTGAAGATATCGATTACAGCAATAAAGCAGAAGAGCGCTTAACTTGCGATTACCAAGGAGACGATATGCAAATTGGGTTTAACAGTCGTTTCTTAACAGAAATGCTAAACAACCTAACTAGTGACGAAGTTTCTTTAGCAATGAGCCTTCCTAACCGCGCAGGAATTCTTACTCCTGTTGATGGATTGGACGAAGGTGAAACAGTTACTATGCTTGTAATGCCGGTTATGTTGAATAACTAGAGACTAGAGACTAGAGACTAGAGACTAGAGACTAGAGACTAGAGACTAGAGACTAGAGGAATGTACGTCTCTGATATAGGTTGACCACTTAACGAGTGAGAACCTATGAAAGCAAATGTACGGAGTATTCGCAAGCAGCGTAAATACTCAATTGAATTTAAAAAAAGGATTG
>NZ_VDMC01000024.1 GCF_006346335.1 Aequorivita sinensis
AAAGATAAAAGCATTTAGGGCACAATTTAGAGGAGTGAAAAACGTAGAATTCTTTCTGTATAGATTAACAACGATTTTTGCATAAACACAACAATTGTTCTTGATCCATAATTAGCGTAACATTCTTGTACAAAGTAGATTAAAACAAAAAGCTTCCCTACTTTCGTAGAGAAGCTGTATGTACTGACTCTTTGAGTTCGCACAATTAAACTAAAACACTTAACTATATAAATAGAAAAAGCTGACTTTTTACAGTCAGCTTTTCATTACGTGCGGGCGGGGAGACTCGAACTCCCACACCTCGCGGCACCAGATCCTAAGTCTGGCGTGTCTACCAATTCCACCACGCCCGCATTATAATCTTTTACAAAACTTAGGATTCTTTGTAAAAGGAGTGCAAATATAAACAAGATTTTGGTTTTTGAAATAAAAATTTTTAAAAATTTTAATTTCTGCTAAAACTTAGTTAAACCTAAACAGCATTTCCCCTATTTAGTACGCTGTTTCAGTGGTGTTTTGTACTTTAGCAATTCTTCAAAAATAAAATAATGAAAAGCGCAAAATCCTACATTGAACAAAATAAAGATCGATTTTTAGACGAATTAATCGAGCTTTTAAAAATACCATCAATTAGTGCAGACCCTGCCTACAAAAATGATGTGCTAAAAACAGCTGAAGCCGTTAAAGTACAACTTGAAAAAGCAGGCTGTGACTCAGTTGAAATCTGCGAAACTCCAGGATATCCGATTGTTTATGGCGAAAAAATCATCGATAAAAACCTACCAACTGTTTTAGTATATGGTCATTATGACGTGCAACCACCAGACCCGTTGGAGTTATGGACAAGTCCGCCATTTGAACCAGTTATAAAAGAAACTGAGCTTCACCCAGAAGGAGCAATATTTGCCCGTGGAAGTTGTGACGATAAAGGACAGATGTATATGCACGTAAAAGCGTTGGAATATATGACAGAAACCAACCAATTGCCGTGCAATGTTAAGTTTATGATTGAAGGTGAAGAAGAAGTGGGAAGTGAAAGTTTAGGATGGTTTATTAGCCGAAACCGCGAAAAACTTGCCAACGACGTAATCCTAATTAGCGACACTGGTATGATTTCTAAAGACACACCTTCTATTACTACCGGACTTCGTGGCTTGAGTTATGTTGAAGTAGAAGTTACAGGGCCAAATCGTGATCTTCATAGCGGTCTTTACGGTGGAGCTGTGGCAAATCCTATAAACATCTTAGCTAAGATGATTGCCTCGCTTCACGACGAGAACAACCACATTACCATTCCAGGATTTTATGATGATGTGGAAGAACTTTCAAAGGAAGAACGCGAGAAAATGGCAGAGGCACCTTTCAACCTAAAAGATTATGAAAAAGCTTTAGACATCGATTCTGTTTATGGTGAAGAAGGCTATTCAACTAATGAAAGAAATTCTATACGCCCAACATTGGATGTAAATGGAATTTGGGGTGGATATATAGGCGAAGGAGCAAAAACTGTGATTGCAAGTAAAGCCTTTGCTAAAATAAGCATGCGTTTAGTACCTGATCAAAACTGGGAGAAAATCACCGAACTTTTCAAAAACCATTTTGAAAGTATCGCTCCAAAAGGTGTACGCGTAAAAGTTAAACCTCATCACGGTGGAACAGCTTATGTTACCCCAATAGATAGTTTAGGCTATAGAGCTGCAGAAAAAGCTTACGAAGAAACATTTGGAAAAACACCAATTCCACAACGCAGTGGTGGAAGCATTCCAATTGTTGCTTTGTTTGAAAAAGAATTGAAGAGTAAAACAATTTTAATGGGCTTTGGCTTAGATAGCGACGCTATCCACTCTCCAAATGAGCACTTTGGCGTTTGGAATTATTTTAAAGGAATTGAAACTATTCCTCAGTTCTACCATTATTTTACTAAAATGAGCAAATAATAAAACATTAAAATGTATTCTAGACCTGACAGGTTTTTGAAACCTGTCAGGTCTAATTATTTATAAACACTTCTCTAAAGACGAACACAACACCTATTAAATCCATCATAATTTTAAACATAAATCCGTAAGAATCAAAACGCTACTTTTAATATTATTGATATTTCCAATCTATATATTTTAAGATAAAAAGTATTATTTCGTTATCTTTAGGAATAGATTTCTAAAGAGATCCACTAAATTGTGAAACGAAAAAACAGTTTTTGGAATGAATTAAAGCGACGTAATGTAATTAAAGGTGCTATTTCTTATATAGTAGTGGCTTGGTTACTTTTACGTATAGCTGTACTATTGGGTGATATTATGGAAATGCCCTTATGGATTTCTAAAAGTCTTTTTTATTTACTTTTGGTAGGTTTTCCTCTATATCTTGTTGGTTCTTGGATATATGAATTTACTCCATCGGGTTTAAAACGCACTAGCAAAGTTTCAGAATCGGCTTCCATTCGCAAAAAAACTGGGAAGCGACTTAATAAAATCATCATCGCTTTTCTAGTAATCTGTTTAGCTGTCTTGGTTATCGACAGATTTATAATAACCGATAAGATTTCTGAAAATAATTTTGATATTCCATCCTTAGCATCTCATTCAAAAACAATTGCTGTACTTCCATTTCAGGACTTTTCTGAAAAAGATGACAATTCGTATTTCGCAGATGGCCTTACTGAAGCACTTCTTAATCTTTTAACACAAGTTGAACTATTAAAAGTCACTTCTCGTACCTCAACATTTTCATTTAAAAATTCAGATTTACAGCTTCCAGAGATTGCTCAAAAGCTAAATGTAACTTACATATTAGAAGGCAGTGTGCGCAAATCGGGGAATCTTCTTCGCATTACAGCACAGCTTATCGATGCGAAAAACGACAAGCATTTATGGTCGGAAACTTACGATAGAAATTTAGACAATATTTTTGCAATCCAAGATGAAGTATCTGCAGCAGTTGTAAAAGCACTAGAACTTAATTTATTAAAATCAAAACCGCTTCCAAAGTCGATAAAGACCAATCCCGAAGCCTACAAATTATACTTACAAGCCGTACAAGCCTCCCATTTTTCCAGCGATAAACAAAAACTAATTGAAGCAGTAGATTTAGCGAAACAAGCTCTAAATATAGACAACAATTATATACCAGCTTGGTTACTGCTTTCAAGAGTTTATGAAACTCAAGGAAACAATGGAACATTAGGGTTTGAACAAGGCTATACATTAGCCAAAGAAGCAACCAACAAAGTTTTGGAAATAGACCCGAAAAACGCACTCGCTTATGCTTATTTGGCAGATGATGAATTGAGTTATGATTGGAATTTTGTAAAGGCAAAACAACTGAATGAAATTGCCTTAAAATTAGATGGTTCAAACCCTGAAATTATTAGTCTTACCGCCACTCTTGCTTTGTCTTTAGGCAATGTAGAAAGCGCTGTTCGACTTCAAGAATACTCAGCAAGTTTAGACCCACTTAATCCAGATACACATTATCAATTAATGAATGCATACTACTGTGCAGACCTACTTGATAAGGCAGTGGAGGCCGCAAAAACTTGTATTGAATTACAACCAAATCGCTATGCTTTGCATTATTATCACGCTCGAATTCTGTTACAACAAAACAAATTAGCTGCAGCATTAGAAGCCATTAAAAAAGAAGATGATGAAGGCTGGAGTTTGCAGATACATTCCGACATCTACTTTAAACTCGGCGATATAGAAAAGTCTGATGCCTATATGCAAGAGCTTATTTCTAAATACACTAAGGACATGGCTTATCAAATTGCCGAAAGCTACGCTTTTAGAAACGATAAGGAAAATTCATTTAAATGGCTAACCAAAGCTTATAAAGTTCACGACGTGGGCTTAAATGAAGTGTTGTCTGAGCCACGTTTTAGAAGTTTACATTCCGATAAAAGATGGCAAAAATTTATTGATAAAATGGGATTTCCGAAAATTGAAAAATAAACCAAATGAATCTCAACGATTTTTTTAACGAATTAAAACGAAGGAATGTCTTTAAAGGCACCGTTTCTTATTTAATTTTTTCTTGGGTTTTGCTTCAGGTCATCGCGATTCTTGGCCCTATAATTAACGCTCCTATTTGGTTTGGAAAAATGATTTTGATTATCCTAATCGTTTTGCTTCCTGTTTGGATTTGTATCTCCTGGTTTTTTGAAATCACTACAGACGGTATTAAAAAAACTAAAAATGTTCCGAAGGAAAAGTCCATCACACAAAAAACAGGGCAAAAACTCAACACTTTTATTATCGCGTTTTTGGCCATAGCAATAATCTTATTGTTTGTTGATCGATTTAGACTGCGTTCTGAAAATAAAGAAAACAATATTGCACTCGAAACAAAACCAGATAAATCGATTGCCGTATTACCGTTTTCAGATATGTCGCCAAACCAACAACAAGAGTATTTTGCGGATGGATTGGCAGAAGAAGTGTTAAACTCACTCGCTAAAATAAACGAACTTCAAGTTACTTCACGCACCTCGGCTTTTTCATTTAAAAACAAAAAAATAGACCTGCAGGAAATAGCAAGAACCTTAAATGTTTCATACATACTTGAAGGCAGTGTACGTACACAAGACAGTGTGATAAGGGTAAATGTAAATCTTGTTGAAACTAAAGGCGATAATAATATTTGGTCGCAGACTTGGGAAAAGGAACTCAAAAACATTTTTAAAATTCAAAATGAAATAGCCGAAGCAGTTGCAGAAAATCTTCAATTGCGAATTTTAGATAATATAATTCCAAGTGTAACAGAATCAAATACTGATGCGTATGCTTTGTTTTTGGAAGGACGTTACATCTATCAAAACAATTACAATGTCGAGTCTTTGCTTAAATCTGAAAAGCTATTAAAAAAATCTTTAGCCATAGATTCTACTTACGCAGCAGCATTGATAACATTAGGTAATATTTATCATACACAAAACAACTACGGAATTATTGATTATGAAACAGGAAAAAAGTTGACCTACGATGTAGCCGAAAAAGCCATAAAAGCAGACAGCACCTATGCCGAAATCTATGCATTTATGTCTTTACTTTCCTTAGAGTATGAAAATGATATTGGAAAAGCGGGAAAACTTGCACAAAAAGCTTTACGATTGGACCCCAATAACGAAACCGCTTTGCACAGAGCTTCGGAAGTAGCGCTTTTACAAGGGAATACAGAAGAAGCCATAGCAATTCACAAAAGAGTAATTATAATAGATCCTGTAAACGCTTCTAACTATTACAGTTTGGCCAATACTTATTATATGGCTAGAAATTTTAAAGAGGCCGAAAAAAATATTAAAGAATCCATTAGGCTTAATCCAGACCAAGACGTTGCGTATTCATTGTATGCATTAATACTAATGAACCAGGAGAAATACAGTCTAGCCCTAGAAGTGATAAAAAAAGAACCTCTAGAAGGTTTTAGACTACATACAGAAGCTATGATTTACTATTTTTTAGACAATCAGGAAAAGTCTGAGGCTGCACTAAATAAATTAATTTCTGATCATGAAAAGTCCTGGAGCTATCAAATTGCTGCTACCTATGCAGTGCTTGAAAAAGAAGATAAAATGTACTATTGGTTGGAAAAAGCACATACTCACAAGGACCTTGGGCTAATTGAATTACCAAATGAACCTATGTTTGAAGCCTATAGAAACCAAGCCAGATTTAAAGATTTTATAAAAAAACTTGGGTATAAGTATTAGGAGTAATTTAATGCCGGCAAGATGGCCTGCAGCATATCAAAAGACTTGACAGGTTTTAGAAACCTGTCAGGTCTAAACTCACAAAATGGGTAGATACACACTATTAAAGTGATCTACGAGTTTACGAGGACAGTCTAATGCTATTTAATTTTGGTAAAAATGGAGGAAAACGATCTTTTGTTTATACCTACAAGGAGGCCTGTGGCAACACCTTGCAGGATAAATAACAAGGACCTGTCAGGTCTGAATTTTTATACTTTCTTCACATAGTCCGTGATAATCACAATCTGCTGACCATCTACTCTTCCTTCTATATATTTTTCGTTTTCACGATCAAGAGAAATTCTACGCACAGTGGTACCTTGTTTAGCAACCATGCTACTTCCTTTCACTTTTAGGTCTTTTATTAGCACAACAGAATCACCTGCTTCTAATACAACACCATTACTATCGCGATGAATAACCGCATCTGCTTTTGCTTCTGCTACGCCAGCTTTTGCCCATTCCTTTACATCATCTTCCATATACATCATATCCAACAAATCTTGAGGCCAACCTTCAGCTCTTAATCTGTTAAGCATACGCCACGCCATCACTTGAACCGCTGGCACTGTGCTCCACATACTATCGTTTAAGCATCTCCAGTGATTTGCATCTACTTTTTCTGGATCTTCAATTTGTTCCTTACACGTATTACAAATGTAAACTGAAGCTTCGGCTCCACTCGTTGGAGAATCAGGCACCTCAAAAACACCAAGGTTTTCTTCACTTCCGCATAGTTCACATTTGTTATCGCTTCTTTGTTGTAACTCTTTTTCTAGGCTCATAATATAAAATAATTAAGTCCGTCGCTATGGCTTTGGAGATTGATGAGGCAAAGATATATTTTTCGTGAGATTTACCTACTACAAGATGATTCGTTCGTCAATTCGCCATATTTATAGCTGTTTTGAAATACACACCACAAAAAAGCCGTTTTGTGGCAAAATATTTTACTGCCTTTCTTGCCTTCTCTATTAATTCTTGGATTTAGCAAAAAAGAAGCCATTGAATTAGTTACAAAAAGCAACGAAGCAACTATAGATGTAAGCAATTATCCAAAAGTAATTTTAGGTGGATGTTGAATTTAATAAAATTAAGTGTGTCAGGTTGAGTCCTTCGGCTACGCTCAGGATAAACTAAAGTCGAAACCTAATTGTTCTCGACTGCGCTCGAACAGACAATAAAAAAAGCCTCTAATAATAGAGGCTTTTTTTATGATTCTTACGGATTATAACTTATTCCAAGTATCATTTAATATATTGATATCAGGTATCATTTTGTTAGGGTCTTGCACTACGCGTTTTACCTGCTTATCTGTTTTAAGTAGGTGACTCCAAACATTACCTCGATGCCAAATTTCAACAGGAAGCTTGATGGTTTCTTTAGTATCGTCATTATAAGTTACCAACAGCTCCACTGGCATTGGCATATCACCGTTGTTTTCAACGGTAATCAAATAATTACCTTGGTAAGGCTCTACAGATAAAATTCCTAAATCTATATTTCCATTTCCGAAAAACCACCCTTTCCAAAACCATGATAAATCCTCGCCTACAGCATTTTCAATATGATTAAAAAAGTCGTTAGGTTGCGGATGCTTATATGCCCAATGACGGATATAACTCTTAAAAGCATAGTCGAATCGCTCTTCACCCAAAATGTATTCCCTAAGCATATAAAGTCCAGCAGCCGGTTTGTAATACGCTGTGTAGGCTAAGTTTCGTGCATTGGCAATATCTGGGTAAGTGTCAATTCCTTCGCGATTTCCATAGGTTAGGTATTGAACCAAGTCACGTGGTTTGTCTGTTCTAGTTGGATATTCTCCATTATTAAAGGCAGCTGTACTGTAGTGATTTATAAAAATATTTAAGCCTTCGTCCATCCACGGGAAACGACGTTCGTTACTACCAACAATCATTGGGAACCAGTTGTGTCCAAATTCGTGATCAGTTACACCCCAAAGTGATGCTCCTCCTCTTTGGTACCCACAAAAACTAACTCCTGGATATTCCATTCCACCTACGCTAGTTGCTACGTTAATCGCATTGTGATACGGATAAGGATAGTAAGTATTAGAGTGAAACTCTACAGAAGCCTTAGTATATTCGGTAGAGCGGCCCCAAGCGTGTTCGCCATCGCTTTCTTTAGGATAAACAGACTGTGCCAATCCAACTTTTCCATTTCCTAGGTTCATTTTTGCCGCATCCCAAATAAAAGCTCTAGAAGAAGCCCATGCTACATCGCGAGTGTTCTCCATTTTAAAATGCCAAGTTAGTGTGCCGTTCTTTTTAGCTTGAGCTACGGATTTCCCAACTTCATCTGGTTTAATAATGTAAACTGTCTTATCACTTTTCTCAGCTTTTGCTAAACGCTCTTGTTGGGTTTTTGTAAGTACTTCATTTGGATTTTGTAGTATTCCTGAACAAACAACCGTTTGATCTGCAGCCGCGGTAATCTTTACATCAAAATCTCCGTATTCACAATAGAATTCTCCAGCTCCCAAATACGGATCTGTATTCCAACCTATAACATCGTCAAAAACTGCTACACGTGGATACCATTGTGCAATTGCATATACTGTTCCGTCTTTAGCTTCAAACCTACCCATACGGTCCATTCCTTCAACAGGAATCTTGTATTCAAAATTCATTTTTATCTCAACCTCTCCTCCATTAGCTGCTAAAGGTTTATCTAAGAAAACTTGCATTCTCGTATCTGAAATCAGGTATTTAGAAGAAGTTCCAGTTTTCGTTTTAGCTGAAAAATTTGAAAGTTTATAGCCACCTTCAACGTCTCCACTATAACGCCCACCTTCAAGAGGGGAAGTTAAAGTACCACGAGAAGTTTCTGTGAAGCGGTTTTGCTCTAGGTACAACCAAATAAAATCTAGTTCTTCAGGACTATTGTTGGTGTATTGAATAGCAACATTCCCTGTAACAACGTGATTTTTCTCGTCTAAAGTAACTTCAAGTTGATAATCGGCTGAGTTTTGCCAATATTTTGGCCCTGGTTTTCCTGAAGCTGTTCGATATTCATTTCCTTGCCTATAAGTGAAATTATCGAAAAGACTTTGATTGTTTGGGTTTACATCTTGTGCATAAAGCGTAAAAGACACAACGGAAAAAAGCAGCATAATCCATAAACTGCTATTGAAATACTTCATATTATTCAATTTTTATAAGTCAACTAGCGAAGATAGTAAATTGAAAATTTAATGTGCTATTAAAGTAATAACCAATATTATATTCTTCTACTAAGACCATTTTAAATTCCTTAACAATGAAAAAACAAAAAGATAAATGTTTTAGGGGTAACATTTTTACTGTAGAGGTATATAGGGGTATAGAAACAAAGTTTAACCTAAATTCAATTTATCATGAAAAAATTAAAAATCACTTTTTTCTGGCTCTTAGCAGCAATCTTATTGGTTGGCTGCCAACCTGAAAATCTGAACTCTGAAATTCAGTTAGACCCTAATAATCAAAATTCATTTTCATCTGGTCCTACCTGTGATGGAAAACCAATTATGAAATTCGGCTCTTTAGATGAAATTCAAAATACCCATCGCGATTTATACAATGAATATAGTATTACTCAAGATGAGGAAACATTAAATACTTGGGAAGAAGATCTTTCATTTTACTCTCTACGCAAAAAAGATGAGGATATGGATAACGGTTTAATTCCAGAAGATCCAAATTTCGATTCATGGAATTACACTAGTGATATTATATTAGAAACTATCCTAAACGAGGATGGGATGGTGATAATTGGAGAATACCTATATATATGGGATGACGGATGTGTTATTCACCGTATACCATATAATAATTGCTCAGATTATAGTACAATGCTAAGTTTTTCCGAGTTCGCAAAAACATATGACGGTTCTCCTCTTGCTCAAGAGAAAATGTCTTATTTTGTAAATGATAAAAAAATCAGCAATATTGATATTTGTCAAGACAATCGCTTCGATTTTGAAACTATTAGCGCAGAAAATCTTACAATTAAAAATGATCCTCCGAGATATCAAACAAAAAGTGGGTCTGAATGTGGGTTCCAAGCCTATATAAGTCATGAAATCTTAAGTCATGATGCGGTGAATAGCCAAATTTCTATAAAACTTAAAGCAAATTATATTGCTCCTATTGGAAGCAATCCACAACCATCATTTTACATTTCTAATGTATCAGATTTTACGAGTGTTGAAATTGTTGGAGGTTCATTGCCTGGAAGCCAAAACATCGAGTGGGGAATACAAGGTGCTGGCTGGGCATATCTTGGTGATGAGGTTTTTATAGATATAGATTATTCCAATTATAACACCTATGTACCTCTTTTGCTAGTTGATTTGGTTGGAGTTTTAAACCCTATGAGTGGAAATAGTTGTATGGATATGGACAATTTATCACTTAATTTAGATTGCCCAATCTCAATTTCTAAAACCCCTTTAGACGCAAAAAATGGGAAGTGGTTATTTACCCTAGAAGGCTTAGGTAACGCACAAAATTACGGTGTAACTTGGGATTTTGGTGACGGCAGTTCACCGGAGACTATAATGAACAACAACACGGTAATCCATACGTTTCCCACTCCTTGTTCGGTTGAAACTTTCAATGTAACAGCAACAATAGAAAAATTAAATTTATGTGTAAACACAGTTACTACCTCTATGCAATCTTGGGATTCTTGTAAAAGAGGCAAGATGAGTGAAGTTTACAAAGAAAAAGTAGACGGAAAAAGAATGAAATTAAAAATAAAAATCAAGAATAGATGGCCTATATTCGGAGGAACTAAAATTATTCATAAGTTCCGTTACAGAAAAAATGGAACCAAAACCATAACTCCAACCGGTCCAATTTATGTGGAAAGTGGTTTAGACTGTACTCCACAGGATATAAGTTCAATAATTTCAAGCGAATCCCAAAATGGGAAGAAGCGATTAAAACAAAGATTTATAAGCAACAATAAGTACAAGATAGATCTTGAAACTCCGTATAGTGTAAAATTCTCACATTCTAACGGCTTTAATCACACACTTACCTTTATAGATACTTGCTCTAAATAAATAATTAAAATTTTCTTTCAGGAAACAAACCGTCTTAAATTAATTAGGGATCATTCTCAAAAGTTGTGTGTGAATTGAAATAGAATTCTGATTTTTGTTTTTTAAAACAAAGCTTTGGACAATTATCTAGACCTACTGAAACTTATCCTGCCTGAATT
>NZ_VDMC01000025.1 GCF_006346335.1 Aequorivita sinensis
TTTTTAAGCTTGGCGCGCAAGGGTTACTGGGTAAAATAGCCTTTTTGCCATTGTTATTTTTGAATCGAAAGGCTATATTTACTGACACACAACAATGTATATGAAAAATAGGCGAAAAAGTACTAATTGAAATATTTTTGGCTTGTATCAAACTTTAGGATTAGACAAAAATTTAGGGCTTAGTGATCGCCTACTTATCATATACGAAACGTTGTAAAACATAATGAAACAAACTTTCAGCATATTAATTATACTTCTGACATTCCAAATGTCATTTGCTTGCAATTGTGGAAAGTTTCGGACTTTTATATCTGCAAGTAAAGACAGTGATTTAGTAATAAAAGCTAAAGTTTTAAAACATAACTATTACAACCGACAAAGGCAATCCGTTTCAAAAGAAGAAGTTGATGAAACGGAATTTTTCGGACATTCAATTCTTGTAGAAGTTTTGGAAATCATAAAAGGACAAGAAACCCGAAAAACATTTGAGATTTATGGAGGTTCTGAATGGAAATATGCATCTGATTGCAAAATGAAAATTGACGGAATCGAAATCGACAAAACCTATATCTTTTCATTATATCAATCGATAGAATCTAAACACAGTCAGCCGAATGAAAACAAAGGCGATTATTCACTTTATGCTTGCCAAGAATCTTACATCGAATTTATTAACGAAACGAAAGCTGTAAAAGGAGTTCTGAAAGGAAAAAACTTGGACAAAGAAAGAATGATTCCTTACGAAAAACTGAAAAATAAAATTACGTTTTACAACAACGGCTATAATTCATTGCGGTTGAATTCCTACTCGGAATTCAACTTTTGTTTGCTATCTTTCTGCTACGGCGGAAAGAATCCTGCGGATTTTTCCGCAACGAAATCATAGCCCAACCGTTCTACGCAATTTGAAAAACGACAAAATCATATATCAAACTAAACCAAAACTTTTCAATCCTTATGGAATTTTGATACTATTTCTGATTGGAGTCTTTTTCGTTTACACTTCTGACTCTTTGACTTTAAAATTATTTATGGGTGGAATTTTTGCTGTCTCACTAATTTTTGGCATTGCTAAAAATTATTATGCTAACGGAATTTTGATAAGCGAGAATAAAATTGATTTAATTAAAATAAGTTGGATGGGAAAAACAGAAACTCAACCGATTGGATTTTCCGAAATAAAAAGCATAAAATGGAATCACGGCGGATATGGACAAGATAGAGCGATATATTTAAAAACAATTAATAAATCGAATATTAAAGTTCAAATTCCAGATGACCCATTTAAATTTGGTCACATTTTAAAGTTTTTGAATAAAAAAGGAATAAATATTCGTTTAGTTCATTCTGACCAAGAATTAAGAATGTTTATTGATGGTAAAATATCTGAATTCCCTATGACAAATGATACCGAATTAAAAACCAAAAGGATTTAATTATGTATATCGTAGAATTTGTATTATTGGAAATACTTATGTGCTTTTGGATTTATAGGACAATTAAATATAATCAACCTAGAAAAGAAAGCCCTTATAGTTACAAGGTATTTATTGGCAGTATTGGAGCTGCTGTGAATATGATATTTATACTAATCTGGTTTGTTTCTAATGAGAAATCCTTTTTTACGGAACTATATAATTCAATAATAAAATAAAAAACTGCGTAGAACACCGTATATAGTTAATTGCTAGTTCTAGCCTAGTTACGAAAATCCTCGCGGATTTTCTATTCGGTTTATATTTGCTAAATTTAGTGCTTAAACCACGCAACAAACCATATACAAAACCGTTGCCAGTAATTTGAAAAAAAATCGAACTGAATTCAAATTTTTAAAAAAGCTGAATAAATAACACTTAATCGATGTATGATATTGAGTAATGAAATAAAACATTTTAATCGAAAGCAGAACTTAATATTTATTTTGAGTTCACTTTTACTTATTTGGATGTGGATGTTAATTGCCTCTTATATTGACAGAGGAAACGACCGAGGATTAGTAACTATTATAGGAATAGCAACTTTAACATCACTCATTTTTTCATTGTTTTTATCTAAAAATAAAATTGCTGACTTTTTCACCTCATTGATTTTCTTATTAATCTCAAGCTTTTTGATTTTCGTTCTTTCTTTTACCTTAGGTCTTTTCTTGGAAAGTTTGACCAAATTAAACTGGATTGGCTTTATAGTTCCGATAGTTACTTCTGGAATCTTGACATATTTAAATATTCGACGACTGATATCTTTTCCCAATAATAAAAAAGCCTTTTGGTATATATTTATTATTCCAGTTGTAATAGTTATTGGAATATGTTCTTTACCTTTTTACGATGGAATTTTTGCTAACGATTTTGGCATAGGCTTTTTAGTCTCAATATATTTGACTTCCGTATTTGTATTAATCGGAATATTATGCAGAATAAAAACTACTGGCAACACCGTGTATAATTAATTGCTTTGGCAAGTGCTTATTTGGAAAATTCCTTCGGAATTTTCTCGCGTTCGTTTTTGTTTACTAAATTAGTTGCTTAAACACGCAACTAACCATACACAAGCACGTTGTAGGTAATTTGAGAAAATGACAAAATACAGTTCATCATCGAGCTATTCAATTTATGAAGCAGTAATTGCCTCATTAATGTTTTTGGGAATTGGAATCGTAATATCTAATTCTTCAGAAATCATTTGGATAAAAATAATTTCTATTCTAATATCAATCGGAATTGTTATTTTCATTATTCTTTATCAAAGAAAAAGAACATTCGATATTAAATTTTTGGAAAATGAAATTAAAATTGAATACCCATTTTTAAAGAAAACCTCACAAGTTCCATATGTGGATTTATTGCAAATTGAATTCATATCAGCATATCGATCACCTAATAGAAATAGGATAAAATTCAAAATCGGGAATAAAATAGAATCCTTGAGATTTTTAACAATAGCGCAATCTGACCAATATATTGAATTTATAAAGTGGCTGAAATCAAAAAATGACAAATTGGAATTAAAAGTATTTCCATCTGACCACATAATGAATCATAAAATTCAAGAAGTTTACGGATTTAAATACCGAAAAATGTTAAAGAAAACACTTTGAATAAAAAACTACCTACAACAATGTATAACCGCAATTACGGCGGATTCGACTACGTCCGAATCCACGCGTAATTGCTACCGTAGTTGCTTATCCGAAAAACATTAAATATAATCCCGTAACTGCGGTTATACTAAACGTTAGCCCTAATTTGATGAAACAATACTATTTAATAATAATTGTACTTTTTGGAATAACTTCTTATGCGCAAAAAATAGAAAGTTATGAGATAGGTTTTGAATCTAAACTAGGAACTAAAGCTACTATTGACTTATTGCTTACATATTCAGACTCTTCTGATATACCTGAAAAAGAAATTGCTTTAAATAAAATAAAGCAACCTACAGCGGAATTACTAAAAAAATACACTACCACAGAAATCTATTATTCTAAAAAAAACGAAATAGACAGTATTTTACAAAAAAGAGTTATCAATGAATTTAAAGACTCAAAATATAATGTCAAAACATCAATTATTGGATATGTTAATCTTCCAAAAGAAACAAAAATTCTGTATGATAAATTTTTGAAACTTGAACAAAGTTATTTAGAAGTGGAACTTGAAATACATTATCGAAAGAAAGAAATAGAACAAGAGTTAAAGACAAATAAAAATCTGACTCGAGTTGAGAAAAAAGAATTAAAAAAAGAACTTGATGTTCTTAATAATTCCAAATACATTCAGAAATTGTACGATAAGAAAATGGAATTAATTGACATTAAATAAAAACTAGGGCTAACACCGGCTATAGTTCATTGCTTCTGACTTTCCTATCGGAAAGTCCTCGCAAATTTGCTATCTTCGGTTTACGGCGGAAAATCCTTGCGGATTTTCACGCAACGAAACCATAGCCAAACACGTTGTGCAACATTTAAGAAAAACATCACGAATGAAATTAAAGCTTCTGATTTTTAGTATATTATTGAGTAATACGATTTATTCACAATCTGCTAAAGATTCACTTTTGCAAAGGGATATAAATGTTTTAGTAGAAGAAATGGAATTTATGTATGGTTACGACCAAACTATGCGTGAGTACACGATTTTTAAAACTTTTGACAAGTCAGAAACGGATAGAATTGAAAATCTTCCTGATAGTTTAAGAGTTGAGGAAATGAAAAAACGGAAATTTGTATCGGACAGTATTAGCAAGATAATTTATAAAAAATACATTAATCCAATGGATGCTAAACATACCGAGAGAATGATAGAAATAACAAAAAAATATGGTTTTCCCAGCACTAAACGAATTAGAAAATACTATAAAAAAGAATTTGCTGACCCAGAATTTAACCCACTAATAATTTTTATCCATTCCCCGAAAAAGTACTGGGATGAACTAAAAGAATTAATGTTAAAAGAATATCAGAATGGAATAATCAATCAATGCCAATATGGATATTTGTTATGGCAATTTACCGGACGAAAAAGTTTTCAACCTATGTTAGATAACGGATACGAAATGATTAAAGAAAATGGAAAAACTACTCTGAAATCTACTTGTGAATAAAAAACGTTGCACAACAATGTATAACCGCAATTACGGCGGATTCGACTACGTCCGAATCCACTCGGAATTGCTAACGTCTGTGCTAAACCGAAAAATTTGCGTACTTTAACCCGTAACTGACGGTTATACGAGACCGTTGTGCTTCATACTAAAGAAAATTCCGTGTTTTAAAAAAACCATCCGATTAAAATCGAAATTGTAACTAATTCGTTACATTTGTAATATGAGAGAAATCGATATCACAGAAGAATGTCTGGAATTTATAGACAGTCAAGGCGAAAGAGTTTCGCTTAAATTCTTCCAACTCATTGAAGTTATTGGAGAGGTAAAAGTTGTAAACACCAACTTCCTTAAAAAACTGCAATCGACACAATTCTATGAATTACGGATTAAAGCAGGCAATGAATATCGAATTATAATTTTCGCAATAGATCATCTGAATTTCGCTGAATCCACCAAAGCTGTGTGTCTTTGGGGATTTTTAAAAAAATCAACAAAAGATTATAAAAAAGCAGTAAAACAAGCCGAGAAAATATTAGAAGAATATCTTAAAGAAAAGTAATTATGGGAAAGTCAATAAATGCAAAGGAGCTGATTGCCAATCGATATGGAAAAGAAGGAACGAAAGAACGTGAGAAATTCCGAGAAAATGCTTTTTCCTATTATTTTGGGGAAATCATAAAAAGCCGAAGAAAGGAATTACATATGAGCCAAGAGGATTTAGCAGATAAAGTTGGAAAAAAACGACCATATATCTCACGCATTGAAAACGGAGAAGATATTCGTTTATCCAATTTCGCCCTGATTGCCAATGCGCTGGGATTGTCTATAGAATTAAAAGTTGAGTAAAAGTACGAAAGCACAACAATGTGTATAAAACATAGCTAATTAGTGCTTTCCGAAAGGTCTGTGCGTGTTTGCAAAGTCCGCCAAATCTTTGATTTGGCTGTAATATTGAAAAAGAGGTTCCAAATCAAAGATTTGGCTAAGTGCCAATCCAAAAGTTATTGTATTTTTAAACGCTACGTTTCATACACGTAACGTTGTAAGTAATTTGAGAAAAACGCTAACCATATTAATTTCATTGAGTTTCGGACTTATTTCTTGTAAATCCGAAAAGAAATATTCGGACTTTAATGAATCAGACTTTTACGAAGTTCAAGGAATTATTAATTATGCGAATCCGACAAGTGACCCTTTCGACAGTCCGAATGAAAAAAATATAAGCTTCACCTACTTTTTAGACCGACCAAATCCAAAAACTGGAATCGAAAATGACTTGGAAATGTTTGAGGCAAAAAATGGATATCCATTAATCGTTCTTGTACATAAAGATGATGAAAATGTAAGCTTTTATGGTAGAGTTGGAATTCTTGAAAATCTGAATGATAAGGAAAAAGCGTTTCTAAAAAACCATTTCCAAAATAAGATGAATAAGATAAAGGAACAAATGCCTGAATACAATTACAACGCATTAATAAATGACACAATAACGGAAAACCAAACTGACAAAAAATAAAAAAACTACTTACAACACCGGCTATAGTTCATTGCTTCTGACTTTCCTCTCGGAAAGTCCTCGCAAATTTGCTATCTTCGGTTTTCGGCGGAAAATCCTCGCGGATTTTCACGCAACGAAACCATAGCCAAACACGTTGTAAAACATTTTGAAAAAAACACTATACTTATTGATTTTAATAAGTTTCGGATTTAAATGCGCTGATAATAATTGCGAATTAAAAGACGGAAAATATAAAGTCATTTATGACAAACAGTTTTCGGAATATCCAAAATTTGAGTTTGAAATAAATGGACAAAACTTAACGGAAATAAACTCTGTTAAAAATCGGAATTACATTATTGAAAATCTTGGTGAAAACTCATTCCGACTTAAATCGCTGGAAAGACAAACTGACTCGTTAACTGAATTTCAAAAGACATTAATGTCGCACGGAAAACCATATTATGAAATAACGAATTGTAAAAATGACACTATCGAATTTACAATGCGAGTGAATTTGCACGTGATTTCACATTCTGGAAAATTTGTAAGAACCGAATGAATAAAAAACATTTTACAACAATGTATAACCGCAATTACGGCGGATTCGACTACGTCCGAATCCACTCGGAATTGCTAACATCTGTACTAAACCGAAAATTAACGCATATTAACCCGTAACTGACGCTTATACTTGACCGTTGCCATTAATACTGAAACCTTTTGCGATAGATGGGAAAAATTACAAATGAAATGGTTCATACGGCTTATGAAGTCGGAAAGAAAATCAATCAGAATAAAATATCCAGAATGGACGGAATGAAAATTTTGACCGATTTGGGAATGAATAACAGCTCTGCGAATTATTACATTTATAATTACATATATTTCATAACGGGCGAATTATTTACTGGCACAATAAATAGTTACGCTACGGACTATTATTTGCAGAAAATTCTGGAAGAAAAAGGTAATGAAGGATTGGAAACAGCTTTACTTTCTTTATCACAACATTTGGACTATTATGAAGTAAAATCCAATGCGTCTGTAAAAAAAAGACGGGAGATTTATGATAAATATTTCGAGCTTATCGAAAATAGTATTGCAGAACCGATTTATGCGGACGAAGTTGATTCTAACGAAACTTACTCGGAAGGAAAAACTAAACAAGTACTGGTAAACAGTTATGAAAGAAATCCAATAGCACGAAAAAAGTGTATTGAACATTTCGGATTGAATTGTCAAGTTTGTGATTTTAGTTTTGAAGAAAAATTTGGTACTTTAGGTAAAGGGTTTATTCACGTACATCACAAAATTGACCTTGCGACCGTCGGAAAAGAATACTCTGTTAATCCAATTACGGATTTGATTCCTGTTTGTCCGAATTGTCATTCTATGCTACATAAAAAAAGACCCGTAGCGTATACAATATCGGAACTGAAACAAGTATTGCGGGAAAGTACTAATGGCAACAATGGCTATAGCAAATAGGGCGGTAAGCACTGAATTCATTGGCTTGGGCGTGTTTGTTAGCACCGCCAAATCTTTTGATTTGGCTTTTAAAATAAAAAAGATAAACACAAAATACAAAAGCCTTGGCTAAGGGCTTGGCGCATTGGCCGGTGCCGGCCGATCGCCCTACTTGCCATAGCCGAGACGTTGTAAAACATTTAAAAAAAACGAATGAACAAAATTTTAACCTTTCTATTTCTGACTTTCATTTGCTCGAACAGCTTCGGACAAAACGCATCGGAATTAAATGAACAAGCAAAAAAGTTTATAGAAACTCAAGAATTTGACAAAGCAGTTCCAGTTTTAAAACAAGCGGCGGAATTGGGAGTAGCAGAAGCACAGTATAATTATGGTGTAACACTTGAATTTGGTTATGGAATTGAAAAAAATATCGATGAAGCCTTTTTTTGGTATTTAAAATCGGCCGAGCAAGGTTGGAATGACGGACTTTACAAAATGATGATGGCACACGCAAATGGAATTGGAGCAACACAAAGCAATGAAAAAGCTTTTGAGTATGCCCTTCAGTGCGCAGAAAATGATGACATAACTTGTATGTTTAACATTGTTGGAGCATATCAAGATGGGTTGGGAACAGAAAAAGACCTAAACAAAATGATAGAATGGGCAATTAGAATTGGGAAACTGAAAAATCCAGAGAATTTAATGAAAAGTGGAAAAATAACTTCTGCTCGATTAAATTTAGCTTATATGTACAGAGATGGACAAAATGTGGAAATGGATTTATCGAAAAGTTATTCTTGGTTTTTAATTTACAATGAATTTAAAAGAGATTTTTCTATTTTGCAACAGCAATCTGTAATCAGAGAAATTAAAGAACTTGAACAAAAACTAACAGCCGAACAGATTAAAAACGCTAAAAGACAAGCCGAACAAATATTTGAAAGACCTTTGACAAATTTAGAAAAACTTTACGAAACGAGCAGATAAAAACGTTTTACAACACCGTATATAGCTCATAGCTAATTAGTTGCTTAATCGAAGTTAAGGCATATTTGCAAGACCGCCAAATTTTTTAATTTGGCTTATTGGAAAGAAAGGTAATAAGAAAATTAAAAAATTCGGCTCGTGATTAACCGAAAAGTTATCCCTAATTTGCACGCTACGAGCCATATACAAAACCGTTGTTGTAAAACATTTAAAAAAAACGAATGAACAAAATTTTAACCTTTCTATTTCTGACTTTCATTTGCTCGAACAGCTTCGGACAAAACGCATCGGAATTAAATGAACAAGCAAAAAAGTTTATAGAAACTCAAGAATTTGACAAAGCAGTTCCAGTTTTAAAACAAGCGGCGGAATTGGGAGTAGCAGAAGCACAGTATAATTATGGTGTAACACTTGAATTTGGTTATGGAATTGAAAAAAATATCGATGAAGCCTTTTTTTGGTATTTAAAATCGGCCGAGCAAGGTTGGAATGACGGACTTTACAAAATGATGATGGCACACGCAAATGGAATTGGAGCAACACAAAGCAATGAAAAAGCTTTTGAGTATGCCCTTCAGTGCGCAGAAAATGATGACATAACTTGTATGTTTAACATTGTTGGAGCATATCAAGATGGGTTGGGAACAGAAAAAGACCTAAACAAAATGATAGAATGGGCAATTAGAATTGGGAAACTGAAAAATCCAGAGAATTTAATGAAAAGTGGAAAAATAACTTCTGCTCGATTAAATTTAGCTTATATGTACAGAGATGGACAAAATGTGGAAATGGATTTATCGAAAAGTTATTCTTGGTTTTTAATTTACAATGAATTTAAAAGAGATTTTTCTATTTTGCAACAGCAATCTGTAATCAGAGAAATTAAAGAACTTGAACAAAAACTAACAGCCGAACAGATTAAAAACGCTAAAAGACAAGCCGAACAAATATTTGAAAGACCTTTGACAAATTTAGAAAAACTTTACGAAACGAGCAGATAAAAACGTTTTACAACACCGTATATAGCTCATAGCTAATTAGTTGCTTAATCGAAGTTAAGGCATATTTGCAAGACCGCCAAATTTTTTAATTTGGCTTATTGGAAAGAAAGGTAATAAGAAAATTAAAAAATTCGGCTCGTGCTAAATCCGAAAAGTTAGCGTTTGTTTATACGCTACGTTTCATACACAAGACCGTCAGACTGTCTCAAAACTTAATAAGTTTGTTGAAAACTCATTGCACTCTCTTTAGATGCTGCCTTGGTTATTTGTATCTTAAGGTATGGAATATCAACAAGGAGAAAACCGTCAACAACTCGCTTTATATACTAGCTGTTTGGACGACATGGTCCCGCAAGACAACTCGGTACGCTTTATCGATCAGTTTGTAGAAAGCATCGACCTACAGGAGATGGGGTTTGAGCCTTTACCCTCTCAAGGAAGACCACCGTATAACCCTGCAGATTTATTGAAATTGTATATCTATGGCTATATGAACCGTATGCGTTCCTCTAGACAATTAGAAAAAGAATGTCATCGTAATTTAGAAGTAATTTGGCTTTTGAAAAATTTAAAACCAGATCACAATACCATTGCGAGATTTAGAAAAGAAAACCCTAAGGCCATCAAACGTGTTTTTCGTTACAGCGTTGAGATTGCCAAAAACTTTAACCTTATTGGAGGATTGTTAATTGCTGGAGATTCTACAAAACTTCGGGCACAAAACAGCAAGAAAAACAATTACAACAAAAAGAAAATTGAACGGCATCTGGCCTATATCGAGGATAAACTCAAAGAACACAGCCTTGCATTAGAACAAGCAGACGGAGATAAGGCAGAAGCGCTCAGCACAGAGATAGCCAAGCATAAAAAACACCACAAGAAATACACCCGTATCAAACAGGAGCTCGAGGCGGACAAAAGTTCGGAAAATCCGCAATTATCCACATCAGATCCTGATAGTAGACACCAAATTGTACGGGGAATGATCACTGAGGTTTGCTACACACTTCAAACTACTGTGGATGATCAAAACAAAATACTTATCGATTACAAACTAACCAATCAAAACGATAAGAAAGCCATGGGCATGATGTTGCGCCGGGCCAAATCCATTTTACGAACCAACAAGTTTACCGCCCTTTACGACAAAGGCTATCATACCGGAAGTGAGTTTTGTACGGCCCATCAGCTAGACATTAAAACGCTTGTGGCCATACCCGCCATTGGGCGTGCTAGCCAGGCACCGCATCCGAAGTACAATGCCGAGAATTTTATATACAATCAAAAAACCGA
>NZ_VDMC01000026.1 GCF_006346335.1 Aequorivita sinensis
CCATTGTTATTTTTGAATCGAAAGGCTATATTTACTGACACACAACAATGTATATGAAAAATAGGCGAAAAAGTACTAATTGAAATATTTTTGGCTTGTATCAAACTTTAGAATTAGACAAAAATTTAGGGCTTAGTGATCGCCTACTTATCATATACGAAACGTTGGGCAACATTTGAAAAAATCACGCTGAATAACCAACAAACTAAATGAAGTGGACAGTTCACTCATTTTAACTTTTGAAAAACCTACTGAAATTATAGTTTCGTTGCAATAAACGAACTATTTAAAAAATTAAACCAATGAAAAACATCTTATTTATTCTTTTAGGATTTTTAACAATTCAAACTTTTGCTCAAAACAAAAACTTCATCGACCAGCCATTTTTAGAAACTATTGCTGAAATTGACACATTAGTGACACCTGACAAAATTCATTTAGTTATTATTTTGAACGAAGAAGATAATCGGAATAAAAAATCGACAGAGGAATTGGAAGCATCAATGTTGAGAGTACTAAACTCATTGAATATTGATTTAGAAAAAAATCTTTCTGTTTTAGATTACAGTAGCGACTTTAAAAAATACTTTTTAAGCGGACAAAAAATTCTAAAAACAAAAATGTTTTCGTTAATTGTCAACGACGCACAGACTGTTGGAAAAGTAATGGCAGGATTGGAACGTGAAGAAATATCGAATGTATCAATTACTAAAACAGAATATTCAAAATCTGACCAATTATTACTTGACCTAAAAGCAAAAGCTATTCTAAAAGCAAAACAGAATGCCGAAAAAATGGTTGAACCTTTAAATCAAAAAATTGGAAAAGCTATATACGTTTCAGATTTAGAGACTGAATCGATAGCAAGCCAATTGCAAGGTAAAGTGGCTGGAGTTCAAATTAGAGGCTACTCAAGCATTTATGGAAGTCGTGCACAGGAAGATATCGTAATTGATTTTGAAAAAATGAAGTTTTCCTCAAAAGTAACTGTGAAATTTATAATCGAATAAAAAACGTTGCCCAACACCGTGTAACACGCATTGCTTCTGATTTTCCTTTCGGAAAATCCTCGCAAGCGTGAACGTTCGTGTTTTTTAAGTATCTTAGTTCCTAAACCACGCAACGCCTGTTACACAAACACGTTGTACCTCATTTCCAAACCGAACGCAAAATGAAAATATTTCCGACTAATAATTATCAATTTGAACTTAAAAAAGAAAGTTCAGATGCGTTGTCTGAATTGGAAAAAAACACATTGATAACTAACTCTCTTGTTTCGGAGTGGACAAAAAAAGCGTTTATCGGACAAGTAAACAGAAACGGATTTAAAATAATCTCATCAAAACCTGGACGTGGAGCATTTTGCGTTTTAGAGGGAAAAGTTGAATCTTATAACGGAACTCTTGAAATCAGAATTCATAAAGCCTTCAAAGTAATGTTATCACTTATCTTTTTATTCCCAATAATCGGATTTTTAATAGCATTGTTTACAAAAGAAAAAGAGATTATAATTTCTTTGATAATTCCGACTTTAATGGCTGTCGTTGTTTTTAGATTTATTTTCACGGAATTAGCATTTAGAATTATATCAAAAAACGGACTGAATAAACTGACTGAAATAATCGGAATAACAAAACTGAAAAAAAACGAGGTACAACACCGGCTATAGTTCATTGCTTCTGACTTTCCTCTCGGAAAGTCCTCGCAAATTTACTATCTTCGGTTTACGGCGGAAAATCCTCGCGGATTTTCACGCAACGAAACCATAGCCAAACCGTTGTGGTGCATTTAAGAAATGGAAAACTTAATAGAAAAATCTGCTGAACAAATAAAGGACCGAATTCAATTTTGGTTCTTAAAATATTTCAATAAAACCAAAACGGATTTTAATGGAAGTGAGATTTTTACACTATTCGAACTTCTAAATGCGGAATTAAGAGCCGAACTTAAAAAACGACTGAATTTATACCCAAATGAAATTCCTGTTTTAGTTTTAAAAATTTCAAAATCGGAATTTATAATTAATACAACCAAAAAGTTTGTCCGAATTGACTCAGATTCGACTGAAATAATTGATTACGCAGAGTTTGAATGGCATAATGGATATAAATCATTTGTTGTTGACAAAGAGAAAAAGATAATTACTAAACACGATGGACATTTTGCGGAATTTGGACTAAGAAAAACTAATGGAGAAATTATCTATTGGAAAATACCAACTGGAGTTCCTGGATTTGGATTTTGGAATGTTACCAAGAAGTGTGAATTAATCGGACGGAAATTTATAACAACTGAATAAAAAACGACACCACAACAATGGCTATAAGTAATTGCTTGTTCTCGTCTACTTTGGAAATTCCTGCGGAATTTCCAACTTGGTGTGTACTTGCAAAGTTAATCGCTAAACCACGCAACTACTCATAGCCGAGACCGTTGGAAGGAATTAAAAAATAAATGTTTAGACCTAGATTAATAGATATACATAACATTCAAAAGAGTCAAGAAGACTTGGATTTTGCTATTCCAATTGTGGATGAAGATATTCCTCTATATGTTGATCCTTTTCTATTATGGAAATCTGTTTCTCAACAAGACCAGTCTTTACATACGTCAATTGTAAACGCATTTAATCAACTTGGAAATGAATATTTAAAAGGAGACGAGAAAGAAGCAATCTCTAAACTAATTACTTTATCAGAATGTGAAAGTATTGGGTTAGGGCTTTCGAAAACTCGAAGGGGTAAAAGAATTAGTGAAAAGCAGGCTATTTCTATTTTGCAATTATTCAAAAATATCCCCCAAATAAACAAGCAAGGATTTTTGCATTTTGAAGAGATTCAATTGTTAGTTGATAATATTTCAAAAGATAGAATTAGCGATTTAGCTTGTAATTTTATTCTATCCTTTCTTATTGATTTTACGATTGAGCAATGTGAAAACCTCGGTATACCAATTGAAGAAGTGCAACTTGACCATGTCTATAATTATAGGGACAATAAAATTTCTCAAGAGACAACCTTCCTACCTGTAAACCCAAAGAATTCAGATCCTATTGTTTTTGTCCCTAAGAGATGGTTGAGATTCGTGCCATGGATAAATTATGAGGATTATTTCAAGGGATATTTTATTGAAAAAGGATTAAATGGTGAAGACGAATTACCTGACCGAGTGAAGCTTCTAAACTACAATCGCCATAATTATGACATATTCAGCACATACATTAAGCAAAAGGAAAAAAAGCAAGCAGACTGTTTAAATGATCCTCTTTTTAAACAAATACCGATTCTATCTTCTAAAAGAAAAATATCCGAACTTGAAAAAACTCCTTCAGGGTTAGAAGATAAAGCTGACAAGAAATTTGAGGATATTATCTGCACCCTATTACCTTCTTTTTTTTATCCACATCTTGATTTTGCTCTAGATCAAAGCAGAACCGATTCGGGAGTTTTAATACGAGATTTGATATTCTACAACAATAGAAATTTTGAATTTTTGGATGACATTTATAAAGATTACGAGAGTAAACAAATCGTATTCGAATTAAAAAACACGAAAAGTATAGATCGTAATCACATTAATCAACTAAATAGATATCTATCGGACTCATTAGGGAAATTTGGAGTTATTGTAACAAGAAACAGACCTCCCAAAAAAATCATTAAAAACACCATTGATTTATGGGCTGGTCAAAGAAGGTGTATACTTATACTTTCTGATGAGGACATTAAACTAATGAGTATTGTTTTCGAAAGCAAGCAAAGGTTACCAATTGAAATTTTAAAATCGAAATATGTTGAATTTATGAGGCAATGCCCCTCTTAATATTAAGAATATGAAAAATAAAGATGAAATAGACGTATTTGAAAAATTGTATAGCCAAATAGAAGGGTTACATCAGGAGATTGGTACCCTTTCCAAAAAATCACCATCAGATGCGATAAATCCATTTAAACTTAAAATGATCAATAAAGTATTGATAAGAGCTAATACTATCTTGGAAAACAAGTACAAACCATTTGAAGATTTTGATTCATTTGAGGAGGATGATATTCCCACTAATAGTGACGTTACCTTAATACTTTCTCAATATTATGAGTGTATGGAAAAAATGCGTTCCGACAATATTAACGAATATGGTTATTGGTTGATTAATGGATCAAAAAGCGACCACAAAACTGCTCGACCAAAAAAACTAACCAAAAAATAATGACAAAAAAGACAACTTTACCCAGTGAAGCGGACATTAATCAATTTAATATGTTATCCGAATTGGTTGATGCTGTTTACATCGAAATGAAAGAGCTTTCTAAAAAGAAGCCAGACGATTTATTGAATAAATTCAAAGTTAAATCTGTAAACAGGGTTTTAGAAAAACTCAAAGTCCTCTTAAAGTCTGAGCCTACTGTTGAGTTTTTAGACATTTTAGATGAAGAATCTTTACCTTCTAACAGCGACTCAGTGTTGATAATAAGTCAACATATTGCTGCTCTTAAGGAATTCAAAAGCAGATATTATTTCTATGACAAATCATCTTATGAAAATAGGTGGAGAACAAAGGAAAACCCATAAACTCCTTCCAACATTGTATAAGAGCAATAGCGGGTGAAGTGGTAAAAGTAAGGTCTGTTCATTTAAAAAACTTTTGTTGTGGCGGACAGGTAATTGCCTTGAAATCCGCTACTGCTCTTATACTTGACCGTTAGGCACAATTAGAAAAATGAAAAACACAAAGAACTTAGTTTACACAATAACATTTGTCTCAATTTTCTTTTTCCAATGTAAATCGCAAACGGAAAATAAGTCAAATGAAAGCGAAGAAACACAAAACAATAAAGTTTATATCAATCCAAATTATAGCGTAGAAACTATCGAACCTGAAACATATAATGCGACAGGAAAAGTGTATAACATTTTTATTTTCAACGAAACTGCAAATTCAATAAATGCTAATCAAAAAGTGATAATTAAGCCAAACGAAAGTTATGTATTTAAAATACCTGACACAATGGGTATTGCACTTGATAACGGAATTCAATTCTTCTTTGGAGAAACGGAAGGATTAGAAGTAATTGACAATAAAATCCAAGTGGCAGGTTTAGGTGGAGAATGGCTCGAAAAATTAAATGTACCAAAATCTGTGGATTGGGCGTTTTCAATTTTAAAACCAGGAGAAGGAGACCCAATTCCAGAATAAGGCAAAATGAAAAAACTGTTTTTAGACGATGTAAGGACTATCGAAATGATTTATGATAAATCAATGGAATTTGAATTTGACATAGTTCGGACTTTTGACGAATTCGTTGCATACATAAAAGAAAATGGATTGCCGAATTACATAAGTTTTGACAATGACCTCGGACTTGATAAAAACGGAATTGTAGCTTTAGACGGATTGGCTTGTGCCAAATGGTTAGTTTATGAATCTGGACTTGATTTACGGAACTTGGAATTCAAAGTTCACTCTGCGAATCCAGTTGCGTCTGAACAAATAAAAGGACTTTTAAATAATTATATAAAACATTTAAAAACCACGGAATAAAATAACTGTGCTTAACAATGGCTATAAACAATTGCTTTTACTGGCTTAGCCTGAAAATTCCTGCGGAATTTTCAGCTTGTCTTGTACTTGCAAAAGTCCGTGCCAACACACGCAACTGTTCATAGCCGAGACCGTTGTGCGCAATCTGAAAAAAACTTAATGAATAGAATTTTTATCATATTAATGACCTTATTATGTTCAGTTTCATCTTGCAAAGTATCTGAAAAAATAGCGGAAAATATATCTTGTGACGGAAATATTGAAATACAATATGACCGAACTAAATTATTTGGAAACGATAATCCTAAAGCGGATAAAAAGTTAGATGCTTTTCAAGTTATATTCTTATCTGATTTTGATGAAAATATAAAAGCATACGTGAATGACAAATTAGTGTTTAATGAATTTGTGAAAATTGGAGCAAATTCTCATAGCATAGAAAATACTTTCGGATATAATTATAAGTCGGATTTAAAAACACCGATTTTAAAAGTGGAGTCAATTGAAAAAGGGACTTGCTTTGACATTGAGATTAATAAAAATTATAAAGTTATTTATCTTTTTATAGATAAAAATGGAAAGTGGATTGTCAGATTCTCAAACGAATATTATTTAATCTGAAAAAGAAAGACTGCGCACAACACCGTATAAAAAAAATTGCTAGTTTTAGCTAAACCAAAGTTAGTTGCTCGTTTGCTAGCTTCTGATTTTCCTTCGGAAAATCCTCGCACACAAAAACGCAACTTTCTTTATACAAACACGTTGTAAAACATAATGAAACAAACTTTCAGCATATTAATTATACTTCTGACATTCCAAATGGCATTTGCTTGTAATTGTGGAAAGTTTCGGACTTTTATATCTGCAAGTAAAGACAGTGAATTAGTAATAAAAGCTAAAGTTTTAAAACATAACTATTACAACCGACAAGGGCAATCCGTTTCGAAAGAAGAAATTGATGAAACGGAATTTTTCGGACATTCAATTCTTGTAGAAGTTTTAGAAATTATAAAAGGACAGGAAAGCCGAAAAACATTTGAAATTTATGGTGGTTCGGAATGGAAATACGCATCAGACTGTAAAATGAAAATCGACGGAATTAAAATCAACGAAACCTATATTTTTTCATTATATCAATCGATAAAGTCTAAACACAGTCAACCGAATGAAAATAAAAACGATTATTCACTTTATGCTTGCCAAGAATCTTACATCAAATTTATTAACGAAACGGAATCTGTAAAAGGAGTTTTTAAAGGTAAAAACTTGGACAAAGAGAGAATTATTCCTTATAAAAAAATGAAAAATAAAATTACGTTTTACAACAACGGCTATAATTCATTGCGGTTGAATTCCTACTCGGAATTCAACGCAAGTTTGCTATCTTTCGGCTACAGCGGAAAGAATCCTGCGGATTTTTCCGCAACGAAATCATAGCCCAACCGTTGTAGCACATTTGAGAAATGAAGAAACGAAATCCATATTTAACCTACATTCTGATAATTGGAATAGTTCTTTTAATGACATTTATTGACAGAATTGAGTTCTTGAAACCATTAAAAAATATTGTGTTTCTGATTTGGGTTCCAATCATTATTTGGGATATAATAGAAAGACTAAAATATAGAAATGGAAAAAGAACGAATATCTTAAGAATAAGAACGAACAACGATGATTACAACCGAATATTCCCATTTATTTTCGGAACTATTTTAATTGTTGCTAGCTACTTTGGTTTAAAAAATATTGAATCTGAAAAAATTCTCTTGTACTCAATACTTATTACTGGAATTCTATATTTAATAACAGGATTTCTGTTTGTGCCGACTGGGATAATTGAATACAAAAATGATAAATTAAGTTTTGTGAATGGAAATAATAAACACTCTATCGGAATTGACAATATTGATAGTATTGAATTAAAATCAAGTGACATAATAATAGCGGACAAAAATCAAAAGAAATATTATGTGAATTTTATGAATTTAATCGAGTCTGACTATCAAGAAATATCTGAATTTTTAAAAAATAGAATCGGAAATAAAATAGAGATAAAAAACGTGCTACAACAAAGTACTGTGGTAAAAAACAAGTAAAAAAGCATTAATTTTTCACCATGGTACTTCTGTAACTATCCTCATATATTAGTCCAGATTTAGCAATAGCAAAAGCTTGTTTTAAGAGCTTATTGCATACTGCAATTAATGCTAATTTTTTACTTTTTCCTTTAGCAACTAATCGCTCATAAATATCCTTACAAGCTTTATTGTATTTGCAGGCATTAAAACTGCACATAAATAATAAGTTTCGAAGTTTTTGGTTCCCCATTTTACTTATTTTACTCCGGCCAGTTACACTGCTGCCACTTCTTTTTATCACGGGAGTCAATCCTGCATAACTACACAATTCACTACCACTTGTAAATCGTTCAAAACCATCTGTAAGAACCACCAACATTAGGGCTGTTTTGTTTCCGATACCTGGTATGCTTTTTAATCGGGTTAGTACTTCTTGATGCTCTTGTTTAACCAAAATCAAAAGCTTGTTTTCCAGCATTTTTATTTCTTTTTGCACTTGCTTCAAACTACGTTTTAAAGAGCTTACAACTGCTTTACTTGGATTTCCTAAAACAGATTCACCATGTAATTTATTTTTAATCATGGTGCTTTGTTTTGTATATACAGCAAGGAGCCTGGTGATTTGAAGACACTCTGTTTGGTGTTTAGAGTTGCCTTTCCAGAGCTTTAAGTCGACTTGTTTGGCATATTCACAGATCTGTTTAGCATCGCTCTTATCCGTTTTAATTTTAGATAATTTCATCTGTATAAAACGTTTTACTGCTAATGGGTTTTCTACAGAAACTCTAATACCTGATTCTAACAAATAATAAGCTAATTGATAATGATAATATCCTGTAGCTTCCATGACACAATGGCTATCTATATCTAATATTTTTGCAAACTTTTTAAAGCCAGAAAGGGTGTTTTTAAACTGGTAAAAGTTGCCATTAGAATCTGCAACATCAAAAACTAAGTGGCTAATGTCAATACCGAAAAATTTAATATTTTTATTCATAAGAAAATGATTTTTGAAAGGACATCTACGCGAGTTTCAACGACTTAAAAGCGAGGTCTAAAGGCCTCATAGAACTGTACGAAATCTGTGTAGAAAAAGAGAGGGGATTTTCAATGTTGACGAGATCTAAGTCTCTGCGTATATAATAACCTTATTCCTCTCTTTTGTTCTTTCTGATTTATATCTAAATTTAATGAATTGTAAACTTAAGCCGTGTATAGCTCATTGCGGCTGAATTCCTAATCGGAATTCATTGCAATTTGCTATCTTTCGGTTACGGCGGAAAATCCTCGCGGATTTTCCGCAACGAGCCATACACACACGTTGTGGCTAATTTGAAATGACAAGACTTACACCATATATCATATTATTTCTGACGGCAGTATTTCTGTTGTCATTTGGCATGCCGACCAAGGAGTTGACTGAGTATGGTAAATGGCTAGAATTTCACAACCTCAATCACTCCGACTTTACAAAATTTGGAGATGATGTTGAAAAAAAGGTGGAGTGGTATCCGTACGATCTGAACTTAGAATATCAAGAGCTTTTTAAACCGTTCAGACTATATTCACAAGACTCTTCTTATTTTATCGACTTAGATAGCTACTCGTTAGTACTAGAAAAAGAAAACGGAAAGTTGATTTCTTATGGGAGCGAGATTGATCGTAAAGTTCAAGTAGTAAAAACAAATGACTCCAATGCAACAACTCTACTTTTTTGCGGAACAGATTGTTATCCGGAGACTGCTAATTGGCTAACTGATAGTACAGTTGAAATTCTAGGATTTACCCTAGTTGATGAAAGGTTTGTCCCTACAAAATGGAAAATCGACCTAAACAATATGTTATTTACCAAATACCGAGCTGACAAGACTTTCAGTAAAATGCCAGACAGTTATATGGAGTTAGAAAGACTCAAAGAAATTGAATTTAAAGAATAAAAAAACTAGCCACAACAATGGCTAAGAAAACATAGGGCAGATAAGGCTTTTAGAAAGTTTCGTACACATAGTAAACTTTGGTAACTGTGGACAGCGATCGCTTCGAAAGCCCTACGTTTCTTAGCCGGACCGTTGTAAGTAATTTTGAGAAAACTGCTGACCATAATATTAATTTTGACCTTCGGACTTATTTCCTGCGAGTCTGAAAAAAAATATTCGGACTATAACGAATCGGACTTTT
>NZ_VDMC01000027.1 GCF_006346335.1 Aequorivita sinensis
TTCTCCTTGTTGATATTCCATACCTTAAGATACAAATAACCAAGGCAGCATCTAAAGAGAGTGCAATGAGTTTTCAACAAACTTATTAAGTTTTGAGACAGTCTGACGGTCGTGTATAAGAATAGTAGGGCTGAAAAAGAGCGCTAACCATTCGGTTGAACACAAGCCGAATTTTAAAATTTTTCTTATTATCTTATTTTTATCAATAAGCCAAATTTTTAAATTTGGCGACCTCGCAAAAGTGCCTTTGTCATTGGGTTAAGCATTCATTACCCTATTATTTTTATACGTTGTTATGTGTGGTGACTCTATTCTTCATTTGGATTAATTCATCTATTCTACCATATCTCCCATACCATAAAAATCTTTTAGTTATCATTGTGAAAATAAAGTTTTTGCTATGATGCCTAGTTAAATTCAGCTTTTAGGGCTATATTCTTCTGATTCAATATGACAATTTCAAAGTCGGATTTATCCAAAACTAATGTAACCTTCTTATCAGCCGTCTCTTGTATATCATAAGGAACGGCTTTGCCGACTTTCTCACCTTTTTTGTAGGCAAGTACCAAACATGGGCACTCGATATTTTCTTCAACAAATGATAGTTCCACTTCTTTACGATCACCATACACCATCCATTGCGGACGATCATACTTTTTACTTCTTGGATGGAAAACTGCTATGTCATACCTGAATGTGCCCATAGGAGGTAAATCAAGAGAGGCTTCCTTTCGTTGCTGACCAAATAGCTCACCAGATTCATTGACAAAAACACTAGGTCTTTCTAGATCTGTAATCTGATAATACGAGTTTTCGTAATCCCTGTTACCCTTTTCAGAATAAATTGTCTGATTTATGGTTAATGGGTCAATTCCTGTAAATTCCGTTAATCTCCCTGCCATCGCCTTTCCCCAACCCATGGAATTGTTAGGCATATCTCCTTCGTAAACATGATCAAATCCACAATGAATTAATATCTTATCGTTGGGGTATCGATTTAGATAGGATTCAATATTCCGGGCTTGATTAATTTCTCTTTCCTTCCCATTAGCATGTCCACTGCTTTCGTACCCAAATATATTGAACCCCAAATCAAAGGCAGTTCTTATTAAATTGCCAAATTGAGGTTCTTGTGTATAATATCCAGAATCAAGAATAGGATAACCATTGGCTTGCATAATTGAATCTGCTTGAGGCGTATTATAATATCCTTCCATCCCTAAGTGCTTAAAGCCTCTTCTTTTGAGTCCTTCAAGTAGTCGAGTGGTAAAAATTCGATGTTGGGGCATTTGATGAGCTTCATTTATGATAACTACTTGGTACTCTTCAGCTTCATTCAATATGTAATCTATTGCATCCATTGGTTTGTAGGAGCCAAAACTATCTCTTTGTTCCTGCGTAAGTCCAATTTCAATTGATTCTTTCGTATCCCAAATCTCATGCATCCTTTTTATGTTTCCGATTTTGGCAAATTCCCATGCTGTTCTATCAGTAATTGTAGGAAAGGTATCCCAATATGAAGAAAAATTGTACGGCATCTCATTTGATTCTGTATCAAAATGAAAGTCAAACTCCACAAAATCTAACTTTTTCTGATCTTCATTTTTGGTATTACAGGCAATGCTCAGCAAAGAAATAGCAATAATAAATAAGTGTTTCATTAATTAGTTTTTTATATTTTCGGTGTTTTTGGTTGTGTCATCACACATAACGGTTTGGCTAAAAGCTGGCGGGCTTTGGAACCCGAGTCTTTGTCAACCGTTACGGAGTTTTTTTAATTGTAGTGTTTTCAAATATAGCACTTTCAGCCCGCTTGCTTTTAGGTTTTGTTGCCCACAGTTTTTTTATTTTCTTTTTTCTACTCGTCTTTCAAATGTTCTACGTCCACGAATATAAAATGTCGTTTCACTTTGAATTCTACCAAACTGAATGATTTCAGAGATTGAGTCCTTCTCGTCATATAAGAACTCATCTCTAGATTCAACAATCGAATTAGGACTCTTTCCTGGAGCATAAGAACTGTCAGTTTTACGATATAGTTTTCCATCACCATAGTACTCAAATCTAGTTTTCATTTGGTGGTCTCCACTAAAAACCCAATTTTCGACTATTGGTCTATTCAAAGAGTCATATTCAAATTCTGAAATTCTAGGTTCAGCATCACCGTCAGTCCTTATTCTCTTTTTTAAAAGTCCATCTTCAAATTCTTGTATTATGATCCTGTTTCCTGTTTTTGATTTAATTAGGTTTCCACTTTCGTCATACTTATAAGACTTAATCGTGTCAATGCTTTCTCCAACTCTCAAAATGTTTTGCAACAATCCATTTTCGTCATATTCGTATTGTTCGGTATAAATCTTGACATTTCTGTCTCTCTTAAAAACGTTCTTAGTTTTTCCAATTCTATCTGTTTCATCTTGGTAATAATAGAATTTGAAGTTTCCTTCATTTATCAACCTGTCGTTAGAATCAAAGGCTTTAAAAGTTCTTCTCTCGTGATAAACTGAATCATTTTCATTTATTGACTTCTCAATTGTCCAAATTCGATACGATTCCAAGTCTTCAAACTCAGATATTAGCTTATTCCTTTCAATGTTCTCACAAGACACGAAAAGAAGCGTAATTGTCAATATGTGAATGAGTTTTTTCAAATTGTGGGCAACGTCCCGTATAAAAACAGTGCGAGCTGGCGAGCTTGATTGTCCGCAGGACAATCAGGCGTTGCAAGCGAGCACGGACTTTCGATTTGTGACAGGTTTGAGCATTGTTTTTATATAATGTTGGCAATAGTATTACTTTACAACATTTCCTTCTTTATATTCCACTTTTTTCTCTAATTTTCCCTTTACGTCAAAGTAAAAAAATGTACCGTGAGCTTTTCCCATTTTTGTTTGACCAATTTCCTTGATCACTCCGTTTTCGTGAAATCTTAAAATTTGACTATCATTAAAGATATCTGCGGTCCGAAATTTCTTCATAATGCCGTTATCATAAAAGTCAATTAAAACTCCTTGTGGTTTCCCATTTTTACTCTGGTAAATATATTTTGGCTTATAAGTATTTTCGTTTAATAAAAGTCCAAAACCATTTAAGGTGTCGTTTTCATAATGTCGTATACCTACGATATTTTCCTTTTCGTCCAGCAACAGTGCGTTTCCAGATTTTACCCCGTTTTGTAAAGGGATCTGCATTGATATGGTTCCGTCTGGTCGGTAGCTAAAAAATGTATCGGCGGTTGCGTTTTTCACTGTATCCGATACTTTTTGCCGATCCGTCTGGGAATGAGCGCTGAAAATAAAGAGGAAAAGAAAAAGAGTCAGGCTGTTATGTGTTCTCATTATTGGTGGTTAAATAGGTGTTTACTTATATTATTGCCAACGGTTTGTGTATGATTAGTGGCGTGTTTAAGCCACTAATTTAGCAAATACAAACCGAATAGAAAATCCACGAGGATTTTCGTAAGTAGGCGAGAACCAGCCATTAATTATACACGTTGTTGTAAGTAGTGCTTTTTTAGTTCACTTACTTAATTTCAAAATCCTAAACGCTCCTTGAATTACCAAAATAAAAACGATTGTTCCAATAATCAAATCAGGTTTGCTCGAACTTAACCAATTTACCAAAAGTCCAGCGATTATAACTCCTAAATTGATAATCACGTCATTCGAAGTGAAAATCATACTCGCTTTCATATGTGCTTCTTCTTTGCTTTTTGACTTTTGCAAAATGTAAAGACAAATTCCGTTTGCGATAAGTGCAAAAATCGAAACGATAATCATTGTTGAAAAATCGGGAAGTTTCTCGTTTCCGAAAAATCTTCTCAAGACTTCTACAAATCCAATAATCGCAAGTATTATTTGAAAATATCCAGCAAGTTTGGCAATCCGTTTTATCTTTATTACTGTTCCGCCAACCGCAAACAAACTAATTCCGTACACAAAACTGTCCGCAAGCATATCTAAACTATCGGCAACAAGTCCCATAGATTTTGAGATAATTCCTGTTGTCATTTCAATAATGAAAAAAGCAAAATTTATGGCAAGTACAGACCAAAGTAGTTTTTTCTGATTTTCGTTTTCTTTAAATTCCGTTCGGTCGGTTTGTTCCGTTGAGATTTTTTTTCCACCTAAATTCAATTCGATAACGGACTTTTCGATTTGGTCAATTTCTCCGCTGTGAAAAACGGTCAATTTTCGATTCGGAATATCAAAGTCCAAATTCGCAATGCTTGAAATTCCGTCCAATTTCATTCGGATAAGATTTTCCTCTGAAGGACAATCCATTTTGGTAATTTCAAATATTGTTTTATTCACTTGGTTTCTGGGTTTTTCGGCATTACTTACAACGTTGAGTGTATGCGTAGTGGCGGATTTCGGAGCTTATCGCTATCAAACCGAGATGGTGTTGATGCGAGCCACAAACCTTGATATTTACTACACCCCCGCCATTACGTATGACACATTGTTAGCGGTTCGGGCTTTATTATCAACTCTTTATTTATTATTTATTTATAAAGTATTTGTCAATTTCTGGTCTATGATAATCAACTATCCAATTGTTCCGTTTGTCATACAGATGTTTAATTTTTTCTGCTTTATTGCTCCAAATATAACAACCTCTATCGTCATACATGTAGAATCCTCTGTCAGTTGTCGGGTCTAAAAAATGTATATCTTGACATACAGCTGGTTCATATCCCATTTCATTATTAGCTATCCCATTGAGAATGTTTGAAACCTGAATATCCTTTGCTTTTATTTTCCCAACTATTAATCGAGCCTCAGTTTTTTCAGATATCAAACTACCATCTTGATTTTCAATCATAACCTGCGAATCAACTAGTTCATTTTTATCATAGAATGATTTAATCAGGTCGGGTGAAAACTGATTGATTAAATAGTCATTTAAATTATTGAAAAGTCCATCTGGATATTCATAAATCAAAATCCATATTTCGGTCTCAGGATTATCAAATGTCTCATTGAATAACGTTGTAGCTCGCTGTGTTGCTCGTGATACTCTTTTTTTATTATGATTTTCACGATTAACCTTATCAACTTTTGTCATTCGACGTTTATCGTTCCACCACTCAATCTCAACGCCGTTTCTGATAATTTTAAAGGGTTCGTCCCCTCCAAGTTCAAAACGAATATGAACTGCTCCAAAAATCGAATGCGGTGATTCTATCTTTGCATCAGGAAATACTGTATCTAAATATGTTTGTAGTTCGTCTCTCAATTTTATTTATTGTCTTTATGTGTCTTGCAGTGTCGTTTCTCGCCTGACCGCTAACGTTCTATGTATGCGCCGTTGCGGGAAAATCCGCAGGATTTTTCCCGCCACAAACGAAAGATAGAAAATTTGCGGTGATTTCCGATTAGGAAATCAGCCGCAATGGCGTATACATTTTGTTGTGGGCTGTGTTTTTTTATATTCAGCTTGCGTTCTGCTTCCGTTTTCCTTTTTTCCTTTTCACGGAACATCGAAGTAAATCAATTTCGTTCGATGATTAAAGCACCGATTTCGCAAATAAGCTTTCTTTTCCGCCATTGCTTGCGTTCCGCTAATAAAAGTCCGACGCAATTGTTACATTCTTTTCCGTACTGTTTAGAAATTTTTTCCTTCTCCGCTGTATAGGTTCCATCAATTAAGCATTTCCATTCCGTAATTTCATTTCCAAAATTCCCTTATGATTAAGCCAAGTCCAATAATCAAAACGCCAATTCCAGCTGTTTGTAATTTAAATGATAAACCTCCTCTTTTATTCTCAGTTTTTAGTCTTCTATAGAATACAATCAGAAAAATCCCAAGTGTAATTAGTAGAAGACCGACAATTATATTGATAAAATCCATTTATGATTTGGTTTGTTCACATAGCCCACAACGGTTTTGGCTATGAGCCGTGGCGTGGTTTTGCGACTAAGTTACCAAAAAAGTCTGAACGGTAGGAAAATCCGTGGGATTTTCCGGGTAGGCAAGCAGGAGCTATGGCTGATAGCCGGTGTTGCCCACAGTATTTTTATTTTCGGTCAAATATCACGTAAGTTTTTCCGATTCGGTCGTGTAAAGACCTTTGCGTTTTTGTATTGTCAGTCAATAACACAATTATATCAACTACAATTATTATAAAACTCAAATTACTTATCCAACTTTGAATGGGATATTCAATTGCTAAACCTTGAGAAAATTCAAATATTTGAGTGTATTCGGCAAGATTTGGATTGTTAAATGCAAAATAATAAATCGGAACGAAAAAAATTGCTGGAAAAATTAGAAATATACTCCTCAACAATGATTGCTTAAAGTCAATTTGGTTGAAGTTTTGGTCGGTTACTTTTAATTTTAAAGCCATTTTTCCGAAAGTTGCTCCGTATTTACTTTCCATAAAAGGTTTATAAAAAATTGCAACAATTGCAATTAACAGATAAATCAGAAAGCTTTTAAAATTCGCAATGTTAATAGCATTAATAAAAAGAGTAAATGCTCCGACTATAATTCCGTCGAGAATATAGGCTCCAGCTCGACTCCAAAAAGTTGCATATTCGATCTGTTTTTCAGTTTGATTTTCTGCGTTTATTATTTCCGTCATAGTTTTCTCATATTGAGGGCAACGTCCCGTATAAAAACTGTGCGAGCGGGCGAGCGTGATTGTCCGCAGGACAATCCGCTGAGCAAGCGAGCACGGAATTTCGATTCAAGACAGGTTTTAGCATTGTTTTT
>NZ_VDMC01000028.1 GCF_006346335.1 Aequorivita sinensis
TTTTTTTAGTTTTAGGGTGAAGCGTAAAAGTTCTTTCAAATCTTTTTTAATTTATTTTCTGCAAAGTGTTGTAGGTTTAAAAAAGAGTTGTATATTTGCACCCGCTTAGCGAATAAGCGTGTTCATAGACAAGATGAGAGGTTAAATAAGTATCGGTTCGACTCCGATCCATCGTCAAAAATTGAATCTTTATTTTCGGATAAAGGTAAGTTCATTGAGATATTGAAATTGACAGCGTAGATTAATTTTCGAAAGGAAATTAGTCAACAAAGAAACTAAACTAAGTGAGATTTTCTGAGATTTTTTTGAGAGTCGAGCTCTTTATGGAAGTATGGTCGCAATATTATTGAAGATTATACGATGAAGAGTTTGATCCTGGCTCAGGATGAACGCTAGCGGCAGGCCTAACACATGCAAGTCGAGGGGTATATAATGCTTGCATTATAGAGACCGGCGCACGGGTGAGTAACGCGTATGGAATCTGCCTTGTACAGGGGAATAGCCCAGGGAAACTTGGATTAATGCCCCATAGTATTATGAGACGGCATTGTTTTATAATTAAAGATTTATCGGTACAAGATGATCATGCGTCCCATTAGCTTGTTGGTGTGGTAACGGCACACCAAGGCTACGATGGGTAGGGGCCCTGAGAGGGGGATCCCCCACACTGGTACTGAGACACGGACCAGACTCCTACGGGAGGCAGCAGTGAGGAATATTGGACAATGGGCGAGAGCCTGATCCAGCCATGCCGCGTGCAGGAAGAATGCCCTATGGGTTGTAAACTGCTTTTTTACGGGAAGAAACACCACTACGTGTAGTGGCTTGACGGTACTGTAAGAATAAGGACCGGCTAACTCCGTGCCAGCAGCCGCGGTAATACGGAGGGTCCGAGCGTTATCCGGAATCATTGGGTTTAAAGGGTCCGTAGGCGGGCAATTAAGTCAGTGGTGAAAGTCTGCAGCTCAACTGTAGAATTGCCATTGATACTGGTTGTCTTGAATCGTTGTGAAGTGGCTAGAATATGTGGTGTAGCGGTGAAATGCTTAGATATCACATAGAATACCGATTGCGAAGGCAGGTCACTAACAACGTATTGACGCTGATGGACGAAAGCGTGGGGAGCGAACAGGATTAGATACCCTGGTAGTCCACGCCGTAAACGATGGATACTAGCTGTCCGGCTCACATTGGTGAGCTGGGTGGCCAAGCGAAAGTGATAAGTATCCCACCTGGGGAGTACGTTCGCAAGAATGAAACTCAAAGGAATTGACGGGGGCCCGCACAAGCGGTGGAGCATGTGGTTTAATTCGATGATACGCGAGGAACCTTACCAGGGCTTAAATGTAGTCTGACAGGATTGGAAACAGTCTTTTCTTCGGACAGATTACAAGGTGCTGCATGGTTGTCGTCAGCTCGTGCCGTGAGGTGTCAGGTTAAGTCCTATAACGAGCGCAACCCCTGTTGTTAGTTGCCAGCGAGTCAAGTCGGGAACTCTAACAAGACTGCCGGTGCAAACCGTGAGGAAGGTGGGGATGACGTCAAATCATCACGGCCCTTACGTCCTGGGCCACACACGTGCTACAATGGCAGGTACAATGGGCAGCCACTACGCAAGTAGGAGCGAATCCACAAAACCTGTCTCAGTTCGGATCGGGGTCTGCAACTCGACCCCGTGAAGCTGGAATCGCTAGTAATCGGATATCAGCCATGATCCGGTGAATACGTTCCCGGGCCTTGTACACACCGCCCGTCAAGCCATGGAAGCTGGAAGCACCTGAAGTCCGTCACCGCAAGGAGCGGCCTAGGGTGAAGCTGGTAACTGGGGCTAAGTCGTAACAAGGTAGCCGTACCGGAAGGTGCGGCTGGAACACCTCCTTTCTAGAGAAAGACGACCGAATATTCAACAAAGAGACACTCTTTATATAAAAAGAAGGAGTTTCGCTTGGTTTAGCTGTCAATTTTATAATATTAAAGTCTGTAGTGAAGTAGTTTTTAGAGGGTAGTACCACTACCAACTGCCAACTACCAGCTTAAAGACTAAAACAGTCTCATAGCTCAGCTGGTTAGAGCGCTACACTGATAATGTAGAGGTCGGCAGTTCGAGTCTGCCTGAGACTACAAGTCGAAGATAGGCGAGAAGTTTATCCTGAGTAAGTCGCCAGAGCGACGCATGGAAGGGCGTCTGCCTGAGACTACGATTGAAATCGAAACTGAAACACAAATCGAGATCGATTATTGAAAAAGAGGTATTTCTTCGGAAATATACGTTCATAGACACATATTGAAAGGAAATTTTAGAAGTTGAAGCGAGATTACTTCATTATTCGTAATTCTGAATTCATAATTCTGAATTTCAAAAAATGGGGGATTAGCTCAGCTGGCTAGAGCGCCTGCCTTGCACGCAGGAGGTCATCGGTTCGACTCCGATATTCTCCACCACGGATATAATCCACTTTTACTAGTACCAAAGAGCTATTTTCATAATGCTTGCGGGGTGTAAAGGGGAGTTCCAGACAGTTCATTGACATATTGTAATTAAAGAATACGAGAAAAGTAATAAAAGTCTTAGTATTTGGTTGTTGACCTTTGGTTAATTGATCATTTATTAAGCAATGAATAAACTCATTAAAGAGCAAAAAAGTACAATAAGCAAAATAAGAGCGTATGGGGAATGCCTAGGCTCTCAGAGGCGATGAAGGACGTGATAAGCTGCGAAAAGCTGCGGGGATTGGCACATACAAGTTGATCCGCAGGTATCCGAATGGGGCAACCCACCATATTGAAGATATGGTATCCGCAAGGAGGCAAACCCGGGGAACTGAAACATCTAAGTACCCGGAGGAAGAGAAAACAATAGTGATTCCGATAGTAGCGGCGAGCGAACTCGGATTAGCCCAAACCAATATTGTTACGGCAATATTGGGGTTGTAGGACCACGACATTTGGTGCTTTACGAATAAGAACACGTTGGAAAGCGTGGCCATAGACGGTGATAGCCCGGTATTAGTAAGGACAGTTACCGATAGTGGTATCCTGAGTAGTGCGGGGCACGTGAAACCCTGTATGAATCTGGCGGGACCATCCGCCAAGGCTAAATACTCCTGAGAGACCGATAGTGAACTAGTACCGTGAGGGAAAGGTGAAAAGAACCGTGAATAACGGAGTGAAATAGAACCTGAAACCATACGCTTACAAGCGGTCGGAGCCAATTTATTGGTGACGGCGTGCCTTTTGCATAATGAGCCTACGAGTTACTGTTGCCAGCGAGGTTAAAATTCTAAGAATTGGAGCCGCAGCGAAAGCGAGTCTGAATAGGGCGTTTTAGTTGGTAGTAGTAGACGCGAAACCGTGTGATCTACCCTTGGGCAGGTTGAAGTTTAGGTAACACTAAATGGAGGACCGAACCCGTTGACGTTGAAAAGTCTTGGGATGACCTGAGGGTAGGGGTGAAAGGCCAATCAAACTCGGAAATAGCTCGTACTCCCCGAAATGCATTTAGGTGCAGCGTTGATTTATAGTTTTATAGAGGTAGAGCTACTGATTGGATGCGGGGGCTTCACCGCCTACCAATTCCTGACAAACTCCGAATGCTATAAAATGTTAATCAGCAGTGAGGGCATGGGTGCTAAGGTCCATGTCCGAGAGGGAAAGAACCCAGACCATCAGCTAAGGTCCCCAAATGTATGTTAAGTTGAAAAAACGCGGTTGGATTGCACAGACAGCTAGGATGTTGGCTTGGAAGCAGCCATTCATTTAAAGAGTGCGTAACAGCTCACTAGTCGAGCGATCCGGCATGGATAATAATCGGGCATAAACATACTACCGAAGCTATGGACTTAATTTATTAAGTGGTAGGGGAGCATTCTGTTTGCGTTGAAGGTGTACTGCGAGGTATGCTGGAGCGTACAGAAAAGAAAATGTAGGCATAAGTAACGATAATGCGGGCGAGAAACCCGCACTCCGAAAGACCAAGGTTTCCTCAGCTATGCTAATCAGCTGAGGGTTAGTCGGGGCCTAACGCGAACCCGAAAGGGGTAGTGGATGGACAACAGGTTAATATTCCTGTACCTGCTCACGTTAAAAGTGACGGAGGCGAAAATTAGGTGCGTGCTGACGGAATAGCACGTTGAAGCCAGTGGTAACACGGCGATAGTACACTGAGGCTTCGGCCAAGGTGATAATCCTGAGGATCGACTTCCAAGAAAAGCGAGTGAAGCAGCCCGTACCCCAAACCGACACAGGTGGTTGGGATGAGAATTCTAAGGAGCTCGAGAGATTCATGGCTAAGGAACTAGGCAAAATAGACGCGTAACTTCGGGAGAAGCGTCGCCCCCCTCCGGGGGGGCCGCAGTGAAAGAGTCCAGGCGACTGTTTATCAAAAACACAGAGCTTTGCTAAATCGAAAGATGATGTATAAGGCTTGACACCTGCCCGGTGCTGGAAGGTTAAGAGGAGATGTTAGCATTTGCGAAGCATTGAATTGAAGCCCCAGTAAACGGCGGCCGTAACTATAACGGTCCTAAGGTAGCGAAATTCCTTGTCGGGTAAGTTCCGACCTGCACGAATGGTGCAACGATCTGGACACTGTCTCAGCCATGAGCTCGGTGAAATTGTAGTATCGGTGAAGATGCCGGTTACCCGCTGTGGGACGAAAAGACCCCGTGCACCTTTACTATAGCTTAGTATTGGTTTTGGATAAGCAATGTGTAGGATAGGTGGGAGACTTTGAAGTGGCGTCGCCAGGCGTCGTGGAGTCATTGTTGAAATACCACCCTTTGCTTGTCTAGAGTCTAACCCTTTTTTAAGGGGACAGTGCTTGGTGGGTAGTTTGACTGGGGTGGTCGCCTCCAAAAGAGTAACGGAGGCTTCTAAAGGTTCCCTCAATACGGTTGGCAATCGTGTGTAGAGTGCAATGGCATAAGGGAGCTTGACTGAGAGACCTACAAGTCGATCAGGTACGAAAGTAGAGCATAGTGATCCGGTGGTTCCGCATGGAAGGGCCATCGCTCAAAGGATAAAAGGTACGCCGGGGATAACAGGCTGATCTCCCCCAAGAGCTCACATCGACGGGGGGGTTTGGCACCTCGATGTCGGCTCGTCACATCCTGGGGCTGGAGAAGGTCCCAAGGGTTGGGCTGTTCGCCCATTAAAGTGGCACGCGAGCTGGGTTCAGAACGTCGTGAGACAGTTCGGTCTCTATCTACAGTGGGCGTAAGAAATTTGAGTGGATCTGACTCTAGTACGAGAGGACCGAGTTGGACTGACCGCTGGTGTACCAGTTGTTCCGCCAGGAGCACCGCTGGGTAGCTACGTCGGGAAGGGATAAGCGCTGAAAGCATATAAGCGCGAAACCCACCACAAGATGAGATTTCTTTAAAGGGCCGTGGGAGACTACCACGTTGATAGGTCATAGGTGTAAAGGCAGTAATGTCTCAGCCGAGTGATACTAATAGCCCATAAGCTTATGTACATCGCTTTCCCCGCCTCGGCGGGGAACGCAACTCTTTATAGTAGTAAATTCACTTTTTTCCTATTGTTTACATTACAATATGTCACGATATTTTCTAGCCAATGGCTAGAAGTTAAGAGTCAAGCTTAGCTTTACTCCTAACTTAAAACTAAGGTGGTTATAGCGACGGGGCTCACCTCTTACCATTCCGAACAGAGAAGTTAAGCCCGTTTGCGCCGATGGTACTGCAATCCTGTGGGAGAGTAGGTCGCCGCCTTCCTTTAAAACCTTCATCATTTACTTGATGAAGGTTTTTTTTTGCCCTAAACT
>NZ_VDMC01000029.1 GCF_006346335.1 Aequorivita sinensis
GTTATTTTTGAATCGAAAGGCTATATTTACTGACACACAACAATGTATATGAAAAATAGGCGAAAAAGTACTAATTGAAATATTTTTGGCTTGTATCAAACTTTAGGATTAAACAAAAATTTAGGGCTTAGTGATCGCCTACTTATCATATACGAAACGTTACAAACAATTAATAACAAAAATAGCAAATGAGAAAAATTACTTTTATTATCGGATTAGCATTATTGACAACCAATATCTTCGGACAAAATACGACCACGGAATATGGTTTAAAAGCTGGTATAAATTATTCAAAATATACTCCCAATCTTGAGTTTAACGGAATTGAAGTCGTGGATTTTAATGGCAAGTTTGGATTTTTTGTAGGCGGTTTTGTCAATGTTGGCTTTTCTGACATTTTAAAATTACAACCAGAATTACTTTTTGCTTTACAGGGTACTAATACATCACAAGAAATTGAATTGAGGTTTGAACCAGACGAAGCACCTATTGTAGGAGAACTAAAATCAAGAGTTACGGAATCTACTATTTCACTTCCGATTATGCTACAAATATATCCATCGGAAAAGTTTTATATTGAAATTGGTCCACAACTAGGATATATCGTGAGTAGAAAGGAAAAAATAACAGATGATCCATTTACTGAATTTGGAAGTCCCTTCGGAGTCAGTGAAGATTGTCCAAATTGTGATAAATTTGATTTCGGCGCAGCTTTAGGGGTTGGTTATAATTTAACAAGTCAAATCGGAATAAATGCGAGATACTTCGCAGGGCTAATTGAGAGAAATAATACAATAAAATCTTCAGTTATTAATTTGGGAGTTAATTACAAACTCTAGAAAAACTGTTTGTAACACTGTATAACCGCAATTACGGCGGATTCGACTGCGTCCGAATCCACACGTAATTGCTACCGTAGGTGCTTATCCGAAAAACATTAAATTTAATCCCGTAACTGCGGTTATACTAAACGTTATGTGCAATCAAAAATAAAAAAAATGAAGAACTTAAAACTTGCTAATTTTAAAATTGCAATTGTATTGACAATATTATTTACCTCTTGTAGTGATGATAATACAACATCCGAAGTAAATAATGAATCTCCAATAATTGAACTTCTTACACGAATAGATGTAACTGAAATTATTATTGGACCAACATTGACAATAAAAACCAATATTTCGGACAGTGACGGGTTTATTACCAACGCTAAATTACTAATTAACAATACTGTGGTAGAAACTCTAAATTCGGCACCATATAATTTTACTTGGGATACATCATTAGAAACCGAAGGAACATATCATTTTGAAATTGTTGCTATAGATGACAAAGAATCTTCAACCACTTTAGAAAAACAGGTAATTCTCAGTGCTCAATTTACTTGTGGTAATGAATTTTTTGATCCAAGAGATGGGAATATATACCAAACAATCCAAATTGGAAATCAATGTTGGATGGCTCAAAACTTAAACTTTAAAATAGATGAAGGATGTTGGGATTATTTAAATAATGAAGGTAATGGTGAAATATATGGAAAACTATACAATAGAGAAAAGGCTTTAATTGTTAGTCCAGATGGATGGCATTTACCTAGTGATGAAGAATGGAAAATTTTAGAGGGAACTGTGGATAGCCAATTTCCCGTGGGGGATAGTGAATGGGATAATGTTACTTATAGAGGTTTTGATGTTGGAAAAGAACTCAAATCTTCCACAGATTGGCTTCAAAACGGAAGCGGTACAGATACATTTGGATTTAAAGCGCTTCCAGGAGGATATAGAACGGGTGGAGCTGTAATTGAAGAAAATAATTTTGAAAATTTAGGATTTAGTGCTCCATTTTGGACAAGTACAAGTGCAGGTACTGATTTACTATATACTAGAGAATTGTTTGCAACGAAAAACACTATTTATCGCTCATTTGAAAGTAATTGGGCATTAGCAGTGCGATGTATAAAAGACTGATACTTAAAGACTGCACATAACACGAGTATAAACGCAATAGCGGAGTTAGTACTAGACCAAAAGTAATTTTATAAAAATAAAGACAGTAAAAATCGAAAGGTTCGTGCGCAAATCCCGCTACTGCGCTTATACCAAACGTTGTATGCCATTTAAAACAGAATTATGAAAAAATACATTATTGGATTTATTATGCTACTTCTTACCAATTATTCTTTTGGACAAGAATGGAATGAAAAATACGGACAACCAATTGTTGTTTTAGTTGAAACAGACCCTTGGCTTATGGTAATTGGTTCTGATGTACCAACTTTTGCTCTCTACGAAAACGGGCAAATTATTTACAAAAAAGTAGTTAAAAAGAAATGGAAATATTTCGAAGTGACTAACGACCGAGAAACAACTCAAAAAATAATAAAATCATTTGGTATTACTGATAGTTTAATGACTCAACAGGATTACATAGAAGCTTCAAGTTGGACTGACCAACCAACAAACATTTTGCTTCTAAACTTTGACACTGTAAAGCAAATTAGTGTTTATGGCAATCTCGATAAAAAAGACAATGAAACTAGAAAACAAACTCCAAAAGATTTTTTAACAGTCTATGACAACATTAAGAAATTTAAAAGCAATAAAGCGAAGGAATGGTTACCTGATCATATCGAAGTAATGTTTACAGACTACAGTCATTCTCCAGAAAAACCAAAAGAATGGCCTGAAAATTGGCCGAATTTAGAAAGCGAATCGACAATTGAAAGGAGCGAATCTCTATACAGTTTGTATTTACCAAAAGAAAACTTTGAAGAATTTATAAAGTTAATTTCGGACTTGAAGGAAAAACAAGCAGTTGAAGTAAATGGAAAGAAATTTTCAGTTTCATATCGTTTCCCTTATCCAAATTTAAGATAATAAAAACGGCATACAACATCATGTATAAAATATTTGGGGGTTTAGTGGTTACTTGAAGCATTCTACCCCGCATTAGCTTTTGTAACGGCAGACAGCTACGAAGCCCGCAATCCCCAAACATTTCATACATGTGCTCGTTGGCATTAATACAAAAAATATGACAGTAATTCATTTTTTGGAAAGGACAAAAAATAACGTGATTATAATTCTGTCAGTGATGTTTTTGGCTTGGCTGACAGCGATGACTGGTGATCTAAGCAACGTTGGACTCGGCGGACTTGCGCACTTATTTTTCCCAATCATACTCGGACTTCTGACTTTAACGCTTTATGCCGTATTTCGGATCTTCACCAAAAAACTCATTTGGATAATAACAATAGTGGGCTCGATTTATAACCTGATATTAGCATATCAATTACGTTTTGATCTAATTTAAGGAACCCGATAAAGTACTAATGCCAACAATATATAAAAACAATGCTCAAACCTTTCTCGAATCTAAAGTCTGTTCTCACTTGCATCGCTGATTGTCCTGCGGACAATCAAGCTCACCAGCTCGCACAGTTTTTATACGAGACGTTGCCAGTAATGTGAGAAATGAGAATAATTGAAAACAATAAATCAGTTTTAGAAAACAAAAAGTCTTTAGGAAGACTGATTGACTCACATTTAGAACCTTTGCTTACCGACAGAAGAAAAAACCAACAAAAGATCCTTGAAATTTGTCACGTTGGGAAATTCTTAATGTTCTTTGAAAATGATTTTGAAATATCAAAGGTTACTGAAAAACCCGATTTTATATTGACCAATGGGACTGAATATGTAGGACTTGAACATCAAATTCTTGTCGACAATAAATCAAAGGAAAGAGAAGGTTTTTTTAAAAACATATTTGACTTAGCGGAATTAGAATTGAAAAAAGATAATAGCTTACCTAATTTCCTAGCAAACTGCTATCTACTGCCCTATGTTAACTTTAAACTTTCCGAAAAGGAAGAATTAATAGCTACCGTTGTTCGAGTAGTAAAAAAATATGTTCTGACTGACATTTTAGAGAAAAATCCAATTATCGAAAGAATATGGAAAATGCCTCATTCCGGTATTAATATTTCTGAAAATTTAGGAGCTTGGTGGCAAAAGGATTTAACGAATGAAATATTGATAAAGGCTGTTTCGAAAAAAGAGAAACTAATTTCAAAATACAAAGAAAACAGTACTGAAAAACAATGGTTACTTATTGTTATTGGAAGCAATGGAGACAGTTCATATCTGATTGACCGAAACATAACATATAATGTGAAATCAGAATTTGACAAGATTTTTGTACTCGAAGATTTTAATAATAATCTATATGAGATTAAATAAAAAACACTACTGGCAACAATGTATAACCGCAATTACGGCGGATTCGACTACGTCCGAATCCACTCGGAATTGCTAACGCCAGTTCTTAACCGAAAATCATTAACTTTAATCCCGTAACTGACGGTTATACTAGACCGTTGTGCAACATTTAAAAATCCAGAACTTGAAAAATTTTTATTGGATAATTATATTATTTTCAATTCAATCATATTCGCAAAATGAAAAATGGTTTGACTTTGAATTAGACTCTATTACAAGGTTTAAATTGCCCGCCGAAAACGCCAATTTATTCAATTCGGAAGAGAACGGAATAAAAATGTATGAATTGTCCGCGAAAAAAAACGGAATCGTGTATAGCGGAAATAAGATGCTAATTACGAAATCAAGACTGCCAAATAATCTTGAGGAATTGAAAAGCATCTATGATGAGGCTGTTCCAAATATTTCAAAAAATTATCCAAAAGCAATAGTCTCTAAAGAAAGTATTGAGAAAAATGGTTTTAAAGGACAAAAATTAACATTGACAGATAGTATTGGGAATCGATTATACCAATCAGAAGTTTATCTATTAAACAATAACCTATTCCTGTTTAATTGCATTTCGCAAGACGATTCTGACATTAAAGAAGCCGAGTATTTCTTCAATCATATATCATTACCAACGAACTCGTCAATTATACAACTGACAGAAAAGTCTAATTCATTAAAATTCATATCTCGTTTTAAAACAGAGCTAATGATTTTAATTGGAATTTTAGGATTAATAATTGGAATAATAGTGCTGAAAAAAAACGTTGCACAACACCGTATATAGCTCATAGCTAATTAGTTGCTTAATCCAAAGTTATGATATATTTGCAAGTCCGCCAAATTTTTTAATTTGGCTTATTGAGAGAAAAAGATAATAAGAAAATTAAAAAATTCGGCTCGTGCTTAACCGAATAGTTATCGCTAATTTGCACGCTACGAGCCATATACAAGACCGTTGTGTGCAATAACCCTTGCTTGCTAGGTTATTTAAAAAATCAGTAAAGCGCGCGAATTTGGAAGGAAAATAATCAGTATTTTATGGTAGGACTGGTTGCAA
>NZ_VDMC01000030.1 GCF_006346335.1 Aequorivita sinensis
GAAAAATAGGCGAAAAAGTACTAATTGAAATATTTTTGGCTTGTATCAAACTTTAGGATTAAACAAAAATTTAGGGCTTAGTGATCGCCTACTTATCATATACGAAACGTTGGCGGTAATGTAAAAAACACGAAAAATCGAGAATTTAATGAACGAAAAAATAACAACCATTGCGTTTGACGCAGATGATACTTTGTGGATAAATGAACCCTATTTTCAAGAAGCCGAAAAACAATTTTGTGAATTACTTGAAAATTACCTTCCACAACATACTGTTTCACAGGAACTTTTTAAAACCGAAATGAAAAATCTGCACCTTTACGGTTACGGAATTAAGGGTTTTATGTTATGTATGATTGAAACAGCAAATCGAGTTTCAAATAAAACCGTTTCGCTTGATGTGGTAGATAAAATAATCGAAATCGGACACGATTTGTTGCAAAAACCCATTGAGCTTTTAGATGGAGTTCAAAAAACTTTGGAAACACTAAAAGACAATTATCGTTTAATAGTGGCTACAAAAGGCGACTTGCTCGACCAAGAACGAAAACTCAAAAATTCGGGATTGGAAAATTATTTCCACCATATAGAAATTATGAGTGATAAAAAAGTTACAGACTATCAAAAGTTGCTAAAACATTTAGACTGTAAACCTGAAAACTTTTTAATGTTGGGAAATTCCATAAAATCCGACATTCTTCCAGTTTTAGAATTGAGTGCAAACGCAGCCCATATTCCGTACCACGTAACTTGGACACACGAACAACAAGACCACAATTTAAAACACGAAAATTTTGTTGAACTAAAAAAAATTGACGAAATCAAAAATTATTTGAACTAAAAATGAAGAAATTAATTGATATAGAGAATTGGAACAGAAAAGAACATTTTCATTTTTTTTCAAAATTTTCCGAGCCATTTTTTGGCGTAACGGTTAATGTTGAATGTTCAACTGCTTATTCAAAAGCCAAAGAAAAACAAGTTTCATTCTTCCTTTATTATTTATATCGAGCATTGAAATCTGCGAACAAAATTGACAATTTTAAATACAGGATAATTGATAATAAAGCCTATGAATTTGATGTTGTAAATGCTTCACCAACCATAAACCGACCAAACGGAACATTCGGATTTGCTTATATGGATTATGCAAAAAATGAAGATGAATTTTATCAAAAAGCAATGGAAGAAATTGAAAAAGTTCAAAACACAAACAGCCTTTTACCTGCAGTTTCAGGCGAAAATGTGATACACTTTTCGGCAATTCCTTGGATTGATTTTACGAGTATTTCACACGCAAGAAGTTTTTCGCACCCAGACAGTTGTCCAAAAATATCGTTTGGTAAAATGACAGAAACCAACAAAAAAAAATCAATGCCAATTTCCATTCACGGACACCACGCATTAATGGACGGCTTTCACGTTGGACAATTTATAGACGAATTTCAAAAACTAATGAATGAATAAACACTACCGCCAACAATGGCTATAAACAATTGGGGCGAAAGTGATAAAACAAAAGTATAAACATAAAACAAAGGTCGGTGCTAAACCGAAAAGTTAGGGCATAAAACCCCCAACTGTTCATAGCCGAGACCGTTGGCAATAATTTGAATGAACATAATTCGAACAATATTAATAATTGCAATTTGTCAAAGTTGCGCGGATAAAAACTTAGATACCGACTTGCTTGGTAATTGGAGTTCAACGAATAGTGCAAATATTGTGGATTTAAGATTCTACAAAGATTCTCTTTTGACAAATTCTTGGGAACGAGAAACCAAGTACTCCTGGAGAAGTGACAATTCAAAAATTTATTATACTCAACTAACAAATATTGACCCTGATTTAAGAACCGACTTTGTTTTTGAATATAAAATGAATTCTCAAAAGGATACTTTATTCATCAAAACAGAGACTGATTCTTTACGCACAATTGAATTATCGAAAATTAATAATGCATATCAATACTTTGAAAAAAACATAAATCTCGACATTGATTTAGTCAAGAAAGAAAACGGACTCATTCCGAGCGGAAATAAAGAATTTGACTATAATATTTATGTTGGATATAAAAATGGCAAACTAATATCAAAATCAGATAAATATATAAACCTATCGGGTATCGAACTTGCAACTATGGAATATATTTTTTCATTTAAGGAGCCAAATGAGAATGATTTTAAATATATGTTGTTCGTGGATAAAAAAGTTCCCAAAAAACAATACGATTCTATTAAGTCTCTTTTAGAAAATACTAGGATTAAAAAAATATTTCGAGTATATACCAATAACAAAGTGGATTACACAAAAACCGATTGGAAATCGGAATTGAATTGGTATGGAACATACGAATGAAAAAACTATTGCCAACAATGGCTATAAGTAATTGCTTGTTCTCACCTACTTCTGAAAATCCTCGCGGATTTTCAGTTTGGTGTGTACTTGCAAAGTTAGGTACTAAAACACGCAACTACTCATAGCCGAGACCGTTACCACACATTTGAAAAAAGCAATCGTCATAGCATTAATAACCATTCTGATTTTAACATTTATAGTGTTATCAATGGGTGGCGGACACGGATTTTTTTGGCCAGCTAAAATCGTTTATCCATATTCGATGATTATAAGCGTGCTGAATAATCAAATTGGAATTTTGGCAATTATTATTGCTGTTATTCAGATTCCCATTTACGGAATTTTGATGACTAAAAAACCCAAATGGACAATCATAATATTCGGAATTCATATCGTTTCTGCAATCATCTGTCTGAATTTACCAACCGAAACTTTTAGCGGATGAGTGTGACCGAATTTTTAAAGCTAAAAACAAATTATATCAGAATTGGAATTAGGACAATTCTGTTTTTTGGAATTCTGTTACTTCTGGTTTTCATTGAGATACTTGCTTTCTTTTTGATTTATGGTTCTGGAGCAACTTCAAGCAGAATTGCGGAATTATGGTATGTTGACCTAATTTTAAACTATCTTCCGATTTTGCTTGTTGGCGGATTTTTAGTTTATGTAATAACAAAAGAATATAAAAAACAAGAATATGTGAAATTCAAAACAAATCTGATAACACTTTTGATTTTGATATTCCTATTCTCAATCAGAAATCAACTTGACCAACTGATATTCTGAAATATAAAATAAAAACGTGTGGTAACAACGTGTATAGCTCATTGCGGCTGAATTCCTAATCGGAATTCATTGCAATTTGCTATCTTCGTTCTACGGCGGAAAATCCTCGCGGATTTCCCGCAACGAGCCATACACAAAACCGTTAGCGGTCATTGAAAAAAAAATCGAACTTATCTAAAAAATACTTATACAAATAACAAGTTCAACTATTTAGTAGAACTATTGAAATAATAAATGAAAGAATTTTTACTAAACATACACAAGATAAAGAATGTAGTATTAAACGAGTATATTTCGCATTGGAAGGAAATATCAGTTCCCAAAAAAACTACAATGACTGTGCAAGGAGAAACTCAAAAGTACCTTTATTTTGTCTTAGAAGGTGTACAGAAATCCTATTATTTAAAAGATGATAAAGAACATATAATTTCTTTTTCATTCGCACCTTCCTTTTCTACAATACCAGAATCTTTTCTAACACAAACACCTTCAAAATGCTATTTAGAAACGATAACAGATAGCCGTTTCTTAAGAATTTCCTACAAAAAACATCAACAATTGATGTTAGAATATCGCGAAATTGAAACTTTATTCCGAAAGATAACTGAATTCTTTTTAGTAGAAATGGTAGAAAGACATTATCAATTAATGTCACACGATATTGAATCACGTTTTGTTCTATTAACTAAAAAATATCCTTTTCTTATTAATATGGTTTCCAATAAAGATTTGGCTTCTTATTTGAGAATAGACTCTACAAATTTCAGTAAATTGCTAAACCGTGTCAAGATTTAAAATGTTGGTCAGCACCAAGATTTTAAATTCTAAACATCATTATTTTTGCCCTAAAAATCACTTTATGAAAAAAGCAATAATTATCGGTGCGACATCAGGAATTGGAAAAGGAATTGCTAAAATTTTGGTTGACAATGATTATAAAGTTGGCATTACAGGCAGACGGACTGAATTACTTGAAGAATTGAAATCGCAAAATCCAAACTCATATTATACACGGTCTTTTGACATAACCGACACGAAAATAATTGTTGAAAATTTAGAAGCTTTAACAACTGTACTTGGTGGCCTTGACTTACTAATAATTAGTTCAGGAACGGGCGACTTAAATGAGAAACTTGACTTTGAAATTGAAAAGCGGACAGTTGAAACCAATGTAATGGGATTTACTTGTATCGCAAATTGGGCTTTTAATTATTTTGAGAATCAGAAGTCAGGACATTTAGTTGCTATCAGTTCAGTTGGTGGACTTCGTGGAAGTGGAATTGCACCTGCATACAATGCAACAAAAGCGTATCAAGTAAATTACTTGGAAGGATTAAGACAAAAGGCAAGAAAACTTAATCAACAAATTTATGTAACAGATATAAGACCAGGTTTTGTTGATACTGATATGGCGAAAGGAGAAGGTCAATTTTGGGTTGCGACAGTTGACAAAGCAACTCGACAAATTTTTGAAGCTATTAAACAGAAAAAGAAAATAGCTTATGTCACCAAACGTTGGCGAATAATTGCGTCAATTTTAAAACGAGTACCAAGACAAATCTATGACAGAATGTAACGACAGAAAAAACAACGAACCGCTAACAATGTATATAAAAAATAGGCGAATTAGTGCTAAAATCAAGGCTTGTAGCTCGTTTCAAAGTTCGTGCTTAACCGAAAGTTTGGTGCTTCGAAATCGCCTACTTTTCATATACTAACCGTTGTGCTTCATGCAAAAACAAATAATATGACTGACTATCAACAAACTGAGGAATTTAAAAGAAGAGAAAAGGAAAGTGAAGATGTTCAGGCTATTCTGACTACTTGGAA
>NZ_VDMC01000031.1 GCF_006346335.1 Aequorivita sinensis
CTGGTTTGCAACCAGTCCTACCATAAAATACTGATTATTTTCCTTCCAAATTCGCGCGCTTTACTGATTTTTTAAATAACCTAGCAAGCAAGGGTTATTGCACACAACGGTTTTGTGTATGGCTAGTTGCGTTGGCTAGAACTAATTTAGTAAAAGAAAACGAACCAGAGGAAAATCCGTAGGATTTTCCGAGTACACACAGACCAAGCAATTAGTTATACACGTTGTTGTGCAACGTATTTTTTATTCAACGTAATGATTATCCATTCCAAAGAAATAATCTTCTCTTTTTTCAAAATCAAACTCTGTTATTTTCCCATTATTAGCATTCATTTTAAAATGATAATTCACTTCTGGAAAACAACTTGGTCCCATAATACTTCCTTCTCTAATTAATGTATTTGTAGACCAAATAAAAGATTCGGTTCTTTTGTCAAACCACAAGTCGATATTCAGTTTGTCGTATGGGATTTTTCTACGAATTAATTCCGCGTGTACAGAGTCTATTGGTATTATTCTATCCGCAAATTCCGCTTTTGGAAAATCAATGTCCTTAATCAGTTTTCCATTTTTATCAAGCATTAAATTCAGTCCAATTTTTTCAATTCCGATTTCAGGCTTTTTTAGTTGATAAATAACTGAATAAATCGGAAAATCTAAAATTGAGTCGCAATCAGTTTTTATCTTGTCTTGACCTAAAAGCGCTAAAATGGAACTTTCATTTTCGGTTCTTTCTATTTCTATTGGTTTGTCAGAAAGCACATAACCATTATCAAATTCCAGTTTTTGAAAGTTGTTATTTCCTAATCTGTTTTTTAAGTAAGTGGTTAATTTATTCTGCATTTCAGTTGGAATTTTATCCAAACTCTCAAACTCGGCAGAATAGCAACTATTCACATATTTATAACTTTCCGTTTTATAAGCTAATTGAGGATATTTTTCACGAGAATACTTGTCGCAAGAAGCAAGTAGTATAATTAAAAATAAAAAACTCAATATTTTAACTTTCATTTCAATTTTAGCGTGATGTTTGGATATGTTGCACAACGGTGAGTATAACCGTCAGTTACGGGTTAATATGCGTTAATTTTCGGTTTGGCACAGACGTTAGCAATTCCGAGTGGATTCGGACGTAGTCGAATCCGCCGTAATTGCGGTTATACATTGTTGGCAACTGGCTTTTTTTCATTCAGTTCGAGTTTCATCATTATGTCCGTCTGTTCATCATTTCCAAGTTTGAAAACGTGTTTGTCAAATGCTTTAAATCCATTTTTTTCATAAAATCGGATTGCTCTCGGATTTTGTTCCCAAACTCCCAACCAAACATATTCCACATTTTTTTCCTTCGCCAATTCAATTGCTTTGTCGTAAAGGATTTGTCCGACTTTTTTTCCGTGAAATTCTTTTAGCACGTAAATCCGTTCGATTTCGAGTGTGTTTTTGTCCTTAATTTCGGTTTGGGATTGTCCAACGTTTACTTTTAAATATCCGATTGTTTTTCCGTCAAGTTCCGCAAAGTAAAATTCAGCGTTTTGGTCGGTCAGTTCCGCAGTCAGTTTTTCCGTTGAAAATCCGTTTTCCAAATATTCTTTCATATTCTCTTCGCTATTTTCAGAAGAAAAAGTTTCGGCAAAAGTCAGTTTTCCGATTTCTTTCAGTTTTTCAACGTCTTGAATATTTACTTTTCTGATGTTCATTTGTTTATCGTTCGTTTCTTTCAGCTTGTTGCCAACGTTTAGTATAACCGCAGTTACGGGATTAAATTTAATGTTTTTCGGCTAAGTACCGACGGTAGCAATTACGCGTGGATTCGGACGCAGTCGAATCCGCCGTAATTGCGGTTATACATTGTTAGCATTAGTACTTTCCCCAATATTGTCTTTTACTACCTTCGTTTTTGATAGAAAATCGTGAATTCCATTTCTCACAAATAAGAATGAAATTCGGTCAAATGGAATAAGTCGGCAAAAAGTCCGAGTTATAATATCAGATGTTTTAGGTTTCGTTCCGTCCATTTTTACAACTTTAGTTTTCGTAACGAATTTTCCAACTGTTTTTTGGAATTTGATTTCCATAATTGCGTAATAAGCTATGAAAGTTCCGAAAATTAATATGTAACCTAAAAGTGAAATGAAACTTTCATCAGTCGGTTGTACAACAAGTCCGATAATAAAAATAACAATCATTGCTAAAATCAACCAAATTATAAAGTCAATCAGAAAGTTTACAAATCTAATTCCCGAGCCAACTACATTTGCGTCAACCTTTTCTTTAGCAACTCTTTCAGTTGTTGTTTTTTCTTTTATTTCCTCAAACTTACTCGTGTCAATATTCCGTTTATCAACTTCCAATTCAGCGGCCTCAATTGCAGTTGGATTGTATTTATCTCTTTCGGCAGTTACAATTTTTATAAGTTCTTCATCGGTTCGTTCCGACATCACTTTCGCAAATTCGTTTTCCATTCGCTATGTTTTTTGTATTAATGCTAACGTTGATGTATAAGATTAGTTGCGGTTTTGTGTGCGAGGATTTTCCGCAGGAAAATCAGACGTAACAAAAGTGCAACTACCTTTGTTTAAGCCTAAAATAGCAATTAATTTTATACTGTGTTGTGCAACGTATTTATTTTTTATTAAAGTCAATTTTAAATCTCCCTTGAGTGTCCTGTATTAATTTGCCATTTTTAATTTTAAATGTCCAAAAGGCAGGACTATAATCGTCAAAAGCGTTATTTTCGTTCTGATATTCGGTCAGTCTTTGTGTGGATTCCGTTCCATTAATTTTAATCAAACCCTTATTACACTCGGAATCAACATTGTTGAACGTAACCAACTTGTTTTTGATGAACATAAATCCATTTAAGTCCGTTTTGTAAAAATAATTAGTGTATATCTCGATAAAACATTCATTTCCCAATTTCCTGAAATATACTTCATAAACTTCTGGGTCATGGTGGTTAATTTCACTTTCAGAAACATACTTTTGATAGGAGTCAATGATTAGGTCAATCTTGTCTTTTAAATCAGAATTAATGTAAATTTTATCCGAATTCGAACATCCTGTTAAAATGAAAATTGATAAAAACAGATGAAATATTCTCTTCATTAATGAGGCTTTTTTTATATGTTGCACAACGTGTTTGTGTATGATTAGTGGCGTGTTTAAGCACCTAATTTAGCAAATAAAAACTGAATAGGAAATCCGCGAGGATTTTCTTAAGCAAGCTCAAACTAGCCATTAATTATACACGGTGTTACCCACTGTTTTTATTTCTTTTGCAGCTAATGAGTCAATTTCAGTTCGATTTAGTTTAGTGTTCGCACTAGTATATATTTTCAATCCGATATCATTTATTCTGTCAGGGTTCATTCTCGTTCCAGACCAACTTTTAGGTATTTCGATGTCAATTTGGTATTTGTCTTTAAATTCAGCTGGAATTATTATTGATTTAGAATTGTATTTAACTTTTTTATTAAATGGAAACGACCAATTCAATTCAGAGTTTTTTAAATTTCCGTCGTTAAAAACTACAACAAAATAGTCGTTTTTATAGTCGGTCAAATCAACTACAATTTTCCGTTTTAGGGAAGAATTAAATATTAGAAAAATTACAATTAAAATAAATTCATAAATTGAGAGTTTGAGTGGCTTAATCCGATTCACTAAAATTCGGTCAATCACTAAAAATGGAATAAAGGCGATGACTCCAATCAAAATCAAAACTCCGCCTAAACTAGCTCCGCCATTTAGAGTTAATCCATAAAGTCCAGCTGGAATTCCGATAATTAGTACTACAATTCCAATTATTAGAAATAAAGTTGGTTTATTCTTTAAATTTTGTTGGAAGTTCTGCATTTCTCAAATAGTGGGTAACGGTGAGTATAACCGTCAGTTACGGGTTAATATGCGTTAATTTTCGGTTTGGCACAGACGTTAGCAATTCCGAGTGGATTCGGACGTAGTCGAATCCGCCGTAATTGCGGTTATACATTGTTATCTCTCGTTTTTCGAGTTTCAGTTCCGTAACAATTCTTTTTCTATATCAACTTTTGAATTAATTGGCAAATAAAATAATTGTTTTCCTGCTGACCAGGATTCGACATTTAATGTTCCATAATCTGAATTAAATAAAAATGATCCATTCGCATCGGGATATGGATTAACCAAATCATATAAGTCAAAAGGATATTTTGAAATGTCTTCATTAAAGTATTTTTCTTTCTCTATTATATGATGTTTGTCTCCTAAAATATATAACGAGCTGTCAATTTTTACAAACTGAGTTGATCCAAATGTGTCGGAAGAATCAACTGCTCCAATGAGATTAAAAAAAATGGTAGAGTCAAGTTCCGTTTTTGTTAGAATTAATTCAACTTTCCGTTTAAATACATATTTCTCCCAATTCACAGTATCAAGTCCGTAAGTATATAAAATTCGGTTTTCACTTGTTTCCGAGATTATCGTTTTTTGTTTTTTAAAATTATCAATATCAGCTCTTTTTCCCATTATCGAAACTCCAAAAATCGTGATACCAACAACAGCGACAACTCCAATTGTAAGTAGAATTAATAGTATGTCGAAAGTTTTTTTCAAATGAGAGATAACGGTCTCGTATAACCGTCAGTTACGGGTTAATATGCGTTAATTTTCGGTTAAGCACTGACGCTCGCAATTCCGAGTGGATTCGGACGTAGTCGAATCCGCCGTAATTG
>NZ_VDMC01000032.1 GCF_006346335.1 Aequorivita sinensis
TACCGAGTTGTCTTGCGGGACCATGTCGTCCAAACAGCTAGTATATAAAGCGAGTTGTTGACGGTTTTCTCCTTGTTGATATTCCATACCTTAAGATACAAATAACCAAGGTAGCATCTAAAGAGAGTGCAATGAGTTTTCAACAAACTTATTAAGTTTTGAGACAGTCTGACGGGTTTGTATATGACAAGTAGCGTGCAAATCAGCGAGGATTTTCTGCCATACAACAAGCCTAATCTTTTGTATTTTGCTTTTACCTTTATTTTTCAAAAGCCAAATCAAAAGATTTGGCGACTAACCAAATATAACAAAACTTTTGATTTAGAAAAGACGCAGCTATTTGTTATATACTTTGTTGTACTGCGTTTTTTATTTCAATTCCACTTCATAATTTAAAGTCCAACTTTCGTTATTCTTTGTTAAATTAAAGTGTTCTATTTGATTTTGAGTTTCTATTTTATAATTCCAATTTTCTTTAAACTCAAAATGATTTTCTAATTCTGGGAATAGGTTTTCTATTAGCCAAATTTTCATTTCTTCAAGCAAATTTTTGTCGTAAACTGAAAATCCCCAAGTTCCACTAACATTAAAAATCCGTTCCGATTGTTGGTCAGTAGAAAAGTAAACTATTCCGTTTATGTATGAGTGTTTTCCAATTTTATAAAGAGAAAGTTTGTCTTCCGCTGTCAAATAGTCTTTAATCGTTGGAAAATAAGCTTGATAGTCAGCATTTGGGTCAATTCTGTAAGTCAGAGTTGAGTCAATTTCCGATAGTTTTTGTCCAATTGAAAAGATTGGTTTTCCGTTGAAATGTAAACTCAAAGGTTTGTAACTCGAATTTATGTCTAAATTTTCTGCTCGATAAATTGAGTCTACAATATATGTTCTTCGCTCAATTCCATTTTCGACAAATTTGTTGTCAGCTCTTTTTCCCATAGAAGTTCCAATAAAAATCAAAATCCCTATTAGGAATAAACTCCCAATTCCGAGCAAGATTAATAATATGTTCAGGACTTTTCTCAAATGCAGTACAACGGCAAGTATAAGCGTAGTGCGGGTTTTCGAAGACGAAACTTTCATTTCGTCCAAAATTTTATTACTTGACGAATTGTTTAATTTAGCAATAAATCCCGCATTACGCTTATACAATGTTAGCAGCTTTATTTATTCAGATTAATGTTTTTCATTTCTCCGCTTGGCGTTATTAAAATATATTCTTTCTCATTTACTGTTGGTTTCTTTTCTCGATTAACCACTAATTTTATTTCATACATTACTTGAATTACTGGTTCAAGAATTGTAGGATTAATAACAAAGTCAAATTCCTTATCAATTATTGGTTGGTAATATAAAGTTGTCGTTTTTTCGGCATTGTTGACGTTAGCAGACTTTTTAAGATTAAGAGAAGAGCTATTATATGATTCGTAGGATTTATACATTTCTACTGGTAGCATCATTTTAAATCCATCAATAATTCTTTTTTCGTTCGTTGCAAAAGATACTCCTAAAATGGCTTCATAGTTTTTAACCTTTTCTTGTAAAGCTATTTTTGCCTTATTCGTCAGTTCCTTTTTAATATTTTCAATTGTGGAAGAGAAGTAATCAACTCTCACTAAGTCATATATTTCTTGATTTGAAAGAATACTAATAAAATCATTTAATTGATTTGGGTCGGAATATTTAATATGGATATTCTTTTTAAGTTCAAAGCCTTTTGGTATTTCATTATAGCTTTTCTTGCTAAATAATTTTTTCTCAACTTCATATTCATAAACAGGAACAAAAGAAATCATATCTATATAGGTTTCTGTTCCTTTTTTGAGTTTGATTTGCGATTCAGCTTGGGATAATCTTTTATCAATTAGTTCATTTACTTCTTCAGTCGTTTTACCAACTTGTGTCACACTAAAAATGGCGACATAAGAATCTGCTTTTATGTTTGCCAAACCTTTAATACTTATAAATATGTCAGTTGTCGAAGGTGTACTTATGTTGATATTTTGGTCTGGAAATCTTACCTGACTTTGGTAATTTATGTTTCCTGAAACTTGTCCAAATGTTACTTGACTTAAAAAAGTCGCCAATATTACTATGATTATTTTTTTCATTGTATTCTATTTGTTTTTATTGCTGCTAACGTTTGGGCTATGAGCAGTGCGCCAAAAAATGCAATAATTTTCCGGCCAGTACTCATTTTTATAAATATACGATTGCTTTAGGGTTAAGCACAAATTAAGCATTGCTTATAGCCATTGTTGTGCAATCGGCTTTGTGCGTTGTGATCCATTACCTTTTCTTTATGTTTGTATTAAATTCTTTACAATGAATAATCAAGAACTCAATGACCTATTAAATCAGTTTCTATTTTTAATGGAATCTGATAAAGCTAAAGTATTGAGAGAGTTGGATGATTTTTATAAAATCCATAAGAAGGATAAAACTGCTTTATCTAATTTCATCAGAGATAGGAAAGATTTTTTTGAGAACAAATACTTGCTCAGTGCTCCTCAAGAATTAGCAGGACATTTACAAGGCCATTTATTTGCTACTCATACCTGGACAAAGTACTCAGAAATTATAAATCACTGTCAAGTTTTAAGTCAGTCTTGACAAAAAAATGTTTTTGATAAATGTTTTTGTCTGGGCTTTCCATAAATGTTGGGCTTATCATTACAGGAACTTTAAGATGCATCATAAGTTTGTTTAGTTCTACTAAATGTTTTCTTATAAATTCTGCTACAGCCTCTTTTGTGTAATCTTCCATTCTTCTATTGTTTTATAAATTTGAATTTTGATTTTTTATGTTGGTAAATTATTTCTTTCTTACTGAGCTTTAGTATTTGAAAATAATCTTCTTTTGAATCTCTTAGGAGTACAATTCTATTACTTGTTTTATCAAAACTCCACTTACCGATTATCCCCTTTCCCGTTGAATTTTTATATGAATATTTGAAAGAGTCTCCTTCAAAACTAAGGAGGTTGTTTTCGTTTTCCCAATATCCAATAATGTCACTCTCTTTTATTTCCCCTGGTTTTAGGGATTCTACCTTATTTTTAAACTCTGCTTGACTTAAAATTCCATTGTCAAACAATTCTTTAAGTTTTTTATATTCGGAAGTCTGTTTTAATTCTTTTTCTTGCATTGAAATATTAATAGTCTTTACCTTTTCGTCAAATTCTTCTTTAGTTAGAATATTTTGGTCTCTTAAATCTTTAAGATTCTCTATTTGTTTATGGGTATTATCTGATTCTTGTTTAATTTTTTTGTTTTCAACAGCTTCGGGAGAATTTTGGCTTGCATAAGAATTGTAAATAGCTATTATTATCATACTTAACCATTGTAGTGGAGGGAAAACAATACATATAAGTAGATAGGTTTTTTGTGCCTGACTAAAACTCTTTGAATTATATGCTATCAAGGATGTCGCTATGGTCAATCCTACTATAATGCCAACTCCTATATCTTTATCCATTGAGATTTAATTTTTTATTAACTTAGTCAAAAGTTTTATTATGAATGGTAATGCCTCAGACGATGTTGTGAAAAGAATATGTAAAAATACTCTTGACACCTATAAATCCCATAATTTAAAATCTTCTGAACATAAATTAGAAATTCTTGGACAGTTTAAATCGGAAGTTTTATACCAGTTAAAGTTAAAAAAGTTATCTGGTGATTTCATAGATTCATTGTACGTAGATGCTCTTATCTCACCTTATCGAACCGAACTATCTGACTATATTGATTCATTATAGTTAGAACAGAAAATCTCTTTGTACTCTTGGACTTCCTTAAACAATTCCTGTTGCATCTCAAAGACTGCCTCTTTATTGAACTCATAATATGAAATAGTGATTGGCATATTACTATCCTCAGCTATCTTATTAATTGCTTCTATATGCTTATTTATTTCACGACGCTGTTTGGAATAATCTGTTAATTTTGATAATTCATCTCTAGTCAGTTTCCCTTCTTTACAATCTTCTCTAAGTTTCCTGTGGTATGCTATGTACTTTTTAACATCAAACTTTTGAGGTGGTATTTTTATTACTGTACTCATTTTCTTTCTTGCTGTTGCACAACGTTTCGTATATGATAAGTAGGCGATCACTAAGCCCTAAATTTTTGTTTAATCCTAAAGTTTGATACAAGCCAAAAATATTTCAATTAGTACTTTTTCGCCTATTTTT
>NZ_VDMC01000033.1 GCF_006346335.1 Aequorivita sinensis
TGTGCTGAGCAAAGTCGAAGTATCCATGTACTCAGTTGTTGTAATTGTTGAGCGGAATGTTGCTTTCTTTTTTAGTTTTATCCCTGTGGCATCGTAAAAATACTCAATTTTATGCCAGTGTGAAAAGAATATTTAACAACAGTAATTGAGCTAGTTTGTACAGGAACACGCGCGGGACGCCCGCGCCAGCGGGGGCGCTATTCAATACAATTAAAAAAATTATTCCCAAAGTACTGATTTAAAGTTTTTTTGTCTAAATTTAATATTTTCCATTCCCCATCACTATCATAAATTAATATTTTGGTATCCTGTTTCGTAATGTGTAAAATTTTTGAATTTGGATTAAATGAAACATTTTCTTTACCATATTTTGAATAATTAAACTCTAGCGCACTGGCATCTAAATATGGAGTCATCTGAGCAGTTGTAACTTTATATTCAACTTTATAATAACTGGAGGAATTACATTTTCCTTGTTTTTGAACTTCTAACTCCCCAATATTACTATAGCCCATAGGAAATTTTCTATTATTATAAATATTATCAAATTTTTCTCTAATAGAACTAATACTGTTCTTATTAAGATATTCCTTCGGTGTATTTTTTATTTGATATTCAATATCTCCTTTAAATGAAGCAGAATTATATTCATTTATTTTTTTCTCAATTTCTAACATATTCAATTGTGGTAAACAACTATTTAGAATAAAAAAAGATAAAATGAATAAAGCTATCTTTAGGTATTTCATATTGTAAATAACTTTATTGTTTATGTAATGCAATATTAATTAATGTATTGTTATTTAATAAAGGTTTGACTTTTTTATTGAATGCTTGTAAAGCATTTGCCCTATGAGTTGACATCATATCACTTCCTCTACCCGCTTCTGTAGTACTCAATAATGCTGTAATTGTTCCAGCAGCTTTTCCTGACATAGAAAAAGCCTTCTCCAATCCTTTTTCAGTTAAACTGTTTACAGCCTTACCTTTAATGAAGTTGCCAATTTCAGATTCACTTTTGGATCCTGACCCAGAATTAGACCCCATGAATATTGATATTAATACAGTTTTTGTAACATTTCCTACAAATCCACTTCCATTTTCGCTTGAAGAAAAATCTACTCCAGCTTTTTCATTTATATCAGAAGATACTTCGGATATGTAGTCATCTCTTTGTTTCATCATTTGAGAATTATCACTTGGACTTTCACCCACTGTACCAAAAAATGATCCTCCTAAATTTTTAAATTCCTCCTTTACTGATTCACTAACATTATTTTCTAGAGGTGAACTCTTACCATTGTCTTCTGCGGCTAACTTTATTGCATTATCTCCAGTAGCATCATACCATTTAACTTCTCCAGTACTTAAATTTTTTATCCAATCTTCAGGTGCCATCCCATCAGGATCAATAAAATATATAGGATTATTAAAAGCATAATTATAAGGCGAGTACCTTCTCATTTCCTCCGCCAATGGGTCAACGTTCATCCACCTTCCTAAAGCTGGGTCGTAATTACGTGCGCCGAAGTCGTAGGTGTTAGATATTCTATTCATATACATCCTAATTCAAAGCTTAAACCGATTAATTACTCAAAATTCAATAATTTAAATACCAAACTATCTTTTTTATTGATTATATAGAAATAATTTTCGCCCTTATATTTATGTAATTTATATGGAACTAATTTATCAACAGAATAAAAAATCTCTATATCCTGATATTCTGGATTATCGCTTTTTGAAATTAATGGGCAAAATGAAATAAACAAATATTTCTCATTTAGAATTGCTCCTCCTCTTTCATTTATTTGACTTTGTACTGTAATTTCTAATGCGTCGTCAATTGAAATCCTATTAAATTCATCGAAAGGATTTTTACAGCTTATAATAATTACAAACAGCGACAGCAATGAAATTTTTACCATGATTTTCCAATTTTTGCTTTAGAATTTCCTAATCCCCCATTAATATCTAATAAAGTTAAACTTCCTCCAAAACCAGCTGCACCACCAATACCCCGCTGGTGCGCGATTGCATCGCGTTCCTCGCACAATTTTAATTAATAACACTTAAACTAAGTCATTTTATTGAGACTAAAATCGTTTTAAAGAAGGAAAGCTCAAAGCACGCGAAAGGATTCGCGCGCCAGCGGGGGAAAACTATCAACACATTTGATACGCTACCCCAGAGCACCAGTTTAGACCATTACCTTCTAGTTGTATCCTTCACGAAAAAATCTTTTTCAAAAAAAAGTTTTTTAGTTTTTTCAATGATATCTACCATAGTAGTATCTTTTTGGTTGAGTTTAATTATTTTCCCTTTTTCAATGATGTAGCCATTTAATTTATGTTTTCCTTTATTTTTTGGGATTAGCCAAAATTTCGCAGGTTTATTGTTTTTGCCGTAGGTCGAATCAATTTTCGTTTTATTTGCATTTGTATCCTCACTCCAAAAATAAACCATGTGAAAATCATATTCTTTTGATATTTGAGGCTCTAAGTCTATATACCCAAGCGTTAATTTTCCTAATGGTATTGTATCTTTCAAATCAATAGTATAATAATTACTACTATCTTTAATAATATTGCCTTTCTTATCGAAGGATACTATTTGGTTAGGATATTGCATTTTATTAATCGAAGAATCATTCGATGCGTTTACATACTCTATTTTTCTATATAAATTCCCATCATCATAATAATAATGCCACCATCCTTCTGTAATAGTATCTCTTATTTTACCTTTGGATAAAAGCTGTCCATTTTCGTAGTATCGTTCAAAAATACTACTGCCATCTTTTTCATATCTTTTAACTATTATTTTGCCATTTTTATCAAAACCTATCGTGGTGTCGATTAATTGGTCATTTTTATAGTATTCAATGGTCTTAAGTTCACCAGTTTTATAATACTCTCGCAATTCTCCGTCTTTTTGACCTTCTTTATTATATTCAATCTCCGATAAAAGCTCGCCTGTATCACGATAGTATTTTTCTGTCGTCTTTTTTTGGCAATTAATTAAGGTCGCTATCACGACAAAAACACATATTAATTTAATAAAAAAATTCTTAGTCATAATATTAATTGCTTCTACCCATTAGAGAATCTAATTTTTTAGAGTTTATTTCATCCATTCGTCTTTCAGCATTTCTGATTGCTTGTGAGGAAGCATTCTTTAAACTATCAAGCTTATCCTCGGAAATTCCAACCTGAACATTCTTCGTTCCTCCTATAGAGAAAACACTATTTGGAGGATGAACGGTAGTTGTTATTTCTGTTTCCCTTACCGCAGTGACTGTTATTAAATTAGGTTCAGATTCATTTGTAGTATTCGATTCATTATTAGAAACTGCTTTATCAGTTTTACTTACCGCTTCAACCCCATCACCTAGTCCGTGCAATAATTTTTCAAAAACACTTCCTTTAGAATTTAAACCATTTGCAGGTGATGGGCCAATAGCTTCGACAACCTCTAGGAATTCGTCTACAGGTACTGTTGGTATACTGTTGTCACCTTTAGGCTGGTTCTTATTTGTGCCCTCACTACTAACAAAATTTACCCCGATAGATCTTACCTCCCTAATTAATGACCCAACACCTGATCCAACAGCTTTTATTCCTTGCCAAGTACTTCGACCGATGTTAACGGGATTCAGCCCAGGTAAATTATTTCCACAACAATCATTTTCTTGAGGTGCCATCCCATCCGGGTCAATAAAATAGACAGGATTATCAAAAGCATAATTATAAGGAGAGTGCCTTCTCATCTTTTCCGCCAGCGGGTCTATGTTCATCCAGCGCCCAATTGCAGGGTCATAGTTCCTTGCGCCAAAATCGTACATTTCAATGCCGAACTCGCTTTGAAGTTCCTTGCCTCCAAACTTGTAAGTATAACTATCTCCCAAAAGCGGAGTAACAGGGGTAATAATAACATTGCCTCCCACTCCAACTTCAAAAACACTATGGTCAGGGTTGTAGCTTAGGTGTATTATGCCTTCCTCTCGG
>NZ_VDMC01000034.1 GCF_006346335.1 Aequorivita sinensis
CAATTACGGCGGATTCGACTACGTCCGAATCCACTCGGAATTGCGAGCGTCAGTGCTTAACCGAAAATTAACGCATATTAACCCGTAACTGACGGTTATACGAGACCGTTACCTGCAAGCTGAATGAACAACACGCTGAAAAAAATAACCCCTTTTCTGACTTTAGCAATTATATCGCTAATTTATTCAATTTACATTCTAATTACGGATGGACAAGATTGGGGTATTTTCATTGTTTTTGCTTTATTCGTCATTGCAGTTGTATTTTTCCTAATTGATTTTGGAATAAAAAAATGGTTAAAGAATTATAAAAAAATATTCATTACCCAACTGACCTTGATTTTAGTTTTTGCAATGATTTATGGATATCAATACCGAACAAAAACCTTAATTATCCCAACTGATTTTGACAAAGAATATGTGACTATAATTTACGGAGTTGAAAACTCAAAAGATTTATTTATTTCTGCTATCACTTTGAATAAAAAAATAGAAATCCCTGAAAACGGAATTTTATTAACGTCTTCGGACTTTAATGAAAATCTACGAGAAACTAGTATAAAAACAGATTCTGGAATTTACCTGAACTCTGACAAAACTGACAAAGGATTCATTCAAATAGCGGAATCTGAATTTGAATCTAATGGTCAAAATTATAAATTTAGGACTTGGAAAATACAAGACGGATTTTGTTGCTCATACTCGACAAAAGAAGTGAATAAATATAAAACGGAATTAAAAAACGAATTTGAAAAAATAAAAGCCAGCAGGTAACAACGGCTATAGTTCATTGCTTCTGACTTTCCTCTCGGAAAGTCCTCGCAAATTTGCTATCTTCGGTTTTCGGCGGAAAATCCTCGCGGATTTTCACGCAACGAAACCATAGCCAAACACGTTGTAGAGCATATAAAAACAAACAGATGAACAAAAAATTAACAGTCTTACTTTTATTAGTAATTAGTATCCAATCAACATTTGCAAATGATTTGGACAATGGTATTATTGAACTTGGAAAAATTTATAGAGACTTTGTTTTTAGAAACAATCCAACGGACTTGACTTTAAAACAAATTGACGAAATAAATTCACCTGAACTTCTAACTACCAAGAATTTCGTAAAAGAATGTATAACACCAAACAACAGTTTGACTTCAGAAAGATTCCTTAAAATTCCAGACGAACAAACTTTATTAAACTTGTACTTGATTATGAAAGTCAATGCAAATGTTAGAGAAAAAGAACCAAAAGACAATATTGAACTCTTAAAAGAATGGCGTGACAAAAATGTTCAACGCTATGAATTAGTAGAAAACTATTACAGTATGGTGTTTACCGGAATTGGGAACAAAAACCAGCCTTTTGATTTATCGAATGTTAACTTTTTAATTGACAATTACGAACTCAAAGACGAAACCGAAAAAGGTATATTCTTTTTAACAGCGATGGACCTTTGCTATCTTCAAATTTGGGGTTATATGAATGTTGTTAAACCACCGAATTACAAAAAAGCATTGGCAAGTATCGAGAAATACCCAAAATTTAACGGACAAGAATATTTCAAATATAAATATTTTGGGTTTCCAGACTTTGAAATGCAAATAGAAAAGGACAAAGAAAAAGAGAGTTATAAAAACTATTATATTAATCGTTTTTACAATACTTTGATTTATCATCATCAGTGCTTAAATCAAAAAAGAAAAACAAAAAAAGATGCAGAAAATCTTGCTTTGAGCTCAATTCTTAAAGAAAAAAATTATTACGAATATTCGAAAAATCAAGATTATCTAAACGGACTTTTCCGAACAATGAAAATGGACTGAAAAAATACGCTCTACAACAATGTATAAGCGTAATACGGGGTAAAGTGCTAAAGTGAAAGTATTTACACAAAATAAACCAACTGCTAATCGGACAAGTAAGTAGTTGAAATCCCGCACTACGCTTATACTTGGCCGTTGTAAGCAATTTGAGAAAAAACAGAATACATATAATCGGAATTGGAATTTTTTACATTTTCATCTTGATTTCGTGTAAATCAAAAATTTTTTATTACGAAAACAAAAAAGTGATAACCAAGTCGTGTGAATTAAATAACCTAATCAATGATACAATAGTCATTCGAGGAATTTATTATGAATGTATGGAATATACTGGATTTCAAACTTTGGATAAAGATTCTTGTCAAGAACAGTTTGATATGGATTTGAATTTTGAGCAGATTGAATTTCCGAAAGACCTACTGAATAAGTTCTACGAAATACAAGGTTGCACAGGAACAATAAAAATGACTTTAAAAGGAATTTTAAAAAATGATAGTAAAGATGGTTACGGACATTTAGGCTCGAACAACGCTGAATTGATTATTCAAAAAGTAATTGATTTCGGAAAAGTAAAATATATTAAACCGTAAAAAGGAATAAAAACTGCTTACAACAATGTGTATAAAAAATGCTTATTTTAGTGCCAACCAAAGAAAAGTGCATGTTTGCTTTCTTCCGATTTTCATTCCGAAAATCCGCTGACACAAACACGCACTTTTCATACACGAAACCGTTGCCACACATTAAATGAAACAAGTAATATCATTAATTTTTGTTCTATTTCTGTCGAATGCCTATTCGCAATACACAAATAATTATACGGATTTAACTAAACCCTTAAATAAAATAGAAACCGAAATCGACACTATTTTTTATGGTAATGGTAAACCGAGATTTATAACAGTTCGAACGAAATTTGAAATTGATAACGAAGTATTTAAGACAAATATTGGAACTAAGAATGTATTTTATCGAAATGGGGAAATCGCTCGAAAAACAGAAATAGATGATTTTGGCAACTATTTGAGCGAAAAATTATTTGATAAAAATGGTAACTTAACCGAGGAATGGATTACTAGAAAAATTGACAATCGAGCCAAGAATTTAACCGATTTTATGAATGACAAATCATTTGGCGATTTTATAAAAGAAATCAACTATTACAAATACTCAAATAAAATTAAGAAATGGTACAAATACAAAGAGGAAACTTTAATTCTAACAGAAAGTAAATTTACTGAAACTTGGAATTTGCTGAATGAAGATGGAAAAATAATAAAAACAAAAACGAAGAGTTACGCAGAGTAACGTGTGGCAACACTGTATAAAAAAAATAGGGCAAGTAAGTGCTAAACCCAATGTATCAGGCACTTTTGCGAGGTCGCCAAATTTTTTGATTTGGCTTTAGAACAAAAATATAAAACAAAATGCAAAAGATTTGGCTTGTGGAGAATCCGAATAGTAATTGCTTATTTACAGCCCTACTTCTTTTATACTAAACGTTGGCATTAATATAAACGAACCATCAAACTAATGGAAAACGAATTTGCAAAAGTAATGTCTGAAAGGACAGATGAAGAATTAATTAAGATTGTAACAGTCGAAAGAGAA
>NZ_VDMC01000035.1 GCF_006346335.1 Aequorivita sinensis
AAAAACAATGCTAAAACCTGTCTTGAATCGAAATTCCGTGCTCGCTTGCTCAGCGGATTGTCCTGCGGACAATCACGCTCGCCCGCTCGCACAGTTTTTATACGGGACGTTAGCGTACATATGAAAAAAACACTTTTGATATTATTTTTACTTGTTGCAAACATTAGTTGCGGACAAGAAATCTCAAAAACTCAATTGGAATCCGATTTTTTAGAGTACAGCAATCTGATTTCTAAAAGAGAATACGAAAAAGCAGTTGATTTTATGCCGACTGATTTTTGGAGCGTGTACGAAAAAAATGAATTTCTGACTAAAATGGAAAGAGTTGGAAAACAAATGGATTCAATCTCGATTAATAATATAGAGATTGTAGATATCAGCGAAACTATAAACTCAAATGACAAAAAATTCAGAATTATTAAATATTCATCGGATTTGGTATTTGACTCTTCAAAAATTTCTGAAAGAGTGATTGAAAAATATAAATCTCAATTCGGAATTGAAAATGTAAAAATTGACACCATCAATAAACTGATTAAAATAAAAAACAGCAGTCATATGATTTCAGTTTACGACAACGGATTAGAGAAATGGAAATATTTGGAATTTAATGGACAAAGTTTATCTAAAATTTACGGAATTGAAACTTGGGCTGAATTAAATAAATACGTACTCTAACACCGGCTATAGTTCATTGCTTCTGACTTTCCTCGCGGAAAGTCCTCGCAAATTTGCTATCTTCGGTTTACGGCGGAAAATCCTCGCGGATTTTCACGCAACGAAACCATAGCCAAACACGTTGTGCTCAATTAGAATAAAATGGAAACTAAGATTAAATTAAGCAGGCTACCTGAAGAAGAATTTATTTTTAACCGAATAAACATTTTATTAGGCGCAAATGGGACAGGAAAGTCTAAGCTATTAAAAGAGCTTCGTGACCAAGCACCAAATTTTTATGGTGATAGAACTGTGATTTTCGTAGAAGGTGGACGAACAATAAAGCTTACGAACTCTCTTCAGCTAAATAGGAACAATTTTCAGCAATACGGAACGCTACAAACAGCAAATCAGACATTTCAAAATAAGAGAAAGACAACTCTTTCAGATAGAGTGATGGATGCATTACTTCTATTAGATCGAATGGGGCAAGAGATCAGGGGAGAACATTCTGACAAGGTAAATGAATGGCAAAAAAATGGACAAAACGGCCCAATGCCTTTGAGAGAAGAACCTCCTTTGACAAAACTATTTACCCTCTTTTCAGAAATATTCCCTTCCATTCAACTTAAATTAGACTCAGCGAATAAGTCCATAACATGCATTAAAAATGGGAGTGCACCATACAACCCTTCCGAATTATCCGATGGAGAAAAGCAAGTTCTTTCAATCTTAGCAGATATTGCAATTCTAGGAGATGACAAAAGCTTAATTTTAGTTGACGAGCCAGAATTGAACTTGAATCCTTCACTGGCCTGTAGAGTTTGGGATACTATAGAAAATGATCTTCCAAATTGTGTTTTTATCTACACCACTCATAATGTAGGCTTTTCAATGAGAGCCAATGTAGACAACGTTCTAGTCCTTAGTAATACCAATGAGAACATAAGTGAGATTAGTAATATTGGTGAAATTGATGGGAATGATTTAAGAGCTTTGCTTGGAAGTATTCCTGCTATTCTTTCAACTTCAAATGCTCTAATCACTGAAGGGCGTGAGACTTCATTTGACTCTATATTTTATCGTTGGCTTGTCGGTAGGACTGATATTGAAATTGTACCAATGGGCAGTGGTAGTGATGTACAAGCAGTGGCAAATCGCTTAGGAGTTTGGAATGTGGTTGCACCCTCTGTAAAGTTGTTTGGTGTATTTGACAGAGATTATAAATCAAATGAAACCATAGGTAGCCTAACTTCCGACAATTGTATTCCACTTGCATTTCATGAAGCAGAATCTTACTTCTGTCTACCTAAAGCAGTGGTTAAAGTAACTGAAAAGATGGGGCTTAAAGGAACTATTCCGTCTATTGAAGAAATTGAAAATCTAATAATATCAGAGTTCGAGAACCAAAAATTAGAAATTTCTGCTCAGAGAGTTTTCGATAAAGCAAAAATAAATCTTGCTGTTTCAATTCCTAAAACCGAACTGAAGCAAATTGACACGGTTGAAGCTCTTGAATCAAAATTGATTGAAGAATCAAAGAACCAAACAGAGTTCGCCACAGCCAATCTTGATGATGAAAAAATCAAATCGCATTTGAAGGCTGAATTGGACTTTTGTGAACAAGCAATTAACGAGAGAAACATTGAATTGATTCTAAGTTTACTGCCAGGAAAATCTTTAATTGCAAAAATGAGCAGTATATCAGGAGCAAGAAATCCTTCTGATTATGCAAGAGCCTGCACAAAGCACTTATCAATTGAAGAGTATGTCCCATTTAAAAAGCTGAAAGATTCATTAAAATTTGAATAAAAACTGAGCACAACAAAACCTATAAGCAATAGCGCCCTTCGGGACGCTACTGCTCATAGCCAAACCGTTAGCCAAAATTTAAACAAAATAACATAATATGAAATTTAGAACCTTACTTTTTACATTAACAATAATTTCTACAACTTTTAGCTACTCTCAAGTTAGAGTTGGTG
>NZ_VDMC01000036.1 GCF_006346335.1 Aequorivita sinensis
CCAATGTGATTGGACCTCCTGATACGGTAACACCACCTACTAAATCACTTACCATAACATCAGTTAGGGTAACGTTTCCTGTGTTCTTAACAGAGAAGCTATAGGTAATAACATCACCTGCCTCTAGTGTTGAACATTCTGTAGTCGGATCTACTTCAACATCTGAAGTTTTGATAAGAGCAATACTTGCATCTGTACAAATAGTTACAACTGTTGGGTTGTTGCCTGTATAGCTTGAGTTATCTGATTCATCATCCACTTGGGTGTTGCTAGGCGTTGTACCAACTACTAATGCCGTGTTGGTAAACGTTCCGTTGTCAATATCAGCTTGTGTAATTGTATAGGTAGCTGTGAACGTACTAAAGTCTTCCGCTCCTGGATCCAAGGTGATTGGTCCTCCTGCTACAGTAACGCCACCTACTAAATCACTTACCATAACATCGGTTAGGGTAACGTTTCCTGTGTTCTTAACAGAGAAGCTATAGGTAATAATATCACCTGCCTCTAGTGCTGAACATTCTGTGGTTGGATCTACTTCAACATCTGAAGTTTTAATAAGGGCAATACTTGCATCAGTACAGATAGTTACAACCGTTGGGTTGTTGCCTGTATAGCTTGAGTTATCTGATTCATCATCCACTTGGGTGTTGCTAGGCGTTGTACCAACTACCTTCGCTGTGTTCTCAAACTCACCTGCATTAATATCTGCTTGTGTGATAGTATAACTTGCTGTGAATGTAGTAGTGTCCTCTTCACCCGGTGCCAATGTGATTGGTCCTCCTGCTACAGTAACGCCACCTACTAAATCACTTACCATAACATCAGTCAGGGTAACGTTTCCGGTATTCTTAACTGAGAAGCTATAATTGATTACATCACCAACCGCTAGTGTTGAACATCCTGTGGTTGGATTTACTTCAACATCTGAAGTTTTAATAAGGGCAATACTTGCATCAGTACAGATAGTTACAACCGTTGGGTTGTTGCCTGTATAGCTTGAGTTATCTGATTCATCATCCACTTGGGTGTTGCTAGGCGTTGTACCAACTACCTTAGCTGTGTTCTCAAACTCACCTGCATTAATATCAGCTTGTGTAATGGTATAGCTTGCTGTAAATGTAGTAGTGTCCTCTTGACCTGGCTCCAATGTGATTGGACCTCCTGATACGGTAACACCACCTACTAAATCACTTACCATAACATCGGTTAGGGTAACGTTTCCTGTGTTCTTAACAGAGAAGCTATAGGTAATAATATCACCTGCCTCTAGTGTTGAACATTCTGTGGTTGGATCTACTTCAACATCTGAAGTTTTAATAAGGGCAATACTTGCATCAGTACAGATTAATACTGTAACTGTATTACTTGTAGCAGTATCTACAGGTCCTAAAGCAGAATTACCGTTTACAGTAGCGGTATTCACTATCGATCCTGCATCTATATTATCTTGGTCTACTGAATATGTAGCTTTAAAGGTCCAAACTTCACCGACATTTAATATGCCATCATAATTTATATCTCCAGATACTAAATTAATAGTAACTATTGGGTTTGGAGATTCAAATAATGGGTCTGTAATAACAACATCTTCAATATCTACATCTCCTTCATTTGTTACAACAAACTCATAGTCAATGGTATCTCCAACATTAAAGTTGATACAATCTGTAGTTGCGCTGCTAGTCGATTTAACGATAGACATTTCAGCATTTTGACAAAGGTTTACGGTTTCCGTATCTGAACCTGAAACCGGAAATGGAGTTGATGCTTCAGCCTCACCGGTAACATTTGCTGTATTGACAACTTGCCCATTTATAATATCCTGCGCAGTAACAACATAAGAACCTGTAAACTCCCAAATCTCAGAAACATCGAGCTTGCCGTCATTATTAGTGTCACCCGTTGGATCAGAAATTGTAGGAATCATCACATCCGTTACTACAACATTACTAATTGGTGTAGTTCCATTATTAGTAACTTTAAAAGTATATGATATGCTCTCACCAACAGCTAGTGGAGTACATCCTTGTGTATTATTCGGACTTGCTATTTTTTCAATGTTAATACCACAGTCGTTTATTGTTAAGACAACCGGTGTTCTATTTGGGCTAATACAAGTATTATCAAAATCATTAACAGCTTCCGCCCAGAATGTTTTACTACCAATTGCACTCCAAATGGGATTTACTGCATTACCTCCTATTTCTTGGTCATACCAAACTACCGATTCATTAGGACCTACAGATATAACAGTATTTGCATCTAAAACTTGAATTGGATCTTCACTACATTGTGAAATATCACCACTACTTACAGGTGCGTTTGGTGCATTTGGTACATCGTTAATCGTTACTGATAAAGCTGTAGAAACACACGTAGGATCTGAAGTATTTCGAGCCGTTACACTATAAGTACCAGCGATTAAGTTAATAAAGTTTTCTGAGTCCTGATAATTCGTGCCATCAATACTGTATTCAAATCCTGCACCTAGTGGAGCTGTAATTGAAATTTTACCTGAAGGTACTGCACACGTTGGTTGAACTACATCAGCAGTTGGTGTAGCTGGTGCAT
>NZ_VDMC01000037.1 GCF_006346335.1 Aequorivita sinensis
TGACTGTTATTACAACTCTAAAACTGACGAAATTATAGCAATACCAAGTTTTACAATCATTTCGGACGATGAAGCATTTATGGAATGTTTTGGACGAGACTTGGGAAAAGTCGAGAAAAATAAATCGGATTTAATTAAAATTGAGGTTTTGGAAAACTTCGAATCCTTTAAAATAATGGAACATTTTGTTTACCAAATTTCGGACAAACAATTTCAAGCGGAATTGAAAAATATATTGGAACAGAAAAAACCTTTTCAGAACTTTAAGAACAGAATCGACAACTCGGATTATAGACAAAACTGGTTTGACTTTAAACAAATCGAGCTGGAGAAAATAGTAGAAACGCAATTAAACCGAGGAATAGCCAGCGCACAACAATGTGTATAAGCAATGGCTTGTTCCCGCCTACTTGGAAATTCCTGCGGAATTTCCAATGGCAAGTACATGTTTGCAATTGTCCGTGACGTCCCACGCCACTGCTCATACACCAAACGTTGTAAAACATTAAGAAAAACGAAGTTGATAAAATCAAAAAATATATCTGATAAGAAATTGAAGTTAGCAACAAAAATTCTGATTTCTATTTCTGTATTATTTGTGATGCTCCCTTATACAACTTTATTTGGACTGCCATTTTATATAATCGGGTTGATCTTGTTGTGGAATTTAAATCTGACCAAAAAGCTTAAATGGAAATGGACATTTGTTCCATTATTAATTGTTGGACTGATTTATATTATAATCGCATTAATTATTTACACTTTTAAGCTGTAAAGTATTGACATTTGAGGATAAAAAGTAACAGAATAAGAAATTAGAAAAATCCGATTCTGATTTACTCAAAGGAAACATAAAAAACGTTTTACAACAACTTATAAAAACAATGCTTAATAAGTCTCAATTCGAAATTCTATGTTCGCTAGCTTAGCGGATTGTCCTGCGGACAATCTCGCTCGCCCGTTCGCACAGTTTTTATACGAGACGTTGGCATTAATTAAAATGAAAAAGCACCTCCAGATATTCATACTTATTCTTGCATTTACTTCCTGTTCTGACGGAACCGACATAAGAAAATTTGCGGTTGAAGAAATTGAGTTCGTAAAAATGCCGCTTGAAGTTCAGGCTGCAATTAAAGACTATTATCGTCCGACCAAGGAAGTAAATAAGGATGGAGACACCTTAACTCATTATGGATTGAAAGACGAATTGATTTGTCTAGACTCTGCAATTTCGAAATGTGAGTTTGAAGCAGTGTGGAGTAGACTTGTGAGTTCTTGGCTTGACCACTTAAAACTTAAAATTGACGACAGAACAATAATTATCGAACAAGGAGTTAATGTCTACAATCGTCCTTATGTTGTTTATGACGGACATTTGTATTGTAGAACAAATATGAATGCAAGAAGCCTTAATAACCCCTCAAAAGATGAATTTAAAGTACTTAAAATAAATAAAAACTAATGCCAACAGCGTATAAAAACAATGCTTAATTTGGTCTTGAATCGAAACATGGTGCTCGCTTGCTCAGCCGATTGTCCTACGGACAATCACGCTCGCCGGCTCGCACTGTTTTATATGGGACGTTGTGTGTCATTTAAACAAAAATTATGAAGATAAAAATATTAACCATTCTACTTCTATCTACGTATATCTCATTTGCTCAAAATAGCAACTATGAAAGATGGATGGCAATGGCAGATAAAGATATTAGTCTACAACCTGAATACGGAAATGTTGAAAAAACTGAAACTCAAAAAGAGGATGATGAAAAATTCAAAAAAGATATTTTAGAACACTATAAAGGCGACACAAACGCTGCGAGTAAAAAAATGAGTGATTTAGGATTTACATATTTGTATGATAAAGGAGATTTCGCAACTGCAATGCGCCGATTTAATCAAGCATTTATGCTAAACCCCAAAAATGCTGATGCTTATTATGGATTTGGAACAATTTTCTTCAACCTTGGTGCAATGGAAAAGGCTCGAGAACAATATGATAAAGGATTGCAAATTGACCCCAAACACTCTAAAATATTAACTGATTATGGAACAACTTATCTTGGAGACTATTATGGGAGTTTAGAAAATGGAAAAGGAAATTCTACAGAATTACTTGCAAAATCCAATGAATATTTAGAAAAATCACTTGAATTTAACAAAAAAGATTCAAACACAATTTACAAACTGTCGATTGTGAAAATGTACATAGGAAAATGCAAAGAAGCCAAAGCATTGCTCAAAAAAGCGAAAAAGATGAACAATCCAAACGTTACTGAATCTTACGAAAAGGAATTGAATGAAAAATGCAAATAAAAACGCCACACAACAATGGCTATAAGTAATTGCTTGTTCTCGCCTACATCTGAAAATCCTCGCGGATTTTCAGTTTGGTGTGTACTTGCAAAGTTGAGTGCTAAACCACGCAACTACTCATAGCCGAGACCGTCAGACTGTCTCAAAACTTAATAAGTTTGTTGAAAACTCATTGCACTCTCTTTAGATGCTGCCTTGGTTATTTGTATCTTAAGGTATGGAATATCAACAAGGAGA
>NZ_VDMC01000038.1 GCF_006346335.1 Aequorivita sinensis
TCCAAGTAGTCAGAATAGCCTGAACATCTTCACTTTCCTTTTCTCTTCTTTTAAATTCCTCAGTTTGTTGATAGTCAGTCATATTATTTGTTTTTGCATGAAGCACAACGGCTCGTATAACCGTCAGTTACGGGTTAATATGCGTTAATTTTCGTTTAGCACGGACGTTAGCAATTCCGAGTGGATTCGGACGTAGTCGAATCCGCCGTAATTGCGGTTATACATTGTTGGCAAATCGTTTTTATTTCAGTTTTCTTTTTTTGCAAAGGTCAAATTCGGTTTTGGTTTTTAGAAACTCAACGATGCAGTCTTCTTTTCCAAGTTCAAAGAAAGTAGAATCATTATCAATTTCTTCTAAATCTTTATAAAATAGTCCGAAAACATATTTTTCTCTTAATTTTAAATATGCGCTACTTCCAGGTCCGGCAAAATATTCTTGATTTGCAATAATAATCTCATAATTATCTATTTTCCAATATCTATGAACTCTTTCGGTCTGGGAAAAGTCTCGGACAAACTCAAAGAAACAAACCAGTAATCCAATTCCAATTGTTATTATAGTCAATAAAATCCGATGTCCTAATTTTTTGGAATGCCAGAAAATAAATCCAATTATTAAAACTATATTCAGGAAAGAAATTTTATAAATATTAGAGTAAGCAAAATTCAGTTCAGATGTGTAAATCACCAATTCAGCAATTACTATAATCATCAAAATGATTGCTAAAATGTCTTTGGTTCTCTGTTTCATCAAATGTTTGCCAACGGTCTCGGCTATGAGTAGTTGCGTGGTTTAGCGATTAACTTTGCAAGTACACAACAAACTGAAAATCCGTGAGGATTTTCAGAAGTAGGCGAGAACAAGCAATTACTTATAGCCATTGTTGGGCAACGTTTTTTATTCGATTATAAATTTCACTGTTACTTTTGAGGAAAACTTCATTTTCTCAAAATCAATTACAATATCTTCCTGTGCTCGACTTCCATAAATGCTTGAATAACCTCTGATTTGAACTCCAGCCACTTTACCTTGCAGTTGACTCGTTATCGATTCAGTTTCTAAATCCGAAACGTAAATAGCTTTTCCAATTTTTTGATTTAAAGGTTCAACCATTTTTTCGGCATTCTGTTTTGCTTTTAGAATAGCTTTTGCTTTTAGGTCAAGTAATAATTGGTCAGATTTTGAATATTCAGTTTTAGTAATAGATACATTCGATATTTCTTCACGTTCTAATCCTGCCATAACTTTTCCAACAGTCTGTGCGTCGTTAACAATTAATGAAAACATTTTTGTTTTTAGAATTTTTTGTCCGCTCAAAAAGTATTTTTTAAAGTCACTACTATAATCCAAAACAGAAAGATTTTTTTCTAAATCAATTTTTAATGAATTCAGAACTCGGAACATTGAAGATTCCAATTCCTCAGTCGATTTTTTATTACGGTTATCTTCTTCGTTTAAAATAATTACTAAATGAATTTTGTCAGGTGTTACTAAAGTATCAATTTCAGCAATAGTTTCTAAAAATGGTTGGTCTATAAAGTTCTTGTTTTGAGCAAAAGTTTGGATTGTTAAAAATCCTAAAAGAATAAATAAGATGTTTTTCATTGGTTATTTTTTTAATTCGTTTATTGCAACGAAGCTATAATTTCAGTATGTTTTTTAAAAGTCCGAATGAGTGAACTGTCCATTTCATTTAGTCTATTGGTCATTCAGCGAGATTTTTTTCAAATGTTGCCCAACGGCCCTGGCTATGGCAAGTGCGGGATTTTGAAAGCGATTCTTTGTCCGCCAGACCGAATTTTATTTAACTGCAATATCTTCATTTTTAAGCAGTAAGCCCGCATTTGCTATAGCCGATGTTGTGCCCACGTGCTTTTTTTTTATTTTCCTTCAAAGTATTCAAATAGTATCCATTCATCCTTCGTCAAGATTGTCCGAATGCTCGATTTTCCAACGATTAACCATTCTGCTCCATAGGATCCCGCTCCGTCAGAAAACAATCCTGTCAGTCGAATTTCTGTTCCGTCCTTTTTGATTTTGAAAAGTCCATCATTAACTCCTTCTCCGAACCAAGGATTGTACATATCGTCAACCTGTAAGTCATATTTGTTCTCTCCAATTTTCAAGGTCGCTTTAGTCAATGTGAATTTTGGAAAGTCACCGTCCGTTCCAAAAATTGGTCGTCCGTCAATCGCAATTGGAAATTTGTCAAAGAATTCGAATTTCTTTCCTGTCTTGTCGAAGTTTACCCGTTCAAGTGTCAGTTCGGTACTGTCGTTCAAATTCACTTTTACTTGTTCAGTTTGTCCCCAAATCTTAGAGGCAAACAGAATAGTAATTATTAATATGATTGTCGTTCGTGTCATTTTTTGCATTGGGCACAACGTCCCGTATAAAAACTGTGCGAGCGGGCGAGCGTGATTGTCCGCAGGACAATCCGCTGAGCAAGCGAGCACGGAATTTCGATTCAAGACAGGTTTTAGCATTGTTTT
>NZ_VDMC01000039.1 GCF_006346335.1 Aequorivita sinensis
TAGTATCGAAAAACTTGATGGCCCTGGTTTGCAACCAGTCCTACCATAAAATACTGATTATTTTCCTTCCAAATTCGCGCGCTTTACTGATTTTTTAAATAACCTAGCAAGTAAGGGTTATTGCACACAACGGTTTGTGTAAGCGTCAGTAACGGGAAAGTGCGCGAGTACTTTCCGCTGACGCACCTAATTTAGCAAAACGAGTTGAATTTCCGATAGGAAATTCAGCCGTTATTGCGCTTACACGTTGTTAGGTGGCGTTTTTAATTTATTTCAAAAGATGTTAAGATTTTTACAATTACATCTTTCCAACCTTTTTTCCAATATTTCGGTTCAATTTCGGTCGATACAAACCACAAATTATCTCCCTTTCTTTTCCACATTCTCATACAGGTCAGAGTATTATTTGAGTCAGTATAAGAAAGGTACCAAGATTTAATTCCGTTCTCCTCTCCGCTACCAATTCTATCTTCGTATTCCGATGATAGATTACTGGATTCTAATATGAAACTATTCATTTTTTCATCTGGAAATGTTATTCCATTATAAGCGGAAATATAAATTCCTCCTTCCATATTTTTAGGTTCAATACTTACAATTCCGTCTTCGTCTGTTTTTATTTCCCAATTCTCGGGATACTTTATAGAATACTTTTTCTCTGAATTTTTAAAAGTTTTTAATTCAGCCGTATTTTTTTGAGCAAATAAATTAGTCCAAATTCCCATTGTAAATATTAAGATTAAAAATTTTCGGTTAACTTTCACTGTGTTGTTTTTCAAATGACACCTAACGGTTACGGCTATGAGTAGTTGCGTGGGTTAGCACTTAATTTTGCAAGTGCACACCAAACTGAAAATCCGAGAGGATTTTCAGAAGTATGCAAGAGCAAGCAATTACTTATAGCCAATGTTGTGCCTAGTTTTTCTTTAAGCATCTGCATTCATATAAACTTGAATTGCTTTTGCTGTTTTTATATTTATTTCAACTATAATACTCGGTCCCGACATCAGCATTTCTGATTTTCGTTTAAAACTAATCCAATATGTCTCTTTTTCTTCGTCTATTGTTGAATATCCGGCTATCTCAAACTCAGTTGAATCAGTTAGAGTAAAAGGAACATTGTTAGGGTTTGAAGGAAAATTTGGATTTCTTTCGTTTTCAGCTTTCTTATTATTTTCTATTGAAAATAAAATTGCGTCAATAGCCGCTTCTGTGACTTCTTTGCTCCAAGGATAATTTTCTTCGGATTTGTCTTGTAGTTTAAACTTCTGTGGTGGTTTTGGAAAATCCATTGACCAATTGTCGGATTTTGAATTATACAATAAATAAGGACCGTCAAATCCTTCTAAGAAGATTAACTCAAATTCATTGTCATTTATTTTTTGGTAGGTAGGGTCAGTTCCGAGCATTTCTGTTTTAAATCCGAGTTCTTCTAAAACTTTCCAATCGTCAGTATTTGGTAATTCGTTATTTTTCTTTTTGAATTGTTCTATTTTACCCGCTAATATATTTCCAAGATTAATGTCTGACTTCCGAGTTATCTCAAAAGGAAGGTTGAAGTAAATCAGTCCGATTACGACTAGGATGATTGGTATTAATATTAGTATTCGTTTCGTCATTTCAAATTAGGCACAACGGATTTGTATAACCGTCAGTTACGGGTTGAAGTTCGTGAATTTTTCGTTTTAAGACAGACGTTAGCAATTCCGAGTGGATTCGGACGTAGTCGAATCCGCCGTAATTGCGGTTATACATTGTTGTGCATAGTTTTTATTTTTTAAGTTTCTTATTCATTCGATATGATTTTACCAAGTAATATATTATTGGTAAAAAAAGTAAAATCGGTAAAGTTGGGAATAAAAATCGGTCAAGTCCATTTAATTTGTTCAATCCAGCTAATATTGAAAAATAAGTAAGAATTAAGCAAGTAAATCCGATTACCAAATTAATAATCCGCAACATTCTTGTCGCAATTTTATAGTTTTTTTCAGCATTTTCAGGTTTTAAGTCAGTCGGATAATTAAAAATCCAAGGATATTGATTAAGTATATAAATTCCTATTCCAATTATTCCGCAAATTATTGGGCTTGCCCAAAGTAAGTTTTTAGCTCCATACCCATCAATATCTTTTGATGGCCAATTAAAGTAGATTGGCAATTTTTCGGGAAGTTGATTGTAGAAGTATATAATTAAGATTGCAGAAGCTAAAATCATTATAAATGTCAGAAATTCTATTACAATATCAAATCTTGTTTTCTGTATTTTGATTTTCGGACGGTTCATTTTTCAAATTATGCACAACGGTTCCGGCTAAGAAACGTAGGGGATTTCGAGCTGCGTTCTTGTCGACCGAGACAAGAACAAAGTAAGGAAATCCACCGTTTCGGGCTGCACTGCAACCCCTATGTTT
>NZ_VDMC01000040.1 GCF_006346335.1 Aequorivita sinensis
GCGCTTATTGCAGTGGCAAATAAGTTGTTAAAACAATGTTTTGCTATCGCAAAATCGGGTTTACCATATGATGCAGAATTCGTTTCGATTCTTACAGTAAAATAATTGTGCCTGAAACAAAAAAGAGCTTACGGATCTATTCTTTCTATCTGTAAGCCTAGAATTATATTGTCAAAAATTAATAAAGAAATTAGTTGTTTTTTATCTCAGTTCTTTGTTGTGCGCTGGCTTTGCCTCGGTTTAATTGCGTTTCTACTATTTTTTCCAACGCGTTTTGTTTAAAGTCAAACCAGTTTTGTCTATAATCCGAATTGTCAATTGTATTCTTAAAATTCTGAAATGGTCTTTTCCGTTCCAAGATAATTTCCAATTCTGCTTGAAATTGTTCGTCCGCAATTTGGGTAATAAAACGTTCCATAATCTTAAAAGACTCAAAACTCTCTAAAACCTCGATTTTTATAAAATCCGCTTTGTTTTTCTTTACTTTTTTAAATTCCGCTCCAAAAGATTCACGAAATTCATCTTCATCCAACATTTCCCCAAAATTCGGAATTGTTATTAATTCGTTCGTTTTAGGATTGTAATAGCAGTCGTTTCCGCAATCTAATTCCTGCGCAATTTCTTTAATTATATTTTGGTTTGAACTATCCATAAAAACAACCGTGTTTATCTTCTTTGATAATATCGATAATGTTATCTAAATGTGTTGATTTTGGAAATGGTTCATAAAGTTCCCATTTTCCGCTTGCACGCATCCAGTATAAATTCCATTCTTGTCTTGATTTATAAAACCTGATTTTCGCGAATTCGATATGTTGAATTTCTTTTGGATTATTCCAAACAGGACGAATTTCATAAAGTACAATTACTTTTCCGTCATAAGAATATCCGAAATCAAGTTGTGCACGAATTTCTTGATTTTCTGGTCGTAATGAACTCACGTAATTTTTTATAGTCGCTTCGTTTATATCAATTGTAATGTTTTTCATTAAAGCTCAATTTTTTTTCAGCTTGCGCACAACGTTTAGTATAAAAGAAGTAGGGCTGTAAATAAGCAATTACCTTTCGGATTATCCACAAGCCAAATCTTTTGCATTTTGTTTTATATTATTCATCTAAAAGCCAAATCAAAAGATTTGGCGACCTCGCAAATGTGCCTGAAACATTGGGTTTAGCACTTGCTTGCCCTATTTTTTTTATACCTTGTTGTGCAACGGTTTTATCCTCACGCTATTCCGTTAAACTTATAACCGATTATTGTCTTTTTTGTCAAATTTACTTTTAATTGAAAAAAACATTTTCCACCATCCGCTGTATTTGTTCGTTCCTTTCTTAAATCATAAAATTCCGCCAGACTTTTTTCACAAAAGAAGTTAATCCAAATTAGTTTTTCTCCATTTTCATTGATTGCAGCTATATATTGGCGGTCATATTGATATTCACTTTCTGCATATTCATTATCGGTTTCTGCACGCCATTCAGACGTTATTTTATCAACTTTTGATTTTATTATTTTTTCAGTTTCGACTATTTCTTCGTGAGTTAGTTCAGTCGGTTGAGCATTCTCGAAAATCGGATATTTTTCATTTGGTTCGAATTTTAAAATGTAGTAATCCGAATTTCCAATTTTTCCAATATTTGAGTTATTTCGTAATGATTTACACGAAATAGCTAATATCAGAATTGTAAATAGTAATGTTCTCACGATTTTTTTTAACTGTTGCACAACGGCAGTCTGTCTCAAAACTACACTAATTTTCTTTTAAATTCAGTTGCAGGGTTAAGATTTCCGTATTTCATGAATTTTATGAAATTTCTCGGGAATGCGAATTTTAAAGCTTCCTGAGTGGATAATTGGGTTATAGCAAGCAATATAACCCCTAAAAACGAATTGAGCGCAGCGCAAACGGCCGTTATATCGAACTTTACACCGAGATTAAAGAGTCGTTTAAGGTTGTAGGCAAGGGTCATCAAGCCGACATCTGCCGAAGCCACGGCTATCTTTCTTTTGGTAATTATGTAATCAAAGCCCCACTGGCGTTTTAAGGTGCCGTAAGGGTGTTCGACCAGCGCCTGACGTTGTTTATAGCGTTGTTTGTTCTGGGTCACTCGATGGGCATTAGCTTCTATATATGGGGCGTACTCACTGCGTTGAACAATTTTTCCGTTTTTTGCCTTGGTGCATAAACTGCGAACTGAACAACCTTTGCACGCCTTGGTTTTGTACTGTTTAAAAGTGTAGTTTCTTGTTTTATAGTGGCTTTGGTTACTGGTTAGTTTATGTCCTTCGGGGCAGGTGTAGGT
>NZ_VDMC01000041.1 GCF_006346335.1 Aequorivita sinensis
CAACCAGTCCTACCATAAAATACTGATTATTTTCCTTCCAAATTCGCGCGCTTTACTGATTTTTTAAATAACCTAGCAAGCAAGGGTTATTGCACACAACGGTCTTGTATAACAATCAGTTGCGGATTGGTTGAAAACTAAGATAGCTAAAATTACCGACTTTTATGCTTGCGCGGTTGTGTCCGCAGGACACAAAGCCGCAATTGTTGTTATACGGTGTTAGCTATAGTTATTTTAGTTTTTTATACTCAATCCAATCTTCCATTTCTGTCATAAAACTTTCTGCAAGTCCAATGTCAGAATTGTGGATTGCATCGATATTTTCTATATCAAACTCAATCCATTTATTCCAAAAATCAGTTACTATTCTAAACAATTCAGGCTCTTTTTTTTCAAGTAGTTTAAGATGTTCCTCATAATTGTTATCAACGTGGTCAGCGTAAATTGAGATAAGGTATCCAATAAATCTATTAATTGAGTCAGGTTTGTATTTACTCAAGAATTTTAGATGTAGCTTTTTAATATCTTCAATTGAGCACTTTTCTTCAATTCCATTCATTATAAATTTTTCCGGACTAAAACCCATTTCCAAATATTTCGGATACATTTTGTAATGGTCGAAACAATTTTCAATGTAATCACATAAAAACTTATTAAAGACCTTGCTCAATTTCCAATCAGATTGAAACGATAAGAATATATGATTTCCAATAATATAATTGAATTTATTTAGCCAAATATGAAGTAATTCGTGAGCAATTGATTCATTGTCTACAATATTCGGATTATAAAAAATTGTTGATTTTCCGTTTTGAGTAAAGACCTCACAATAATTAATATCCTTTTGTTGAAAATCGATTTCAAATTCTTTTCTTAATTCAGTTAAGAGTTCAGAAGTATTTGTGTCTAATGTATTTTCTATGTTCATTTATAATTATAGCTAACGGTCTCGGCTATGATTTCGTTGCGGAAAAATCCGCAGGATTCTTTCCGCCGTAGCCGAAAGATAGCAAATTTGCGGTGAATTCCGATTAGGAATTCAACCGCAATGAATTATAGCCATTGTTGTACAACGTTATTTTTTTCTTACAGTCCAAATGGATTTACTTGTTTTTATAGGGTATTTATAATCTGTTGTATAAATTATTTTCTTCTTTTTCGGTTCTTTTGTTTTCTTTATTGATGTTGGTTTAGTTTTATTAGGGTAAAACTCTTTAAAGTATAATTTTTCTAATTCATTAAATAGTGATTTAATAGACTCAAAGTCACTATTGGATTTGCTATTTATTAATTCCCAAATTACTTCTGGTGGATTTTCGTCTAAAATCAAGTAGAAAAACCAAGGGAAATCAGCATATTTTTGTCCCAAGTTTGAAGATAGGTCTTTTGCTGCAATTCCAATACATTGAAGTCTATGATAAACTGCGTCCTGAATTAATAGTTCGTTCTCAAATTCTTTTTCTGTAAAATTCTCTGTGTAGCTTAATATATATTCAAATGAACCTAGAATATACTCAAAGAGTTGTTTGTTAGATAAATTAGTTCTGTTCTTTTTTGGGTATTTTTTAGTCATAATATTTTAATCAATTTTTTTGATAAACTGATTTTTTGCACGCAAGTAGATTCGTCCGTCTGGCTTTTGGCAAACTTTTACATTTTCGGTTATGAATTTAGTTCCGATTGGATGTGATTCTCTCTCGGTTTTACTACATTCAATTACCAAGTTTGTCGGTAAGTTTTGTCCATTTAATGGCCTAACTCTAATTCTTCCAGTTTCTCGGTCTTTAAAGTTTTCGCATTTTATGTTTTGGTAATAATTGCCTACAATTAACTTCATTCTATTAAATTTTCGTTATTCGGTCATAATGTTGTACAACGGTTTGGCTATGAGCAGGCGGGCTTTAAAAGCTACTTACCTGTCAGCCGAGACCAAAGTTTATTAAATGTATTATTGTTTCGTTTTGCACTGTCCGCCCGCTTGCT
>NZ_VDMC01000042.1 GCF_006346335.1 Aequorivita sinensis
CCTGGTTTGCAACCAGTCCTACCATAAAATACTGATTATTTTCCTTCCAAATTCGCGCGCTTTACTGATTTTTTAAATAACCTAGCAAGCAAGGGTTATTGCACACAACGGGAGTCTGTGCATCAACTCAATTCGGACTAAAATTAATGATTCAATTGCTATTTAGGGAGCTGTTAAGGGAGTATTTCTTGCGGGCTTAAAATTTGGATAGGTATTTCTCGGCAAAAGAAAGCTGCCCATATGGGCCAAAATCACTTCAAATAGGGCCGAAAATTCGGGCACAAGCCTTTTCAGCCTGTTTTTCAATACCTCCGGTCCAAGAATTGACATCAGCCGGGTCAGGTTATAACAGATCATCATCAGGTTTACCTCGGAGAGCACATTATCTTTTCCCTTCATCAATGTGTGGGTAAATCCCCATTGCCTTTTCAGTGTCCCAAACTGGTGCTCGGTTATCTGTTGCCTGAGCCTGTAATATTCCGGTTTTGCTTCCACTCTTTTTTGGTTCCCGTCCAGCGCCTCCTGATAGATGGAGCGTTCTATAAAGCGCCCGTTCCTGTTTGTCGTGCACAGATGCCTCACGGGGCATACCTTGCAGGCCTCCCTGTTCTTGTAATGCTTGACCTTGTGGCCCGCCTTGTTGTAGATGCTTCCATTGGTTGCCAGCACCTGATCTGCCGGACAGGTGTAGGTATCCTTTATTGCATCATACTTGAAATCGACCATTGGATAGCGTCCGTTGTGGTGCGATGAGTGGTCCTTCGGGGAGGAGTAGGGCGTGATGCCGTTCTTGGTGCAGATGTCCAGATGCTTGGCGGTGGTGTATCCCTTGTCGGTAAGGACGTCCAGGCTTTCCACGCCCAGGAGTTCTTTGGCGTCCAGTGCCATGGGGGAGAGCGCATGGGTATCGTTCACGCTTCCGGTGTCGTTGTTCACGAAGAGCTTGTGCCTGGCATCGCAGCCTGCCTGTACGTTGTAGCCCACGTTGATGATATTTCTGTGCAGGATCACGGACCTTGCGTCGGGATCGGTAAGGCTGATCTGGCTCTCGCCACTTTCCTGCAGCTTTTTTTCTATGTTGCGGAATCTCTCTTTTTTCGATTCTTGGTACGCAATCTTCGTCTCGATTTCCTGTTCGCCGACATCCCCATCCTCCTGATCGAGCTGGTCCTGGTACTCCTTGATCTTGTCATCGATGTAGGCGATATGGCGGTCTATCTTCTTTTGGTTGAAGTTGTTCTTTTGGGCGTTCTGCGCCCGGATCTTGAAGGAGTCTATGGCGATGGTAGTACCTTCTATCAGTTCCCATTCCTTGAGCAGCCCCACGAAATGCCTAAAGGCCAGTTTGAATGCCGTGGCGTTGTCCTTTCTGAAGTAAGCGATTTTCCTTGCCGAGGGGCGCAGTCCCTTCAAGAGCCAGATCACCTCAAGGTTGACCTTGCAGGCGTGTTCCATCTGGCGTGAGGAGCGAAGTCTGTTCTTGTACCCATAGAGATACAGCTTGAGCATATCTGAGGAATGGTAAGGAGGCCTTCCCTCGGAATTGAGCACGTCCCTGAAGCCCAGTTCCTCCATTGGAAGGATATCCACGAACATATCAACGGTACGCGCCCATGAATCCAGCCCTACGCATGACTCAAAGTCCATCATTACCAATTGATCCCTGTTGAAACCTGTTATAAAATCCATAACATCAAGATAGCCAATATTTTAATGTGATTTGGGCAATGGGCCAAAAGGTAATCAACAAAGTTATTAAGAAAGGGAGGTTATTGCGCAGTCTGACGGTCTGGCTATGAGCAGTTGGGGTTTTTTTGCCCTAACTTTTCAGTTTAGCACTGACCTTTATTTTATTTACTTTCTTTTTATTTAAACACCTAAACCCCAATTGCTTA
>NZ_VDMC01000043.1 GCF_006346335.1 Aequorivita sinensis
AAATAGAATGACCTACACTCCCACAGTGTGGGTGGTGATTGCAGCGTTACCAAAGTAACCCTGCAAGAACCGTTTTTACTCCTCAAGCCGCCTTCCTTTTTTTGAAACCTTATTATTACTGGAGGTGATCAAAACTTCTTTTGCCCTAAACTCAAAACGTCCTACTCGCTCACAGTGTGGGTGGTGATTGCAGCGTTACCAAAGTAACCCTGCAAGAACCGTTTTTACTCCTCAAGCCGACTTCCTTTTTTTGAAACCTTATTATTAACTGGAGGCGATTAAAGCTTTTTTTGCCCTAAACTCAAAACTTTCTACTCGCTCACAGTGTGGGTGGTGATTGCAGCGTTACCAAAGTAACCCTGCAAGAACCGTTTTTACTCCTCAAGCCGCCTTCCTTTAAAACCTTCATCATTTACTTGATGAAGGTTTTTTTTTGCCCTAAACTCAAAACTTTCTACTCGCCCACAGTGTGGGTGGTGATTGCAGCGTTACCAAAGTAACCCTGCAAGAACCGTTTTTAACTCCTCAAGCCGACTTCTTTTTTTGAAACCTTATTGTTAACTGGAGTTGATGAAAGCTTTTATTGCCCTAAACTCAAAACTTTCTACTCGCTCACAGTGTGGGTGGTGATTGCAGCGTTACCAAAGTAACCCTGCAAGAATGGTTTTTAACTCTTCAAGCCGACTTCCTTTTTTTTAAACCTTTTAGTATTGGAGGTGATTAAGGCTTTTTTGCATAAGTCTAAAAATATAATTACCGTCACCATCGCATAGGTGGGAATTTAGTCTCATCAAGCTAAGGATCCAGTTGCCCACAGCTTTTAACCGGGAAACCTATAATACATTACTCATTAAATTGTCTAGATCTGTGTTTTGTGCTAGTTAAAAAGTATTATTCGTCAACTAAATTGATTTTTTAGTTTTCCAGCATATAATTTTCATTCCATTACCAGGAACATTTTGACTCAAACTATTTTTTGAAATTACATAGGTTGTATAATTTGCTTTAGTTTTATAGTTAGGCAAGAGCTTTTATGAATAAATTAAGGGGCTAAATAAACGACAACCTTTTACTTTTATGAAAGTAATTTCTTTTGTCCTGATTTTGGTTCTCAATTATTCCTAAATAAGTATGATTTTTTTTGGTTTAGCTATTATTGTTAAGAACACTGGGTGGTTGTTTCTCTTTATTAAATGGCTATATTCAATTCTATGTAAAGGATGTCATAGATAATTTGAAGACTGTGTTTATTGAAATGATAAATAATGTTGATGAGCTTTTTTTTCGTAAATCAGATTTTTTGACGCGGATTGCTAGATCTTCTTAGCTTACCTGGAAGCTTTAAATTGTTTGGAATCTAAATATGAATAGAAACCCTCTGATTTATTCTGTTTAAATAATTCAATTATTAGTGTTGTTATGCTCTAATTAGGTTGATGGAATCTAATGAAATTGGATTATGTAACGTTCATATAATAGTATAATTGCTAAGTTGAAGTGTTAACTCGTTTTATCGCGTATTTTATTTTTCATTTTAAGTTCTGAGTTTTCAGTGTGTTATGATTTATTATTAAGTTGGCATTAAAAAAAGTTCAATTTAATGTTGTGGGGTTAAAAAACGGGATTATATTTGCACCCGCTTAACGAAACAGAATTGCTTGTTTCAAAGGTTAAAAAATCGCTCTTTAAAATTTTATAAAAATACTTTTTCAAAAGTGTTGCAGGTATCAAAAATGGTTTTATATTTGCACCCCGCTTTGGAAAACGTTTTTTTAGTTTTAGGGTGAAGCGTAAAAGTTCTTTCAAATCTTTTTTAATTTATTTTCTGCAAAGTGTTGTAGGTTTAAAAAAGAGTTGTATATTTGCACCCGCTTAGCG
>NZ_VDMC01000044.1 GCF_006346335.1 Aequorivita sinensis
TGTCTCGGAATGCCAATTTTCATAATATAAGTCAACTTTCCACTTGTCAGTAGAAAGAGTCAATTCTTGTATGTCGTTGGTATTCGTCATTTTTTCAAATTAGCCACAACGGTTATGTGTATGGCTCGTTGCGGTAAAATCCGTGTGGATTTTTCCGCGTAGCCCAAATTTAGTGAATTGCAATGAATTCCGATTAGGAATTCAGTAGCAATGAGCTATACACGTTGTTAGCCACTGGCTTTATTTAATTTCAATTCCGACTGTGTGTCTATCGAACGTTTTAAAAAATCCAACGATATTCTTTTCGTCAGCATTGATTTCCGTATTCTCCGTTTTTATTTTTAAATATATCAGATTCCTTTTCAGTTTTTTAATGTCATTCGCATCATTAAGACTGAAATTGATATCATCGCCAATCCATAATGCTTGTCCTTTTTTCAATTCGCAAGTCAGAGTATTTATTTCATTGTTAAATTCAATTTCAAATGCTTTTTTTATTTCAATAATTTCCATATCCGAATCAAATCCCACTATTCTTGCGTTAAATGCAAAAGGTTCTTCATTCAAACGTTCTTTGACTTTGTACTCAACAAATATTGAATTTCCACTTTTATTAAAAATATAGAAATCTGTCATATAAGAACAACTAGTTAAAGTCAGAAGTAATATTATTCCAAATAACCTTTTCATTTCTTAAAACTTGCTTTCATTTTTAATTCTTTCACGATATTTTCTTTCAACCTGAACGTTTCTTCAGCTTGTGGCTAACGGTTTTGTGTATGGCTCGTTGCGGGAAATCCGCGAGGATTTTCCGCCGTGACCGAAAGATAGCAAATTGCAATGAATTCCGGTAAGGAATTCAATAGCAATGAGCTATACACGTTGTTCTACGCAGTTTTTTATTTGACCGTAGCATCTATTATTTCTTTTCTTATCCACTCTTCATTTTTAAATTCGTAGGCAATTGTCCAATTTCCTCCGCACATAGGACCACAAATTTCATCGATATGAACTATTGCTAAATCATACGTTTCATTGAATAAGGGTTTTGAAATCGAATTGAACCCTCTTTTGCAATGATGCTGTTCGAGCCAGTCTAAATATCCATATTCATTATTTTCAGACGTCTGATTAAAATTAATATAGTCTTCTTTCTTCAGTATATTTTTTCCAGAAGCTATTTCTTTCGTTACTATAAATCCCTTAAATAGATTTATTTGTAAATTCAGGTGAGATGTGTCTTTAATTTTTAAATGTTTTTTTATATACTTTTTGAAATCATCCTCAAATTTGGATAATTTCCAAGTTGATGTTTCCAAAACGCAATTAGTTCTTAAAATTTCTTCTTTTTGAAGAATTTGCTTGAAAAATTCAGTTGTTTTTTGCTCATCAAAATCCTTATTTTTTAATTCAGATTTGCAACATAAAGCTAATGTCGAGAAAAAGGCTAATATGTAGAATGTCGATTTTTTCAAATTGCGTAGAACGTTTCGTATATGATAAGTAGGCGATCACTAAGCCCTAAATTTTTGTCTAATCCTAAAGTTTGATACAAGCCAAAAATATTTCAATTAGTACTTTTTCGTCTATTTTTCATATACATTGTTGTGTGTCAGTAAATATAGCCTTTCGATTCAAAAATAACAATGGCAAAAAGGCTATTTTACCCAGTAACCCTTGCGCGCCAAGCTTAAAAA
>NZ_VDMC01000045.1 GCF_006346335.1 Aequorivita sinensis
GCGCTTATTGCAGTGGCAAATAAGTTGTTAAAACAATGTTTTGCTATCGCAAAATCGGGTTTACCATATGATGCAGAATTCGTTTCGATTCTTACAGTAAAATAATTGTGCATGAAACAAAAAAGAGCTTACGGATCTATTCTTTCTATCTGTAAGCCTAGAATTATATTGTCAAAAATTAATAAAGAAATTAGTTGTTTTTTATCTCAGTTCTTTGTTGTGGTTAGTTTTTATTTTCCTTTTGTTTCTTTCTTTACTTTCTCCCATTCTTTTTTTAACATATCTTGAATATTGATCAATAATTGGTCAATTTTTTCATTAGCAGTTTTTAAATCACTTTCTGTTTTATATTTTATTTGATAAAATTTTATAAAATACTCTAAAATTTCCAGAGTTTTTAAATCTTCTTTTGGATTAAATCTCAATTTTAACAAAGTCAATTTTGAGGTCAAATCTTTTAGTTCAGGCTGAACATTTCTCTTAAAAGCATTTTTCGTTAAAGAATCAAAATAATGTTTGTGATTTTCATAATTTTCATCATCCATAGTTTGCTGACTTGGATTATCAAGTTCCCTTTGTTTAAGATCATCCCCATAGAAAATTAGAGTATTAGTAATTAATGCGACAATTTCAGAAATTTCACTTCTTATCGTTGTCAACCATTTTATTCTTTCGGTTGTAATTACATCAATAAACTTAGATGTTTTTATATTTCGCCTTGTGAAATAATGACCTATAATTGTTGCTCCGAATGTTAATACTAATCCAGCAATTATTATGTAATCTTTTGGTAATAGTTCCAATTTTTTCTTTTTAAATCAAAAATAAGTTATACGCTTTCAACCCTATCGAATACGTAAAAATGGCCATAATTTTCATTGGTCAACGATAGAGTATTATTTTCATTATGAGAAATTTCATAGTATAATTCATTTGACATTTTATATTCCTCGGCATTTTCAAGATAAAACTTTACGTAATTAAAAATATAATAATACTTTCCGAATAATACAGATTGCCCTTTTATATAAACCAAATTGTTATCATCTTTAAAATATAATTTTAAATTTTCTTGACTCCATCCACCCTTAATAGGCTCTCTAAATTTTTTATATGGCTCAAAATATTTTAATTTAAATATTTGTTCAGAACTTTGTAATTGCCCTTTTATAAATACATATTCGTTGAATTCTTTGAGTTTATTTTCTTCATTCTTACCAAACGACTTATTTTTTAAGTTACCTTTTAGCACCTTACCTTTATCCGTTAGAAGATATTCAATATACATATCAAAATGTCTGATTGTAACTAAAATTAGGAAGTCGTCGTCTTGAATTTTTTCTGTATCAAATTTTACGCTATAATTTTTAAATTCACAATACTGCTCCAAATCTGTTTTTTTTATTCTAATCATCTGCATTATATAATCAGCATCACGTAATAAAATAGCAACTTCATCAGTGAAATACGACCTTGCAAAAGGATATGATTGTGTATGTTTGAACTTATTAAATCTTGATAAAATATCTTGTTTTTCCATTATTTTTTTTCTTGCAGACTGTTGATTTTAAATTACCCACAACGGCAGTCTGTCTCAAAACTACACTAATTTTCTTTTAAATTCAGTTGCAGGGTTAAGATTTCCGTATTTCATGAATTTTATGAAATTTCTCGGGAATGCGAATTTT
>NZ_VDMC01000046.1 GCF_006346335.1 Aequorivita sinensis
TCATTGCTTCTGACTTTCCTCTCGGAAAGTCCTCGCAAATTTGCTATCTTCGGTTTACGGTGGAAAATCCTAGCGGATTTTCACGCAACGAAACCATAGCCAAACCGTTGTACTACATTTAAAAAAAACTTTGAGAATAATTTTGAACATTTTATTTCTGACATTTTCTGGAATTATTTTCGGACAAGATTATAATGCAAATAATTCAAATACAGCTGATTTAATTAGAGATGCAGATTGCCTTACAACAAGTATCTTTCTTCCAAACAATAATGAATTACTTGTTACTCTATTGAATGAAAACACGACAACTACGGACAATAATTCCGAACACTATTATATTCAATCCTCTAAAGAAAAAAATATGGAATTCATTAATTTACTGTCCGAAAACTTTGCTACGGAGGAAATCTACACAATTGACTATAATGGAAATGGTGGATATGTAGAATTGAATTCAAAAAAAATTGATTCTGGAAATGAAGTTGTGCTCTTTATTCAACTCGAATATGGTTCACCTTGTCATAATGATACATTATTTATTTTACTGAATAGTACTAAAAAAGCGAAGAAACTTACTCGTGAATTAATAAAACTATTCGGCGAAAACAAAGGATTAAAAGTAATAAACAACCGTATAAAAACGTAGTACAACACTGTATAAAAAAAATAGGGCAAGTAAGTGCTAAACCCATTGTTTCAGGCATATTTTTGAAGTCGCCAAATCTTTTGATTTACGACTACTTTTTTATTTTATATTTAGGAAGTCGTAGTCCTTCGGTGGGCTTTTAGTAAAATAATATAAAACAAAATGCAAAAGATTTGGCTTGTGGATAATCCGAAAGGTAATCGCTTATTTTCAGCCCTACTTCTTTTATACTAAACGTTGGCAACAAGCTGAAAAAACCGAATGAAAATAAACATTGTAACATCAGAATTGAAAAAAGCTAACCGAAATCTGAACATATCGTTGCTGACTTTTGGATTGTTTATGTTGCTATTTTTTATTTCGTTTTGGTTTCCTAATAGTGATTTAATGAAAAGCGTTTATCTGATTTCCTTATTTACTTCCTGTTGTTTAATATTAATTTCGATTTTATTTTTAATTTTTAGACAAACTAAAAAACGGAGTATCGAATTGGATGCAAACCAACTTGCGGAATTGATAATTAACACGCAAATGAGTGCGGAAAAAATCTCTAAAAAAAGTGAAATAGAATATCTTGGGAACGAAATTAAAACCAATATGGTCACGGAGATTTTTGAAGTGAGTAATTCAACTGCATTTGAATTATTGCATAGCGGAATAGAATTGAAAATAACAACTCGGTCGAAAAAAAATAACGGAATGAATATGTCGCCTAAAGAATTGATTAATGATTTAATGTCAACACTTTGGGCTTCGAGCTGAATAAAGCCAGTTGCCAACACCGTATATAAGCTATGGCTTGGTCTGTGCCCATTTGGAAAATCCTGCGGATTTTCCAAAGCCAGTTTTTATCTGGAAAGGTTCGTGCCGAGACACGCCACAGCTCATATACATAAACGTTGTGTGCAATAACCCTTACTTGCTAGGTTATTTAAAAAATCAGTAAAGCGCGCGAATTTGGAAGGAAAATAATCAGTATTTTATGGTAGGACTGGTTGCAAACCAGGG
>NZ_VDMC01000047.1 GCF_006346335.1 Aequorivita sinensis
TAATGGTATCCGACCCCGTTGGGGTCGTATTCTTATGCTTTTACGGAGGTTTATAAATATTTAATCCCTTTGGGATTTAAATAAACTGCATTTTTCATTGATTAGATGTGTAAATAGTTGACGTTATTTTTCTTCAAAATTTGGGTTCAGTACCAATTAAAATTTCTGATTAAGAACCCTTGGGGTTCTAATGTTTATAGAAATATGGTTAGTAATGGTATCCGACCCCGTTGGGGTCGTATTCTTATGCTTTTACGGAGGTTTATAAATATTTAATCCCTTTGGGATTTAAATAAACTGCATTTTTCATTGATTAGATGTGTAAATAGTTGACGTTATTTTTCTTCAAAATTTGGGTTCAGTACCAATTAAAATTTCTGATTAAGAACCCTTGGGGTTCTAATGTTTATAGAAATATGGTTAGTAATGGTATCCGACCCCGTTGGGGTCGTATTCTTATGCTTTTACGGAGGTTTATAAATATTTAATCCCTTTGGGATTTATTTTAAGTAAAGCTTTTTTAGTTAATCATGTGTTTTTATAATTGGCACAAGTGTTTAAAATAATACTTATTCAAATGATTGACAGTAATTATAAAAATGAATTTTTAAGAATTAGTTTTCATAATATTATTTCTAACACTAAAGGTTCAAATGTTTTTAGAAAAAAGGTTAATTGTAGTGATTAATTCTAATAGTCACGATTTTAAGGTGTTATCTTTAATTTAAGCTATTGAATATTTCGGAATTAAACTAAATGATGTATTTTTAAAAAGTAAATTTAATTCCATGGGGGCCGGGACTTTTTCTCAAATTTATATTCAGGTTGTTTTTGCCGTAAAAGGTAGAAACTGTTTGATATTGCCGTCTTGGGAAGATGAATTATATAAATACATTACAGGAATAGTACAAAACAAAAATCAAAAAATGCTGGCTATTAATGGGGTTCATGATCATATTCATTTTTTGATTGGAATGAAACCATCTTGTTGTCTATCTGATTTAGTAAGAGAAATCAAAAAATCTTCTAATAAGTTTATAAACGAAAAAAGATTTATCAAATATAAATTTGAATGGCAAGAAGGATATGGTGCTTTTTCTTATAGCCATTCTGCGTTAGATAATGTAATTGCATATATTCAAAGACAGAAGGAACATCATAAAAAATTATCATTTCGGGAGGAATATGTTTTATTTATGAAGAAATTTAACGTTGATTTTAAAGAAGATTATCTTTTTAAATGGATTGAATATTAGCTCCAAGTTGTTCAGGTGTTTGTAGAAAATATTTATGGCGATTGTATTCGACCCCGTTTGGGTCGAGTGTTTTTTTGAAACCTATTGTTATAAATATGTAATCCCTTCGGGATTTAAACTGATTACCTTTGTTTTTTAAAGAATTTGGAACCAAGTATTATTAATTATTATAAAGAGCCCATAAGGTTCAAATGTTTATAAAATATATGTTTTGTTTAGCTCTCGACGCCGTTGGGTTGTTATATTCACGATCTTGCTGTTTGTCATAATTATATAATCTTTTCGGGTTTTAACTTGATTGCCGGCGTGAATAAGCAGACTTATAAAACCTTG
>NZ_VDMC01000048.1 GCF_006346335.1 Aequorivita sinensis
CTTAAACGACTCTTTAATCTCGGTGTAAAGTTCGATATAACGGCCGTTTGCGCTGCGCTCAATTCGTTTTTAGGGGTTATATTGCTTGCTATAACCCAATTATCCACTCAGCAAGCTTTAAAAATCGCATTCCCGAGAAATTTTATAAAATTCATGAAATACGGAAATCTTAACCCTGAAACTGAATTTAAAAGAAAATTAGTGTAGTTTTGAGACAGACTGCCGTTGCCCACAATATGAAAAAAATTCTCGATAGCAGAAAATACAACTTACTCGGAATTTTAATTGGAACTATAATTGCGTGGATTATTGCAATGCGGACTGACTTGCCAGCGAGCTCAAATCACGGCGGATTTATTCCCTTAATTTATCCACCTTTTATCGGAATTTTGACTGTTATTGGTTATTTAATCAGCAGACTGATAACCAAAAAATATAATTGGATTATAAGCATAATCGGAATAGTTTACATTCTGCATTTTGCGATTGATTTTAATTTAAGTTATGCTTAAAAAAATAACCAAATGGACTTTTCTCAAAGGCTATTTATTAGTCTATCTGACTTGTTGTTTGATTTTTACAATCATTAAGTGGAAAACACTTTCTTATGCAGAAGGCTGGGGAGTTGTCTATATGGTTGGATTGTTTATAATCGGACTTTTTGCATTACTAATTGACTTTATTCTGACTTTAATAATCAAGAATAAAAAAATACTAAACGGAATTGGAATTTTAATAGCAATTGGATTTTCGATTATGTTATTTATCGAGCTAAAAAACAATGGATTTAATTAAAAATACTGTGGGCAACACCGGCTATAGTTCATTGCTTCTGACTTTCCTCTCGGAAAGTCCTCGCAAATTTGCTATCTCCGGTTTACGGCGGAAAATCCTCGCGGATTTTCACGCAACGAAACCATAGCCAAACACGTTGTGCGTAATACTAATCTTCGTTTTCAAAAGAATCTTTTACGCCACATATTTTACATTGGTCATATAAGCAAGGGTCAAAACCCATATATCCTACATAGGTACACGCAACGCCTTTTGTCTTTGGCGTACTTCTATAATACTTGCAAGGTTTAATCCAATATCCATCAGTCGGCTCTTTGGTGTTGCGTTCTTCATAGTACTCATAACAATACATTCCGTCAGGTATGCAATCCGTACTACGCACAACACCAAATAAACGCAATAATTTTGCGTACCTTGTTTCAAGCCAATACCATAATAATCTAAGTTTCGTTTTCATATTTATATTTGTGTTAAATTACTGCGTTTATTCAAACCGTTGTGCGTAAGCTGAAAAATGAAAACAGAAGACACTAAAATACCATTGACAACATTGTTGATTATGACTGTAACTTCTTTCGTTCCAGTTGGACAAATAATCATGC
>NZ_VDMC01000049.1 GCF_006346335.1 Aequorivita sinensis
TAGTGTTGACCGTTATTTATTAATTTAGATTATCAAAAATAGTCATCAATTTTCTTTCTTGAGGCCTCAAGAAAGAAAATTGATTTATGAACTTCTCAGGGCTCATTCTGTCGTTATTGTTATGTAATCTTTTACTGTTGTAATTCTTGACCGCTTTTGCCGTCATTCTTTTTAACTGGATAAATGTCTGTGGCTTCCAATGATCAAGATATTCCTCTTTTATGGTTCTATTGATACGTTCAGCATAGGCATTGTCATGGGCTGAGAGTGCCATACTTATTTGGCTTCCATTTTCCCTTAAAAGATCAATATAGCCCTTGTAGATATACTGACTCCCCCGATCACTGTGGTGTACCAGAGGGGCGTCGTTTTCTTTCAATGCCATATTCAATGCATCCATATTTGCCTGTGCCCTCATATTATCAGAGACTTTATATCCTACGATCTTCTTGGTATAGACATCTATTATAAAAACTGCATAATAATGCTTGTTGCCAATAGGTATGTAAGTAATATCAGACTGCCATACCATTGATGGTCGGTCAACCTCCATCCCTTTTATTAGGTTAGGATAATAAATTTTCGAAGCAATAGTTGTTCTTTTATAATTCTTTTTACGCTTCAATCGGTATCCCAGTTCCATCATTAACTCTATAAACCTATCCCTTCCTATAAAGTCCGGTTTAAGTGTATAGTACATTTTCTCAACCCCACAACCAGGGTGATCCTCTCTGAGCTCATCAGCTTCGAGGGTCATTTGCTTGACTTTCTTGTCGAAGGCCTTTTGCCTTGTATTATACTGGCTTACAGCTTGCTTGCTGATTCCAACGGTGGCATATAGCATGTTCATTGAAAAACTCACTTTTTCTTTGTTTTCCCTGAACCAGTTGATTGTGGGGTGCCGAAGTTTTTTTTGATGTCGATATCAAGTTCATCCTTGGCAATCTCCATCATCTTCTCCAAATAATCAATCATTATTTGCTTGCGGCCTACGGTGCTCTCAAGCTCCTTTATGCGAGCTTCAAGCTCTTTCATCTTTTGGCTGCTACTGTCTTTCATTTCTATAATTCTAAATCCTTTTTCGTTAAAGGTAGAGAATTTATAAATCCATTTATAAATTGTTGGATTTCTTATTCCGTGAAGCTTCTCCAATTGGAGAACGCTAAACTTTCCGCTTTCAAAATCTGCAACAATCCTTTTTTTAAATTCAATTGAGTATTTACGCTGCTTGCGAATACTCCGTACATTTGCTTTCATAGGTT
>NZ_VDMC01000050.1 GCF_006346335.1 Aequorivita sinensis
TCTGGAATTCCTACTAATCTTGTGACATTTTTTTTAAGCCACTTTATTAGTTTTCCCTCTTAATTTAATTTCCATTTCTAGAGGGGAAATATACCCTAGAGATGAATGTAGTCTTTCATTATTATACCAGTTTATATAATCTTCTACAGAACTATGCAATTGGGAGTAAGTGGTGTATTTAAAACGGTATAACCATTCATTTTTAATTGTTTTAAAAAAGCTCTCAGCCACAGCATTGTCCCAGCAATTTCCTTTTCTACTCATGCTCTGGACAACTTTTTTGTTGAAAGAAAAGAGGTTAACCATTTTATTACATGCATATTGTACTCCACGATCCGAATGAAAAATAAGCCCAGGACTAATAGTTCTGCTTGATCTAGCGTGAAGCCATGCTTTGATAATCGTATTTTCGGTGGTCATATCCTCACTTAATGACCAACCTATGACTTTCCTATCAGCCAAATCTATTATTGTCGTTAAGTAGTTCCAATCATTGTTAACTCTAATGTATGTTATGTCAGAGACCCATTTCTGCCCAAGTTTCGAGCTATCAAACTCCCTATTTAGCTTGTTTTCTGAAATCCCAAATGAATGATTGGAGTCCGTTGTTATTTTGTGCCTTCTTCTTAAAACACTCTTCAAACCCATTTCTTTCATTAATATGGCTATATATGAACGACTATAGAAAAGCTTTTCTCTCTCCAGCGCTTTTTGAATTCTATAACTACCATAGATTTGTCTGCTTCTATTAAAAATCAAACGTATGTGTTCTTTCAATAGAACACGAGATGCTTTCTCAACAATCTGATCTTTTGTTTTTTCCCAATTATAATAAGCGTTTCTACTAACGTCCATGCATTTACACATCCTCTCGACTGTATAGTTATCAATGTTATTTGAAATAAATTGATACCTCACCTGTCGTTCTTGGAGAAGATGCTTACTGCCTTTTTTAATATATCGCGTTCCATGGTTATTTCTCGAAGCTCCTTTTTCAAGGCCTTCAATTCTATTTCTTCTTGAGACAACTCCTTTTTCTTAGTAAAGTCACCTGACTTAGCTTCGTATTCTCTTCTCCATCGCCTTACCATACTGTCATTTAGATCGTACTCAGTACATACCTCTTTAATTGGTCTACCTGATTTTACTAATTCTACGATTAGAACCTTAAAATCGTTTTCATGTTTTCTTGCCATATGTTAAATTTAATCATTTAGGGCTTAATTAAGTTGTCACAACAAATATAGACACTCCAGTCA
>NZ_VDMC01000051.1 GCF_006346335.1 Aequorivita sinensis
GCACAATTATTTTACTGTAAGAATCGAAACGAATTCTGCATCATATGGTAAACCCGATTTTGCGATAGCAAAACATTGTTTTAACAACTTATTTGCCACTGCAATAAGCGCCAATTTTTTACTTTTACCTTTTTGAACAATGCGCTCATAGAGTTCACGGCACGCTTTATTGTGTTTACAGGCATTAAAGGCACAAAGAAATAACAAGTTGCGAAGTTTTTTATTACCAACTTTACTAATCCTACTACGTCCTCGCACACTGCTGCCAGACTCCCTAATTGTTGGCGTTATACCCACGTAACTACAAAGCTGTGCTCCCGTCTCGAACTTGGAAAAACCATCGGTTATCACAATTAAAAATAAAGCTGTCTTGGCACCAATGCCAGGAACGGTTTGCAGAAGCGTAAGCTGTTGCTGCTGCTCTTGTTTTACCAATTCCAGCAGTCGTGCTTCTATTCCTTCAAGCTCTCTGTCCAAGTGTTTTTTATCACGCTTTAAAGAACGGTACACAAATTTTGAAGGGATACCCAAAGTTTCCTCACCGTGCATTTTGTTCTTGGTAGCAGTACGCTTTTTAAGATAACTGTCCATTAACCGGAACAGTTGCAAGCACTCGGCCTGTACATTGGTCAGCGCATTGTAAAGAGGAACCTCATTGGCCAGAGCATAGTCATAAATAGACTTGGCATCGCTCTTGTCGGTCTTTACCTTGGCGAGCTTCATCTGGATAAAACGTTTTACAGATAAGGGATTTACAACAGACACCGCCACATTGTTTTTGTAAAGAAACTGTGCGAGCCTGTAATGATAGTAACCGGTTGCTTCCATAACTACAATTGAATCATTAGGAAGTATCTTTAAAAAAGATTTAAATCCCTTTTCATCATTTTTGAACTGGTTGTGGCCACTGCTACTGCCGTGTACGTCAAAGACATCTTTACTGATGTCAACTCCAAAAGTTTCCTTATATTTATTCATAGGAACTGATTTTATGAAAGAACCAGCTACTTGGGTCACAACAACCCTTCGACATACTCAGGACATCGCTTGAAAACGAGGTCTAGGCCTCACAGAACTGAACGTGATTTAAGTAGTAAAAGAGCGGGGATTATCAATGTTGTCGAAGTCTAAAGCTTCACCGTATATAGTAACCTTACTCCGCTCTTTTGTTCTTTCTGATTAATACTTAAAATTAACTTATTTAGTAAAAATCAAACTTAAGATGTGTATAAGCAATGGCTTGTCCT
>NZ_VDMC01000052.1 GCF_006346335.1 Aequorivita sinensis
CCTGGTTTGCAACCAGTCCTACCATAAAATACTGATTATTTTCCTTCCAAATTCGCGCGCTTTACTGATTTTTTAAATAACCTAGCAAGTAAGGGTTATTGCACACAACGTGTGGCAATATAGTGCGTAGCGTTTTCTCTGTTAGTAAATTTCTTATCCACATAGGGCCACTGCCCCGGAACCAATTTGTCATCTATAAGCGAGCAGCTATGCAATATATTGCGTGTTGGCACCTGTCATCAACCCTTCTCGCGTTTTGCTCTTCTTACAAGTCTGCAAACGACAATACTACCACTTCGCCGCCACCCCGGAACTAATTCTCGTTCTTTAAATTCCGTTTGCCAATCCGTATGCAAACATTTGTCTTAACGAGATACTGAATTTACGTTTCTGCCAATCTATGTATAGACGCTTCCAGATACATTAAACACGAGACCAGTACTTTGATAGCGACCGCTGGCCTTACGACACCTTATAAAGATAGACTTTTCTAACCATGTGGATGCTGGGGTGCAACAATTGCTAAGCTGAAGAGCCTAACCCCATTTTTACGTTTCTGCCAATCAATCATTTGACCGTTTCGGGAAGCAAATAACGCTTTGCGAATCCCTTTTATCATTCAGCCAGTTTCTACCGGAGCCCGACACCGGTCTCCTAAACCCCACTTGCCTACGAAAACCGCTAAATTCTGCGTGCCCTACTCTGCACAAACCTTTAAAAGCACCTATCCGCTGTCTGCGCACCCCTCACCTACACGATACCTTTGATAAAGCAATCCGCGTAATCCGTTTTAGAAGTCCGTTCTGCTAGTCGGGTAGTTTCTACCGAAACCCAGCACCGGTCTGCCAATTTTCACATTCCTACGATAACCGCAGAATCCCCTGAATCCTTCTCTGCACAAATCTTTAAAATACCTACCAACTGTCTGAGCACCACCTTAACTTTGCGAAACCCTGGTCAAAGACGCTTGGAATTCAAGATTCCGTTTGCCAATCATTCTATTTTGCATGCTACCAAGTGCACAATCTTCTATCGGAAAAGATGTGGTGCGGGGTCAATAGGTGCCAACGTTTCGTATATGATAAGTAGGCGATCACTAAGCCCTAAATTTTTGTCTAATCCTAAAGTTTGATACAAGCCAAAAATATTTCAATTAGTACTTTTTCGCCTATTTTT
>NZ_VDMC01000053.1 GCF_006346335.1 Aequorivita sinensis
TAAAAATGGAACGAACCAGAGGAAAATCCGTAGGATTTTCCGAGTAGGCTAGAACCAAGCAATTATTTTTACAGGTTGTTAGCCAAAGTTTTTATTTAACCTTTTTTATTTTTTTATCCAGCTCCTTAAAGTCTTTTGATTTAATGTTAAATGACATCAATGAATGTTGTTGGTAAATTATATCACCAGTATTACCATTAATGATAGTAATTATTTTGTTGGAATTAATTTGATTATACATTAAATAATAAAAATCTGTGGTTTTATTATCCAAAATCATTTTTTCTATTTCCTCATATTCAACAATTTTATAGTCAAATGAAAAATCTTTCATTAAATCTTCTATTTCTGGTGATTTCTTTTCCGTTACTGTCCAAGCATTATATCCATAAAGGAAAGTTCTATCTATATAGATTGTGTTACTTTTAATATTTTTAAGTTCGGGTTTTACATAATCTTCATAAAGGTCAGTTGAGACCTTATTTTTGATGGAGTTATTGGCAAACTGCAAGAAATTTTTCAAGTAGCCTAGCCGAAAATTTAATAAATCACCTTTTAATTCTTTGGAGTATGCACCTGCTTGCTGTCTCAAACTAATATCTGGTGTAAAATAAATAGTTCCAATTTTTGAAGAATACCATTTTAATTCACCTTCTTTAGGCTTTTTCTTTATTTTATCAACAACGTGAAAATCTAAAATATGAAACCCATAATCAACAGTCATTCCACTAGATTTTGATTTAGTAATACCAATGTTCATAAATTGAGCTAAAACGTCATCCACTTTTACTTCTGACTCATTAAATTCGTCCTCCATTATTAATTCATAAGGAGTAACATCCCAAACTTCATTTAAGATGTTTTCAAAAGTTGATTTTGAATAAAATTTAGGTAAAACAAATTTTGTGGTCTTTGTAGTAAATCGATTTAGGGTTTTTTTATTTAACTTCTTATGTTTATACATGGCAAAACTAAAATCACCAACTCTAACTTGAGAGTAGCTAAAAGTTGTAGAAATTATTGTTAATGTAAAAAGTAAGGTTCTAAATTTCATATTATGTTATTTTGTTTAAATTTTGGCTAACGGTT
>NZ_VDMC01000054.1 GCF_006346335.1 Aequorivita sinensis
AAATAGGCGAAAAAGTACTAATTGAAATATTTTTGGCTTGTATCAAACTTTAGGATTAGACAAAAATTTAGGGCTTAGTGATCGCCTACTTATCATATACGAAACGTTGTAGCCAATTTAAAAAAAATGACAATCGGAGAAATATTAAACACCACAAAACATAGACCTTGGAGAATTCCGACAGACAGTTGGAAATTTTATCAAGAATGGAATAATGCAATATTTCTTCATTATCAAGTGGACTTGGACGAACTGAAAAAGTTTGTACCGAAAGAACTGAAAATCGACCTTTTTGACGGCGAACCTTGGGTTTCAGTTGTAGCTTTTACAATGGAAAAAATAAGACCAAAAAACCTTCCTTCTTTTTCGCCAATATCGGATTTTGATGAAATAAATATTCGGACTTATGTAAAATCAAATAATAAAACTGGAGTTTACTTTTTGAGTATCGAAGGAGGAAAACGTTTATCCTGTACAGTCGCAAAAGCAATTTCAGAACTTCCATATAGATTTTCAGCAATTAAAAGGACGGAGGAAAAATATCAATCTCAAAACTTGGAATTTGATGATAAACTTGACATTGAATTTTCCATTGGAAAGGAAGTGACGGGAAAAACTGCATTGGACAAATGGCTAACTGAAAGGTATGCACTTTTTCAAGATACGGACAAATCGATTAATGAATTCGAAATCCATCATTTGGAATGGACAATTAATGAAATTGACATACAAAAACTAGATTTAAATTATCCGAGATTTGAAAAATTAATAAACGGACAACCAAGTAAAGTTCAATACTCTAAAGGAGTAAAAGTATTAGCTTGGGGAAAATTAAAAAACAAAAAAACTGGCTACAACAACGGCTATAAAAAATAGCTGCTGATTTTCTAAATCGAAAGTTTTTGTACTTTAAAAAAAACAAAGTTGCAGCGGACAGTTTTGCGCTTGTTTTTCCGCTACTTTTCATAGCCAAACCGTTGGCATTAATATAAACGAACCATCAAACTAATGGAAAACGAATTTGCAAAAGTAATGTCTGAAAGGACAGATGAAGAATTAATTAAGATTGTAACAGTCGAAAGAGAA
>NZ_VDMC01000055.1 GCF_006346335.1 Aequorivita sinensis
TGTATCTACTATTGTAGAATTGTTATACCACTTCTCATTATTTACTTTTTCCATTGTTCTTTTTTTTAAATACCAAGATAGCTCTTATTATTTTTAGCTGGCGCACAACGTGTTGGCTATGGTTTCGTTGCGTTAAAATCCGCTAGGATTTTCCGCCGTAAACCGAAGATAGCAAATTTGCGAGGACTTTCCGAGAAGAAAGTCAGAAGCAATGAACTATAGCCGGTGTTAGCTTTAGTTTTTTCTAATTTCAAGTTTTTGAAACTCTTCTTCTGTTATTCTCAATTTAAGAAATTCCAAAGCACCTAAACTTAGTTCCTCTATTATTTTTATACGATAATCTTCAATATTACATTCTGTATTGGATTGTGGAATACTCAGACATTCCTCATTTTCGCTATTATTGTAATAAAGCAAAAAATATGGTTGGTGTGAAATCCAACCTTCACACATATCATTTAATTCTTTATTTTCATTCAACTTTTTACCATTCAAGAATTCAATCGTTTTTAAATTTTGGTCAGTAATTAATGAAGATTTAGTCGTTTCGTAAAGTTCATTATCGGTTTTATTAATCTTAATTTCTATCCCTCTAATCTCATTCTCTTGTTTCCAAAGAATCTTAGCATATCCTGCCTCAGTTCCAGCAGAATAATGAGTGAGTGAGATAAAATTTTGAGCTCCATTATTCTTCAAACTATCGATAATCGATTTTGTTTCTTTCAAAATTTTCCCTCCATATTCGTTGTCACAAAAAGTCGCTAGTTCTTGAGCACTTGCAAGAAGAGATAAATTCAGAAACAATAATAGAGTTTTGATTTTCATAAAATTAAAGCTAACGGCAGTCTGTCTCAAAACTACACTAATTTTCTTTTAAATTCAGTTTCAGGGTTAAGATTTCCGTATTTCATGAATTTTATGAAATTTCTCTGGAATGCGATTTTTAAAGCTTGCTGAGTGGATAATTGGGTTATAGCAAGCAACATAACCCCTAAAAACGAATTGAGCGCAGCGCAAACGGCCGTTATATCGAACTTTACACCGAGATTAAA
>NZ_VDMC01000056.1 GCF_006346335.1 Aequorivita sinensis
CCTGGTTTGCAACCAGTCCTACCATAAAATACTGATTATTTTCCTTCCAAATTCGCGCGCTTTACTGATTTTTTAAATAACCTAGCAAGCAAGGGTTATTGCACACAACGTTTGGGCTATGGTTTCGTTGCGGAAAATGTCCGAAGGACTTTTCCGCTGTTGCCGAAAGATAGTAAAGCTGCGGGAATTTTCGGTAGAAAATTCTGCCGCAATGAACTATAGCCATTGTTGTAGCACGTTTTTATCTACAGTTTGGATGGTCAAAACTCAATATATGCTTGTTTTGAAAATCAGCTGAACTATCGGCACCATATTTTTCAAATAGAGATTGCATTTCGCTTTCATCTTGATAAACCAAAATGTATATTTCCCTATCATCGTTTTTATAATAGTTCCATTCAGGAACTCTTTTTAGTTTTTGTACAACATTTAAAATGCTATTGTAATTCTCAATAACTATTTGCGGATCTTTGAATTCAATTCCAATTTGGCTACCAATTTCTGAATTTTCTCCAATATTAATCGAAAAGCTAATACCTTCGTGGTATCCCTTATCTTCATAATCGAAGCAGGAAAAACTTCTAAATTTATAACCACCAATTTCAGAAACAATCACGGAATTAGGATAATCGTTGGCCTCCGAACTTAAATCGAGAAGAACAATTTCCCCTTTATCCTTAATTTTAAGGCGTGCGCCTACATTTTCAAGAGTTAAATCATTATGTCCCCAAATATCAATTACAGAAACTCCTTCTATGTCATTTAAATCAGATTTTATTTGATTCATTTCGTATTCATAAAAAAATGTCCCGTGAATCCAAAAACCCAATATTGGTAACACAAAAAGTAATGCAATCACTATTAAAGTCCATTTTGCAATTTTCATAAAAAATAGTTTTCTCAAATGTGCTACAACGGTCTGGCTATGAGCAGTTGGGGTTTTTTTGCCCTAACTTTTCAGTTTAGCACTGACCTTTATTTTATTTACTTTCTTTTTATTTAAACACCTAAACCCCAATTGCTTA
>NZ_VDMC01000057.1 GCF_006346335.1 Aequorivita sinensis
ACAATGCTAAAACCTGTCTTGAATCGAAATTCCGTGCTCGCTTGCTCAGCGGATTGTCCTGCGGACAATCACGCTCGCCCGCTCGCACAGTTTTTATACGGGACGTTGTGCAACATTTACCAAAAAAACGAAAACGAATGAAAAAAAGCTTACTGACCCTACTATTTGGAATTTTAATTACACTTACCTACGCTCAAGAAAACGACAGTATTGCAACAGAAAAAATATGGAGAGTGAATTTTTTAAACCCTGGAGTTGAATTGGAATTACCTACTGGAACTTACTCAACATTCTCTGCTGGACTTGGAATCGGATATGGTGGCGGATATCCCGACTTGACTTTTGGCGGTAGTGGATTTATTTACATAATTAGCCCATTTTTAGATGTTCAAGAAAAATGGTTTTACAATCTGAACAAACGAAACCAGAAAAACAGAAAAACGGAAAATAATTCTGGAAACTTTGTTTCTTTGAGATTTATAACTCGTGGGAATTCAATCGCTGAAAATGTAAACCGAACATCTGACTTTGATTTTGCATTTGGACCAACTTGGGGAATTCAAAGAAAATACGGAAAGAATTTTCACCTACTTTTTGATGTTGGACCTCAATATTATTTCGACACAAATGGAAATGGAAATATTTGGCCAATTATGCTACAATTGAATTTAGGATTTGACCTTAAAAAGAAATAGAAAAAACGTTGCACAACACCGGCTATAGTTCATTGCTTCTGACTTTCCTCTCGGAAAGTCCTCGCAAATTTGCTATCTTCGGTTTACGGCGGAAAATCCTCGCGGATTTTCACGCAACGAAACCATAGCCAAACACGTTGTGCTTCATGCAAAAACAAATAATATGACTGACTATCAACAAACTGAGGAATTTAAAAGAAGAGAAAAGGAAAGTGAAGATGTTCAGGCTATTCTGACTACTTGGAA
>NZ_VDMC01000058.1 GCF_006346335.1 Aequorivita sinensis
TTTTTTAAAACAAAGCTTTGGACAATTATCTAGACCTACTGAAACTTATCCTGCCTGAATTTTTAATCAATCACTTCGATCTTGTAAAGAATACAAAAAGTGGTGAAGTTATGCATCTTTATTTTCAAGAGCGTAACGCTGTACCAGCGGAAGAATCAAAACGACAACTTATAGCGCACGGTTTTCACAAAGAAGTTACTATCCAAGATTTTCCATTGCGCGGAAACACAGTATACCTGCATGTAAAACGGCGTAGATGGCTGGATAAGGCAACTAAAGAAGTTGTTCAGAGAGATTGGAATTTAGTAGCACAGGGAACACGGATGACCACCGAGTTCGCTGCTTTTTTAAAAGAAATTAGTCGATACTAAAGCATCCAATTGCCATACAATCGGTTATTTTTATGGTGTTAATGGCAAAAAACTACAGCGCCAATACAAAGACTGTCTAAGTGATTTTAAAGACTGGGAACAAAAGAAGCATGCCAAACAATGGCTCATATTCCCTGAAAACATTGGGCCTTACCTATCCATTGACGAAACAGCGCTATCTAAAGGAGAGCTCTACACAATAATTACTAACAAAAAAGCCAAAGGAAAGAAAGGGAGCATCGTTGCCATCTTCGCTGGAACCAAAGTTGAACCCATCATAGAACAACTCTTAAAAATATCAGCTAAGAAAAGAGCAAAAGTCAAAGAGATTACACTTGATATGGCAAACTCAATGAAGACCATATGTAAAAAATGCTTCCCAAGAGCAATGCAGGTTACCGACCGTTTTCACGTACAAAAACTTGCGTTAGAGGCACTTCA
>NZ_VDMC01000059.1 GCF_006346335.1 Aequorivita sinensis
AAAAGTCCGATTCGTTATAGTCCGAATATTTTTTTTCAGACTCGCAGGAAATAAGTCCGAAGGTCAAAATTAATATTATGGTCAGCAGTTTTCTCAAAATTACTTACAACGTTTATGTGTAAGAATAGTTGCGGTGGCAAGCACCTAAAATAGTAAACATTGACCGAGCCTGTGGAAATTCCGCAGGAATTTCCAAGTAGGCGAGAATCAAGCAATTATTTTTACACGGTGTTGGCAAATCGTGCTTAGTTATTTTCTATTAACGTTACAATTTCTTTAAATCTTGTTCTGAGAATTCGTTCCAAATCTTTAAGTTTTCTGTTATCCAGATTTAGTCCTATTCTCAATTGTTCTCCAGCAGAGTTCACTTTGATTAGGTTTTGGTTTAGCACTATGTTTATTTTTTCATTAGGCTTGAAAATCTCATCCGATTCTGAAGATTCGATATAGTAATAGTCGGCATCATAATCATCTTCTGGATAAGTTCTTTGAATCAACAAGTACTTTTCATCGCTATTCATAATCTCTTCCATAGATTTGAACTGGTCGTCCGCTGATCTTGAATCTGAAAATGTTATGGTACACCCAAACTCTTCATCTTGGATTGTCAGTTCTATGCATTGGAAATTAGTTTTCATTTATTGGATATAGTTGTTTTTGCATGTTTGCCAACGTCCCGTATAAAAACTGTGCGAGCGGGCGAGCGTGATTGTCCGCAGGACAATCCGCTGAGCAAGCGAGCACGGAATTTCGATTCAAGACAGGTTTTAGCATTGTTTT
>NZ_VDMC01000060.1 GCF_006346335.1 Aequorivita sinensis
CGTTGGCATTAATATAAACGAACCATCAAACTAATGGAAAACGAATTTGCAAAAGTAATGTCTGAAAGGACAGATGAAGAATTAATTAAGATTGTAACAGTCGAAAGAGAAAGTTATAATCCGACTGCAATCGAAGCTGCGGATGCTGAAATTGAAAAACGGAATATCGACACAAGCGAATTTGAAAAAATAAAAGAACAAGCAACAGTCGAAAAAGAACAAATACAAAAAGTTGACTCGAATGTAGTCGGTTCGGGAATTAGATTTGTAAATTTTCTAATTGACTTTATCGTATGGCTAATTTTAGCATTTATAGTAAGTTTTATAATCGGAATTTTTGTTCAGCCAACTGACCAAGGACTTTTAACTCTTTTTGGTTACGTTCTGATTTTTGGAACCTTTATAGCTTATTACGCAATAATGGAAATTAAATTCCAAAAGACAATTGGGAAGTTTGTGACAAAAACAAAAGTTGTGAAAATGAATGGAGAAAAACCGACAGACGGAGATATAATTACTCGGACATTTTGCCGACTAATTCCATTTGACCGACTTTCATTTCTGTTCGTAAAAAACGGAATTCACGACTTTTTATCTAAAACTAAAGTTGTAAAAGATACAACGGAATAAAAAATACTAATGCCAACAAAGGCTATAAGCAATTGGGGTTTAGGTGTTTAAATAAAAAGAAAGTAAATAAAATAAAGGTCAGTGCTAAACTGAAAAGTTAGGGCAAAAAAACCCCAACTGCTCATAGCCAGACCGT
>NZ_VDMC01000061.1 GCF_006346335.1 Aequorivita sinensis
ACAACGGTTTGGCTATGAGCAGGCGGGCTTTAAAAGCTACTTACCTGTCAGCCGAGACCAAAGTTTATTAAATGTATTATTGTTTCGTTTTGCACTGTCCGCCCGCTTGCTTATAGCCGTTGTTGTGGCTAGTTTTTTTATTTCTTTTCCGTCAAAGTCGATTTCGTATTCGTCAGAGTTAAAGTCTAAAAGTTTTATCGAGTTCTCAGTTATTTCAACTTCTGGTCGTCCTTCCATATTTACCCAAATATCAGCTGCCGAAAAAGTCCATTTTACCTGTCCTGTTTTGTCAATTCTGTGAATTCCTACTTCTCCGCGAAGTAGATAATCGTTTTCCAAATCGTAGAACTCAAATACTTCTGCCATATCGGGTTGAAGTTTCCAATTCAGGTTGAGTTTATTAAGGTCGATAGAAACGAAATTCAGTCCTAAGCTCAATATTAGATTGTCGTTGTCGATTTTTACAGACTGACTATTTTCGTCATTGCCTTTTTTGTGCAAGAACGTTCCACCTTGGATTCCTGTCACGATACAAGTCCGTTTTGTTTTTTCGTCCGTTAGTACAAACTTTAATGTCGAGTCCCATTCTCCTTTTTCGGATAATTCAATTACAATATCGCTTTCGTTCTTTTCAATCGTCTTTGTCTCGGAATGCCAATTTTCATAATATAAGTCAACTTTCCACTTGTCAGTAGAAAGAGTCAATTCTTGTATGTCGTTGGTATTCGTCATTTTTTCAAATTAGCCACAACG
>NZ_VDMC01000062.1 GCF_006346335.1 Aequorivita sinensis
GTATTCAAATCCTGCACCTAGTGGAGCTGTAATTGAAATTTTACCTGAAGGTACTGCACACGTTGGTTGAACTACATCAGCAGTTGGTGTAGCTGGTGCATTTGGTACATCATTAATCGTTACAGATAAAGCTGTAGAAACACATGTAGGATCTGAAGTATTTCGAGCCGTTACACTATAAGTTCCAGCGATTAAGTTAATAAAGTCTTCTGAGTCCTGATAGTTCGTGCCATCAATACTGTATTCAAATCCTGCACCCAATGGAGCTGTAATTGAAATTTTACCTGAAGGTACTGCACACGTTGGTTGAACTACATCAGCAGTTGGTGTAGCTGGTGCATTTGGTACATCGTTTATCGTTACTGATAAAGCTGTAGAAACACATGTAGGATCTGAAGTATTTCGAGCCGTTACACTATAAGTACCAGCGATTAAGTCAATAAAGTTTTCTGACTCCTGATAGTTCGTGCCATCAATACTGTATTCAAATCCTGCACCTAGTGGAGCTGTAATTGAAATTTTACCTGAAGGTACTGCACACGTTGGTTGAACTACATCAGCAGTTGGTGTGGCTGGTGCATTTGGTACATCATTAATCGTTACAGATAAAGCTGTAGAAACACACGTAGGATCTGAAGTATTTCGAGCCGTTACACTATAAGTACCGGAGGTTAAGCCATCAAAATCTACTGATGCCTGATAATCCGTGCCATTT
>NZ_VDMC01000063.1 GCF_006346335.1 Aequorivita sinensis
TGTCTCGGAATGCCAATTTTCATAATATAAGTCAACTTTCCACTTGTCAGTAGAAAGAGTCAATTCTTGTATGTCGTTGGTATTCGTCATTTTTTCAAATTAGCCACAACGTACAAGCATAAGAGCAGTGCGTGATTAAGCACAGAATTAAATTAATAGTAATAACCGTTGACGCTTCTTTTTTTTTGAGCGTTGGCATAAAATAAAAACTGATGAAAACAATACAGGAAAGAGAACAAGAACTAGACGAAAACAAACAACTTGATGCAGATGAATTAATGCAACGGATGTTTTCTTTTATACCTATAGAAAAAGGTAGTGCATCAAGCGGGTTGGTATCTGCTAAATTTTGTGCTATGGTGGCTTGCGATTACTTAATTGAAAGACTGCCTAATATTAATGAAACACCTCCTATTCACAGAAAAGATGAAAGCACTTACAAACAATATTGGAAGGGTGTAAAAAGAAAACTTGATGCATTTAGTGCGGTTGGAAAAAAAGAAGCTAACGAGTAGCCTGCAAAAATACACGACACTAAGCATTGCTTTTATGCAGTGTTGTAGTGTCGTTTTAATGCACTACAACGTTTCGTATATGATAAGTAGGCGATCACTAAGCCCTAAATTTTTGTTTAATCCTAAAGTTTGATACAAGCCAAAAATATTTCAATTAGTACTTTTTCGCCTATTTT
>NZ_VDMC01000064.1 GCF_006346335.1 Aequorivita sinensis
GTTGTGTTTATGCAAAAATCGTTGTTAATCTATACAGAAAGAATTCTACGTTTTTCACTCCTCTAAATTGTGCCCTAAATGCTTTTATCTTTGCATTGAATGATTCTGCTGATGCATTTGTACTTCTGTTTATAAAATAGTTTAAGATTGATCTATAATTTAGTGTTATCGTGTTTGCTATAGCATTGAACGCTCTAAAGCCTGTGTTTTCTACATCTTTGTACCAATGGGCCAGTTTTGTATAAGCTGTTTCTATGGATGTTGCCGTGTTGAATATATTTCTAAGCCCTTGGACCAAGTCAAAGGCAATTTGTATATCAGGGTATTGACTGAATAATATCTTACTTCTGTGGTATTGGTTATCAGTCCAGTTAGATGGGGCTTTATATAGTAAGTACCTACTTCTGGCCAATAGTTGCTTTCTTGTATCTCCGTTACTATATTGTTTTGGTTCCCATGTTTTGTTTTTTGCTCTTGCCTGTTTTATTTGTTGATTTTCTAGGTCTATAGCATCCCATCGGTGTTTTATCCTGATGTCTTGAAGTGCCTCTAACGCAAGTTTTTGTACGTGAAAACGGTCGGTAACCTGCATTGCTCTTGGGAAGCATTTTTTACATATGGTCTTCATTGAGTTTGCCATATCAAGTGTA
>NZ_VDMC01000065.1 GCF_006346335.1 Aequorivita sinensis
CGTTGTAAGTAATTTTGAGAAAACTGCTGACCATAATATTAATTTTGACCTTCGGACTTATTTCCTGCGAGTCTGAAAAAAAATATTCGGACTATAACGAATCGGACTTTTATGAGGTACAAGGAATTATCAACTATGCAAATCCGACAAGTGACCCTTTCGACAGTCCGACTGAAAAAAACATCAGTTTTACCTACTTTTTAGACCGACCAAATCCAAAAACGGGAATCGAAAATGACTTGGAAATGTTTGAGGCAAAAAATGGATATCCATTAATCGTTCTCGTCCATAAGGATGATGAAAATATAAGCTTTTATGGCAGAGTTGGAATTCTTGAAAATCTGAATAATAAGGAAAAAGCTTTTCTAAAAAACCATTTCCAAAATGAGATGAATAAGATAAAGGAAAAAACACCTGAATACATTTACAAGGCATTAGTAAAAGACACATTAACGAAAAACCAAACTGACAAAAAATAAAAAAACTACTTACAACACCGGCTATAGTTCATTGCTTCTGACTTTCCTCTCGGAAAGTCCTCGCAAATTTGCTATCTTCGGTTTACGGTGGAAAATCCTAGCGGATTTTCACGCAACGAAACCATAGCCAAACCGTTGT
>NZ_VDMC01000066.1 GCF_006346335.1 Aequorivita sinensis
CTACATTCATCTCTAGGGTATATTTCCCCTCTAGAAATGGAAATTAAATTAAGAGGGAAAACTAATAAAGTGGCTTAAAAAAAATGTCACAAGATTAGTAGGAATTCCAGACCTTATCGCTCAAGACCAACCCGTGAAGGATAAGCCCCATAAGGCGGTTTGACTAATATGCCTGTACATCTTAGTCGAGAGACCTTCTCTCATCTCAATTACAGTTTGCTGTTCATTCTCAAAGAACTAATTCTTATCTTGCATCCTTGAACAGCGCAGGACACACAACGTTGCACAACAACGTATATAGCTCATAGCTAAACAGTTGCTTAATCGGAAGTTCAGGTATATTTGCGAAGTCCGCCAAATTTTTTAATTTGGCTTATTGAGAAAAAAAGGTAATAAGAAAATTAAAAAATTCGGCTCGTGCTAAACCGAAAAGTAATCGCTAATTTGCACGCTACGAGCCATATACAAGACCGTCAGACTGTCTCAAAACTTAATAAGTTTGTTGAAAACTCATTGCACTCTCTTTAGATGCTACCTTGGTTATTTGTATCTTAAGGTATGGAATATCAACAAGGAGAAAA
>NZ_VDMC01000067.1 GCF_006346335.1 Aequorivita sinensis
CGTTGTATGTAATGTTACTCAAGCACCATAAATAAAACTGTAAATGAAATCTATTAAAATTACTTCTCTAATTATTTCATCCCTTATCTTGAATAGTTGTTTGAATTTAAGGTCTTGTCCTGAAGATATTTCTGGAAAATTTGTTTGTAAAAATAATCCAAACGCCGAAAATTATTTATTGCTAAATAAAGATGGAACATTCGAACACTTTTATAAAGAAGACAGTATAATGTTAAAACAAAATGGAACTTGGGAAAGAAGTAATGATGGTTATTGTAAAATAGAGTTTAGCGAATGGAATAGTTATAATGAAAACGGTATCGATTTTGAGGAATTCGGGAATGGACTCTTTTGGATAAATGGAAAATATCTCGATATGACACCCGACGGAAATTCACGCTCAAGTTTTGAAAAATCTAAATAATAAAAATACACTACATACAACAATGTATAACCGCAATTACGGCGGATTCGACTACGTCCGAATCCACTCGGAATTGCGAGCGTCAGTGCTTAACCGAAAATTAACGCATATTAACCCGTAACTGACGGTTATACGAGACCGTTA
>NZ_VDMC01000068.1 GCF_006346335.1 Aequorivita sinensis
AACGGTTCCGGCTAAGAAACGTAGGGGATTTCGAGCTGCGTTCTTGTCGACCGAGACAAGAACAAAGTAAGGAAATCCACCGTTTCGGGCTGCACTGCAACCCCTATGTTTTCTTAGCCATTGTTGTGCGTAGGCTTTTTTATTTTTTCTTTAATCAGTCCGACAATAAGTAATGGTAAAGTCACTAAAATTCCAATAATCATTATCGGAATGAAATATGGATAGTCTTCGTAATTCATGTTTTCCGTCAGAAAGGTCAAATAAGACATAAAGAAAAACACTGTCAAAACGGTCAATACAACTTTTAGTCCTTTACGTTTAGCAAAATAAAATGCTAATACTGTGAGAAATCCTGATATTAAGTTAACGTTGTTAAGTACATCTATTTCAGACGTTCCAAAGAGTTTTTCAAATGGGTACAGAAAAATTCCTTGTCCTTGAAGCATGATTATTTGTCCAACTGGAACGAAAGAAGTTACAGTCATAATCAACAATGTTGTCAATGGTATTTTAGTGTCTTCTGTTTTCATTTTTCAGCTTACGCACAACGGTT
>NZ_VDMC01000069.1 GCF_006346335.1 Aequorivita sinensis
CTGATGTAGTTCAACCAACGTGTGCAGTACCAACAGGTAAAATTTCAATTACAGCTCCACTAGGACCAGGATTTGAATACAGTATTGATGGCACGAACTATCAGGACTCAGGAAACTTTATTAACTTAATCGCTGGTACCTATAGTGTAACGGCTCGAAATACTTCAGATCCTACGTGTGTTTCTACAGCTTTATCAGTAACGATTAACGATGTACCAAATGCACCAGCCACACCAACTGCTAACGTAGTTCAACCTACGTGTGAAACACCTAGCGGTAAAATTTCAATTACCTCACCATTAGGTGCAGGATATGAATACAGTATTGATGGCACGAACTATCAGGCTTCCGTAGACTTTATTAACTTAACCGCTGGTACTTATAGTGTAACGGCTCGAAACACTTCAGATCCTACGTGTGTTTCTACAGCTTTATCTGTAACGATTAATGATGTACCAAATGCACCAGCCACACCAACTGCTGATGTAGTTCAACCAACGTGTGCAGTACCT
>NZ_VDMC01000071.1 GCF_006346335.1 Aequorivita sinensis
CGTTGTGCTTCATGCAAAAACAAATAATATGACTGACTATCAACAAACTGAGGAATTTAAAAGAAGAGAAAAGGAAAGTGAAGATGTTCAGGCTATTCTGACTACTTGGAATCCTTTAGGCTCCAGAAGTAAAGAAATATCGGATTTAGATAATTATTTTACTGAGGCTAACGATATCTTATTTCACATAAGAACCAATTTACATTTCCCTAAGAAAGGAGATAGGCAGACACGGACGGTTAGAATAGTTAGAACCGTTTTAAATGAAGCTTTCGGACTATCTCTTACGGATTCAGACTGTGAAAAGCCGGCAGCCAAAATTGTGTCGGTTGTAGAGATAAAATAAAGCACGAAAGCACAACACTATATAAAAACAATGCTAAAACCTGTCTTGAATCGAAATTCCGTGCTCGCTTGCTCAGCGGATTGTCCTGCGGACAATCACGCTCGCCCGCTCGCACAGTTTTTATACGGGACGTT
>NZ_VDMC01000072.1 GCF_006346335.1 Aequorivita sinensis
TACATCAGCAGTTGGTGTAGCTGGTGCATTTGGTACATCATTAATCGTTACAGATAAAGCTGTAGAAACACACGTAGGATCTGAAGTATTTCGAGCCGTTACACTATAAGTACCAGAGGTTAAGTTAATAAAGTCTACTGAAGCCTGATAGTTCGTGCCATCAATACTGTATTCAAATCCTGGTCCTAATGGAGCTGTAATTGAAATTTTACCTGAAGGTACTGCACACGTTGGTTGAACTACATCAGCAGTTGGTGTAGCTGGTGCATTTGGCACATCGTTAATCGTTACAGATAAAGCTGTAGAAACACACGTAGAATCTGAAGTATTTCGAGCCGTTACACTATAAGTACCAGAAGTTAAGTTAATAAAGTTTTCTGACTCCTGATAGTTCGTGCCATCAATACTGTATTCAAATCCTGCACCTAGTGGAGCTGTAATTGAAATTTTACCTGAAGGTACTGCACACGTTGGTTG
>NZ_VDMC01000073.1 GCF_006346335.1 Aequorivita sinensis
AAGGGGAGGAACTTTTTATAATATATTTAAATCTTAGTCTTTTACTAAAATATTACAACTAATAATCAATCAGCAAAAACATTTAAATTATTCTTTGTAATCGGCCCCACATATTCCTTGAAAAAAGGGGAGGAACTTTTTAATATGTTTAATTCTTAGTCTTTTACTAAAAGATTACAACTAATAATTAATTAGTAAAAACCCATAAATTATTCTTTGTAATCAGCCCCAACTATTCCTTGAAAAAAGGGGAGGAACTTTTTAATATGTTTAATTCTTAGTCTTTTACTAAAATATTACAACTAATAATCAATCAGCAAAAACATTTAAATTATTCTTTGTAATCGGCCCCACCTATTCCTTGAAAAAAGGAGAGGAACTTTTTAATATGTTTAATTCTTAGTCTTTTACTAAAAGATTACAACTAATAATTAATTAGTAAAAACCCATAAATTATTCTTTGTAATCAGC
>NZ_VDMC01000074.1 GCF_006346335.1 Aequorivita sinensis
ACGTTGTGCGCCAGCTAAAAATAATAAGAGCTATCTTGGTATTTAAAAAAAAGAACAATGGAAAAAGTAAATAATGAGAAGTGGTATAACAATTCTACAATAGTAGATACACTATTATTCATCTTACCTCCAGTCGGAATGTATGGACTATATAAAACCGAAAATTTAAAATCTAATATCAATAAGATTTTATACGGAATTCTCGGGTTTATTTCTCTTTTATTAACAAGCATCTATCTGATTAATCTCTGAAAATAAAAGGCAGACAAGAAAACTATTTTGAAATGGAAAATTCCAAATCGAAAATAATTAAAGAAATTGCGCAGGAACTGGATTGCGGTAATGACTGTTATTACAACTCTAAAACTGACGAAATTATAGCAATACCAAGTTTTACAATCATTTCGGACGATGAAGCATTTATGGAATGTTTTGGACGAGACTTGGGAAAAGT
>NZ_VDMC01000075.1 GCF_006346335.1 Aequorivita sinensis
GTTTTCTACATCTTTGTACCAATGGGCCAGTTTTGTATAAGCTGTTTCTATGGATGTTGCCGTGTTGAATATATTTCTAAGCCCTTGGACCAAGTCAAAGGCAATTTTTATATCAGGGTATTGACTGAATAATATCTTACTTCTGTGGCATTGGTTATCAGTCCAGTTAGATGGGGCTTTATATAGTAAGTACCTACTTCTGGCCAATAGTTGCTTTCTTGTATCTCCATTACTATATTGTTTTGGTTCCCATGTTTTGTTTTTTGCTCTTGCCTGTTTTATTTGTTGATTCTCTAGGTCTATAGCATCCCATCGGTGTTTTATCCTGATGTCCTGAAGTGCCTCTAACGCAAGTTTTTGTACGTGAAAACGGTCGGTAACCTGCATTGCTCTTGGGAAGCATTTTTTACATATGGTCTTCATTGAGTTTGCCATATCAAGTGTA
>NZ_VDMC01000076.1 GCF_006346335.1 Aequorivita sinensis
CTATTTTTCATATACATTGTTGTGTGTCAGTAAATATAGCCTTTCGATTCAAAAATAACAATGGCAAAAAGGCTATTTTACCCAGTAACCCTTGCGCGCCAAGCTTAAAAATAATAACGCATTTAAAAAATCAGCTGCTGAACAAAAATTATATATATACCTGTATATGTTTAGTCTTTGTGAAGTTAAAGCGCTTCAAAGAGTTAAAAATCAGTATTTTATGCACTAAGCCCTTGATTTTGTCAAAAAAAATCACGACCTTAATCCAAGTTTTAATACGAAACCTCGTATTTGAGAGTAAACTCTCACACGATAGTATCGAAAAACTTGATGGCCCTGGTTTGCAACCAGTCCTACCATAAAATACTGATTATTTTCCTTCCAAATTCGCGCGCTTTACTGATTTTTTAAATAACCTAGCAAG
>NZ_VDMC01000077.1 GCF_006346335.1 Aequorivita sinensis
CAGCAGTTGGTGTAGCTGGTGCATTTGGCACATCATTAATCGTTACAGATAAAGCTGTAGAAACACACGTAGGATCTGAAGTGTTTCGAGCCGTTACACTATAAGTACCAGAGGTTAAGTTAATAAAGTTTTCTGAGTCCTGATAGTTCGTGCCATCAATACTGTATTCAAATCCTGGTCCTAGTGGAGCTGTAATTGAAATTTTACCTGTTGGTACTGCACACGTTGGTTGAACTACATCAGCAGTTGGTGTAGCTGGTGCATTTGGTACATCATTAATCGTTACTGATAAAGCTGTAGAAACACACGTAGGATCTGAAGTATTTCGAGCCGTTACACTATAAGTACCGGAGGTTAAGCCATCAAAATCTACTGATGCCTGATAATCCGTGCCATTTATACTGTATTCAAATCCT
>NZ_VDMC01000078.1 GCF_006346335.1 Aequorivita sinensis
CAAGGTTTTATAAGTCTGCTTATTCACGCCGGCAATCAAGTTAAAACCCGAAAAGATTATATAATTATGACAAACAGCAAGATCGTGAATATAACAACCCAACGGCGTCGAAAGCTAAACAAAACATATACTCTATAAACATATGAACCTTACGGGGTCTTTATAATAATTAATAATCATTAGTGCCAAGTTCTTTAAAGAACAAAGGAAATCAGTTCAAATCCCGAAGGGATTACATATTTATAACAATAGGTTTCAAAAAAAAACACTCGACCCCCAACGGAGTCGAAAGCTAAACAAAACATATACTCTATAAACATATGAACCTTACGGGGTCTTTATAATAATTAATAATCATTAGTGCCAAGTTCTTTAAAGAACAAAGGAAATCAGTT
>NZ_VDMC01000079.1 GCF_006346335.1 Aequorivita sinensis
AGTTAAGCCCGTTTGCGCCGATGGTACTGCAATCCTGTGGGAGAGTAGGTCGCCGCCTTCCTTTAAAACCTTCATCATTTACTTGATGAAGGTTTTTTTTTGCCCTAAACTCAAAACGTCCTACTCGCCCACAGTGTGGGTGGTGATTGCAGCGTTACCAAAGTAACCTTGCAAGAACCGTTTTTACTCCTCAAGCCGCCTTCCTTTTTTGTAAATCGTATATTACTGGAGGTGATCAAAACTTCTTTTGCCCTAAACTCAAAACGTCCTACTCGCCCACAGTGTGGGTGGTGATTGCAGCGTTACCAAAGTAACCCTGCAAGAACCGTTTTTACTCCTCAAGCCGCCTTCCTTTTTTTGAAACCTTTTAGTATTGGAGGTGATTA
>NZ_VDMC01000080.1 GCF_006346335.1 Aequorivita sinensis
TGAAATTTTACCTGTTGGTACTGCACACGTTGGTTGAACTACATCAGCAGTTGGTGTAGCTGGTGCATTTGGCACATCATTAATCGTTACAGATAAAGCTGTAGAAACACATGTAGGATCTGAAGTATTTCGAGCCGTTACACTATAAGTTCCAGAAGTTAAGTTAATAAAGTTTTCTGAGTCCTGATAGTTCGTGCCATCAATACTGTATTCAAATCCTGCACCTAATGGTGAGGTAATTGAAATTTTACCTAAAGGTACTGCACACGTTGGTTGAACTACATCAGCAGTTGGTGTAGCTGGTGCATTTGGTACATCATTAATCGTTACAGATAAAGCTGTAGAA
>NZ_VDMC01000081.1 GCF_006346335.1 Aequorivita sinensis
TCGACGCCGTTGGGTTGTTATATTCACGATCTTGCTGTTTGTCATAATTATATAATCTTTTCGGGTTTTAACTTGATTGCCGGCGTGAATAAGCAGACTTATAAAACCTTGTTTTTTTTCTCAATTTGAAACTCTTGCCTAAAATTCAGATACCTTATAGTTAAAATTTCTATAAATATGTAAGGCGGGTGTATTCGACCCCGTTAGGGTCGAGTGTTTCTTTTTGAAACCTATTGTTATAAATATGTAATCCCTTCGGGATTTGAACTGATTTCCTTTGTTCTTTAAAGAACTTGGCACTAATGATTATTAATTATTATAAAGACCCCGT
>NZ_VDMC01000082.1 GCF_006346335.1 Aequorivita sinensis
GCAAAGATAAAAGCATTTAGGGCACAATTTAGAGGAGTGAAAAACGTAGAATTCTTTCTGTATAGATTAACAACGATTTTTGCATAAACACAACAATTGTTCTTGATCCTTTAAGAGCTTCCAAACGGTAGCCAATAGCATTACTTTAAATTACCGCTCTATACTCAACTATTTTTTAAACAGAAGTACAAATGCACCAGCAGAATCATTCAATGCAAAGATAAAAGCATTTAGGGCACAATTTAGAGGAGTGAAAAACGTAGAATTCTTTCTGTATAGATTAACAACGATTTTTGCATAAACACAACAATTGTTCTTGATCC
>NZ_VDMC01000083.1 GCF_006346335.1 Aequorivita sinensis
ACACCTAAGCTACAACCCTGACCATAGTGTTTTTGAAGTTGGAGTGGGAGGCAATGTTATTATTACCCCTGTTACTCCGCTTTTGGGAGATAGTTATACTTACAAGTTTGGCGGTCTTGCATCCGACGAGGGAGGCACGACCGAGAGGAATGCATGCCTCAAAGAGGAGTTCAACATAAACACCTACGACTTTGGCGCACGTAATTACGACCCAGCTTTAGGAAGGTGGATGAACGTTGACCCATTGGCGGAGGAAATGAGAAGGTACTCGCCTTATAATTATGCTTTTAATAATCCTATATAT
>NZ_VDMC01000084.1 GCF_006346335.1 Aequorivita sinensis
AGGATCTGAAGTATTTCGAGCCGTTACACTATAAGTACCAGAGGTTAAGTTAATAAAGTCTACTGAAGCCTGATAGTTCGTACCATCAATACTGTATTCAAATCCTGCACCTAATGGTGAAGTAATTGAAATTTTACCTGAAGGTGTTTCACAGGTTGGTTGAACTACATCAGCAGTTGGTGTAGCTGGTGCATTTGGCACATCATTAATCGTTACAGATAAAGCTGTAGAAACACACGTAGGATCTGAAGTGTTTCGAGCCGTTACACTATAAGTACCAG
>NZ_VDMC01000085.1 GCF_006346335.1 Aequorivita sinensis
ATGCACCAGCTACACCAACTGCTGATGTAGTTCAACCAACGTGTGCAGTACCTTCAGGTAAAATTTCAATTACAGCTCCACTAGGTGCAGGATTTGAATACAGTATTGATGACACGAACTATCAGGACTCAGAAGACTTTATTAACTTAATCGCTGGAACTTATAGTGTAACGGCTCGAAATACTTCAGATCCTACATGTGTTTCTACAGCTTTATCAGTAACGATAAACGATGTACCAAATGCACCAGCTACACCAACTGCTGATGTA
>NZ_VDMC01000086.1 GCF_006346335.1 Aequorivita sinensis
CAAGTAGTCAGAATAGCCTGAACATCTTCACTTTCCTTTTCTCTTCTTTTAAATTCCTCAGTTTGTTGATAGTCAGTCATATTATTTGTTTTTGCATGAAGCACAACGGTTTGTGTAAGGATAGTTGCGTATGCGAGCAACTAACTTACTAAAAATGGAACGAACCAGAGGAAAATCCGTAGGATTTTCCGAGTAGGCTAGAACCAAGCAATTATTTTTACAGGTTGTTAGCCAAAGTTTTTATTTAACCTTTTTTATTT
>NZ_VDMC01000087.1 GCF_006346335.1 Aequorivita sinensis
GCATGATTATTTGTCCAACTGGAACGAAAGAAGTTACAGTCATAATCAACAATGTTGTCAATGGTATTTTAGTGTCTTCTGTTTTCATTTTTCAGCTTACGCACAACGGTTCGTGTAAGGATAGTTGCGTGGTTAAGCAACTAACTTAATAAAAATGGAACGAACCAGAGGAAAATCCGTAGGATTTTCCGAGTAGGCTAGAACCAAGCAATTATTTTTACAGGTTGTTAGCCAAAGTTTTTATTTAACCTTTTTTATTT
>NZ_VDMC01000088.1 GCF_006346335.1 Aequorivita sinensis
GGATGATGAATCAGATAACTCAAGCTATACAGGCAACAACCCAACGGTTGTAACTATCTGTACTGATGCAAGTATTGCCCTTATTAAAACTTCAGATGTTGAAGTAGATCCGACTACAGAATGTTCAACACTAGAGGCAGGTGATATTATTACCTATAGCTTCTCTGTTAAGAACACAGGAAACGTTACCCTAACTGATGTTATGGTAAGTGATTTAGTAGGTGGTGTTACCGTATCAGGAGGTCCAATCACATTGG
>NZ_VDMC01000089.1 GCF_006346335.1 Aequorivita sinensis
TGTGGGGCCGATTACAAAGAATAATTTAAATGTTTTTGCTGATTGATTATTAGTTGTAATATTTTAGTAAAAGACTAAGATTTAAATATATTATAAAAAGTTCCTCCCCTTTTTTCAAGGAATAGGTGGGGCTGATTACAAAGAATAATTTATGGGTTTTTACTAATTAATTATTAGTTGTAATCTTTTAGTAAAAGACTAAGAATTAAACATATTAAAAAGTTCCTCTCCTTTTTT
>NZ_VDMC01000090.1 GCF_006346335.1 Aequorivita sinensis
AGGATCTGAAGTATTTCGAGCCGTTACACTATAAGTTCCAGCGATTAAGTTAATAAAGTCTTCTGAGTCCTGATAGTTCGTGCCATCAATACTGTATTCAAATCCTGCACCTAGTGGAGCTGTAATTGAAATTTTACCTAAAGGTACTGCACACGTTGGTTGAACTACATCAGCAGTTGGTGTAGCTGGTGCATTTGGTACATCATTAATCGTTACAGATAAAGCTGTAGAA
>NZ_VDMC01000091.1 GCF_006346335.1 Aequorivita sinensis
TCAGCTAGACATTAAAACGCTTGTGGCCATACCCGCCATTGGGCGTGCTAGCCAGGCACCGCATCCGAAGTACAATGCCGAGAATTTTATATACAATCAAAAAACCGACACTTACACATGCCCCGAAGGACATAAACTAACCAGTAACCAAAGCCACTATAAAACAAGAAACTACACTTTTAAACAGTACAAAACCAAGGCGTGCAAAGGTTGTCCAGTTCGCAGTTTA
>NZ_VDMC01000092.1 GCF_006346335.1 Aequorivita sinensis
CACGTAGGATCTGAAGTATTTCGAGCCGTTACACTATAAGTACCGGAGGTTAAGCCATCAAAATCTACTGATGCCTGATAATCCGTGCCATTTATACTGTATTCAAATCCTGCACCTAGTGGAGCTGTAATTGAAATTTTACCTGTTGGTACTGCACACGTTGGTTGAACTACATCAGCAGTTGGTGTAGCTGGTGCATTTGGTACATCATTAATCGTTACTGAT
>NZ_VDMC01000093.1 GCF_006346335.1 Aequorivita sinensis
GCTTTATCTGTAACGATTAATGATGTGCCAAATGCACCAGCTACACCAACTGCTGATGTAGTTCAACCAACGTGTGCAGTACCAACAGGTAAAATTTCAATTACAGCTCCATTGGGTGCAGGATTTGAATACAGTATTGATGGTACGAACTATCAGGCTTCAGTAGACTTTATTAACTTAACCTCTGGTACTTATAGTGTAACGGCTCGAAATACTTCAGATCCT
>NZ_VDMC01000094.1 GCF_006346335.1 Aequorivita sinensis
AGTACCAACAGGTAAAATTTCAATTACAGCTCCACTAGGACCAGGATTTGAATACAGTATTGATGGCACGAACTATCAGGACTCAGAAAACTTTATTAACTTAACCTCTGGCACTTATAGTGTAACGGCTCGAAATACTTCAGATCCTACGTGTGTTTCTACAGCTTTATCAGTAACGATTAATGATGTACCAAATGCACCAGCTACACCAACTGCTGATGTA
>NZ_VDMC01000095.1 GCF_006346335.1 Aequorivita sinensis
TCAGCTAGACATTAAAACGCTTGTGGCCATACCCGCCATTGGGCGTGCTAGCCAGGCACCGCATCCGAAGTACAATGCCGAGAATTTTATATACAATCAAAAAACCGACACCTACACCTGCCCCGAAGGACATAAACTAACCAGTAACCAAAGCCACTATAAAACAAGAAACTACACTTTTAAACAGTACAAAACCAAGGCGTGCAAAGGTTGTTCAGTT
>NZ_VDMC01000096.1 GCF_006346335.1 Aequorivita sinensis
GTTTTCTACATCTTTGTACCAATGGGCCAGTTTTGTATAAGCTGTTTCTATGGATGTTGCCGTGTTGAATATATTTCTAAGCCCTTGGACCAAGTCAAAGGCAATTTTTATGGATCAAGAACAATTGTTGTGTTTATGCAAAAATCGTTGTTAATCTATACAGAAAGAATTCTACGTTTTTCACTCCTCTAAATTGTGCCCTAAATGCTTTTATCTT
>NZ_VDMC01000097.1 GCF_006346335.1 Aequorivita sinensis
CTTAAATTCAAACAACTATTCAAGATAAGGGATGAAATAATTAGAGAAGTAATTTTAATAGATTTCATTTACAGTTTTATTTATGGTGCTTGAGTAACATTACATACAACGTTTCGTATATGATAAGTAGGCGATCACTAAGCCCTAAATTTTTGTCTAATTCTAAAGTTTGATACAAGCCAAAAATATTTCAATTAGTACTTTTTCGCCTATTTTT
>NZ_VDMC01000098.1 GCF_006346335.1 Aequorivita sinensis
ACAACCTTTGCACGCCTTGGTTTTGTACTGTTTAAAAGTGTAGTTTCTTGTTTTATAGTGGCTTTGGTTACTGGTTAGTTTATGTCCTTCGGGGCAGGTGTAGGTATCGGTTTTTTGATTGTATATAAAATTCTCGGCATTGTACTTCGGATGCGGTGCCTGGCTAGCACGCCCAATGGCGGGTATGGCCACAAGCGTTTTAATGTCTAGCTGATGG
>NZ_VDMC01000099.1 GCF_006346335.1 Aequorivita sinensis
CACCAACTCTAACTTGAGAGTAGCTAAAAGTTGTAGAAATTATTGTTAATGTAAAAAGTAAGGTTCTAAATTTCATATTATGTTATTTTGTTTAAATTTTGGCTAACGGTTCCGGCTAAGAAACGTAGGGGATTTCGAGCTGCGTTCTTGTCGACCGAGACAAGAACAAAGTAAGGAAATCCACCGTTTCGGGCTGCACTGCAACCCCTATGTTT
>NZ_VDMC01000100.1 GCF_006346335.1 Aequorivita sinensis
GTCTCGGAATGCCAATTTTCATAATATAAGTCAACTTTCCACTTGTCAGTAGAAAGAGTCAATTCTTGTATGTCGTTGGTATTCGTCATTTTTTCAAATTAGCCACAACGTTTCGTATATGATAAGTAGGCGATCACTAAGCCCTAAATTTTTGTCTAATCCTAAAGTTTGATACAAGCCAAAAATATTTCAATTAGTACTTTTTCGCCTATTTT
>NZ_VDMC01000101.1 GCF_006346335.1 Aequorivita sinensis
GCAAGCGGGCGGACAGTGCAAAACGAAACAATAATACATTTAATAAACTTTGGTCTCGGCTGACAGGTAAGTAGCTTTTAAAGCCCGCCTGCTCATAGCCAAACCGTTGTATGTAATGTTACTCAAGCACCATAAATAAAACTGTAAATGAAATCTATTAAAATTACTTCTCTAATTATTTCATCCCTTATCTTGAATAGTTGTTTGAATTTAAG
>NZ_VDMC01000102.1 GCF_006346335.1 Aequorivita sinensis
AAAATTCGCATTCCCGAGAAATTTCATAAAATTCATGAAATACGGAAATCTTAACCCTGCAACTGAATTTAAAAGAAAATTAGTGTAGTTTTGAGACAGACTGCCGTTGTGTGCAATAACCCTTGCTTGCTAGGTTATTTAAAAAATCAGTAAAGCGCGCGAATTTGGAAGGAAAATAATCAGTATTTTATGGTAGGACTGGTTGCAAACCAGG
>NZ_VDMC01000103.1 GCF_006346335.1 Aequorivita sinensis
AAATAGGCGAAAAAGTACTAATTGAAATATTTTTGGCTTGTATCAAACTTTAGGATTAGACAAAAATTTAGGGCTTAGTGATCGCCTACTTATCATATACGAAACGTTGTGCGCCAGCTAAAAATAATAAGAGCTATCTTGGTATTTAAAAAAAAGAACAATGGAAAAAGTAAATAATGAGAAGTGGTATAACAATTCTACAATAGTAGATACA
>NZ_VDMC01000104.1 GCF_006346335.1 Aequorivita sinensis
TGGTTTGCAACCAGTCCTACCATAAAATACTGATTATTTTCCTTCCAAATTCGCGCGCTTTACTGATTTTTTAAATAACCTAGCAAGCAAGGGTTATTGCACACAACGTTTCGTATATGATAAGTAGGCGATCACTAAGCCCTAAATTTTTGTTTAATCCTAAAGTTTGATACAAGCCAAAAATATTTCAATTAGTACTTTTTCGCCTATTT
>NZ_VDMC01000105.1 GCF_006346335.1 Aequorivita sinensis
GGTTTGCAACCAGTCCTACCATAAAATACTGATTATTTTCCTTCCAAATTCGCGCGCTTTACTGATTTTTTAAATAACCTAGCAAGCAAGGGTTATTGCACACAACGGTTTGGCTATGAGCAGGCGGGCTTTAAAAGCTACTTACCTGTCAGCCGAGACCAAAGTTTATTAAATGTATTATTGTTTCGTTTTGCACTGTCCGCCCGCTTGCT
>NZ_VDMC01000106.1 GCF_006346335.1 Aequorivita sinensis
TTTAATCTCGGTGTAAAGTTCGATATAACGGCCGTTTGCGCTGCGCTCAATTCGTTTTTAGGGGTTATGTTGCTTGCTATAACCCAATTATCCACTCAGCAAGCTTTAAAATTCGCATTCCCGAGAAATTTCATAAAATTCATGAAATACGGAAATCTTAACCCTGCAACTGAATTTAAAAGAAAATTAGTGTAGTTTTGAGACAGACTGC
>NZ_VDMC01000107.1 GCF_006346335.1 Aequorivita sinensis
TCATTGCTTCTGACTTTCCTCTCGGAAAGTCCTCGCAAATTTGCTATCTTCGGTTTACGGTGGAAAATCCTAGCGGATTTTCACGCAACGAAACCATAGCCAAACCGTTGTGCTTCATGCAAAAACAAATAATATGACTGACTATCAACAAACTGAGGAATTTAAAAGAAGAGAAAAGGAAAGTGAAGATGTTCAGGCTATTCTGACTACT
>NZ_VDMC01000108.1 GCF_006346335.1 Aequorivita sinensis
AGCGTTGTTTGTTCTGGGTCACTCGATGGGCATTAGCTTCTATATATGGGGCGTACTCACTGCGTTGAACAATTTTTCCGTTTTTTGCCTTGGTGCATAAACTGCGAACTGGACAACCTTTGCACGCCTTGGTTTTGTACTGTTTAAAAGTGTAGTTTCTTGTTTTATAGTGGCTTTGGTTACTGGTTAGTTTATGTCCTTCGGGGCA
>NZ_VDMC01000109.1 GCF_006346335.1 Aequorivita sinensis
ATAATATATTTAAATCTTAGTCTTTTACTAAAATATTACAACTAATAATCAATCAGCAAAAACATTTAAATTATTCTTTGTAATCGGCCCCACATATTCCTTGAAAAAAGGAGAGGAACTTTTTAATATGTTTAATTCTTAGTCTTTTACTAAAAGATTACAACTAATAATTAATTAGTAAAAACCCATAAATTATTCTTTGTAA
>NZ_VDMC01000110.1 GCF_006346335.1 Aequorivita sinensis
GTTATAATTATGTTTTTAACTATACCGACCACTCTTGCCTCCGACGAGGGCTCATCACCGACGAGGGAGGCACGACCGAGAGGGTGATGGCAGGCCGAGAGGAAGGCATAATACACCTAAGCTACAACCCTGACCATAGTGTTTTTGAAGTTGGAGTGGGAGGCAATGTTATTATTACCCCTGTTACTCCGCTTTTGGGAGATAG